>NZ_JBFAHS010000002.1:0-663599 GCF_040654315.1 Nocardia sp. NPDC050713 | reverse complement strand
ACAGCCTTCTCACGAACCTCGGGCGGGTAACGCTTCGACATGATGGCGACCATCTTCCTCTAAGAAGAAGCGGCCCCCAACCCGTGACAGTTCACAGCGATGCGAGAGCCCCAACTGGTCTGCGATCTGACAACCTCGAATTAGCGCGGACCAGGATCACCTCGATAGCGCCAGATCGAACGAATCTCAGCGCTCACCGGTAGTGACCGGCCAGGCCGGTCAGCGCGGGCTGGGGGGCATCTCGGCCGGTTAGCCCTGGTACTCCCATCCGTCTGGCCGCCATCCGGTCGGCATGTGCTCGCGGGCGAATGCGAGGTAGATGCGGATCAGTTCGGAGCGGTTCGGATCACCAGCCTTCATTACCAACCCTTCCTCGTTCGCGAGCTGTTCGATCTGTTCATCCAACAGCCGGATTCCGACATTCGTGCGGCGCGGTCCTTGCCTAGGCATGTGTGTTGTCCCGCTGCCGCGCGCGGTTGCGCCGGTCGTTCCAGATCAGCAGGATGGCGATGAGCGCCCAGCCGGCAAGGTAGGCGACGGCGCGTATGGGGTGCCAGTTGGTGGTGAGGAGGGCGACGCCAAAGACGGCGAGGCCGACGAGCAGCAGTGCTGTTCGGGTGGTCATCGTTTTCCTTTGTGCGCAGGGTTGTTGTTCAACTTAGAGAGTGGGACTCCTGTGGGTGGCGCCTTTGGATGCGTTACCTGGCGGGCGGGTATCTTTGGCTCCCTGGAACGCTGGCTTCTGCCTGACGTTGTCGGTACGCATGCTGTCGGCGAGCATTGCTGAAGTACTTACTTGGGTGGTGTGGCGGAGCCAGTGGATGCTGAGTCCCATGGTTTCGATTTCCGGGATGTGTCTGCTGAGGCGTGGAACAAGCCTTGGTAGCGGCCCTCAGCGATCGGGGTTCGGTGGGCGGATTGCAGGGGTTGGGCGCTGCCGGTGGCGCCGCGTTCGGAGGCGTGATGGGACAAGGCGTTCATCAGTGAGGGGGAAACCGGTTGCCAGCGTTCGGTGTTGCGTTTTCCCGTAAGCGGATGAGGAAGTGTGCCGGGTTGAGTTCCATGGGGCGCAGGGTCAGCGCTCCGCCGCGGCGGCAGGCGGTTTCGGTGTGCAGGCGCAGTAGCAGGATGTCGAGATCGGGGTCGCGTCCAGAGATGGTGGCGTAGTGGTTGATTGCTCTTGTGGGATGACCGCGTTCGAGAGACGGCCGCGCACGCACATCGCCGCTATGCCCACCGGCGGACGCCGTTCGATCAGCGGCGGCGGTAGTGGCGCGACGACTCGTCCGCGAAAGGCACCCGATCCCGGATAGTCCGCTTCAGTCGGGTGGTGGAGGGGAGCCAGCGTGACCTTCTCTGTCTCAGACAAACCGGCCTCCTGGTGTGGAATCGCCACGATTGGTGCCTTCCGCGATCGACGGAGTAAAACGGTCTTCTAACGCCCAAACCGTCAGGAGTTCGCAACGTGAGCGTGCTGGAATTCGTCTACAACGTCGTGGTCGTCACGCACTTACTCGGTATGGCCGCGGTGATCGGCGGGTACGCCGCCGGGCAGCCGAAGGTGAACGAGGTGATGGTGTGGGGTGCGCGGGCGCAGCTCATCACCGGGATCGTGCTGGTCGGGATGGCCGAGTCGATCGGTTCGCTGGACAAGGATCTGAACATGATGAAGATCGGCGTCAAGCTGGTGATCTCCGTGCTGGTCGCCGGGTTCGCCGAGGTGAGTCGCGCCGATGCCAAGCGGGGCAAGGATGTGCCGTGGATGACGCACGCGGCCGGTGGTCTCGGCATCGTGAACGTCTTCGTGGCCGTGCTCTGGAGCTGAGCGGGTGGAGGTCCGGGGCCGCAAACAGCCCCGGACCGTCTCACGACTCGAACAGCGTCTGGCCGAGGTAGCCGCCGGGTTCCGGCACGCCGGGCGGGATCACGAAGACCGACGATCCGATCGGCGTCGTCCAGACGTTCAGCGCGTCGACATCCGCCAGCCGCTGCTGCACCGGCAGGTACTGGGCGTCGACGTCGCGTTGATAGGCGGCGAACAGCAGCCCCGAGTTGGAGGTCTGGCCGGGGGCGGGGGCGTCGTCGTAGTTGTAGCCGCGGCGCAGGAACCGTTCGCCGTCGTGGGTGTGGCGGGCGCGGGCGATGTGCGCCGACGGCGGGATCACCGGAATGCCGTGCGCGTCGACGGCCGCGAAATCCGGTTCGTCGAATTCGCGGCTGCCGGTGAGCGGGGCGCCGTTGCCGAGCTTGCGCCCGACGGTGAGTTCCCTTCCCTCCGGGTCGATTTCGTCCCAGGTGTCCAGCGTCATGGCGATCCGGCGCAGCACCAGTGAGGTGCCGCCGGCGAGCCACGGCTGGGCGGCGCCGTCGTCCCAGACCAGCCGGTCGAAGTCCGGTGTACCGGCGGGGATGTTGACCGTGCCGTCGACCTGGCCCATCAGGTTGCGCGGGGTCTGGCCGGGCGCCGCGTCGCGGAAGCCGCGCTGCACCCAGCGCACCGTGAGCAGCGAGGTGACGCTGCGGCACAGTACCCGCACCGCGTGCGCGACGGTGGTGGCCTCGTCCGCGCAGACCTGCAGCAGCAGATCCCCGTCGCTCCACGCCGGTTCCAGCCGGTCGATGACGAACGGCGGCAACGGCCGCAGCCAGGCGGGCCTGCGGTGCTCGAGACCGGCGGCGGTGAAGACCCCCGGCCCCAGTCCGGCCGTCACCGTGAGCCGCGCCGGACGGGCCGCCAGCTCGGGTTCGGTGTCGGCCAGCGCCGCGGCGCCCTGGGTGAGGCGGGCGGCGTCGCCGGTCCAGATCTTCAGGATGCCCGCGATGTCGTCGCGGTCGAGACCGGGACGCAGATCGAATCCGACGAACGCGGCGTGCGTTTGTGGCGCGGTCGCGATTCCGGCCTGGTGCGGGCCGTAGAACGGTTCGCTGGCCGGTGCGGTGTGCGCGCCGGTGTCGCGGCCGGTGAGTGCGATCGCCCCCGCCCCGAGCCCGACGGCGCCCGCCGCGGCGGCGCCCCCGCCGAGGAGGCGCCTGCGGGTGAAGCCCCGGGATCTGATCGGCTCAGGCACCGGGCGCGGGGGCCGGGGCGGGTGCGCCCGCGTGATGGTCGCCGTCGGGCACGTAGTTCTCCTGGTTGCCGGGGAAGTCACGCACCTGCGCGGTGAAGGTCATGGTCGAACCGTCGTCGAAGGACAGCGTGACCGGGGTTTCGGAACCGGTGCGCAGCGGACCGTTCAAGCCCATGAACATGATGTGGTCGGCGCCCGGCGCCAGCGCGAGCGAGCCGCCCGCGGGGATGACGAACCCGCCCTTCTTCGGGCGCATCGTCTTGGTGCCCGCGGCGTCGGCCACCACCTCGTGCAGCTCGACGCGTTCGGAGGCGGGACTGGTCGCGGACACGACGGTCAGCGCCTTGTCGCCGGTGTTGGTCAGCTCGCCGAACGCGGCGGACATCCCGCTGTCGGCGGCCTTGATCCACTGGTCCTGAATGGTGATCGCGTCGGCGGCGCGCGCCGAGGCGGGCGTGCTGTCGTTGGACGAACAGGCGACCAGCAGCAGGGGAGTGGCGGCGAGCGCGACGGCGCCGCGTATGACGCGGGAGGTTCGGGTGATGGGGAACATGGAAAAGCTCCGTTCGGATTCGGGATGTGTGTGAGGGACCGCCACCGGTCCGGCGTCGTGTTCGCGCGGCAGAACGCCATCTGGTTCCCACGGCGCTTCGCGTTGTCGCGCAAGGGTTTACAGATGGATGGTGCGAAAGTCGCGCACTCCGAGCGCGGCGCACTGTGCCGCAGTTGGGCGGACGGGAGCGCTCTTACAGCATGTTCAGGCGTGCCGGATCTATCCGCCGGTGTCATATCTCGGCGTGGTGACCCCGTGCGACATGTCTCGGAGAGCCGACACCTATCGACGTCCGAGGCGGATACGACGGCGAAAGCCCAGGCGCTCGACGGATGTTTCGAGCCGCTGACTGCTCGGTGGCGGTGTGGGTCTACCGGTGAGCCGGTGGCCCCCGGGTCCCGATACCCGAACTGAGAAGCAGCCTGCGAGGGTTCGCGTCAGCGCGTGGCGCTATCCGAACGATCGGCGCGAGCGCGGGTACCGGTACGGTCCCCAACACGCGCACGATGCCCCGCACACTGGACGCCGCCCTCGCCAACGCCGCCTCGGCGCTGCGAATCAGCATCGCCCCCACCGGAATCGCCGCGAGGTGGGCGAACAGCATCATCGTGGTCGCGTGTGATCCATGGTGATGACCCGGAGACACGGTCAGGGCGGTATGCCCGACGGCCTGGCCGATCGCCAGCAGCCCCATGATTTCGACGAACCCGGCGCGCATTCGAAGCGAGCCCACGAGCACGCCCACGGCCGCGCAGGCCCCGATCAGCAGGGCGACCGACGGCTGCTCCAGTGCGACCACGCCACCGCCGAGCGCGTGCGCGGCGATACTGACAGCCCCCGATGCCGATCCGACGAAGGCACCGCGCAGCCGCGCCGATCCCTCCGCCGGTTTACGCACCGGGCCATACTACCGCCGGTCGTAGGCCTCGGACCAGACGGATCTCGCGCCGCTGCCCGGTGTTGCGGCGAGGCGTGAAAGCCGACTCAGGCGTTGGCGTCGTCCGGCCGCCGGACGAGCACGGGCAGCAGCTCGGGTCGTTTCGGCCGAATGCCGGTTCCGGAGGAACGGCCGCGCACTCGGCGGGCGACCCACGGAAGCATGTGCCGGGCCGTCCAGCTGAACTCGGTCGCGACGATCTCGGCCACGCTGTGCCGCACCGGCGGCAGCGGATCGCGCCAGGTCGCGTCGGCGCCGGGGAGGGTGAGAATGTCGGCGACGGCGCGGGCGACGAGGTCGTGGCCGAGCGGGCTCAGATGCAGGCGGTCGGCCGACCAGACCAGCGGGTGCGTGGTGGCGGCGACGGGTTCGAAATCGACCAGGGTGAGCCCGTATCGATCCGCGAGGCGGCGCATTTCGGCGTTGAGCTCGCGCACGCGCGGGGACAGCGGTCGCACGAAGGGCGCGATGCCGCCGATGTCGGGATAGGTGAAGGTGATCACGCGGGCGCCGGTGGCGGTGAGCGCTTCGAACATGGCGTGCAGGTCGGCGAGCAGGGCGGCGCGGTCGAGTCGCGGACGGATGATGTCGTTCATGCCCGCCATCACGGTGACCAGGTCGGGTCGCAACGCCACGGCGGGGGCGAGTTGTTCGGCGCGGATCTGGGCGGCGCGACGGCCGCGGATGGCGAGATTGGCATAGCGCAGGGCCGGTGCGCCCGCGCCGAGGAGTGCGGCGAATCGGTCGGCCCAGCCGCGGTGTCCGCCGTCGCCGTCGGGGTCGCCGATGCCCTCGGTCTGGCTGTCGCCGATGGCGACGTAGCGGAGGTAGGAGGGGACGGATCCGGTGTCCACGTTCGGCTCCTGCGGGTTGGCGGCGACGCGCGCGCACCGGGCACCTCCGGCGCAGCAACATCCTACGAGCGCCGTGCTGTTCGAGCCATTCGGTCGAGCCGCCGTGAATCAGAACGGCCGGAAGCCCGTACCGGGCCCGCCGATCCGGTCGATGTCGGCGAACACTGTGCCGATCTGCGTGGCCACCGCCGGATCGTGCACCGGTACCTGCGGGTGCTGACAGGCGACGTCGAAGACCGTCGCCCCGAACGCGGTGACGCCCACGTGGCCGACATTCATGCCGACCAGGCGATCACCGACGGTGACTGGTCCACCGGAATCGCCCGGCTTCGAACACACCTGGTTGCGGAACCACGACTCGTTCTGATCCCACACCACCCCGCAGCCGTAGCCGGAGGTGCGGCCGTTCTTGCAGACGATCGTGCCGGGCTGCGGCGGTGCGCCGACGTCCTCGATCACCAGCGGTCCCACGTTGCGCAGCGGCGTGACCCGGGTGGGATCGAACTCGATGACGGCGTAGTCGTCGACCACGTCGACCAGGACCACGACACCGACCGGTCCCGCTGTCAGCGCGTGTTCGGCGCGCACGGGCATGCCGCGCATGGTGCAGTGGCCTGCCGTCAGCCCGACGAGTCGCCCGGCGTTGTCGTACCCGATCGTGGTCAGCGTGCACGCCGCGTGCTGGCCGATCACGATGCCCGATCCGCCGCCGAGCACCGCCGGGGCCGCCGACGCGTGCCCGGGCGAGACCATGCCGATCACCAGCGCGGCGATCGCGGTCAGCACCACTCGCAGGGCAGGTCCGGCCGTCGCCCGCGTGGCGGACCGGAGAGGCCGTGTCGTCGCGGGATTCATGAGCGTGGCCCTGCGGTGGCGGCCGCGGGATGGATGTTGTGATGCAGGTGGAAGACGTTGCGCGGATCGTATTCCAGTTTGACCGCCGCCAGTTTCGCGTAGTTCTCCCGGCCGTAGCCCGCGATCACCCGGTCCGTTCCCTCGTTGCCGATGAAGTTCAGGTACACCGCTCCGGTGGCGTAGGGCCGCATCGCGGCGACGGTGTTCTTGACCCAGGAGATGCCGTACGCGTCGTCGGCGGGGTCCTCCCACAGTCCGAACGGGTGCACCACCCACGCGGCGCCGCGGTGGGGTTGCGGCCAGTCCCGTGCGCCCGCCGCGACGGCGCCGCCCCACGGCACGAGCAGGCTCTGCGACGGCGTGGGAACCGGCATGGCCATGCCCTGTTCGGCGAACCGCCGCACCGCTTCGTCCGGCAGGCCCGCGAGGTGTGCGTCGGACCAGTAGTTGCGGACGCCCGGCGGATCGTCGAGCGCGCATTGGATGTCGCAGTACGGCATCTCGGTGAGCAGCACGCCGTCCGGGCGCAGCGCGAACATCGGTGCGAGCACATCGCGCAGTTCGGCCGCGGTGCCCGCGTAGACGGCGACGCAGACCGCCAACCGCTTGCCATGGAGTTCGGTGGGCACGAAGTCCTCGGGCGGTCCGGTCAGATACACGACGGCTCCGCCGAGATCCTCGGTGACACCGCCCTCGACGAGGTCTCGGTAGGCAGTGGCGACCTCGAGTCCGCGCTCGGCTTCCCACAGCAGCAGGCCCAGCGTCGTGACCGGCAGCGGATGCAGCCGGAAGGTCAATCGGCTGGCCACGCCGAAATTTCCGCCGCCGCCGTGCAGCGCCCAGAACAGGTCGGGATGCTCGTCCTCTGAAGCTCGGACCTCGACTCCGTCGGCGGTGACGAGGTCGACCGACAGCAGGCTGTCGCTGGCCAAGCCGAATTTGCGCTCGAACCACCCCGAGCCGCCGCCGAGGGTCAGCCCGGCCACGCCGGTGCTGGACACTCGCCCTCCGGTGGTGCCGAGGCCGTGCGGCTGGCAGGCGCGATCGAAATCCGCCCAGGTGGCGCCGCCCTCGACGACCGCGGTGCGCGCGTGCGGGTCGACGGTGACCGACCGCATGCGCCGCAGATCCACGACCAATCCGCCTTCGGTGAGGCTCGCGCCAGCGACGCTGTGGCCGCCGCCGCGCACGGCCACCTCGAGACCCCTGCGGTCGGCGAAGGCCAAGGCGGCGCGCACGTCCTCGACGCCGGTGCACTGGGCGATCACCGCGGGCCTGCGGTCGACCATCGCGTTGAAGATCGCCCGGGCCGCGTCGTAACCGGAGTCCTCCGGTGCCAGCACCGATCCCGCGAACTGGGGCCGCAGGTCGTCCGCGGCAGCGTAGGGGGAGTGAGTGGTCATACCGCCTCCGTCGGACCGCTGTCGGCATCATGTCGGCAAACTTTCAACCGTCCAGTCACGCTACGCGCGCGGATGCGGGGGTTGGCGCGGTTGCCGAGAGCGATGCCGAGATGCAATCCCGGCGTGTCGGCGGTGGCCGGTGCGGTATCCGTCGCGATGCCCAGGGTTTGCCGGTGAATTGGGGCCGACCGCTCCGGTGCGATAAATGCCCAGCTGTCAACAGGTTTGGCGTCGCTCGAGGCGTCGGGATCGCGGCCGGGAAATATTCGAGGAGGCCGCGGCGATGTCGAGACCCGACATGGCCGATCGTCGCGGCGGGGACACGGTTCGGTGACGACGCCTTGCCTATGCAAATATAGCGATCTATGCATATGATCGCCGTATGAAGTCGACAGCGAACATGCACGAACACGGGCACTCGACTCTGGGCGAGCGCGGCGAGCTGATCTTCGCCATCGCCGCCGGTGTCACCTACGCCGCGGGCATGGCGGCGGAGTATCTGTTCTCCGCGCCGCCCTGGGCCGCGATCACGCTGTTCGCCGCGACCTATTTCCTCGGCGGCTTCTTCACGATCCGCACGGCCGTCGCGACGGTGCGGCGCGGCCGGTTCGAGGTCGACTTCCTGATGCTGGTCGCGGCGCTCGGCGCGGCCGCGGTCGGCAAGTGGGCCGAGGGATCGGTGCTGCTGTTCCTGTTCAGCCTCGGGCACGCGCTCGAGGAGTACGCGATGGGCCGCGCCAAGCGCTCCATCGAGGCGCTCGCGGACCTCGCGCCGAGCACCGCGCTGGTTCGTGGCGACGACGGCGCGGTGCGCGATGTCGATGTCGAGGACCTCGCGGTCGGCGATGTCGTCGTGGTACTGCCCAATTCGCGGCTGGCGGCCGACGGCATCGTGATCGACGGAACGAGCAGCGTCGACGAATCATCGGTCACCGGTGAGAGCATTCCGGTGGAGAAGAGCGCCCTGACCGGAGCGACCGTGGACCGCGCACCGGTGTCCGAGCCGCACCGGGTGTTCGCGGGCACGGTGAACGGCTCGGGCGCGATGGACGTCCTGGTGACCAGCCGCGCCGCGGACAGCATGCTGGCGCGGGTCATCACCATGGTCCGCGAGGCCGATACGCACAAGTCGCCCACCCAGCGCTTCATCGACCGGTTCCAGCTGTTCTACGTGCCTGCCGTGCTGGCCGCGGTCTTCGGTGTGCTCGCCTTCGGCATGATCGCGCTGACCGAACCGTTCGCCGACAGCTTCTACCGCGCGATGGTGGTGCTCGTCGCGGCCAGCCCGTGCGCGCTGGCGATCGCGACGCCCAGCGCCGTGCTCTCGGGTGTGGCGCGGGCCGCGCAGGCCGGTGTGCTCGCCAAGGGCGGCGGGCCGCTGGAGACGCTGGGCCGGGTCCGTTCCATCGCCTTCGACAAGACCGGCACGCTCACCTGGGGGCTGCCCCGGGTCACCGACATCGTCGCGGTCCGTCCGGAATCGCGCGCCGAGCTGATCGCGACGCTGCACGCGGTCGAGTCCTACAGCGACCATCCGCTGGCCACCGCCATCACCCGCGACCTCGCGCCGCTGCTGCCGGAAGAATCGGCTCGCCGCGCGACCGAGGTGAACTCGGTGACCGGACGCGGCGTGACCGCCCTGGTGGACGGACATCCCACCGAAGTCGGCAACCTCACCATGTTCGGCGAGCTGGAGGCCGACGGGGTGCCCGCGCCGATCGCGGACATCGTCGACGACCTGCACGCGCGCGGACGCACCACGATGATCGTCCGGCACGCGGGCGCCTACCTGGGTGTCGTCGGGGTGATGGACACCCCGCGCGCCGAGGCCGCGCCCGTCATCGCGCGGCTGCGCGCCCTCGGCATCGAGGACGTGGTGCTGATCTCCGGCGACCACCAGCGCGTCGCCGACGCCGTCGCCGCCGACATGGGCTTGGACGCCGCGCACGGCGGGTTGCTGCCGGAGGACAAGGTCACCATGATCGGGCGGCTCGGCGGCGGCACCGCCATGGTCGGCGACGGCGTCAACGACGCGCCCGCGATGGTGAACTCCTCGGTCGGCATCGCCATGGGCGCGGGCGGCTCCGCCGTCGCGCTGGAGACCGCCGATGTCGCGCTGATGGTCGACGACATCGGCCGCCTGCCCTTCGCCGTGGCGCTGAGCAGGCGCACCGCCAGGATCATCCGGCAGAACCTGACTTTCGCGCTGGTGATCGTCGCCGTCCTGGTGCCCGCGACGCTGATCGGCCTGCCCATCGGTCCTGCGGTGTTCATCCACGAGGGATCGACCTTGCTCGTGGTGGCGAATGCCTTGCGGCTGCTGCGTTTCCGGCGCGGCGCGGAGCACGAGGGCATCGTCCACGAGGCGCGCCCGGTCGACGCCGGTGGACGGATCACGTCGACAACCTGAACATGGGCGAAGGCCCGCCGATGAGGATGGCCGCCGGGAGTGCACACCGAATCTCCACAATTGCCGACGCTGCTCTCCACAGCGGGTGGTTAGGGTTCCGGGCATGGAGCTTCGGAATGGGGAGCGCGGCGCGGCGGCCAACGGGCAGGCGCGGCGGATTCTGGTGGTCGACGACGAGGTCACCATCGCCGAATCCGTGGCCGCGCGGTTGCGGGCGGAGGGGTTCGCCGTCGAACTGGCCCACGACGGACCCGGCGCGGTGGCCGCGGTCGAGGCGAACGAGCCCGACTTGGTCGTGCTGGATGTGATGCTGCCCGGCTTCGACGGCCTCGAGGTGTGCAGGCGCATCCAGGCCGGGCGCGGCGTGCCGGTGCTCATGCTCACCGCGCGCACCGACGAGACCGACCAGCTCGTCGGGCTCGGCGTCGGCGCGGACGACTACTTGACCAAGCCGTTCTCGATGCGCGTGCTCGCGGCCCGGGTGCACGCGCTGCTGCGCCGGGTCGAGCGCGCCACCGACCGGGAGGGCGCCGCGATCGTCGTCGGCGATCTGCGCATCGATCTGGAGCAGCATCGCGTCTGGCGCGGCGACACCGAAGCCAAGCTGACGCCACTGGAATTCGAGCTGCTCGCCCGGCTGGCGCGGCGGCCGCGGGTGGTGCTGGCCAGGGAACGTCTGCTCGAGGAGGTCTGGGATTGGGCCGACGCCGCGGGCACCCGCGCGGTCGACAGTCACGTGAAAGCGTTGCGACGCAAGCTCGGCGCGGATCTGATCCGCACGGTGCACGGCGTGGGTTACGCGTTGGAGGCGCGATGACCACCGACGCGCGCACGAAGGACGCCACACCGTCGGAGTTCACGCGCCGATGCCGCGCGCTCGCCGACACGGTGGCCGAGGCGCTTCCCCGGCCGCTGGATCCGGTGCGGTCGGTGAAACTCAAGCTGGCGATCCTGATGGTGGTCTCGGGTGGTCTCGCGTTCGGGTTCTTCCGTTTCCAGATCGGCTGGCTGCCGCCGCGAACCACCCTGACCGCGGTGTTGATCGCCCTGATCACCTCTCAGATCCTCGCGCACGGCATCACCAGGCCGTTGCGGGATATGACCGCGGTCGCTCAGCGCATGGCCCAGGGCGACTACACCCGCCGGGTGCGGGCGAGTTCGCGCGACGAGGTGGGGCAGCTCGCCGAGGCGTTCAACCGGATGGCCGCCGACCTCGCCGCCGTCGACCAGCAGCGCCGCGACCTTATCGCCAACGTCTCGCACGAACTGCGCACACCGATCACCGCGCTGCACGCCGTGCTGGAGAACCTGGTCGACGGTGTATCCGAACCCGATCCGAGCACGCTGCGCACCGCGCTGGCCCAGACCGAACGGCTCGGGCTGCTGGTCTCCGAACTGCTCGACCTGTCCAGCATCGAGGCGGGCGCCTTGGCGTTGGATCGCGAGAACATCCCGGTCGCGCCGTTGCTCGCCGAGGTGGTCGCCGAGGCCGAGGTGATGGCGGCGGCGCAGGGCCGCGGCGTGCGATTCAGCACCGACGTGCGGCCTGACACCGCGTGCGTCGACGCCGACCGTGCACGCTTGCACCAAGTGCTGATCAACCTGCTCGACAACGCCGCGCGGCACGGCCCGGCGGGCGGCGAGGTGCGGATCACCGCCCACGCGCAGCACGGCGAACTCGTCATCGATGTCCAGGACGAGGGTCCCGGCATCCCGGCCGCCGAACGCGCCACCGTCTTCGACCGCTTCACCCGCGGCGGACGCACCAACGGCGGCGGCACCGGACTCGGCCTCGCCATTTCCCGCTGGCTGGTCGACCTGCACGGCGGCACCATCGCCGTGGCCGACCCCGGCTCCCGCATCCGCGTGGTCCTGCCCGCACCCTGACGGGCCGGACCCGACCGAAACAACCCACCCACCGCAACCCGGACCGCCAGAGGTGCCGGGGCGATCACGCACACCCGAAATCGGAGGGGCTCATGAGTAAAGAACCGACCGGACGGAATGATTCGCCGCCCGAACCGCCGGACACAACGGCTGCGGCCCCGGAAAGCGCCAGCGAGAGTGCCACGCGGTCGACGGCCCTGGAGACGGCGGCCGCTGAGACTCGCGAAGGCTCCGATGGTGGAGCAGGATCGACCGGCCTCGAGATGGCGACGAGCCCGGCGGCCGCCGAAACGCGGAAAGGTTCGGCGGGTGGAGCCGACCAGTCGGCCGCCGCCCCCGACACGGCGACCGTCGCGTCCACCGACGGAAGCGACAAGACGGTGGACGGCGCGACGGTGGGTTCGTCCTCGCATGACGCCGCCGCGAAACGTACTCGCTCGCCCGGGTCGCCGGGTGCTGGCGAATCCTCGGACCGCGGCACGGCTTCGCGGGGGTCCGGCACGGTCTCGTCTGAGGCAGGCGAGCAGGCTGCGCGCGCCACGGCCGCCGCAGAGTCCGCGGATGCTCCGGTAGACGGCAAAACGGCGGCATCGTCGGACGCTTCGGCCGACGCCATGACTGCGACATCGTCAGTTGCTTCGGCAGAGGCCGGGGCGGTGACAACGCCGAGTGCTTCGGCTGACACCCGAACGGTGACCTCGTCGGATGCTCCGGCTACCAGCAAGACGTCGATTTCCTCCGACAAGACCGCCGAACAGCCCACCGAATCCGGGACGAAGCTCGTGAAGACCGCGGATACCACCGCGAAAGACCCTGACAGTCAGGCGAATTCGACCCCAGGCGCACTCCAGCCGATGAGTCCAGTACCCGGACGATCCGGCCTACTGACCATCGCGCCGATACCCAAGTGGCGCAGGGTCGCCTATCCGCTCGCGGCATTGCCCGCCGCCTTGGTCGCCGGAGTCGCGGCCGCGGTACTGGTCCCGTGGGACCGCCCCGGCATCGGCTGGGTGCTCGCCGCCTTGGTCGCCGCGGGCGCGGTGTTCGTCGTCGATCGACGGGCGCGCGCGTCAGTCGAGCAGGGCGAGTCGACCGGCGACCGTTCGATTCGCGCACTGCTGCGGCACAACCCGGCGCGACTGTGGTGGACCGCGCTCGCCCTGGCGCTGCTGGCGGTGGGCGCGGTGCGGGCGGCGGGGTGGCTGTTCGTGCTGTGCGTCCTGGCGGCGGTCTTCGCCAGTTCGCTCGCCGTGGTGCCGCGCCGCTCGGTGCACGGCATCTGGTACGACGCGATCGCCGTGCCGCTGGAAGCGTCCGCCGCGGTGCTGTGGGTGTCCGAGGGTGCGCGCCGGGCGCGCGACGCGCGAAAGACGCGCACGTGGCGGGCCGGACTCTCGGTGGGCGCGACCGTCGCGCTGCTCGCTGTCTTCGCGCCGCTGCTCGGCAGCGCCGACGCCACCTTCGGTTCGATATTGAACCGGCTGGTCCCCGCCGTCGACACGGGGTCGCTCGTGCGATGGACGCTGGTGTCCGTCGCGGTGGCGCTGGGGTGCCTCGGCGCGATGTTCCTGCTGGCCGGTCCGCCGAGGTCGGCGGATTCGATGCCGCGCGAGAAAGTTTCGGGCCGCACGGTGAGCCGGTGGGAGTGGGCGCTGCCGGTGGGCGCTTTGACGGCGCTGTTCGCCGCGTTCGTCGCCGCTCAGTTCGCGGCGCTGTTCGGCGGCGACGACTACGTGCAGAAGACCGCGGGCCTCACCTACGCGCAGTACGCGCGCAGCGGTTTCGGGCAGCTGTCCATCGTCACCATGCTGGCGCTGGCGGTGATCCTCACGGTGCTGCGGTTCGCCGACCAGGATTCGGCACGCGACCGAACGTGGCTACGCGCGCTGCTCGGCTCGGTGACCGCGCTGTCGCTGGTGCTCGTCGCCTCCGCGCTCGGCCGCATGTGGACCTATCAGCAGGCCTACGGCTTCACGGTGCTGCGCGTGCTCGTGGAGGCGTTCGAGCTCTGGCTCGGACTGATCTACGTGCTGGTGCTCGCGGCGGTGGTCCGGTTGCGCCGCGCCTGGCTGCCGCGCGCCGCGCTCGGCACGGCGTTGGCGACGCTGCTGATGCTCGCGATCCTGAATCCGGAACGCCTGGTCGCCGAGCGCAACATCGACCGCTGGACGAACGGCAAGACGCTCGACACGGACTATCTGAGCACCCTCTCGCCCGACGTCGTCCCCGCACTGGACCGGCTCCCGGAACCGATGCGCGCCGAGGTGCTCGAACCGATCCGCGACGACCTGCCCGAGGACACCTGGCAGAGCTGGAACCTCTCCCGCGCCGCCGCCCGCTGAACCCGGCGCGCCACACTCAACCCCGGCGTGACCCGATCGCGAGCCGCACCGCTTCAGCGGGGTCGGCGGCGGTGAGTGTGGCCTGCAACGGCTCACCCGCGGCGTCGAGGATCTGCCAACCGCCGAGCGAGACGACCGGGATATCGCCGCGGTGCCGTGCCAGCGCCAGTTCGGACAGCGTGCCCCAGGACCCGCCGATGACGATGACGGCGTCGGCGGAGCGCACCAGGATCGCGTTGCGCGCCTCGCCCATGTTCGTGAACAGCACGGCGGAAAGTCCCGCGCAGGCGGCGTCGCGGTCGATGTCGGGCCGCACCCCGATCACCAGTCCGCCCGCCCGCGACGCGCCTTCGGCGACGGCGGCCATCACACCGAAGCCGCCGCCGCACAGCACGGTCGCCCCCGCGGTGGCGAGCAGTCGGCCGACCTCGGTGGCGTTCGCGGCGTCGGCGCGGGTGCACGCGGTGGGCCCGCACACGGCGACCTGCTTGGCGTAGGTGCGTCGGGTGGTCAGCGCTGCCATATCGACAGTGTGCCGGGTCGAGGGGGCAGCCGCGGGTTCCTCCGGCGAGTCGCGCCGCGGCGTCGTCGGGGAAGCCGAACGCCATCTCGGTCTCCGCGCGCAACGCGGCGGTCCGTTCCATCGACCGGGTGTTGGCGTAGAGCGCCTTGTAGATGCGGTGCGAGCCGGGCGAATTCGCGGCGATGCGCTCGGCGAGATCGATGACATACCGATCGAGTTCGGCGTCGGGCGCGCAGTGGTCGACCAGCCCGATGCCCGCGGCTTCGGCGCACGCCACGCCGGTGTCTTCGCACCCTATTGCACGAACTTCAGTCCGATGACGCAGGCGATGATGCCGCCGAGGAAGGCGATCCTGGCCGCCGAGACGGTCTCGGCGCCGCTCGCCATGGCGTACCCGACGGTGAGCGCCGCACCGATGCCGATCCACACGGCGTAAGCCACGCCGATCGGTATGCGCCGGGTGGCCAGCGCCAACCCGATCATGCTCACCGCCAACGCGATTCCGAACACCGCCGTGGGCACCGGCCGAGAGAACCCGTCCGACATGCCGAGCGCGGTCGCCCACACGGCCTCGAACACCGCGCTGACGATCAGCAGCGGCCACGCCATCTCAGCTCACCGCCTTCAGTCCGGCCACACAGGCGACCAGCCCGCACAGCAGCAGCGTCCGCGCCAGGCTCGTCCGCTCTTTGCCGGTCGACACCGCCCACACCGCGGTGAGCACCGCGCCGACGCCGACCCACACCGCATAGGCGGTGCCGGTGGGCAGGCTGCGCATGGCGAACGCCAGTCCGATCATGCTGGCGACGAGCGCCGCCGCGAACACGAGGGTGGGAACGAGACGCCGGAAACCGCGGGATTCGGCGAGCGCCGTGGCCCATACGGCCTCCAACACCCCGGCGACGAGAAGAACGACCCAAGCCACGACCGACCTCCATGGTCAGTCTTGTCGCTGTCCGGGTACTGAGCCCTCGTCCGGAGGCCCGCCGCGGACCTTGTCTTCGACGCTAGCACGCGACGCGGGCCCGCAACGCCAGCGCGTCGCGCGGGGCCATCACCTTGGCGTCGTTGTCGAAGTAGACGTACACGTCGCCGTCGCGCGCCCAGGACCGGATCTTCTCGGCCCACATGTCCAGCCCCTCGTCGGTGTACCCGCTGACGTAGAGCTCGTCGTGCCCGTGCAGCCGGACGTACACGAAATCCGCGGTGACGTCCTCGAGCAGCGGATACTTGCCCGCCGCGTCCGCGACCACGAGCGCGATTCCGTGCTCGCGCAACAGCTCCGGGAATTCCGGCGTGACGAAGCTGGGATGCCGGATCTCCAGCGCGTGGCGCAGCGGCCGGTCCGCGTCGGCGGTGGTGTGGGCGGGGTCGACGCGGTGATCGTGTCTGCTCGCGATCTCGGCGGCCTGCGCGGTGCTGCGCGGCAGGTGGGCGAAGAAGCCGGTGAGCAGGTCCGGGTCGAACGGCATGGTCGGCGGCAGCTGCCACAGGATCGGCCCGAGTTTGGGGCCGAGAGCGAGAACGCCGGAGGCGAGGAAATTCGCCAGCAGCGTGTCGCCGTCGCGCAGCCGTTTCATGTGGGTGATGAAACGGCTGCCCTTCACGGCGAACACGAAGTCCTCCGGTGTCTGTTCGGCCCAGCGCAGGTAGCTCGACGGTCGCTGCAACGAGTAGAACGATCCGTTGATCTCCACGCTGTCCATTCGCTCGGACAGGTAGCCGAGCTCGAGCCGCTGGGTCAGTCCCACCGGGTAGAACACGCCGCGCCAGCCTCGGTACAACCATCCCGAGGTGCCGATCCGGATGTCGCCCATGGATCCCATGGTGGCAGGCGGGGCAGCGGGAGACGAGTTCGCGGGCGAGTGGCGGGGGTGGGTGAAAGGCGGAAAACGAGGCGCGGCAGGATCTTCGAGGGTTCGACGGCCCGCGGTTCGGGTACGTCATGGTCGGATCATTCGCTTTTCAACTGAGTTCAATCGGAGGAATCACATGTCGAAGGTCGATGCCGTGCGGCTGTCGAGCGTGCTGGGCATCGATGTGGCGCAGGCGATGCTGCGGCTGCGCAACGAACGGTATCCCGGCGAGAACGAGCACGACACGTGCCTGCGTCTGATCGCCGAGGCCGCGCAGCGCAGGCGCCACGGCGCCTGAGGCGCGTCGTCCGAGCCGAACGCAGGTCGGCTCGGGCTTCTATCGGTTGCGGTGATCGACGCGGCCGCAGTCGCCGCTGACGTGGAGCGCACCGTCCCCGCGCGACCTCGCCGAGAACCTGGCCAACGCCTCGCTCAACGCGCTGACGTCGCCGAAGGCGAGGGTGCGAGCGTCGATCGCACGGGCGATCTCGCTTTCCAGCTCGATCACACGCACCAGGACGCGCAGCACCTCCGCATCGCGCGGCCTCCACGTTTCCGCATCACGAACCAATTCCTCGGCGATCGCCCCGGCCCGGTGGAGATCGCGCACCGCGCCCGCGGCGTCGCGGCGGCGGACCGACAGCTGTGCCTGAGTGCGCAGGGCCTCGATGTCGCCGAGGCGAACGTCGAGATGGCGGGATCCGGGTGACGTCACGATGTCCTCACTGGGTACCTGTGGCAACGGGTGGTCCGGTTGTGTGCTCTACGCGGTGCAGTGCATATCGCCGGTGTACCCCGCGCCGTGACACTGTCGCGTGGATCGCCCCGCAGTGGGTAGGTCCCGAGGACGGGAGCACATCGACGACGCGAGGAGGCGATGGCGATGACGAGCGCGCAGCTGCTCACCGACGGGTACGAGCGGGTGAGGGAAGCGGTGTACGAGGCCGTGGACGGCTTGGACGAGGACGCGCTGACCTTCCGGATCGACCCGGGCGCCAACACGATCGCCTGGCTGATCTGGCACCTGACCCGGGTGCAGGACGATCATGTCGCGGACGTCGCGGGCACCGAGCAGGTGTGGACCGCACAGGATTGGTACGGCCGTTTCGGCCTGCCGCTGGACGAACAAGCGACCGGCTACGGCGACGGCCCCGAGGAGGTCGCGTTGGTGCGCGCGTCCGCCGACTCGCTGTCGGGCTACTACGACGCCGTGCACGAGCGGACCCTCGACTTCGTGCGCGAGCTGACCGACACGGATCTGGCGAAGGTGATCGACACCCGCTGGGACCCACCGGTCACCCTCGCCGTTCGACTGGTGAGCGTGATCTCCGACGATCTCCAGCACGCGGGCCAGGCGGCGTACGTGCGCGGGGTGTTCGACCGTACGAGGTGAACCGCGTCAGGTTCGGGTGAAGACGCCGAGACCGTCGGCGTCGAAGTATTCGAGGGTGAGGGTGTTCCCGGAGAAGGTGGCGCGGGAGACCGAGCCGGTGGTGGCGTTCTCGCCGGTCGGGGTGAACACGAAGGTGTCGCCGTCCCAGTGACGCAGCGGGAAACGCATGTTCCGCGGCCCCAGGGTGAGGGTGAGCGCGTCGTCCTCGACGGCGACGGTGGCCGGACCGTAGTAGGCGTTGTCGTAGCGACCCGCGTAGGACGGCAGCGGTTGCGCAGGGGCGGGCCGCGCGGGTGGTGACGCACCAGCCAGGCTGCCGCTCGGCGCGCTGAACGGCGCGAACGCCTCCCGATAGAGCGCGCGCCAGTCCTCGCGGACGGTGCCGAACTGGACGAGGTCGGCGAATTCGGCGTTGAGCGTCTCGGGCAGCCCGATCGGCGCGGCGTTGGTGAGCGTCACGATGCCGACGTTCACCGAGGGGATCAGGGTGAACGCGGTGGCGGCGCCGAGGTCGAAGGCGCCCGAATGGCCGAGCACGACCCGTCCCGCAGGGGAGACGCCGACGTTGAAGCCGTAGCCGTAGAACCCGGCGCGCGCGTCGAAGGCCGTCGGCGGGGCGGACACCGCTTGCGGCGACACCGCGGGTCGTAACGCGTCCGCCGCGAGGAACGGTCGGCCCTCGGCGAGCATCATCGTCATCCATTTGGTGAGATCGTCCACCGACGAACTGACCCCGCCCGCAGGGGACTGGGCGTCGGGATCGCGCGGCGGGTCCGCGACCCGATACGTGCCGTCGACGAGCACGTGACCGTCGGCGCGGTCGGTGCGTGCGCGGAAGTCGCTGTACCGCGAACTCGTCGAGGTCATGCCGAGCGGCTGGTAGATCTCCTTGTCCGACAGCGTCTCCCAGTCGGTGCCCGCCGCGGTGGCGACCGCGACGGCGGCGGCGGTGAGACCGAAATTGGTGTAGGCGTAGGAGTCGCGGAAGGCGTCCAGCGGCAGCTCCCGCAACCGCTCCAGCACCTGGTCGCGGTCGTAGCCGAGATCCTCGAGCAGATCGCCCGCGTGATCGGGGAGCCCGGACCGATGCGCGAACAGATCACCGACGGTGACCTTCTCGGTGACGTACGGATCGCTCAACGCGAACGTGGGCAGCAGCTGGCGCACCGGAGTATCCCATCGCACGGCGCCCGTGGGGACCTGCCGTGCGACGACCGTCGCCGCGAGCGATTTCGACACCGACGCCAGCTGGAACACCGTCTCCGGACCGACCTTGGCGTCCGAGCCCACCGCGCGCACGCCGAAACCCTTGCGGTACACCACTTTTCCGTCGTGCACGACAGCGACGGCGAGTCCGGGGACATGCGAGGTCGCCAGCAGGCTCTGGGCGAGTTCGTCGAGCCGATCCACCGCCTGGCCGACCTGTCCGTCGGGGATCGTCACCCCGGCGACCTGGTTCGGCGACTCGACGGAGGTGCTGGGCGCGGGCGACTGCGGAGCGGGTGCGTCGACGCAGCCGCCGACGAGCAGTCCCGCGGCCAGTAGCGCCGCGAGACCCGGAATTCTCCGCCGATCTCCGCGCACGGCCACTCCCGGGGCTCGTTGTCGACACAAACCCTCCTCGAGCGTAGAGCAACCGATCTTGCGACGAAAGGCTCGGCGGAGGGCGGTGGTGTTTGCCGCACGGGTTTCGCGGTAGTCCTCACCAACGAACCACTGACCGTCGGCGGACACCTCCGGTCGCCGACCCGCGGAGAGGAGCTTCGATGAGTCAGCTGCCGAAAGGCCGCGACGTCAGACGGCACACCGTAGTGACGCGCGGCGCTTCCGCCTTGGCGATGGCGGCCACGGTATTCCTCGCTCCGGTCGCGGGCACCGCGACCGCCGCCGATCCGCCGGTACTCGGCGGCGGCTCGGGCATCGTCATCGCCAACCAGGCCGAATGCACGCTCACCGCGATCGGCAATGATCGCGCCGGGCGTCTGGTCGGCCTCACCGCGGGACACTGCGGGAACGCGGGAGCGACAGTGCTCGCCGAATCCGATCCCAACTACGGCGTGATCGGCAGGTTCGCCCATACCGATCCCGTACTGGACTACGCGGTCATCGAATTCGACCCGGAGCGGGTCACGCCGGTGCGTCAGCTCGGCGACCTCGCGATCACCGGCCTCGGCGCACCGGCACGGTTCCCGGCGGTCGTCTGCAAGAAGGGCCGCACTACCGGAACCACCTGCGGCGTCGCGTGGGGCGGTGTGGGCCCGGCCGCCGAGACCTGGACCCAGTTGTGCGTGCTCGAAGGCGACTCCGGCGCGCCCGTGGTGGTCGGCACGACGCTCGTCGGCATGGTGAACGCCTACCTCGGCGTGGGTTGCTTCGGGCCGGAAGTGGGTACCGACATCCATGCGGTGGTCGCGGATCTGGACGCACGTGACCTCGTGGGTGCGGGTTTCCGGCCGATCTGATCGGCGCCGTTCGCGAAAGCTCGGCGGGTGCTCGCGGGTTGCCGCAGGTGAGCGATTGCCGGGCGGTTCGATCGAGGTGCGCGTCGGTGCGATCGCCGGTCCATCATGTGAATCGTGCGTCTTTTTCATCCTGCGCGCGCCAGTTCTCCTATTTCACCAAATGCCAATGGATTCCGTGTGCGTCGCATTAGTCAAGTGGTGCTCGAATCTCAACACGAGGCGTCCCGGTTTGGGGTTGGTCACAACGACCAGATCGCCCGGCGAGGGTGTTTGCCGAATTCGCGCCGCCGAATCGCTTTCGAGGTTGCTGGTGGATACCGTGGGGGCACATCGGGAGGAAGCGGAATCCACATGGGCCCCAACGACGCCGAGGACGACGGCATGTCTGCTCCGGTGCGGGACTTCGGCACGGCGATCCGCATGGGCCTCGACCTCGCGCTGGCGTTGGTGGAGGACACCGACACCTCGCTGGACGGCATGCTGCGCACCCTCGAGCGTCACACCACCCGGTGGGCGCTGGACGGTGTACCCATCGACGAGATCCAGCACGCGGTCCACGACGGCGTCAGATCCGGGCTCGCCCAACTGCGCGACGACGCGGAACCGGACCTCGACTGCGTACTCGTCGTGGATCTGCTCGACGTCATGACCTCGGCGGTGTCGCGCGCGTACGTGGCGGCCGACCGCACCGTGCGCGGCACCGCGCCCTGAGCCGCGCTCATTACCTCGCGGGTAATCGTGCGGCGCCCGCCGGATTCGTAGGATCGGCGAGGTGAGTACTCGAACAGCGGGCGATCTGCTGCGGCACTGGCGGCTCGAGCGTCGACTGAGTCAGCTGGAGCTGGCCGGCCGCGCCGAAACCTCCGCGCGCCACCTCAGTTTCATCGAGACCGGCCGCGCCACCCCGAGCCGCACGATGCTCGCGCACCTGTGCGATCACCTCGACATACCGCTGCGCGAACGCAACCGTCTGCTGCTGGCGGCGGGCTACGCGCCCGCCTACGCCGAACCGACCCTCGACACCCCCGAGATGGACGCGGTGCGGCAGGCGATGCGCCAGATCCTGGTCGGCCACGAGCCCTACCCGGCGCTGGCCATCGACCGGAACTGGAACATGGTGGAAGCCAACGCCGGTGTGGCAGTGATGCTCACCGGTATCGACGCGGGGCTGCTCACCGCGCCGGTCAACGCGCTGCGGCTGAGCCTGCATCCCGGCGGCCTCGCGCCGCGGATCGCCAACCTCCCCGAATGGCGCGGACACCTGTTCGCCCGGCTGTCGCGCCAGATCGAGATCACCGGCGCCCCGGAACTGATCGCGCTGCGCGCGGAATTGCGCGCCTACCCGGGCGGGGAAACCGAGGTCGCGCTACCGGAGCCGGAGCAGGTCACCGTCCCGCTGCGGCTGCGCCACGACGGCGCGGAACTGTCGTTTCTGTCGGTGACCACCGTGTTCGGCACGCCGATGAACGTCACCGTCGCCGAGCTCGCCATCGAATCGTTCTTCCCCGCCGACGCCGAAACGCGAAAGTACTTGAACGCGTTGAGTTCCTGAGTCATGCCGAGAGTGCGGCGCGGGCGGCGGCGAGAGTCTGCGCGCGATACCCGGAACCGAACAGCGCGACGTGCACCAGCAGCGGATGCAGCTGATGCAGCGGAACCCGAGAACGCCACCCCGCCGCCAGCGGGCGAGTCCGCTCGTAGGCGGCGACGACCCGATCCAGGTGCGGTGCGCCGAACAATGCGAGCATCGCGAGATCAGTCTCCCGGTGCCCGCCGTGCGCCGCCGGGTCGATGAGCACCACGCCCGCCTCGGTCCAGCGCAGATTGCCCGACCACAGATCACCGTGGAGGCGCGCCGGTGGCTCGGGCGGACCCGCCAACTCCTCGATGGACTCCATCACTCGCTCCAACAGCCGCACCCCGTCCGCGCCGAGCACGTCCGCGGTGCGGGACACGAACGGGCGCAACCTGCGTTCGGCGTACCAGCGTGCCCACGGACCCTCGCTCGGCGTGTTGTCCAGCGGGAGTTCGGCGATCCAGCCGGGCCACGGCGCGCCGAAGACCCCCGGCGAATCCGCGTGCAGCACAGCGAGATCCCGGCCGAAGCGTGCCGCCGCGGCAGGCGAGGGCGCGACGTCGGGCAACCACGGCAACACCAGCATCCCGTCCTCGGCGGCCAGCACCGGCGGAACCAGCGCGGAATGGCCCGCCCCGAGCCAGCGCAGACCGGCCGCCTCCGCCGCGAACACCCCATCCCGGTCCGCGGCGGCCTTGACGAAGACGACGCGACCGTCGGAAAGCTCCGCCCGGTGCAGCGTCCAGTCGTGGCTCGTCCCGAGGTCGGTCACCGCGTGGACGGCGACACCCAGCGATGCGCTCAATCGGTCGGCGATGCTCACCGCACCACCGTATGCGTACCTCCGCCTTCGCTACGGCCGTGCGCGGCTCGCGAACGGACTTCGTCCGACTGCGCCCCTGGTGCGTACCTGTGCCTTCGCTATGGCCATGCGCGGCTCGAGGCCCGACTTCGTCCGGCTGCCCTCGCTCGGCCGTGCGCGAGTCTTCGGGCGGGCATGCGGCCGACCGCGCCGATCTCAGGACGCGGTGCGCGCGATGACGTGCTCGGCGAACCGGGACAGGTTCGCGATCTTGGTCTCCAGACTCTCGGTGTCCTGATCGCGGGTATACGGATTGCGGAAGCCGACGATGACGTCGGTGACGCCCTTGTCCTCCAGCCGCTTCACACCGTCGACGGTGAAACCGTCCAGCGAGATGACGTGCACCTCGAAATCCTTGCGGGTGCCGTACTCGGCCCGCAGCTTGTCCAGCTTGGCCAGCAGCCGATCGAGCTCGGCGGGATCGCCGCCCGCGTGCATCCATCCGTCGCCGCGCTGGGCGGCACGCCGCAGCGCCGGACCGCTGTGCCCGCCGATGAGGATCGGGATCGGCTCGGTGGGCACCGGATTGATCTTGATCGGCGGCAGGTCGTAGAACTCGCCGTGGTACTCGAAATAGCCGCCCGCGGTGAGGCCGCGCACGATGTCGACGCACTCGTCCATGCGCGCGCCGCGCTTCTCGAACGGCACGTCCATGATCTCGAAGTCGTCCGGCCACGGGCTGATCCCGACACCGAGGCCGAATCGGTTGCCGCTCAGCGCCGCCACCGACGCGGCCTGCTTGGCCACCAGCACCGGCGGGCGGATGGGCAGCTTCAGCACGAACGGGGTGAACCGCAGCTTCGTCGTCGCGGCCGCCATCGCCGCCGAGAGCACGAACGCCTCGATGAACGGCTTGTCCTCCAGGAACTCCCGGCTGCCGTCGGGGGTGTAGGGGTAGGTGGCGTCGGAGTCGCGCGGATAGGCGACGCTGTCGGCCACCGCCATCGAGGTGTACCCGGCCGCCTCGGCGGCCTGCGCCAAAGGCACGTAGTAGGACGGGTCGGTCATCGTCTCCGCGTACGTGAACCGCATGGAATCAGCCTTCCTGCTCGGTCGTCGCCGGACAACAGCTCGTCGGTGGGCGGCACGCCCACGGCATCGCCATGGCGAACATCTCCCAGCCAATTAATCACTGGTGATTAACTTGGTCAAGACTCGGGTTCAGTACAGTGGGTGCCTATGCAAGCCGACGACTCGCGCGCCGCCCTGCTCGACGCGGGGGAGCGACTCATCGCCGAACGCGGCGTCGACGTCCCGCTGCGCGACATCGCCGCCGCCGCGGGCCAACGCAACAACTCCGCGGTGCACTACTACTTCGACTCCCGCAACGGACTCGTCGAAGCCATCGTCGAGCGCCGGATGAACCGCCTCGAACAGCGCCGCATGGAACTGCTCGCCGCCCACGAAGCCGACGGCACCGGCGCCGACCCGCACGCACTGGTCGGCATGCTCGTCGGACCCATGCTCGAACTCGTCGGCCAAGACCGCACCAGCCACTACGGCCGCTTCCTCGAAGTCGTCCGCACCCACCCTGTCATCGCCGACGCCCGCCGCCTCGCCGGCGCCGACCGTGCCGCGGTCCGCATCATCGCCACCCGCCTCGGCGCCGCGCTCCCGCAGCTGTCGCCCCGCCACCGCCGCCGACGCCTCGAAACCATGACCACCGTGCTGTTCGCACTCGTCGCCGACTACGAACGCGCACTCCAAGACGGCAGCCGCACCCCGCACCTCGACACCGACACCGCCGAGATCGCCGACATGCTCGTCGCGATGCTCACCGTGCCCGCCCGCGACCCGGCCTGAGCCCATGCGACCGACGTCGCCGCGGTCGCTGATCGGCGTGCTTGCCGGGCTGCCTCGCGGGCGCGTAACGCTCCTACTGCGCCTGAGCCTGAGAGCAGGGAGCGATCCGCTCGATCATCGAGCCGCGCCGCCTCGGCGAGTGATTATCCCGCCGAGGATCCGGTGGCTCTGCGGCGTTCTGCCCGATCATCCCGCTGCCACGCGGGATCGTAAAACTCCTACTGCGACTGAGCCTCAGGGCAGGAAGCGGCCCGTGCGATCATCGAGCCGCGACGCCTCGGAGAGGGAGCATCGCACCGAGGATCCGGCACCTCCGACGACGAGTCCGGCCTCGCACAGCGACCGCCGCATACTCGCCCCAGCATTCGCGGCCGCATCACGCACCACCCTCGCGGACGATGATCAGTGAATCCGCCACGACCGGCGGACATGCCGTCCGCCACCCCCGATACCGCTCCATGACAGCCAGCATCACCGAGTCCGCACGTGACCGGAAGCGTAGGACTACTCAGCCGACCGCGACCTCAGCCCTCCCGCGCCCGCCGCGCCAATTCCACTGTCGCCGCACGCAATCCGTCGACACCATCCAGCCGCTCCGCATAACCCACCCGGGTCCGCGCCACCCCGCGCGGCGTCTCCACCCGCAGGTCCAGCCCGTACCGATCCGCCCGCTCGCACAGCGCCGCCGTCGCATCCGGATAACCACCGAGCACCCGAGCCATCGACAACAGCGCGTCCGCGTGATCGTCGTTCAGATGCGCGACCGCCCGCGCCGCCACCGGCGCCACCGGATCCGCCTCGGCCGCCAGATACTCCTCGGCCGTCGCCGAATCCATCCGCCCGTACCCGCCGACCCACCGCACCCGGCCGACCCGCAACACCCACAGCGAGAAATCGCTGTACTCGACATACATCCGCGCCGCGGGCACCGCCGCCACATGCGCCTCCCGCGCTGCCGCCAACTCCGCGCCCACCGGACGCTCCACCACCCCCGCCAGCGTGATCCGCGAACCCGCCAACGGATCCGCGGGCCGCTCCGGCGCCACGATCGACAGACTGGCCCGCGCATCGCCCGCCAGATTCCGGCCGTGCTCGGCCATCCGCGACACACACAACACCGGCGCACCGTCCAACAACCCGTACGTCACGAACGACGCCCACGGCGCCCCGTCCTCGCTCAGGCTCGCCAAAGTCGCGATATTCGTCGCCGCCGCAACGGTTCTCGCCTCCTCCGCCGCCGAAGGCCGCGCCGCGTTCACCACCGCACCGAGCGGACCGGGCACCGACGGCGCGTCACCGGGATCACCGTGATCGAGAGTCATGGCCACCAGCGTGCCACGCCGAAACGCCGCCGGAGCCACAACCAATGCAACCCAATACCCCCACGCCGCCACCCGATGCGTGAGGATGTGCCACGTGACCCGATACGCATTCGACGCCGACCGCAACGCACTCGTCGCCATCTGGGCGACCGGACGCGGCGACCTGGCGGAGACGGTGGCCCTGCTGCCGCCGACAACACCCGAGCTGGCAACGGATCTGGCGTCGAATCTGACCACGCTGTCGCGCTTCCACTGGCGCACCTACACCCACCCCGCGGCCGCCGCGGGCGACCCCGACATCCCCGACAGCGAAGCCTGGCGCCGCGCCGAAGAACGCCGCAACTTCACCGAAGTCGAGAACGGCCTGCGCGACCCCAACCTGCCCACCGAAGCCGGACTGCTCGTCTCCTACAGCGGCGTCGTCGAATCCGCCCACCGCGTCGGCCGCTGCCTGCACAGCATCGACACCGACGAACTCACCGAGACCATCGTCGCCGAAATCCGCCGCGAGCAGGCCGCCATCGAAGCCGCCGAACTCGGCGACCTCTCCGGCCGCGCCCGCCAAGCCGTCGAACTCTCCCGCCCCGACGTCTCACCCGCCCAGGTCCACGCCGCGGACACTCTGCTGCGCACCGACCCACTCGGCGCGCCCGAACTGTTCACCGATCTCGACCCCGCCTCCGCCTCCGTCGCCGCCGCCCACTGGCTGCACGCCGCCGCCGAGGTCGCCGGCGAATTCGCCGACCTCCCCATCACCGACGTCATCGCCGAAGCCGACGACATCGAAGCCATCCCTGTCGAAACGCCCAGCCTCGTCCTGGAACGCCTCGACAGCGGCGAGACCGCCACCGACATCGTCACCGACCTCATCGCCGAAGCCGTCTCGGTCTCCGAAGGCCACCTGCCGGCGCCGTGGGCCGTGGTCGCCCGGGTCGCCGAACTCGAAGAGCACGCCCGCCGCTACGACTTCGACAAAGCCACCCGCGCCGCGCTGCTCGCCGAATTCCGGGTCAGCCGACTCGACCCCGCCCGCCCCGCACTCGACCTGCTGGAAGACCTCCTGGACGGCATCCGCGGCTGCCTGCTGCTCTACGCCGCGCACCACGACGACGACACCGACATCGAGGAGCGTTTCGCCGCCGACGTCCGTTTCGCCGCCGACAATCACTCCGAACGACTCTTCTGAGGCGAACCTCGACCCGCCCGGCCCGCACCGAGGGCTGCGGCGGGCTCACCGCCCAACCACCCACGCAACGCCTCGTACACGGCCTCGTGGTTCAGCAGCGTGAAATGATTCGCGCCCGGCAGATGCAGACCGTTCTCCTCCAGAAAACCGAGCCGCCGCGCCCGTCCGCGACCCGAACCGCTCGGGCTCAGCACCAGACCGTCACCGAAGACCCGGCCAAGCGGATGACGCGCACTCCTGGTGAACGTGGCGGTGACGAAATAATGGTCCGCACCCTCCAACAGCGGAACCTCTCGCACCGCACGCCGCTCCAACGCGTCGGCGTCCACCCCGCGCCAATCCTCGTCCACCAGCGAACCGTGCCGAAGATCCCGGATCCCCGCGCTGCGCCGCCGCAGCATCCGGCCCACCGGCCGGGTCTCCGGCAGCCGGACCAGCGCCGCCGACAACCGATGGACAACCTGCTCCAATGGCGCTCCCAGATGCGGCGAGCCGAGACACACCACCTGGCGCACCGACCGCACCCACACCCGATCCTCTTGCGCCGCACCGAAACACGCCGCCCGCGCCACCAGCCCGCCCATCGAATGCCCCACCAACGAGATGCGCCGCACCGGCACCGGCCAATGCTCGACCAGCCGCTCCATCAGATCGGACAGCTCCCGCGCGTTCTCGGAGATGTGCAGCCCGCTGTTGTACCGCACCTGAACGCACGCGCACCCCAGATCGGTCGCCAAGCGCTCGCCGTACGTCGCGCGCCCACCCAATCGCCACGCGTGCTCCGTCTCGACCAGGCCGTGCAGGAACACCACCAGGTGTCCGCTCGGCGCGAGGTGCGCGGTAATCGACTCCGGCGCAACGGGATTCCCATCCACCCGCAGCGACATCGGAGCCGCGAGAATCGGCATGCCGTCCTCGAGGCGGTCGCCGATCAGACCTTGCAGCGCCGCGAGGAATCCCGACCCCCACACGGTGCGGGACGGTGGCGCGCCCGGGATATCCGCCGCCCGTTCGCCCACCGCCCCCGCGGTGATCGCGGCGGTGCCGACGATCCGGTACACGCCGTCGCTGATCGCATCGTGCACCACCTTGACCGGCTCGGCAGCGGGACCGACGCCCCAGCGCACCGCGGCGAAAACACGATTCGACACCGCCCGATGGATCGTCGCGATGCCATCCACCGCGCCGCCCAGCTCATCACCCGCCAAACGGGCAAGGGCGCGCACCTCCGCCCGGCGTTGCGGGACACTCTCCGACATGGCATTCAGTGTACAACTGTGCACTGAGATTGTTTGGTGGAAGCCTCAGCGAGGCACGCGGGTCATGGCGATCGCCGACTCGGTCAAGCTGCCCAGATACAACATGCCCTCGTGCTCGACCATCCCGGTGACCATCGAGTACTCCGTGCCCTCGGTCTGCAAATCGTGCACGACTGTGCCATCGAAATCGACCGCGAGCACCCACACCGTCCGCGGCGGCTTCGGACGCGCCCACGCGGGCAGCGACCACACCACACGGCGCAGCACGCCGGGGCGGGGGAGTAGGCGGTCCAGCAAGGCATCTCGCGGCGCGGGCAACGTGATCCAGACCAAGCCGTCGCTGCCGAGCGCCATATTGTCCGGAAATCCCGGCAGGTTCTCGATCAGCCGATCGTGCGTACCGGCTCGCGGCCCGGTCAGCCAGTAGCGGGTCACCCGATACGCGCCGGTCTCGGCCACCAGCACGCACGAGCGATCGGGGGCGAGCACCACGCCGTTGGCGAATTGCAGTCCGCCCAGGAGGGTTTCGACCTTTCCGGAAAGGTCGCGCCGGAACAGGCGACCGGTGCCGGAATGTTCCAGCAGGTCACCCATCCACTGGTCCAGCGGGTAACGGGCCGAGGACGCGGAGAAGTAGATGGTGCCGTCGAGATCGCGAACCACGTTGCTGGCGAACGCGAGTCGCTCGCCGTCCACCTCGTCGACCAGCACCTCGAGTGTGCCGTCCGGGTCCAAGCGCAGCAGACCGCGCGCGAAATCGCAGATCAGCAGGGAGCCATCGGCATCGGCGTGCAGCCCGAGCGGGCGGCCGCCGGTGTTCGCCAGTTCGCGCACCGATCCGTCGACGGGGTCGACGCTCACGATCGCGCCGTTCGCGAGTCCCGCGATCACCTTCCCGTCCGGCGTGCGCACCACGTCCTCGGGTCCCTCGCCGGGGAGTTCGATGCGGGTGACCGGCGGTAGCGGGGGAGTGCTGCGCTTCGCGCGGGCCCGTTCCGGGGCGGGTGGGGGCGTCCAGCGGTGCGGTTGCATGGTCCAGCCTGCGAGCATGCGGTCAGCGTATCCGTGGGTGGGGTTGGTCTCGGCGAAAACCGACGGCAGAAAATTTAACATCGCGCTATGTAGATATGCGCATCTAACTATCTTTCCCTATACAGAACCCCAACGCCCGGCGAGCCGGGCGAAGCAAAGACAGGGGAGGGAAGCAGCACGCCATGCCGGGAACGATGGGGCGCGATTGGTGCCTTGCGGTAGTGGGCTGCGGCGCGGCAGGTGCTTACCGGGAACATCGCTGTGGTTCTGCTGGCGCAGCCGCGGCCCGGCGGCATCCCGTGAGCTGCTAGTGGATCGGTGAACTCGCAGGGGAGACGCTAGGAGGGCGGAACAGTTCCGGTGCGGACATGAGGTCGGCGAGCGCAGCGAAGCCGAGCTGATTGCGTTCGGCATCGGCGCTCGGTGGTGGCTGTCGGGCTCGTGAACAGGGGAGTGGCGCAACGTCTTGCGAGGCAGCGCACGCGACGGCTGAAGAGTTGAGACCGTCGAGGGAGGCGCTCGCATTCGATGGGGCTTCGGCGGACCTCGGCCGCATGTGGCCAATCGCTCCTTCATTGGGAATCCCGCTATCGAGATATGCATATCTAACTACCTGCCAACTCTCAACTAGCTGACACTTCTCACGATCTACCGATGAAAGAAGCACAGACAAGGGGAGGTGGGCCGACGCAGTGGCCCACCTCGTCCGCTACGGAGTCGTGGTGAAGACGTGCCACAGCACGCCGAGTGTGGCAACGGCGAACAGCGGTGTGAGGATCCAGGTTTCGACCTTGTTCCCGGTTCGTTCGATGATCGGCAGGCAGGTGCGGAGCTTGAAGGGCCAGAAGAGGCGGCAGCCGCGGTCGGTGAGGCAGTCGCCGATGAGGTGGGCGAAGGCGCCGAGGCCGACGCAGAACGGCAGCCAGGCGGGTCGATCGCTGATCCAGTGGTCCATGGCGAAGGTGCCCGCCGTGGCGAGCACGACGATGGTGCCCCAGGATCGGATCCCGTCGCCCGGCGGGTACAGGTGCAGGGCGCGCACCGCCAGCGCAAGCAGGAAGAACACGAGCGCGAGAGTGAATCCCCGGCCGATCCAATGCATTCCGGCCCACGTGCCGTACGCGGCCGCGATCACGAACGCGAACGAATGCGTGGCTTGCCGGTGTCCACCGGCGACTTTCGATATGACTTTGCAGAGGAAATAGGTGAGCGGGCCGAGCACATGCGCGATCGTTCCTTTGGGATGATCGGCATCGGGGAGCAGCGCCGCGCCCGCCGTGAGAAAGACGCCGAGAACGACGTCCACCGGCCCCAATCGGGCCTCGCTGCTCTGCAATACCGGATAGGTCAACGCCGCGAGAGGCAGCGTCGCCGCCGCCACCGACCAAGCGAACGCGCCGCTGGTCGCATGTGAATGTCCAAGCACTACTTCGAGATTAGTTGAACACCCGACCATTCGACATAATCCCAGCCTTGCGGATTATGTCAACCACTCCGTGCCGCTCTCGAATCGCTTTGGGGGAGTTGGCCTCTGGTCGCCGAGCGGTCCGAACTGGCCGTGCGTGCCGATCGCTGTGGCGCGAGATAGCCGACGCGCTGCCTGGTCGCCGGAGAAGTCGACCATGTTCTCACCGCGGAACAGGAGACCGGCGGATATGCCCCTCAGGGCGCGGCGATGTGACTCCTCTCATGCCTTCCCCATCTATACGCCACCGTATTTCATGGCTAGCCTCAGCTATACGCAGCCGTATGCAAGAACAGGGCCCGGTCGTCGCGGCGAGGCGAACGCATGTGGCGAGGCCGCAGCTGCGGAGTGGAGCCACACGGTTCCACGCACGGAGAGGGGAGTTCGCATGATCAAATGGGCAGGCTGGCTCATTGTGTTGTTTCCAGGAGTCGGGCACACGGTGGGTGCGCTCGTGGAGACTGCCCCGGACTACGCCACGGACTGGTTCAACGGAGAGGGGTGGAAGGTCGATGCCACCGCGATGAACTACGCCGAGGCCACGTTGTGGTACACCGTATTCAGCTTCGGCGTGCCCTTCCTCCTGATCGGCCTGATGGTGCTGTGGCTGGACCGTCGAGGCATCACGCCGCCAGCGTTCCTCGCGTGGGTTGTGGCTGGTTGGACCCTGGTCACCGTCGCGGTCGGCGGCCCGTCACCCTTGCTGGTCCTCTTGATCGCCGCTGGCCTATTGCTGGTCGGCTCCCGACGCGCCGCCCGTCGCGACAGCCGAATCAGTGCCGCAGCGTCGTGATGGCGATGTCGAGGAATTCGCGCAGGAGCTTGTCGTGGTGGTCCACGGCGACGACCAGGCATCTCTCAGCCCCGGGGGCGTCGGTGACGGGGCGGTGGACGAGGTCCGGGCGGACGTAGGCGCGCGCCACACTCACAGGGACGAGCGCCAGACCGTGCCCGGAGGCGATGAGCTCGAACTTCTCTTCCAGTGACAACGTCCGCCTGTTCCGGATGTCGAGCATCCGCTCACCATCGAGATCGGCCAGGGTGAGTTCCCGGCGCGACGCGAGCGGATGGGCCGCGGGCATACAGGCAACCCTAGGTTCGTGACCGACGGGGATGGCGCGCATGCCGGATTCATCGAAAGGTCTTCGCAGGTAACCGATCTGAGCTCGTCCGTCGCGCAGCGGCGCGTCCGGCTCCCACCGGCGCGCCGGGACGACATCGGTCTCGACCTCCGGGTGACGCCTCACGAATTCCCGGATCGCCTCCGACACACGCAATCCGGGGGAGAAGGCGACCACCAGCCGTCGCACGCCGCGGTCGACATCGTGTACGCGCCGCACCGCCGCGTCGACCGCCGCGAGGATCCCCTGCGCCTCCTCGTAGAGCTGCTTCCCGGCGGCGGTCAGTTCCACGTTGCGGGTGGTTCGCACGAGCAGTGCGCAATCCAATTCCTGCTCGAAAGCCTTGATCTGACGGCTCAACACGGGTTGGGCGATGTAGAGCTTCTCCGCCGCCCGGCCGAAGTGCCGGTGCTCTGCCACCGCGGCGAAGTAGCGGAGCTTGCGCAGATCCAGATCCATACCCTCACGGTATCAATCTGCGAAAAGGGTCTTGGACGCGGCGAAGAACTGTCACGAGACTCGAAGCATGATCGTAATCACCGCTCCCACAGGTCACATCGGCAGCAGACTGCTGGACATCCTGCTCGAAACACCCCATCGCAGTGAGGAATTGCGCGTCGTTGTGCGCGATCCCGGAAAGCTCCCCGAGGCGATCCGCTCCCGCGTCGATATCGTCACCGGATCGCACGGCGACGCCGACGTCCTGGACCGGGCCTTCGCCGGCGCGGACGCGGTCTTCTGGCTGGTTCCGCCCGACCTCTACGCGCCGGATCTGGACGCCGCGTTCTCCGGATTCACGCGCGCCGCCGTGAAGGCGTTCACCACCCACGACGTCGGCCGCGTCGTTGGTGTCTCGGCGCTCGGGCGTGGTACTCCCGTCGCGGGTCGCGCCGGGCAGGTGACGGCATCGCTGGCCATGGACGATCTCATCGCGAGTTCGGGCGTGGCCTATCGGGCGCTGGCGAACCCGTCGTTCATGGACAACCTGCTGTGGCAGGCGATTTCGATCCGCGACGACGGCGTTTTCACCGGCACCGCGGCCGCCGACAGCAAGGCGCCGATGGTAGCCACCCGCGATATCGCCGCGGCGGCCGCCCGCCTGCTGCTCGACCGCTCCTGGTCGGGGAGTGGCGAGGTCGCGTTGCTGGGACCGGAGGATCTGGCGCCGAACGACATGGCGCACATCATGTCCGAGGTGCTCGGCCGCCCCATCCGCTATCAGCGACAGTCTCTCGACGACTTCCGCACCGCACTGACCGCGCGAGGCGTCAGCGATCCGATCGCGACCGCCTACGTCGACATGATGCGCGCCAAGGAGAACGGCCTCGACCACGGCGTGCCGCGCACCGACGCGACCGCGAGCCCGACGAGCTTCCGCGAGTGGTGCGAGCAGATTCTGGCGCCAGCGGTCAGGGCCTGAGCACCAAGGCCGTCCGCGTCGTCGGGGTGTCGCGCGACGTCAGTCTCGCCGTGTTCGCCTAATGCGCGACGTGGCTGGCACGTCATTGCAGCCCGAGGGGACGGACGATGGTGCGTCGTTCGCGACATCGCCGGGGATGCGGGCCAGGCCCGAGTCGCGGGGAGTGCAGGCGAACCATTACTTGACATAATGTAGATTATCGGCGCGAGAACGGCGCCGCTGGAAGGGGTTGGATCTGCTTGCGGCGCTGCCGGTTTGCGTGCTGTGGCGCTGCGTCGGCCTAGTCGGGATCCTCCGTTCGGCGACCACGCTCGCGGGTTCCCGTGCTGCGCGGAACGCCGACGCGGTGTCCCCTTGGCCGCAGATTTCGCTGTCGGAAATTTTCCGGCGTTCCTCGGATCTCATCCGAATATCTAGGATTTGGCCAAGATTCGACTTGGCGCCACTTCCCCGCGCTCGGGAGATCACCAAGCAAAACGTCACTGTGACGTATCGCTTGGTGAACTTCCCAGACCTACCCATCTCGGCCTGACGTGCCAAGGATCTTCGTGCTCGGTGGGCCGACCGGTCGGCGAGGTATACAGGCCGGTGCCGAACAGCGCGGCGATCGCGAGCAGAGCGGTCACGGCGAATGCCACCTGCAAGGCCTCGACTGGCAATGTGGATGGCGTCGGCTGACGGTCTCACCGCACTCGGCGTCATCGTCCCCTATGAGCGTGGTCAGGTCCGTCGAGCGACGAGTTCGGCCGCGCGCCGCATGGAACGGAATAGCTCTTCCGGGGCGCGGTAGGTTCGTTGTCGTGTACGTGAAGATTTGCGGACTGACTTCCGTTGCCGCGGTGGACGCGGCGGTCGAAGCCGGAGCCGACGCGATAGGTGTGGTGATGAATCGGACCAGCCCCCGGCGGCTGGAGTTCGGCGCGGCTGCCGAGATCGTGGCGGCGGCCTTTGGCCGGGTCGACACGGTCCTGGTCGTCAACGACATGTCCGCCGTGGAGGGCGCGGAAACCGCCGCGAAGCTCGGTGTGACGGTGTTGCAGTTGCATGGTGCGTACACGCGCGACGACTTCACCGATGCGTTGGCGATCGTCCCGCGAGTCTGGCGGGCGACGTCTCTGAAGGCGGACCCCGATCTCACCGTTGGCGCGTTCGGTGAGGAGGCGCTTCTTCTCGACGCGCCGAAGCCGGGGTCCGGTGAACGATGGGACCTCTCGGAGCTCGAGGCTCGCAAACCCGAGGGCAAGTGGATGCTCGCGGGCGGGCTGAGCCCCGACAACGTCGTCGAGGCGATTCGCTCGGTTCAGCCGTGGGGCGTTGATGTGTCGAGCGGTGTCGAGGCGAGCCCTGGCGTCAAGGACCTGCGGAAGGTTCGTGACTTCCTCGCCGCGGCACGCAGTACCAGCGAGGACTGACTGCGCCGGCGCGCTCTGGGCAACACCGGGGGTGGGTGCACGCGCCCCCTTGGGGGTCTATTTGCCGAACATTTGCTCCTCGACGATGGGAGTACCCATCCCCGATCGCCCACGCGAGGAAGAACCGGCGCTATGTCCATTGTTCTCGATCAGGCACTGCTCACCCGCACGGCTGTGCACGCGCGCCAGCACACGACGCTGTCGGCGCCGCCGACGGCCGTACCCGTCATCGAGGCGATCGCGACCGGCGCGCCCAGTCTGGTCCTCGACCAATCGGAGGCAGCGGACTGGATGGCTGGACAGTTCACCGATCCGGAGCAGCGAACCCGGGTCAGGCGCATCTTCGGCAAGACCATGATCGACAGCCGGCGATTCGCGGTCGACCCGCTGGATCCTCGACTTCACGCGCCTGGTGGCGAAACGAGGAAGATCCAGGATCGCATGAACCTGTTCTACCGCCATGCCGTTCCATTGGCGATCGATGTGGCTCGGCGCGCGCTCGATGGTGTCGACCCGGCTGATCTCGGCCTTTTGGTGTTCGCCACGAGCACCGGTGTTATCGCGCCCGGCGTGGATGTCGCGGTCGTCGAAGATCTCGGACTGCCTCGGTCGGTCGCTCGCCTGGTGGTCAACTTCATGGGCTGTGCGGCAGCGATGAACGGAATTCGCACTGCCTCGGACTTCGTGCGGGCCAACCCGGGCAAGAAGGCGATGGTCCTGTGTATCGAGCTGAACTCGGTGCATGCCGTCCCCGTCGAAGACATCGACGACGCGGTGACTCACAGCCTGTTCGGCGACGGGTGCGGTGCGGTCGTCATCGGGGCACGGCGAGGGGCGGAGCAGGCCGAATCCGGGACGATCGTCATCCGGGACAACTTCACTCACCTGTTCGAGGGAACCGACGACGGCATCGCGGTCGGCGTCAACCACGACGGCATCAGCTGTGAGCTGTCCGAGAACGTACCCGAGTACATCTACAACGGCGTCGCTCCCGTCGTCGGAGACGTTCTGCGCCGCAATGGATTGCGGCAGCAGGACATCGATGTGTGGGCGATCCATCCGGGCGGGCCGAAGATCCTGCTCGAATCCGCGCGATCGCTCGGCCTGCCGCCGGAAGCCGCGTCGACGAGCTGGGATGTGCTGAGTGAGTACGGGAACATGTCGAGCGTCTCGCTGATCTTCGTGCTCGAGCGGATCGCCGGTCAGGCAGTGACGAACAAGCCGATTTCGACGGGCGTCGCGTTCTCGTTCGCGCCAGGAGTCACGATGGAGGGATTTCTCTTCGACGTCGTCCGCCGCTGATCATGCTGTTTTTGTCGCAGACCCGCATTGGCCGAGGACCGCACCGGCCGATGCCGGGGCCGCCGAGGCGCAGGCCTCGCCCGCCGTGCATGCCCCACAATCGGGGTCTCGAAAACGTTTGCGCGAGGGCTAGATTGGTGTGCGACCGAATGCGGAATGTGGTGACGATCATGGCGACTGTGCAGAACGCGAACAAGGAACTGGTGCGCGAGATCTTCGATCGGATGGCCCGCGGCGATATGCGCGCGCTCGGCGAGGCGATGGCCGACGATTTCGCGTGGATCTTTCCCGGCGACTGGTCCTGGGCGGGTACCTGGGCGCCGAAATCGGTTGTGCTGCACGAGATGTTGCGGCCGTTGATGGCGCAGTTCAGCAGCTATCGGCTGGAGGCGGACAGTATCGTCGGCGACGGCGATCGTGTCGTGGTGCAGGCGCGCGGCCACGGCATCACCACGCGAGGCGAGACGTACGAGCAGACCTACTGCATGATCTTCCGCGTCGCCGACGGGCGTCTGGCCGAGGTCGTCGAATACTGCAACACCGCCTTGGTCGAGCGAGTGCTCGAGCCGATCGGTCCCCCGCCGGGCGCGGTAGGCGGCGAGTGAAGTCGGCGCGACTCCCCCGCTGGGCGATTCGATTCGGGACTGGCTGTTTTCCCATGCCTGCGGTCTGAAACAACGTCCGCGACCTGTTCGAAGCTCGTGGAAACCGGACACATCGAACCGTGAGTATCTTTTTCACACAACAAACCCCCGGTGACCGGGCGATGTGGCGGCAAGCCTTGTCCCCGTCACCGCGTCGGCGGACCATCGAGGAGAGTCACGGTTGTAAGTCGTTATCGTCTCTCAGCAAAGGAACCATGGAAATGCTCGCCAAGGCTGCCGCGGCGCTCGCCGCGATTGTGATCCCGTTGTCCGTCTGCACCATCGCCGCGCCCACCGCGTCGGCCGCGCCCTCGCCCGAGACCACCCCCGCACTCGGCCCGGTGGTCATCTGCCTCAACATTCCGCTCGGATCGGTGTCGCTGAGCTTCTGCATCTGAGCCGACTTCTTCGGATGAGACCTGGCTTCCTGGGTGGCCAGGTCTAGGACAATGGGAAGATGCACCCGCACGGGATGCCGCCCGGCTCGGGAAAGGGTCTGAGCAGAGCCGAACTGCTCGCCGCGATATCGCTGGCGATCGACCTCGGTCTGGGTCAGCCGATGGAACACATGCTTCGCTCGTCCTTGATCGCGGCACGGATCGCCGAGCGGATGAGTCTCGACCCGCAACAGCGGGCGACGGTGTACTACGCCAATCTGGTCGGGTGGATCGGTTGTCACGCCGACTCCCACGAGCTCTCGGCGCTCTTCGGCGACGACATCGCCTTCCGGGCCGACACCTACACGGTGGACATGACCGGCCTCGCGTTTCTGCGGCTGATGACGAGTCATGTCGGACGGGGACTGCCGGGCTGGGAGCGCGGCATCCGTGCCACGTCCTTTCTGGTCACCGCCCGCAGCCAAGTCGCCACACTGATCCAGTCCCATTGCAGTTCCGCCGGGGTTCTCTCCGATCGGATGGGTCTGGACGAGCAGGTCGCGAAGGCGCTGGCCCATGCCTTCGAACGCTGGGACGGCCGGGGGTTGCCCAACGGTTCCCGCGGAGACGATATCCCGGTCGAGATCCACATCGCGCACGTCGCGGACGTCGTCGAGGTGCACCTGCGCACGGGCGGGCTCGAGCACGCCAAGGATGTCGTCCGTTCTCGGCGCGGCAGTCAGTTCAGCCCAGCCGTGGCGGCGGTGTTCGAGCGCGACGCGGCGGCGATCGTGGACGGGTTGCTCGAAATCGACGTCTGGACAGCGGCGTTGGCCCGAGCACCGGATCGTGACCGAACCTTGACGGCCGAGGAGAGCGACGAGTTGCTCGAGGCCATGGCCGATTTCGCCGATCTCAAATCGCCGTTCGCTCTGGGGCATTCGCGTGGCGTCGCGAACCTGGTGGCCGGGGCGGCCCGGCATCTGGGCATGTCGCCGTCGGACATCACCCATCTCTACCGTGCCGGTCTGGTGCACGGCCTCGGCAAAATGGGCGTGTCCAACCGGATCTGGGAGAAGAAGGGGCCGCTCACCACAGCCGAATGGGAACGGGTACGGATGTATCCGGATCTGACCGGCCGGATACTGAGTCGGGTCAACGGCTTGGAGCCGGTGGTGCCCCTCGCGATGAAGCACCGGGAACGGATCGACGGGTCCGGCTTTCCCCGGGGGATCGCCGGCGCGGAGTTGACCGCGCAGGACCGGCTGCTCGCCACGGCGGACGCTTATCAGCGATTGCTCGAGCCGCGTCCCGACCGGGCGTCGCTCGATCCTCACGGCGCTGCCGATCGGATACGAGAGCAGGCGCGCGCCGGACGCCTCGACGCCGAGTCGACTGCGGCCGTGCTCGCGGTGGCCGGTTCGCGGAACTCGCGGCGCACGCCCTGGCCGGCCGGGCTGACCGACCGAGAGGTCGAGATCCTGCGACTCGTCGCGCAGGGCCGATCGAACAGAGAAATCGCCGCCGAACTGTTCATCGCCGAGAAGACGGCGCGTAACCACGTCGAACGGGTCTACGCCAAACTCGGCGTGAACAACCGCACGCAGGCCAGTCTCGCCGCGATCGACCGGGGGCTGGCGGGCTTCCCGGTCCATACGGCCGTCGGACAGTGAAACATCCGCTGCCCCAGGTACTTCAGCGGGATGCGCCGGGCCGGGACCGCCGATCCAAGACCCATATCGTGGCCAGCACGAGGCCGACGGCGAACGAGGCGAGCGCGAGGAGACTGGCGCCGGTGCCTCCGTGGAAGGTGTCGCCGTAGGCGGACATGGCAGGCAGCGTGGCGGTGTAGCGCTCGAGATCCAGGTCGCGACCCAGCGCTTCGAATGCGTGACGGTTGGACAGGCCCAGACTCATCAAGCGTCCCGGGAGGGCCATCTCGTCGACGGGGACTATGGCGCCACCGAACAACACCTGAGGGAAGCAGAGCATCGGCAAGGCGAGGGCGGCCTGCGCGGCGTTGGAGACCGCGGCCGAGGCGAGCAATCCGAGGGCCAGTGCCGAGGTCGCCTCGATCACGATCGTCACGAACAGCAAGGCGGAGACGTCCCAGCCGACGGCGGGGAGCCGACCGAGCGCCCGCAGCACACCGAGCAGCACCGCGCTCACTCCGGCAAGCACCGGAAGCAGCGCTGTCACCTTGGACGCCACGTAGGCGCCCACGCTGAGTCCGGCCAGGCGCTCGCGCCGGAAGACGGCCATCTCCCCGACGATCTGGAGCAGGCCGTAGGTAAGGCCGAAGAAGAAGCCCGCGAACGCGATCCAGAACACGATCTGGGCCGGGCCGAGGTCGGCCGCGTTGCGCGGATCGAACGCGTCTCGCTGGAACAGCGTCGCCATCATCGCCGTGACGAGCACCGGTGAGCCGAGCAGGACCGCCAGGGTCAGCCGGTTGCGAAGGAGAACATCGACATTGCGTCGGCTGAGTAGCCACCATTGCCGGACCATGTCCGTGCGCTCGACGTCGGAACGGGTGGCGGGGATGGGCGGGAGAGCCGAGCCAGGCCGGTTCTCACCGCTGTCCGCGAATCGCTGCGCCCAGATCTGTGGGGTGTCCTCGTGAGCCAGCCGCTCGTACACCTCGGCGAGATCCTCGACGCCGAAGTAGCGCCGAGCCTCGGTCGGGCTGCCGGTGAAGGCCAGGTGACCGTCGCGCGCCAGGAACACCACCCGGTCGCATCGGTCGATGCCGGTCGGCTCATGCGTCGTGAGGACGACGGTGACCCCGCGCTGGCTGAGTCGGCGCAGCAGACGCATCACATCGGCCGCGGTCGACGGATCGAGCCCGGAGGTGGGTTCGTCGAGGAAGAACAGGTGTGGCCTGGTCAGCAGCTCGACGGCGATACTGGCCCGCTTGCGTTGGCCGCCGGAGAGCGCGCGGACCGGCACCTCGGCCCGATCGGCCAGGTCGAGGTCACGCATCGTCTCTTCGACCACCCGGTCCGCCTCGGCCGCCGAGGTGCCTGCGGGCAGCCGCAGCCGCGCCGCGTAGCGAAGCGTGCGGCGCAGGGGCATCTCGAGGTGGATGATGTCCTCTTGGGGCACGTAGCCGATACGGGAATCGGCGCTGACCCGGACCCCGCGGACGACGCCGTCGTGCCGAACCTCCCCGGCGGAGGGTGGTCGCAGTCCCGCGAGGATCTCCAGCAAGGTGCTCTTTCCCGCGCCGCTGCCGCCGGCGATGGCGACCAACTCGCCTGGTTCGACCGACAACGACAGCTTCTGGAGAATCTGTCGCGCCCCGACACGACGGCTTACGTCGACCGCATCGACTCGCCCGCCGATCGGCGTTCCCACTGAAGTGGGTGTATCGAACCGCTCGACGGTCGCCGATTCGAATGTCGATTCGGTCATGACCGGTGATCTCTGTGCTTCCCGAACTCGCTTCGTCATGCCCTGATCATCGGTCCGCCGCCACCGTGGTCGCATGAGGCGTTTGCCTCAAATCGCGCCCACGCAGCGCACGGTCACGGAACCCGGACATGGCCCGGGTTCCGGAGACCGACCTGGAAAAGACCCGCGATGTCAGCGGGTGGCGATGATGGCCGAGCCGTGGCCGAACAGGCCCTGGTTCACCGCGATACCCGCGCGGGCATTGTCCACCTGGCGGCCGTCGGCCTGGCCGCGCAGCTGCCAGGTGAGCTCACAGACTTGGGCGATGGCCTGCGCGGGGATCGCCTCACCGAAACAGGCCAGCCCGCCGCTGGGGTTCACCGGCACACGTCCGCCCAAGGTCGTCGCGCCGCTGCGCAACAGTGCCTCCGCGCCGCCCGTCTCGCAGAGCCCGATGTCCTCGTACCAGTCCAGCTCCAGTGCGGTGGACAGGTCGTAGACCTCCGCGAGGGACAGATCGGCGGGACCGAGCCCGGCCTCCTCGTACGCGGCGTGGGCGAGGGCGGAACGGAACGGTCGGGGCGGGGCTTCGACGGCCACCGCGGAGTCCGTCGCGAAATCCGGCAGGTCGAGAACGGTTTTCGGGAATGTCGGCGTGACGGTCGACAGCGCCCGGATGCGGACCGGGTCGGCGACGCCGTGCCGGCGCGCGTACTCCATCGAGGTCAACACCAGTGCGGCCCCGCCGTCGCTGGTCGCGCAGATGTCGAGCAGCCGCAACGGGTCCGAGACGATCGCCGAGGCGGCGACCTCCTCGACCGAAACCTCCTTGCGATAGCGGGCATGCGGGTTGTTCAGGCCGTGCCTGGCGTTCTTCACCTTGACCGCGGCGAAATCGTCGAGCGTGGCGCCGTGCAGCGCCATTCGGCGGCGGGCGTACAGCGCGAAATAGATGGGATTGGTAGCGCCGAGCAGGTGGAAACGCAACCAGTCCGGATCATCGCGTCGCTCACCGCCGACGGGCTGGAAGAAGCCTTTCGGGGCGGCATCCGCGCCCACCACCAGCGCCACGTCGCACAATCCCGCCAGGATCTGGGCGCGTGCGTTGGCGATGGCTTGCGCACCGGAGGCGCAGGCGGCGTAGCTGCTCGAGATCCGCGCACCCGACCACCCCAGCGCCTGAGCGAAAGTCGCGCCCGAGACGAAACCGGGGTATCCATTGCGGATGGTGTCCGCGCCGGCGATATAGCCGACGTCGAGGTGGTTCACTCCGGCATCGGCCAGCGCCGCGCGGGCGGCGACCAGCCCGTATTCGACGAAGTTGCGCCCCCACTTGCCCCATTGGTGCATGCCCGCACCGAGGACGGCGATGTCGCGATCGTTCGTGTCAGTCATCGATCGGCCTCCACATCCACACCGTGTGCTCCGCTTCCTCGTCGGCGTACAGCGTGCCGAGGGTCAATTCGACCGGCATGCCGACGGCCAGGTCGTCCACCGTGAGGCCGCGCACGACCTGCCCGAGAATCACCATCTGCTCGGCCTCGAGTTCCACTGCCGCAACGACATACGGCTCGAATGGATCGGGCGAGACATAGGGCGCCGGAGGTTTGTACCGAGCGTCCGCGTACGACCAGATCCGCCCGCGTCTGGAAAACAGATGCTCGACGAGCTCGGAGCCATCCTTCGGACCGGGACACTGCGGGTTCCGGCAGGCCAGCGTGTTCCGCGGGAAATACGGGGTGGCGCAAACCTCGCAGCGACTTCCCTTCAGGCGCACCACGCCGTCGTCCGCAGTGAACCAGTCTGGCACGGCGGGCCGTTGTTCTTTCTGCACAGCCCGACCGTATAGGAACACGTTCTACTTTGGGGTCGAATTCCGCTCCGGCGATCCGCCGGCGGAGGTACGGTCGGTCTGGATCGAGGACGTCCCGACACCTCGAGTCGATCTGGAGTACCGCAACGCGATGGGCGCCAAAGCTATTGATCCACAGGCAATCCGCAACGTCACCCTCGTCGGCGACCCCGACGAGACCATCCGGGTGGCCCACCTTCTGCGCCGCCGCTGCGGACAGCCCGGCTCCGGCGCCCGGGTCACGGTCGGTTGGACGACGGGCCGCGTCGAGCACACGATCCGTATCGCCGCGCTGACAAGCCATGCGCCCGTCGCGGAGCTGGAGCGGTCCATCCGGGTAGCCGACGGTGTGATCGCGGTCGTGAACGCCGCCGCGCGCCCCACCTCGCGCCTCGAGACGATGTTGCGGGTCGCCGACGACTACCAGGTCGCGCGCCTGTGCTTGATCAACGGACTCGACCACCCCGCCGCGGATTTCGACCGCTGCGTCCGCACGATCGCCGACACCCGCGGCGCGGTCCCACTGGCGCTGCAGATCCCCCTCGGCGCCCACCCCCCGTTCGAAGGCGTCATCGACCTGCTCTCGCTGTGGGCACTCGAACCACTGGCCGCCGAACTCTACGGCGGCCAGTGGGCAGTCGGCGAGCGGTGGTACGGCAAGCTCGTGAAAACGGTGATCGAACAAGCCCCTTCGGATCCGAACGTCTTCCCTGACATCCCGCTCGACCGGTTGCATCACCGCATCCGCTCCCTCACCCGCATCGGTGAGGTCGTACCCGTCCTGTGCGGTGCGGCGCCCACGAGTGATGACAGCGCCACGCTCCTGGACGCCATCGCCCGCTACCTGCCCTCCCCCATGGATGTCTGCCAACCCGAACACGCCCTCGACTATTGACGCACTCGCGCCGGATCGGTGCTCGCAGGTCACCGGAATCCGACCTGGGCAGGAGACCGAATTCCGACCGTAAGTGGATCTACGGCGGCGGGGGTGCGCGGTAGCCTGGGGCCAGCGACCGGCGGAAGGTGTCGAAAACCCATGAGCGCTACCACCATTGCCCGGCAGTGCACGTTGTGCGAAGCCCACTGCGGAATCCTGGTCACCGTCGAGGACGAGCGGGTCACGCGGATCGAAGGGAATCCCGAAGACGTGCTGTCGAAGGGATACATCTGCCCCAAGGCGACGGCGATGGGTGGGTTGCACCACGACCCGAACCGTTTGCGCACCCCGGTGCGGCGGGTCGGCGCGTCGTTCGAGCCGATCGGCTGGGACGAGGCGTTCGCCGAGATCGGCCGGCGGCTGCGAGCGGTGCGCGCCGAGCACGGACCCAGCGCGATCGGCATGTACCTCGGCAATCCCGCGGCGCACAGCTCGTCGGTGCTCTACGGCGCACTGCTGCGGGCGGTGCTGTTGACCCGCAACTTCTACACCGCGTCCTCGATCGACCAGTTCCCGCAGGAATTCGCCGCGTGGCGGATGTTCGGGTCGAATGTGCTGATGCCGGTGACCGATATCGACCGCACCGACCGGCTGGTGATCCTCGGCGCGAATCCGGCGGTGTCCAACGGGTCGATCACCACCATGCCGGGGGCGAAACTGCGGATCAAGGAAGTGCGCAAGCGCGGCGGCACGGTCGTGGTGATCGACCCGCGGCGCACCGAGACCGCGCGCCTGGCCGACGAGCACGTGGCCGTGGCCCCCGGCGGTGACGTGTATCTGCTGCTGGGCATGCTGCACGTGCTGGTCACCGAGGGGCTGTGCGATCAGGTCTCGGTTCGTGCGCAGTGCTCGGGGTGGCCGGAGTTGAAGTCCCTGGTGGCCGGGGTGACGCCGGAGGCGATGGCGCCGCACGCGGGAGTGGACGCCGAGACGATTCGCAGGCTGGCCCGCGAGCACGCGAGCGCGCCGTCCGCGGTGCTGTACGCGCGGATCGGGGTCTGTCAGCAGGTGACGGGCACGCTCACACATTGGCTGGTGAACACGATCAACGCCGTCACCGGGAATCTGGACCGGCCCGGTGGGCAGATGTTCGCCACCCCGCCGATCGACGCCGCGCGGTACGCGAAGTATCTGCCGATGGGCTACGGGGCCTGGACGGATCGCTCCGGCGCCTACAAGTCGTTCCGTTCGGAGTTGCCCGTGGCGGCGTTGGCGGACGAGATCCTCACCGAAGGTCGCGGCCGGATCCGGGCGATGATCACCTACGCGGGTAACCCGGTGTTGTCCACACCGCAACGCGGGCGGCTGGACGCGGCGCTGGAATCGCTGGATTTCTATGTGGCCGTGGACATGTACGTCACCGAGACCACCCGCCATGCCGACATCATTCTGCCGCCGATCTCCCCGCTCGAGCGCGAGGACCTCAACATCCTGTTCCCGGTGTTCAGCGTCCGCAACAACGTGCGCTACGACGCGCGGGTGTTCGAGCCGCCCGCCGACGGGTTGGAGGATTGGCAGATCATGGCCCGGCTGGTCACCGAGCTGCTTCCGCTGCCCGTGCGCGGGGTGACCGGGCGCGCGGTGAACGCGGTGTTCGAGCAGTTCAGTCCGGTGCGGCTGGCGTCGGCGGCGATGGCGGCGGGCCCCTACGGTGTGCTGCGGCAGGGGCTGGCCGGGTTGACCGTCGGGAAGGTGCGGGCGGCGGCAGGCGGAATCGATCTGGGACCGCTGCGGCCGCGGCTGCGGACACTGATCGGTACCCGGGACAAGAAGGTGCGTTTGGCGCCGCCGGACTTCGTGACGGCCGCGCGCCAACTGGTCGAGGACGCGGCGCGCGGCCGGTCGCTGACGGCGCCGTCGGACGGTTTCGATTTGAAGCTGATCGGTCGGCGGCATCTGCGCAGCAACAACTCCTGGCTGCACAACGTGCCGTCGATGGTGAAGGGCAAGGACCGCTGCACGGCGCTGATGCACCCCCACGACGCGGCCGAACGCGGACTCCGCGACGGAGCGCCGGTGACGGTTAGCTCCGCAACCGGCTCGATCGTGGTCACACTCGAGGTGAGCGACGATATCCGGCCCGGCGCGGTCGCCATCCCGCACGGGTGGGGACACCGCGAGCCCGGCGTCGGCTGGACGGTCGCGGCGTCGCTGCCCGGCGCGAACGTGAACCTGCTGCACGACCCTTCGTCGATCGACCCGTTCTCGGGTGCGTCGGCGGTCAACAACACCTGGGTCCGCGTGGAACCCGCACCGGTCGCGCCCTCCGATGCCCCGGAATCCGAGAAGCTCGCGGAGTCCGCACCGATGACCTGAGTCGTCGAGCGCGAAACCTGCTCGCCACCAACGTCTTCCGACGGCGGCGGCCACGCGTCCACATCCACTCGTGGAGATCCCCGAAGAGATGGCGTGCGCTGGTGGCCGAGCGCCCCAACCGCGGTGGTACCGCCGATGGCCGGTACCACCAGGGTCGGGGCGGTGGTGAATCTGCTGGCGACCGCTCATCGAGGAGGGGCGGAACCTGTCGTCGACGAGCGGAATCCTGGCCGACAGCTCCTATCGTCTGCCGCGGGCCTGACGGATCGGCCTCACCTCAGGTGCCGGGCGAAGAACCGGTTCGCCTCGTCGCCGGCGAACCGCGGGACGCCGGTATGCCCGCCCATATTGGCGTGCAGCGTCTTCTCTTCGGAGCCGAAGGCGTCGAATAGGTCCAGCGCCATGTGCCGGTCGTTTCCTTCGTCGTCCCATTGCAGCAGGACATGCAGCGGAATGGTGACCTGCCGGGCCTCCTCGAACATGGCGCGGGGCACGAAACTCCCCGCGAACAGAACGGCGGCCGAGATGCGCGGCTCGACCACCGCCAGCCGGACGCCGATGGAGATCACCCCTCCCGAATACCCGACCGGGCCGCCGATCTCGGGCAGCGCGAGAAGGGCGTCCAGGGCGGCCCGCCATTCCGGGACCGCCTTGTCGACCAGTGGGAGGACGAGCCGGTCGACGATCTCGTCATCGACCGGCTCGCCAGCAGTCACCGCCCGGCGCAGGTCGGCGCGGGCCTGCTCGGCGGCGGGCGAACGGGGCCGGTCACCGCTGCCGGGGAGCTCGATGGTGGCCGTGGCGAAGCCCTCCGCCGCGGCGTGCCGTGCGCGGGCCACCAGCCGGGGGTACATCATGGGCAGTCCGCCGGGGTGGCCGAGCAGGATCAGCGGCGCCGGTTCGGATGCTGATACGGACGTCCACAGAATGCCGGGGATCTCGCCGAGGGTGAACGCGCGCTCCACGACGCTGTCGTCGTCGAGGCGCTGTTCGGAAATGAATTGCACGGTAGTGCCTTTCGGGAGTGCTGTTGAACGGCGCTCCCGGACGACCTATCGCCCGACCGTGACCCCAGAGGGGAGCACCCATGTCGATACTGCGTTCACGGGTACCACCTCCTCGTTGTCTCTCACGGCCTTCGGAAAGTAGCAGCGGTCGCCATGGTCCGCCAACAGGTTTTCGCGAAGGCCCCGGCGAGCGCGCCCGAGTGGCCAGGTCAGCTGTTCACCGGACCGATCGAGTCGAGGAAGTGCCTGTGCCACTGCGACGCAGTCGCACGCGCGGGGCGAGTGCGGTGAAACCTTGTGCGCCTCAGGCTGGTTCGATGCGGGCGGGGACGTGTTTGTGCCAGGGTGTGCCCGCGATGGCGTCGCGCAGGGTGACGTCGGTGAGTTCGTTGAGTGCGACGCCGGTGCGGGTGCCGTCGGGCAGGTCGAGGCCGAAACCGTTGGGCAGGGAGACGTGGCCGGGTTGCATGCGGTCGGTGAGTTCGACGGTGGTGACGGCGCTGCCGCGGCGGGTGGTGACGCGAGCGCGGTCGTTGGCGCCCAGGCCGAGGCGGGTGGCGTCTTCGGGGTTCATGCGCAGTGCGCCGTCGGGATCGCGCCGACGCCACGTGTCGTCGCGGAAGATGGTGTTGGCGGTGAAGGAGCGCCGCTCCCCCGCGGCCAGCACGAACGGATAGTCGGCGCTGGTGTGGGTGGCGGCAGTGGTGTCCAGTGCGCGCAGGGCGTGCAGCAGTTCGGGGATGGCGAGGGGGATGCGTTTGCCGGGGTGCGGGACGTAGTCCCAGGCGTCGGCGTAGTCGTCGACGGTGAAGGTGACACCGGAGCGTCCGGCGAGGATGGCGTCGAAGAGGGCGTCGGCGTCGCGGTGTCCGGCGCGGCGCATGGCGGCGGGATGGACGCGGGCGACGCGCTGGGCCAACGCCCACAGCACCGCGGCGGCGCGCGCGCCGCCGGGCAGGGTGGGGCCGAGGGTTTCGTAGAGCAGATACGGCGCCAAGCCCGCGGTGTTCTTGTCGATGGCCACCAGCGCCGCGAAGGCCAGCGCGTAGGGGCGCCGGCCGAGGCGGGCGGCGGTGCGCAACAGCGCGAGCCGGGTGCGCGAGACCGCGCCGAGTTCGCGCAGCAGCCGCGCGTAGATCTCGGGTTCGGGCAGCGTGCCCGGTAGCGGGTCGAGCAGCGGCGCGCGCAAGTGGAACGTGTTGTGCGGGAATTCGAGAGTGAAGAAGGTGGCTTCCCACTTCTCGAACTGACTGGCCGCGGGCAGCACGTAATCGGCGTGGCGGGCGGTCTCGGTGAACGCGACATCGATGACGACCACCAGATCCAGCGCGTCGAGCGCGGCGCGGAAGGAGGTCGAATCGGCAAGGGAATGCGCGGGATTGGCGGACTCGACGATCATCGCGCGGAAGCGGTCGGGATGGTCGGTGAGTATCTCCTCGGCGATGGAGTTGCACGGCAGCATGCCGCCGAGGACGGGCGCGCCGGTGACGGGGCTGCGGCGGATGTCGCGGCTGTAGCCGGCCAGCGGGACCAGCCACGAGTGCGGTTGCATCGCGCCCGGTGCGGCGAAATTGCCGGTGAGCAGCCACAGCAGTTTGTTCAGATACGAGATGAGGGTGCTGTTGGGGCTTTGCTGCACGCCGAGGTCTTCGTAGGTGGCGACGCTGGCGGCGGTGCCGATGCGGTGGGCTGCGGTGCGCAGCAGCTCGACCGGGACGCCGCAGCGGTCGGCGTAGTCGGCGATGTCGACATCGCGCAGCGCGGCCACGACATCCTCGGCCTGGCTGGTGTGCGCGGAGAGGAAGCCGTGATCGAGCAGATCGTCGCGGACCAGGATGGCCAGCAGCGCCGCCAGACACCACGCGTCGGTTCCGGGGCGGACCTGGAGGTGGACGTCGGCGAGGTCGGCGGTTTCGGTGCGCACCGGGTCGATGACGATCATGCTGCGCGCGGGATCCTTGGCGATCTGCTGCAGGATGGTGCGGGCGCGCGGCACGCCGTGGGATTGCCAGGGGTTCTTGCCGAGGAACACCGACACTTCGGCGTGTTCGAAGTCGCCGGTGGTGTGGCCGCCGGTCAGGTGGGCGTCGACCCAGCCCTCGCCGGTCTTCTCCTGGGCGAGCGCGGTGGAGCGGTAGCGGCTGCCCAGGGCGCGGCGCAGGGCTCCGCTGTAGGCGCCGCCGAGGTGGTTGCCTTGGCCGCCGCCGCCGTAATAGAAGATCTTGTCGCCGCCGTGCCGGGCACGTACCTCTTCGAGCCGGGAAGCGACCTCGGAAATCGCGGTGTCCCAGTCGATTTCGGTGAAGGTGCCGTCGGGTTCGCGGCGCAGCGGGCTGGTCAGGCGGGCGCCGCCGTTCTGATAGTGGTCCAGGCGCAGCGCCTTGTTGCAGGTGTAGCCGGCGGAGGCGACGTGGTCTTTGTCGCCGCGGATCTTGGCGAAACGGCGACCGTCGAGCTGGATGAGCAGACCGCAGTTGTTCTCGCACAGAATGCAGGCGGTCTTGTGCCACGCTTCGGTGGCCGAAGGGGTGGGTTTCGTCATTTGCTCACCTGGTCTACGCGGGTGCCGTCGACCCATGGTCCGGGGTCGGCGAGGAAGGGTGTGTCGGCGAGGCGGTCGAGGTCCTCGAAGAAGGCTTCGGTGGTGCGGGCGGCCGCGGCGGTGGTGCCGACGGAGACGAAGCCTGCCTGTTCGGCGTCGAGACCGCGGGACAGAGATCTGTCGGTGCCGAAGTAGACGGCACGCTTGAGTTCGGCGACGACGACGGGATTGCGGGCGGCCAGCCGGGCCGCGGTCGCCTGGGTCGCGGCGAGGAGTTCGTCGGCGGCCACCACACGGTGCACCACACCGAGGCGCAGGGCTTCCTCGGCGGTGAACGGTGTGCCTTCGAGGATGATCTCGATGGCTTTGGCGGCGCCGAGCAGACGCGTCAGGCGTTGGGTCGCACCGCCGCCGGGGATGAGGTTGGCCAGTGTTTCGATCTGCCCGAGGCGCACGTGGTCGGCATCGGCGGCGTAGCGAAGGTCGCAGGCCAGCGCGATCTCGTGGCCGCCGCCGAGCGCGGGACCGTTGACAGCGGCGAGGTAGGCGACGCCGGAGCGGTTCATCCGCAGGGTGGTGCGTTTCCATCGATAACCCCAAACCAGCCCCGCGCCGAGCCCCCCGCCGCGGCGTTCGACGAGGTCCGCGACACCGGGAAGGCGCAGCGCGGCCGCGCTGGCGCGCAGGAACGGCGCCGCGACGCGGGCAGGAACGAACGGGTGCGGCATGTCGATCATGCCGGCCAGCGCGGCGGGGTCGGCGTGGGTGAGGAAACGGCCGGGCAGACCGCCGGTGAGTACGACCGCACCGACGGTGTCGTCGGCATCGACGGCGGCGGTGAAGGTGTCCAGATCGCGCACCACCGCCGGGGTCACGAAGTTCCACGGCGGGGCGACGATTCGCGCGGTGAGGACCCGCCCTTCTCGCTCTAGTTCGATGGTGTCCAGCTGCAGGTCGTCGGCGGACATCGGCGGCTCCTTCGGTGCGCGGCTGCGGTCGGAACGCGAGAGAAAGCGTCAGTGAACACGTTTCGGGGTCGCGTCGTCCCGATACCCGACTATGGAGTACACCATAATGGGTGTGTCAAGCCTCCAATGTCGCCGCCATGTGTCTGCGTTGCCTGCGTGATCAGCGGGACCGGAGGTGAGAGCCGTCGATGACCGAAATCCAACCTCTCGGGGTATAGCGGCGTGGGCCCGGTAGGGGTTGACTTGTTCGCATACTCAGCGCGGAGGTCCAAGGTCGAGAAAGGAACAGTCATGTCCGGCAAGACCAAACAGGCCCGCAAATCGGATACCGAGCCAACCGAGACCGCACCTTCGGTGGCTGGATCGGCGGGAGAACCCTCGGCAACCGAATCGAATATCGGACCCGCCGCGAACGGAGGAGTGCGTGTCCCGATTCCGACGGTCGGAGTGCGGATGGCGCGAGTCCCGCTTCCGCCCGGATCGCGCACGGCGGCCAACGGTGTCTCGTCGGTGACCACGGCGGTGCTGCATCGAGTGCCGGATCGGGAGTCGATGCTCTACTACGGCGGGCTCGGCGCGGCGGCCGCCACCGGACTGGTGTCGTGGCCGGTGGCCACGGCGATCGGGGTCGGTGTCTGGGTCGCGGAGCACGCCCGCAACGCCGCGTCCGCCAGCCGGTAACACCACGTCGAACAGCGAGAGCACGCTGCGGCCTGCGTCGGCCGCGCGGCATGTCCGCGGCCGCTGAACCCGCGCGACGGAAGTCGGTGCGGGAGGTGGTGTCGGCCGTCAGGGTGCGGTGTGCCTCCGGAAATGGCATGGCCGTGCGCGCACGGTTCTCCTATGTTCGGATTCGTGATCTCCGCTTCGCTACGCCCAGCCATGACCGCCGACGAACCCTTCCTCTGGGAAATGCTCTACGAGGCATCGCACGCCGCCGATCAGGGACTGACCGTGGCCGACCTGGAAACCATTCCCGCGCTGTCGCGTTACGTCGACGGCTGGGGAGCCGACGGCGATCTCGGCGTCATCGGCGGCCCGGCCGAATCCCCCTGCGGCGCGGCGTGGTTGCGCTTGCTGACCGGCACGGACGCCGGATACGGCTACGTCGACGACGCCACTCCCGAACTCGCGATCGCCGTCGCACCGCGGGCGCGCGGCACCGGCCTTGGCACGGCGATGCTCGAACAGCTCGTCACCGCCGCCGCCGGACGCTATCCGGCGATGAGTCTCAGCGTGCGCGAGGAGAACCCGGCACGACGGTTGTATCAGCGCTTGGGCTTCGTCGATGTCGACGGCTCGCGCATCGTCAACCGGGCGGGCACCACCAGCATCACCATGGTGCTGCCACTGCGCTGAGGACCCGCGGTTGCTCGCGGCGCTGGAAGTGCGCGGAGCTCCGTTTCACCGCGAGCAGATCGCCCTCCAGCGCTGCCGCCGACGTCCTCGAACAGCAGCGACCGGGGGCAAGCATCAGCGAACAGCAGCGACCGGGCGCACCGGTCGAGTAGCAGCGACCGGTGCTGCACGGGATCAGCTCGAGTGTCGTTCCGGCGTCCTCACCGTTTGGCGCGCTGCGCATCGGCCAATGTCGCCGCGATCTTGTCGGCGCCCGCGAGCCGCTGCACCCGCGCGGACAAGCCGGGCGCGATACCCGCCAGCAGCGCGCCGATGCGCACCTGGGCCGGGGCTACGTCGATCTCGCCGACATTGCGTTCCACGGCGCGACGCACCGCGGCCGCCACCTGATCGGGCGAGGAGGTGCCGGTGCCGAAGGCCGGGGGAACGCCCGCGTCGGCGAACATGCCCGCGTCGCGGACGAAGCCGGGGAACACCGTCGAGACGCCGACGCCGTGCGGGGCCAGATCCTGGCGCAGCGCTTGGGCGAAGCCGCGCAGCCCGAATTTGGTGGCGTTGTAGAGGGAGACCCGGGGTGAGGCGATCTTGCCCGAGATGGAGGAGATGAACACCAGATGCCCGCGTCCCTGGGCGACGAAGGGTTCGGCCAGCAGGCGGGCGGTGATGATCGGGGCGCGCAGGTTCACATCGAGTGCGCGGTCGATCTGCTCGAGGGAGTAGTCGGTGAGCAGCCCGCTGGCGGGCACGGCCGCGTTCGCGATGACGATGTCGAGCGGGCCCGCCGCCGCGAGCAGCGCCGAGACCCCGTCGGGGTCGGCCAGATCGGCGGGCACGGCGCGGGCGCCGGTCTGGGCGGCCAGCGGGGCCAGCACGTCGACGCGGCGGCCGGTGAGCACCAGCTCGGCGCCGCGTTCGGCGAACGCGTGGGCGATGGCGTGCCCGATGCCGCCGGTGGCGCCCGTGATCAGAACTCGTGAACCTGCGATCTTCATCGGCTGTACCGTCCCCTGTCGCCGCGGTGCGGAGAACGCGGGTCTGTCCCGCTTCTGGGAGCACGGTAGCGAGCCGAGCGGGTCGAACACATCCGCGCGCGGTCGGATCTCCGACTCCGACCGTGGTAGGGGTCGCCGGGTCAGTGCGCGGAGGTCGGGTAAAGCGCGCGCAGCTCGCCGACCGCGTCGTCGAGGGGTTCGATGCTGCGCTGGACCCGGCACAGCGCGATGGCGCCTTCGAAGGAGGCGACGGTGAGCACCGCCAGGCGTCGGGCCCGGTCGGCGGGGACGTCGTGGCGGGTCAGTACGTCGGTGAGCGCGGCGTGCCAGCGCTCGAAGACGGCGGCCGCGGCGCGCGCGAATTCTGGTGTCTCGTCGTTGGTTTCGACGGCGACCGCGAAGATCGGGCACCCCGCGCGGAACTGGCTCTCGCGCAGCGTGGTGCGCCACATCTCGGCGAACTTCTCCAGCGCGTCGACCGGGTCGCTGTCGCGGGTGAGGCGCTCGATGTAGCCGGACATGATCTCACCGGCGGTGGTGACGGCGTCGTTGACGAGCTGGGTACGTCCGCCGGGGAAATGGTGATACACCGAGCCGCGCGGTGCGCCGGTGCTGGCCAGCACCCGGTCGACGCTGGTCGCGCTGGCGCCGTGCACGCGCAGCGAGTCGATGGCCCCCTCGATCATCCGCTGTCGCGCGTTGGGCAGGCGGGTACGAGGGGAACCGTCGGTGCTGGATCGGCGTGCCACGCCCTCATTCTATGGGGTTGCCCATAGTGAAGGTGTGGCGGTCAGCGCACCCGGCTGCGGTGGAATTCCAGGAACGCCTCCAAGGTCCGTTGCGGCGCCTCGACCTGCGGGTAGTGGCCGATGTCGGGCAACTCCACCACGTCGGGATCCTCGATCAGTTCGCGGTAGCGTTGGACCATGTGCGCACCCGAGACCGGGTCGCGCAGCCCGTCGATCAACCGCACCGGCACCACGGCTTGCTGCAGCGCGCCGACCCAGCGTTCCCGATGCTTGCGCCGCTCGGCCATGTAGCGAATTATCTTGTGGCCGTTGCGTTTACCGTGCCGGGACGACCACAGCAGCCAGAACTGGTGCAGCTCGGCGGCACTGGGGCGGGTGTCGGGTCCGAAGACCGCCGCCAGGCTGCGCTTGAACGCGGTCTCACCGCCGAGAACCCCGACCATCGGTCCCAGCGGTCCGGCCAGCAGCCGCTGCACCCAGCGCGCGCGGTGGGTTTCGGGGAACAGTCCCCCGTTGAGCAGGCACACCGATTCGATGGTCAGCGAGTCGTCGCCGATGGCGCGGCGTTCGGCGTCGCGGGCCAGTAGTTCCTGGGCGACGGTGTCGCCGTAGTCGTGGGCCAGCACGTGGAAACGGTGCACGCTCTGTTCGCGCAGCAGTTGTTCGTGCAGGTCGGCTTGGTCGGCGATGCTGTAGTCGTAGGTGCGCGGCTTGGCCGACCAGCCGAAGCCGATCATGTCGGCGGCCAGGACCCGCGCGAACCGCTCACCGAGCCCGGGCCACACGGCATGCCAGTCCCAGGATGCGGTCGGGAAGCCGTGAATGCACAGCAGGACCCCCTCGGGTCCGCCGCCGCCCTCGGTCCAGAAGATCTGATGCCCGTTATGGGTGAACCGGTGTCCGTTGGCACGCCAATTCGCAAACTCCTCCATACCCGATAAGCATTGCCGGTGCGCGGGCGCGCGGCAGCGATTCCGGGGAATCGGCCTCGCGACCGCGTCGTCCACGGCGCGAACGCGGCGATGGTGGCGTTTTGGGAGAATGCGATGGTGCATGTCGCGATCGGGCTGGTGGTTCTCGTCGCGTCGGCGGCCGCGTTGGCGGCGCTGGCGCGGCGGTTCGGCGTCTCAGAACCGTTGGTGCTGACCCTGGCCGGGGTGGCGGCCTCGTATCTGCCGTTCGTTCCCGCGGTGCACCTGGAACCGGAGGTGGTGCTGCTCGGTTTGCTGCCGCCGCTGCTCTACACCGCGGCGATCCGGACCTCACTGGTGGATTTTCGCGCCAATATCGGCACCATCGCCTCGCTGTCGGTGGGTTTGGTGCTGTTCAGCACGTTCGCGGTGGCCGCGGTCGTGTGGTGGCTGCTTCCGGTGCCCTTCGCGGTGGCGGTCGCCCTCGGCGCGGTGGTCGCCCCGCCCGACGCGGTCGCCGCGACGGCGGTGGCGCGCCGGATCGGGATGCCGCGGCGCATCGTCACCATCCTCGAAGACGAGTCGCTGTTCAACGACGCGACCGCGCTGGTGGCGTTGCGGACCGCGATCGCGGCCTCGGCGGGCACGGTGTCGGTGTGGCAGGCGGGCGGTGATTTCCTGCTCGCCGCGGGCGGCGGCGCGCTGGTCGGCATCGCCGTCGCCGCCCTGCTCGCACTGCTGCGGCGGCGCATCACCGACCCCGTGCTCGACACCACGCTGTCGTTCCTCGCACCGTTCGCGGCATATCTGCCCGCCGAACAGATACACGCCTCCGGGGTGATCGCGGTCGTGACTTGCGGGATGATTCTTGGCCACGGTGCGCCGGTGTGGCAGTCGGCGGCCTCGCGCATCGCCGAACGCACCAACTGGCGCACCATCCAGTTCATCCTGGAAAGCTCGGTGTTCCTCATCATCGGTCTGCAGGTGCGCGCGATCGTGGAGGACGCGTGGAGCAGCGGGCTCGACCACACCACCCTGGTGATCTCGGCGATCGCGGTGCTGCTCGCGGTGATGGTGGCGCGGCCGCTGTGGATCTTCCCGTGGTCGCTGCTGTTCCAGCGGCTCGGACGCTCGACCGTTCCGCTGAGCTATCCGACGGTGGTGTCGTGGGCGGGCATGCGTGGCGTGGTGACCTTGGCCGCGGTCCTGCTGTTGCCCGAAGACACCCCGCAGCTGCCGGTGCTGAAGCTGCTGGCCCTGGTCGTGGTGGCGGGAACGCTGCTGCTGCAGGGCACCTCGCTGTCGTGGCTGGTGCGGCGCCTGCATCTGCGCGGTCCCAGCCGCTCGGAGGACGCGCTACAGAAAGCGAACCTGCTGACCCAGGCGGGCGCGGCCGGAATGGCGGCGCTGGACGCCGCAGCCGGACCCGACACCCCGCGGCAAGTCGTGCAATCGCTGCGCGATCGGCTGACCTGGCGCACCAACGCCGCCTGGGAACGGCTGGGCCGCGCCGAGTCCGAACAGCGCACTCCCACCGCCGAATACCGCAGGCTGCGCCTCGAGATGCTGCGCGCCGAACGCGAAACCGTACTGCGGGTGCGGGATTCGGGCGGCATGGACTACGAGATCCTCCAGCACGTGCTGGCACGGCTCGATCTCGAGGAATCGATGATCGACCGGTTCGACGAAACCGAGGAAGAACGCCGCGAACCCCTCGCCGCGCCCGCCGCGGCCGCCGACTGCGACCATCTGCGGGCCGCGCCGCTGCTGCGCGAACCCACCGAACCCGATCAGTGCGCCGAATGCGTCGCCGAAGGCCAGAGCTGGGTACACCTGCGAATGTGTCTGACGTGCGGGCACATCGCCTGCTGCGACTCCTCGCCGGGCAACCACGCCACCGAACACCACGCCGCCACCGGGCACCCGGTGATGCGCAGCGTGGAACCCGGCGAAGCCTGGCGCTGGTGCTACGTCGACGAACTGCTGGGCTGAGCACCCACCGGCGCCGGACGGCGCGCGTGCGAGTAGATCAGGCGGGCGTACTCGGTGAGCAGCCGCCGCAGTGACAGATTCTCCCCGCCCGCCGCGATCTGCTGGTAGCCGATCAGCATCGCCATGCCGAGCGAGGTGACCACGGCGGCGGTCTCGTCGTCGCCGACCACGCCGTTGATCACCTTCTGCACGGTGCGCCGCCGCGACTCGTCGACCCGCTTGACCGCCAGATTCACCGATTCGTCGTTGGCGGCCCACGCCCGGATCGCGGCCTCGGCCGCGTGATGCAGACCCGCCGCCAGATCCGACATCGCGCGCACGTCGTCGTCGGGATCGCCCTGATTGAACTTCAACGTGCGCAGGATCAGCACCTGCCGGTTCTCCCAGTGCTCGAGCAGCGCGTCGACGAAACCCTGCCAGCTGCCGAAGTGGTGATAGAACGAGCCGCTGGTGACCCCGAGCCGACGGCACAGCAGCCCGATGTTGAGACCCTTGAACCCGAGTTCGGCCAGCACCTCCAGAGCGGTGTCGAAGTACTGCTCCTTGGTGACCACTCGTGACATGCGGATGCCGTTCTGCTCGTGCGGGCAAGGGGGAGGGCCCGAACAGTACCGCATCGCTTCGCGCGCGCGTGCGGGCACAAGCGAATCCGCTAGGTGACGCGCGGTAGCTGTTACCGCGCGAAATATGCAGTGCCCCTGGCGAACCGAATCCGGGTTGGATAACAGAGCAATTGCTCTGTTATAGTCGGCGCCATGCCACGACCCCGCACCCACGACCCCGGCGCCGTGCTCGACGCCGCGGAATCGCTGGCCGTCCGCGGCGGCCCGGCCGCGGTCACCATCCGCGCCGTCGCCGCCGCCACGGGGGTGTCCAATGGCGCGCTGTACCACACGTTCGGGTCGCGATCCGGAGTGTTGGGGCGCGCGTGGTTGCGGGCCGCGCGGCGGTTTCTCGCGGTGCAGAACGAGTTGATCGAGGCGGCCTCCGGATCGGAAGGCGATTCGAGCACCGGCGCAGGCGAATCGAAAAGTGCTGCCTGTCAATTGGATTCATCGGCTGAGGCCGTGTGGGACGACGCGATCGTGGCCGCCGCCGAGGCGCCGAGCGTGTTCGCCGAGCGATTCCCCGACTCCTCGCGCCTGCTGCTCACCGTCTCGCGCGAGCAGCTGCTCGGTGAAGACCTGCCCGAGGACGTGGCCGCCGAAGTTCGCGCCGCCGAACGCGCGCTGATCGACCTGCTGGTGGGGCTCGCGCAGCGCCGATGGGGCCGCCGCGACCGCCGCGCGGTCGAGGTGCTCACCACCTGCCTGGTCGACCTGCCGACCGCCATCCTGATCCGCCGCGAGCGGATCGCCGAACCCTTTGCCCGCGAACAACTTCGGGCTGCCGTCCGCGCCGTGCTCGCGGTCGGACCGCCCCCCTGATCCGCAAGTCCCGACCACTCTCGACGAAGGAACCCGCTATGCCCACACTGGAATACCACGACAAGATCGCTGTCCTCGTCCTCGGCGCCGACGAGAACCGCTTCTCCCCCGACTTCCTCGACGAAGTGAACGCCCACCTCGACACCGCCCTCGCCGACGGCGCCCAGGGCCTGCTCACCACCGCGAGCGGCAAGTTCTACTCCAACGGACTCGACCTGGACTGGCTCGGCGCCAACGCCGACCGCGCCCAGTGGTACGTCGGACGCGTGCAAGCGTTGTTCGCGCGAGTGCTCACTCTGCCCGTGCCCACCGCGGCCGCACTGCCCGGACATGCCTTCGGTGCGGGCGCCATGCTCGCTATCGCCCACGACTACCGCGTCATGCGCGCCGACCGCGGCTACTTCTGCTTCCCCGAAGTCGACATCCGCATCCCCTTCACCCCCGGCATGGCCGCCCTCATCCAAGCCAAACTGCCCCCCAAGACCGCGGTCGCCGCCATGACCACCGGCCGCCGCTACGGCGGCGAGGCCGCGGCCGAAGCCGACATCGTCGACGCGGCCGCCCCGGAAGGACAGGTCACCGCCGCGGCGCTGGAAATGCTGCTTCCTCTGGGCGGCAAGGACTCCGGCACACTCGGCGCGATCAAGAACACCATGTTCGCACCGGCCGTCACCGCGCTGACCGCGCCGTAGACCCGCCGAGTGCACCGGCGGCCGACTCAGCGCGGCGGGGCGTTATGGCTATCCGCCAAGTGGGTCTCGAAGAACGCGAAGATGCGTCGCCAGGCGTCGGCGGCCGCATCGGCGTTGTGACCCAGGCCGGTGACGCGCAGCAGCCGGTCGCCGGGGAAGGTGTTCGCGAAGCCGTGCGTGACTCCCGGATAGGTCTTGATGTCGTGGGCGACGCCGAAATCGGTGAGCGCGCGCTCGAGCTTGGCGGGTGCGCCGACCAGCGATGGATCGAGGCGGGCGTAGCTGGCCACCACCGGGCAGATGCCGTCGAGCAAGCTGCGGTAATCGCCGTACAGGCCCGGATAGAACGGAGCCGCGGCATCGAAACCGCGCGGCGCCGTCAGCAAGGCGAACCCGCCGCCCATACAGAAACCGATCACGGCCGTGCGCCCGGTGCACGCCGGATCGGACACCAGGCGGTCGCGGGCGGCGAGGATGTCGCGCACCGGGACCACGTCGGCATCGGTTTTGCCGCCGGTGAACCACAGCGCCCGCATCACCGCCCGCATGCAGCGCGCGCGACCTCGCGAGAACAGATCCGGGGCGATCGCGAGGTAGCCGTGCTCGGCGAGCATCGCGACGTGTCCCTCGAGGTCCGTACCGAGGCCGAGGACATCGTGGACGACGACAACGCCAGGCCAGGGACCCGCACCCGCCGGGCGGGCCAGCAGCGCGGGCAGTGGGCCGTCCGGTGCGGATAGCTCGACGGTGTCCATGATCGGAAATGTACGCCGGGCGGGGCGTGCTCGAGCCGCCTTCGGCGCAGTGCCCGATCACGGCGGCGGTCCGTTCGCGGTCCAGCTCAGCCGGACCGCGGTGACGAGTGTGGCCCACTACAGAAGGGGCGTAGCTGGTCGAGAGCGAATCGCTGTTTCTGGCGTACCCCACCGCGGGTCAGTTCGGTTCCACCTCGAGATGCCGGGTGTCACCGAGGCTGGTGACCGCACGGTTGTGGAAGAAGTCGTCCTCGGTGAGCACCGTGATGCTGCCCGGCGCGGCGCGGAAGGCGACGTAGTCCGCCGAGTCGATCGGCATCCCGATCCAGGCCGCGAGCACGAATGTCAGTGCGCCCCCGTGTGTTACGACGACCTGGTGTTCACACGGGTCGTCCACGATCGCCCCCATTGCCGCGTAGATACGTTGGGCGAGTTGTAATTTCGTCTCCGCGCCCGCGATTCCCTCGTCGTGGCGCAGACGTTCGCCCACGGCGGGCGGCGGGACGAATCGCCGGTCCAGCCACTCCTGCGGCCTGCCGCCCGCTTCGCCGTAGGACTTCTCGCGCAGTCTCTCGTCGAAGATCGGCGTCACGTCGAGCGCCTTGCCGATCGCTTCGGCCGTCCGCGCGGTACGCAGCAGATCCGAGGAGTGCACACGCCCCTCGGCGTCCTCGGCTATCCGCGCGCGCAGCGACTCGGCGATGGCCGCCGCGGCGCGCTCGCCTGCCGTGGTGAGCTGTGAGTCGTACCATCCGCCGACCAGTCGGTCGACGTGATGGGTCGCCTCCGGGTGGGTGACGACATAGATGTGGCGCACTGAATCTCCTTCTCGGGTGGGACCGCAGCGGCGCACACAGCGAATCGACGGGATCCCCTCCGACTTTCACAGTATCGGCGCGAACTCGAAGAACGTCGGCCCGCCGGACGACGTTCGGCGGGCGGCGCTTTCCGCCTCGACATGAACAGGCGCCTCAACCTGAGAATTGGAGCGAGACGATTCGCCTTGTTATGGTGGGGCCATGGCTTTCCTCTTCTTCGTCTGAGTCCGGGCACGGCCCATGCCGCCGTTTCTGCTGTCCGTAGACCTCTCGTATGCCCAGGAAAGCCCTATGCGCGACCACGCCCACACCTCCCTGCCCACCACCATCGTGACCACCTTCCTGACACCACAACAGCGCGCCGACCGCACCGCCGCCGCCGTCGAGGCAGCCATCGCGGCCGGGTGTGAGTTGGGCCTGACCGTCACCGAGCCCACGGTGCTGCACGACGTCTTTTCGGTCGTCGTCCACCTGGCCCCCTCGCCGGTCGTGGCCCGAATTCCCACCGTCCTACCCCGCCCGGACGACCTGGCCGCCCTCGCGCGCCGCCAGCGGGACGAGCTGGATGTCACACGATGGCTGGCCGACCAGAAAATCCCCGTGATCGCCCCCAGCCCGCTCGTGCCGCGCGAACCCGTGCAGCGCGACGGGTTCTCGATGACGTTCTGGCCGTTCATCGAGGAGGCCCGGGACAAGGAACCCGACTACGTCGCGAACGCCGAGAGCGTCGCCGACCTGCACGCGGCACTGCGCGCCTACCCGGGCCGTCTGGAGTTCCTGTCCGCGGCCGACCCGGAGTTCATCGCGGACAGCCTCGCCCGGCTCGACCAGCATCCCGACCTGATCGGAGCGGCCGAGCTCGACCGGGCCCGCCGCGAATGGCAGTTCCTCGAACCCCTCGTACGCTCACGCAGCGCCTTCGAGGCTCGGTTCCCCGGCATCGACCTCCAACCCATCCACGGTGACTCCCCGCCCGCGAACATCTTCCACGCGGTGGACGGCGACCGCTACGCCGACTTCGAACTGGTCACCCTAGGGCCCGTCGAGTGGGACCTGGCCGCTCTCGGCCCCGAGCACGAAGCCGCCTACAACCGCGGCGCACGACGCAACGGGACGAGGCCGCTCGACGAGGAGGTCCTCGCCTTCGTCAACGCCCTGGGCATGCTGCGGGTCATCGCCACCCTCACCCTGGTCCCGCAGCTTCCCGAACTGATGGAGTACCTCGAGCCCGCGGTCGACCACTGGCAGACGACGCCCTTCGCCGCTGGCATGAGCAGCTGATATCAACCGACTGATAACCGGTGACGCCACCGCCGGCTCCGCGCAGGTCAATTTGCTGAAGATATGCTGTATCGGTGGTGTCCGCGCCGTCGCCGATGCTGGCCCTCTCCGGACGACCGCCCGGAAATCCGGACGGTTGGGCCTTCGAGATGAAATGGGACGGCATGCGCGCCGTCGCCGCGGTGGCCGAAGGCGACTGTCAGCTCTACAGCCGAAACCGCAAACAGGTCACCGGCTCGTTCCCTGAAATCGCCGCCGCCGTCGCCGCGGCGGTCGGCGAGCATCAGGCCACCATCGACGGGGAGATCGTGGCGCCGGAAGGGGCGAGCGGCGCGCCGTCGTTCTCCCGGCTCCAGCGCCGCATGCACGTCCGCGCGCCATCGGCGCAGCTGATCAGGGATGTTCCGGTGCTGTACATGATCTTCGACCTGCTCGCCCTCGACGGCCACGCCACCACCGCCCTGCCGTACCGGCAGCGGCGGGAGTTGCTCGCCCAGCTCGACATCGCCCGCCCGCCGATCCAGTTGTCGCCCTATTGGACCGACATCGAGCCCGAGGCGCTGTCGGCGGCCGCGGCGGAGAACGGGCTCGAGGGTCTGGTCGCCAAACGCCTCGACTCCACGTATCAACCGGGTGAACGGTCGCGCAACTGGATCAAGATGCCGTTCCGGAAAACCACCGAAGCAGTCATCGCCGGATGGTTGCCCGGAAATGGCCCGTTCGCCAACGCATTCGGGTCGTTGATTCTCGGCGCGCACGATTCGGCGGGACGGCTGGTACATATCGGCAATGTCGGGACCGGATGGAAAATCGCGGAACGGCGCAGTCTGCGCACCCGCCTGGACGAACTCGCCCGCCCCGACACACCTTTCGACGTACCGCCGCCGCGCGCGGTCGCCGTGCTGGCGCACTGGGTCGAGCCCGAGTTGGTCGCCGATATCGAATACCGGGAAGCCACCCCCGAGGGACTACGGCATCCCAGCTGGCGGGGTATCCGCATCGACAAATCCCCCGACGAGATCGAAGTGCCTTTATAGGATCGTTCCGCATGTCGATTGGTACGCCTTCGCGCACAACGCAACAGCGCGCTGCTCGAACTGGCCGGCGAGGTTCCCTGGCCGATCCTGGCACAGACCACCGGCATGCACATCACCACCGCCTTGCGCTGGAGCACGCTCGCCGCCCGCGTCTGGACGAGAACAGGAATGGTTCCCATCACTGTGCCCGTCACCAGGGCACTGTTCCGGCGTCGTCGAAGAATCTGCCAGTCGGTGCTAGACGCCGAGTGCGCCCGGATCGACGGATCCGGGCGCTGGGTGGCGGTCGAGGCGAGGTCAGCTCAGGCCGCTGAGGTCCTCGGTGGCCCTGGCTCGCGCTGTCAGCTCGTCGAGGAAACGATCGATGCTGCTCGATCTGGCGAGCGGTGATTCGAGTAGGTCACGGGCTATGGATTCGGCGCGGTCGATGACCGCTGTGGTGAGGTCGTGGGTGAGTTCTTCCTCCAGTTGCCGATGTGCCAGAGCGACGTTGCGCAGGCCTTCTCGGCGCACCCGTTCGACTTCGGCCGCCGCGGTGTCCCGCAGTTCGGTGACGATCCGGTCGGCGTCATCACGCGCCTGGTGGCCGATGCGTGCGACCTCGACCTGGGCGGCCGCGACCGCCTTGGCGAAAGCGCGTTCGGCGGCGGCCAATTCGGTCGCGGCGTCCGCGCTTTCCGTCATCTGTTCCTCGATCGTGCGCTGCGCTTTGCGCATGACCGTCCGAACCTGCGGGGCAACCCATTTCGACAGTGCGCCGAGGATGACGGCGAAGCCGAAGAGCTGGCTGACGAATACGGGCCAGTCCCAGGTGATGTCGTAGACACCGCCGCCGGTGTTCATCGTTGTCCACCTCCGATCACCCGATCCGCCAGGTCGTGCGCCATGGGATCGAGATGCGTGTCGAATCGTGCCGCCGCCGCGGCGGCCTGGGTTCGCAGTTCCGCGGTGGCCGTGGCCACCATCTCCTCGGTCTGATCTCGAGCGCGATCGCGGTGCGCGACCAGGATCGCTCGGCCTTCGTTCCTGGCCTGTCCGCGTAGCCGCGCCGCGTCGGCGTGGGCCTGGGCGAGCGCGGACCGGTAGCGGTCCTCGGCCGCGGCGAACGCTTCCCGCGCCTGTCGCCGGTGGGCGGCGGCTTCGGTGACGCGGGCCTCGCGTTGGTCGAGAACCTCCCGGATCGGTGGTACCACGAACAGCCAGATGACCGCGAACACGATGAGGAAGATCGCCAGCTCGACGAAGAACGTGCCGTTGGGAATCAAGAAGTTCTCGGCCGCGCGGATTTCGGTGTTCATGGCGCTACTTGCCCGGCGCCGCGAACGCGAACAGTGCCATGAACGTCAGATTGATGAAGTACACGGCGTCGACGAGGCTGACCGCCATCAGGTAGTTGCCGCGCAGCTTGCCCTCGGCCTCCGGCTGCCGGGAGATGCCGTTGATCAGCGCCGAGCCCGCCATGCCGTTGCCGTAACCGGCGCCGATCGCGCCACCGACCATCATCAGTCCACCGGCGACCAATGCCGCCGCCTGAACCACCGTCTCGTGCGTTATGTCGGCCATGTGTCATTCCTTTCCTCGAATGATCCAACATTTGTGTGCGGTGCGGGATGTGCGCCTGCCGCTCAATGCTTTTCGTGTTCGACGGCGGTGGCCTGCCCGAAGTAGAGGACGGTCAGCAGGGCGAAGATGAAAGCCTGGATGAGTCCTACGAACAGGTCGAACAGCTTCCATGCCGCGTTCGGACCCCAGCTGAGCCAGGCGGGCAGCAGTGCGATCACCGAGATCATCACTCCGCCCGCGAACATGTTGCCGAACAACCGCAGCGCCAACGACAGCGGTTTGGCGATCTCCTCGATGACATTGATGACAACCATCGGACCCCAACCCATATGGCCCTTCAGCAGCTGCTTCACATGTCCGATCGGACCGCGGCGTGCCACGCCGGCGGCCTGGTAGGCGACGAAGACGAACAGGGCGAGCGCGTAGGTGAAATTGACGTCGGCCGCGGGCGGTTTGATCAGCTCACCGGCGCCGTACTGCACCGGCAGCACCGACAGCCAGTTCGACAGCAGCACGAAGACGAACAGCGTCACGGCCAGCGGCAGGACGAATGGTGCGATCCGTAGTCCCACAGCGCTTTCCACCTGCGCGCGCATCTGCACGGTGACCGCTTCGAAGAACAACTGCACGCCGCCGGGGACCCCGGAGGTCAGCTTGACGCGCAGGGAGAACGCCAGACCCAGCACGACGGCGGCCGCGACCACGGTCGCGACGATCGTGTCGACGTGAAAGTCCATTCCGAACAGGTGCGCGGTTTCGTGGTGTCCCACTTCGACTTTCGTCATCGAGCGCTCCGCAGAGTCGGTGCGGCCGCCCAGAACGCGGCGCCGATTTGAAAGGTCACCAGGCCGTACAGAATGCCCAGTCCGTCCGGGCGTGTCAGGACACCGGCGACCAGCGCGAGCACCGTGACGGCGAACAGCCGGATCCCGGTGATGGCCGCCAAAGGCCCTTTGCCGGAAGTGTTCTCACTCACGAGCTCGGCCACGCCCAGGCGGGTGAGATACGCGTTGGCCAATCCCAAACCTATTCCGGCGCAGATGAATACACCCAACAGCAGCCGATCCTGCATCCCGGCGGCGGCGAGAATCGTGATCCCGGCCGCGGTTGAGACGATGATCGGGCCGCGGTCACCGTTGACCGTCATGTGCCCTCCCTCGGCGATGAATGGCGGTGGAAGGCAATGCCTTCCGCGTCACAAGGTCATTCTTGCTTACTACGCCCCGTAGTACAAGAGAAGCGGACAAATCGGGCATATCGGTCGTGCGATGGCGAGACCAGCGACCCGAGCCGCGAACTCTTGATGGCATGAACATATCACGTAAGTTGGTACATGCATACCATCAACGGTTGCGGTTCGAGTGCTGTGCGCGCAGAGGGATCGCACTGGCGCCGCGCCGAAATCGACGTTCCCGGTGGCGCAATTTGCACGGGTGCGATTCGGCGTCAGCGCCAGAAACGTTGCCACCAACGGCGCTTCGGACGGGCGGACGATTCCGCCACCACACCCTGCGCCGATGACCCCACCTGTTGCTCCGAAGGTTCGCGCGCGCGTTGCGTCGAGCTGGTCGCGCGTCGAGCCGAGGTTGCAGACGCGCGGCGCGCCGAATCCGTACCTCCGCTCGACGCGGACGCCTTCTCCTCCCGCCACCGCCGCACCACCGTGTCGGCGTCGACCGGCCCCACCGGCACGTGTGGCGGCGTCGGTACCCGCACATAGCGGACCACCCGCTGATTCAGTTCGGCGACCGCGGCGCGCACCTCACGCTCGGTGTCCAGTTCGGCGACCGTCTCGTGAATTCGCTCCACATCCCGGCGCAGAACCAGCGATTCCGGCAACATACCGTCGGCTCGAATCCCCTCGCGCCGCAGATAACTCCGTAACCACCAGTTCTCGTCCACCTGGGTGCCGACCCCGGGAATCGGCTGACCCGCCCCGTGCAGATTGTCGAATTCCCCGCGCTCGGTTGCCTCGCGGACCTGCTTGTCGATCCACGATTCGAAGGTCTGATCCGGCGGTTTGCGCTCGGTCATGTCCTCCAGCCTACCGACGGTTCGGCGACGTCGTTCGCGCCGACCGCGCTGGCAGGTAAGTGCCTGTCCGCGAACAGGTTTCGGAAAAAGCCAGCGCGCAACACCCCGCCCGACCTACCGTCGGAGCACAGTGCCGGGCGTCGTGAGTGAGACCGAAATGACCGAACCGAACACCTCTTGTGCCGCATTCCAGCGCGTCGCCGCGATCGATCCGGACGCGGTAGCCGTCCGCTCGATCGGCGGCGAGCAGAGCCTGACGTGGCGTGCGTATTCCGAACAGGTCCGAGCCGTCGCGGGCGGGCTGAGCGCGCTCGGCGTGGGGCGCGGTGACACCGTGGCCCTGATGATGGGCAATCGCGTCGAGTTCTATCCGCTCGAAGTCGGCGCACAGCACACCGGCGCCACGTCGTTCTCGGTGTACAACACCCTCGCGCCGGACCAGTTGCACCATGTGTTCACCAATGCGGGCAACCGGGTGGTGATCTGCGAGGAACAGTACGTCGAGCGGGTCCGCGGCTGCGGCGCGCCGATCGAGACCATCGTGTGCGTCGACGGCGCGCCCCAGGGAACCATCGGTGTCGACGAGCTCATGGCCTCGGCCGCTGCGGATTTCGATTTCGAGGCGACCTGGCGTGCCGTGCGCCCGTACGACATCGTCACCCTCTGCTACACCTCGGGCACCACTGGCAATCCCAAGGGCGTGGAGATCACCCACGAGAATCTGCTGTTCGAAGCCCGCGCGTTCGCCTCGGTGCTGCCGGTCGAATTCGGCGACCGTCAAACCTCCTACTTGCCGACCGCGCACATGGCCGACCGGTTCACCGCGCTGTACCTGCAGGAGGTGTTCGGCACGCAGATCACCGCCGTCCCCGAGCGCGCGCAGCTGCCCGCCGCGCTGCTCGACGTGCGCCCCACCATCTGGGGCGCGGTGCCGCGGGTGTGGGAGAAGTTCAAGGCGGCGATCGAGTTCTCCGTCGCCAACGAGCCCGATCCCACCACCAAGGCCGCCTTGCAGTGGGCTCTCGACACCGCCCGCCGTAAGGCCGAGGCCCGGCTGCGCGAGGAGCCCCTCGATCCCGCTCTCGCCGAGGAGTGGGCGCGCGCCGATGCCGCGGTGCTGTCGAAGCTGCGCGCGAAACTCGGTCTGGATCAGGTGAAGTGGGCGATATCGGGCGCCGCGCCGGTGCCGCCGGAGACGCTCGGGTTCTTCTTCGGGCTGGGTATCCCGATCTCCGAGGTGTGGGGGATGTCGGAGCTGACCTGCGTGGCCAGCGTGAGCCCGCCGGAGCAGGCGCGGTTGGGCACCGTCGGCAAGCTGCTGCCCGGGCTGGAGGGCTCCGTCGCCGAGGACGGTGAGTTCCTGGTGCGTGGACCGCTGGTGATGCGCGGCTATCGCAAGGAGCTCGACGAGACCGTCGCGGCGCTCGATGACGACGGCTGGCTGCACACCGGCGACATCATCACCGTCGACGAGGACGGTTACCTGAAGGTGGTCGACCGCAAGAAGGAGTTGATCATCAACTCGGCGGGCAAGAACATGTCGCCTGCCAATATCGAGAACGCCATCAAGGCCGCCACCCCGCTGGTCGGCTCGCTGGCGGTGATCGGGGATCGGCGGCCGTTCACCACCGCGCTCATCGTGCTCGACGCCGAATCCGCGGCGCCCTATGCCGCTCAGCACGGGCTGCCGGATTCCTCGGCCGCCGCACTCGCCGCCGACCCCGGAGTGATCACGGCGATCGCGCGCGGGGTGGCGGCTGGCAATGCGGCGTTGTCGCGAGTCGAGCAGGTCAAGCGGTTCACGATCCTGCCGGTCTTCTGGGAGCCGGGCGGCGACGAGATCACCCTGACGATGAAGCTGCGCCGCAAGCCCATCGCCGAGAAGTACGCGGCCGAGATCGAAGAACTCTACGCGGACCGACCGGATGGTTCGGTTCACGAGCCGATCGAGGCGCTGGACACCGCGGTGCGCTAGAGCCCGAGCCGACCGGTCTGGACGGTTACCCACACTGTTGTATTAGCGATCCCACAGATCTAACTTAGGTAATACGAAAACTCTGTGGGTAAGGCGTGCGGTGGTGCAGCGTGACCTGATGGGGGAGCCTTCGCGCCGCGGCTTTCTGGCCGGCGGCGGCGCGCTGCTGGGCCTGGGTGGCGCGGCGGTGGCGGCGCGCGCGGGTCTGTCCGAGGCGCGACCGCGCTCGGAACAGACCGGCCACGGTATGCACGGGGCGGTCGCCCACGGCGGCGGGGTCAGCGGGCCCACTTTCCGCATCGGTTCGGTGGTCGACCACCACGGCAACGGATTCGACCCGACCGAGATCCTGCGCGACTTCGACTACGGCACGGTCACCGAAGCCGCCGACGGTCGCACCGTGCGGGAGTGGGAGATCGCCTCCACCGACAAGGAACTCGAGGTCGCGCCCGGCGTGCAGTTCCCGGCGTGGGTGTTCAACGGCCGCATCCCGGGACCGACGCTGCGCTGCACCGAGGGCGACCTGCTGCGCATCACCTTCACCAACGGCTCGCAACACCCGCACACCATGCATTTCCACGGCATCCATCCCGCGGAGATGGACGGCACCCCCGGCCTCGGCGCCGGACTCATCGCGCCCGGGCAGAGCACCGTCTACGAATTCGACGCCATCCCCTTCGGCGTGCACCTCTACCACTGCCACGTCGGGCCGCTGGCCGAGCACATCGCCCGCGGCATGTACGGGACGTTCATCGTCGACCCGCCGCAGCCGCGTCCGGCCGCCGACGAGCTGGTCATGGTGCAGCACGGCTACAACACCACCTTCGACGCCGAAGGCAACCAGCTCTACGCCGTCAACGGCATCCCGTTCCACTACATGCACGAACCGGTGCGCGTGCAACGCGGTGAACTCGTGCGCATCTACCTGGTCAACGTGCTCGAGTACGACCCGGTCAACAGCTTCCACATCCACGGCAACTTCTTCGACTACTACCCCACCGGCACCCGGCTGCAACCCGCCGACTACACCGACACGATCGTCCAGGGCCAAGGCCAGCGCGGCATCTGCGAACTGCGGTTCCCGTACGCGGGGAAGTTCATGTTCCACGCGCACAAATCCGAGTTCGCCGAACTGGGGTGGATGGGATTCTTCGAGGTGACCTGATGAGCGAACGCAGTGAGCGAATCATGAGCGAGCGCACCGAAACTGCCGCATCGCAGAAGTCCGAGGCTCCCGGATGGTTGTCGACCGTGGCGGTGGTTCTGCTGCTCGGCTTGGCGCTGGCGGCACTGGCCGTAGTGGGTGGGCGTTCGCTGCCCGAGCGGATCGGTCCACCGGTGGAAGAGATCGCGGTCGAACAGGTTCGGATGTCGCCGGGCCGCATCGATCTCACCGTGCGCAACGCCGGACCCGATCCGGTGCGGGTGGCGCAGGTGTTCGTCAACGACGCGTTCGTCGACGTCCGCGGCGGCGAGGAACCGATCGGACCCCGCCGCAGCACCGTGCTCACGCTGGATTATCCCTGGCAGGAAGGTCAGCCGTATCTGGTCTCCATGCTGACCTCCACCGGACTGGTCGTCGAACACGAGATCGCCGCGGCCGTCGAGACACCCACCGGCGGGCGCGACCTGTTCGCGGTGATGGCGCTGCTCGGCGCCTACGTGGGCATCATCCCGGTCGTTCTCGGCATGCTGCTGCTTCCCGTGCTGCGGCGAATCGGCAAGGGCGGCATCCGTTTCCTGCTCGCGGTGACCGTCGGGCTGCTGCTGTTCCTCGCCGTCGACGCCGTCTTCGAAGGGTTCGAGCTCGGCGAGCGTTCCGGCGGCGCGTTCGGCGGCATCAGCCTGCTCGCGCTCGGGGCGATTCTCGCCTTCCTCGCGCTCACCTTCGTCTATCGCTGGCTCACCCGCCGCGCCGACGCCTCGGACGGACGCGGCGGCACCCGGCTGGCGCTGATGATCGCCATCGGCATCGGACTGCACAACCTCGGCGAGGGCCTGGCCATCGGATCCGCCTACGCGCTGGGCGAACTCGCGCTCGGCGCGGCGCTGGTCATCGGGTTCGCGTTGCACAACACCACCGAAGGATTGGCGATCGTCAGCCCGCTACTGACGGCGGCCCGGCCGGGGGTGCTGCGACTGCTCGGGCTCGGGCTCATCGCGGGCGCACCGGCGATCCTCGGCGCGGTGCTCGGCGCGGGCGTCAACAATGCCGAACTGTCGCTGCTGTTGCTCGGTCTGGGCATCGGTGCGATCGCGCAGGTCGTCGTGCAGATCGCGCCCGCACTGCGCACCGCGGACGATCGCGACACCGGAACCGTGGCAGCGATGGACTCCACCGCGATCCTGGGAGTCGCTGTCGGCGTAGCGGCGATATACGCGACAGGTCTACTCGTATTGCCCTGAGCACCAAACGATTCCGAGCCAGCTGGCACACAGGTTTTGCACGCCGCACATAGGCATCGTCTGTGTGCGGCGTGCGAAAGGTATGTGGAACGCGGCCGCGGTTCAGAGTGTGAAGGTGAGGCGGTCGGGGCTGAGGTAGTCGGTGGGGTCGTGCATGGTGCGTAACTCCGGGCGTCGCCCGGAAGCCAAGCGGGCGAGTTCGGTGCGCAGCGGGGCGTCGTAGGTGGCGGCGCTGGCCGTCAGGCCCGGCAGCCAATTGTCGTGGTGGGACGGGACGAACAGCGCCGGGCCCAGCGCCTCGACGTACTTGCGGGGATCGCGCAGACCGTTGGTGATCTGGTTGTAGCCCTGCACCGCGCCGATGTGCACGTCTGTGGACGGCAACCCCGCGAGCACGTCGAACACCTCGGGCGCCTTCTCGGTGAGCGGGCCCGCGGAATCGTGCCAAGTGAGCGTGAAACCGGGGACGCGGAATTGGTAGAGCAGCACACCGCCCTCCGGATCCAGTAAGCGCGGCAACGTCTGGCGCAGATCGGTGAGCGTCGGATGGTGGCGCAGGATCGGTCCCAGTTCCGGACGCGGAAAGAACCGCCGCGCCTCGTCGGCCGGATCCTGCGGGGTGCGAGCCGAATGCAAGTGCCGGACCGCGGTGACCGCGACCCCACCGACGGTGACCTCGTGGCGCTGCCCGATGGGCGTGTGGGCGTCACCGAGCGCCTCCGACGGAAACGTGGCCTCGGGCACCTGGGCGCGGACGGCGGCGCAGTGCTCGGCCGTGCCGTAGACCGTCGCGCCGCTGGCCTCGGCGATCGCGCCCGCGTCACCGGCGTGGTCGAAATGGCCGTGACCGATGAAGATCGCCGCCGGACGCAAGTCCGCCAACTCCTGCGTCGTCGCGGGCACATAGCCGGAACTGGTCACCCGGGGTACCCACGCGTCGAGCAGGAACACCGAACCGCCCAGCGCAAGCGCGTAAGTCGTGCAGCCGACCCATGACAGCACCACGCGATCGGCCGGTACCGCACCCGTCTCGGGATCGGCCGCCGCACCGAAGAACCGCCGCCGCGCCGCCGTCGTCCGCGCGTCCCCCGCCTCGCCCACCGGTTCCAATCGCATCGGCCGCCCCCACGCCCCGCGGAACCCAGCGATCAGCGAACCAGGATGCAGATTGCACATCCGTGCACCAGATCACGGAAACCCGGCATCTGGCAACCCCTCAGGGTCCGTCCCGCCGCGTCCGGGAACGCGGCGGGCGTCGTGTGAGTACATGATCGAAGCGGCGAGACCGGCTGTGACCCGGGGGTACTGGCGGGTGACCGGCCCGGGGCGAAGGTTATCGCCCACCGAATCCGTGGTGGTTTGCAGACGACCGGGCGGTGTAGCGGACGACCCGTGGCGGCACCGGCGGCGCGCAGCCCTTACAGCTCGACGCCGAGCAGCGCGTCGACGGCCGTGGCGACCAAGCCGGGCGCCGCGGTGTCGGGGCCGCCGTATTCGAGCGCCTGCGCGACCCAGTTGTCCACGGCGGCAAGGGCTTTGGGGGTGTCGAGGTCGTCGGCGAGGTGCTGGCGCAGGCGGGCCACCGTGTCCTCGGCGACGGGGCCGGAAGCCAGGGCGGTGGCGCTGCGCCAGCGGGCCAGGCGCGCCTGGGCGTCGGTGAGGACCTCGTCGGTCCACATGCGGTCCTGGCGGTAGTGTCCGGCGAGCAGGCCGAGGCGGATGGCGGCCGGGTCGACACCGGAGTTGCGCAGCTTGGAGACCAGCACCAGGTTGCCCTTGGACTTCGACATCTTCTCGCCGTCCAGGCCGATCAGCCCGGCGTGCACGTAGTGGCGGGCGAAACGGCGGCCCGCGATCAGGGATTCGGCGTGCGCGGCGGAGTACTCGTGGTGCGGGTAGATCAGGTCACTGCCGCCGCCCTGGATGTCGAACTCCGGGCCGAGGCGGTTGAGCGCGATCGCCGAACACTCGATGTGCCAGCCAGGCCGGCCCGCACCGAACGGGGCGGGCCAGGACGGCTCGTCGGGACGGGCCGCGCGCCACAGCAGCGCGTCGATGGTGTCGCGCTTGCCGGGGCGGTCCGGATCGCCGCCGCGTTCGGCGAACAGCCGCTCCATGGTCGCGCGGTCGTAGCCGGACTCGTAGCCGAACTGTTCGTTGGCATCGGCGCGGAAGTAGATGTCGGGGTACTCCGCGTCCTCCACGACGTACGCCGCACCCGAGGCGAGCAGTTTCTGGACGAACTCGACGACCTCGTCCACCGACTCGATGGCGCCCACGTACTCGCGCGGCGGCACGATGCGCAGCGCCCGCATGTCCGAGCGGAACAGGTCGATCTCGCGGGTGCCGAGATCGCGCCAGTCCAGGCCGTCGCGGGCGGCGCGCTCGAACAGCGGGTCGTCGACGTCGGTGACGTTCTGCACGTAGTGCACGTCGTGGCCCGCGTCGCGCCACAGCCGGTTGACCAGGTCGAAGGTCAGGTAGGTCGCGGCGTGTCCGAGGTGGGTGGCATCGTAGGGGGTGATCCCGCAGACGTACATGGTGGCGGTGGCGCCGGGGGTGACTGGCCGCACCCGCGCGTCGGCGGTGTCGTACAACCGCAACGGTGGCCCTGCTCCGGGGACGGTCGGTAGGGCGGTATCGGACCAGGACTGCATGATTCGAGGGTAAAGGTGTGGCCGAGTTCATCGCCGCTCGCCCCGGCCGCGCGGGCACCCCGAGCGCCACACGACCCTATCGGGACCAGCCAAAACGAGACCGCTACCAGAAGTCAATGGTTTTGCTCTCGCGGAAAAGAACATTCGACGAATCGTGCGGGCTCCGGTTCACGCCCAAACCTGCAGACGACTTCGCCGCATCAGAGCCTCGCGCAGTTGGCGAGAAACCGCGGCGACCTATACGAACGCTCTGCCGCGCCCATCCACTCGCGTCGCCGCGGAGCCGAAGACGAACGGATGCGGTTCGGACTCGGCGAGGAAGTCGCCGGGGAACCCGCGCTCGAACGGCGCCGCAGCCTCCAACCGGCGCACCGCGTCCTCGGGCAGGGTCAGCTGGGCGGCGGCCAGATTCTCGCTGAGTTGCTCGACGCTGCTCGCCCCGACCAGCGGCAACACGGCGGGCGACTTGTGCCGGGTCCAGGCCAGCGCCACCTGCGCGGGTCGCGCCCCGAGTTCGGCGGCGACCTCGGCGACCGCGTCGGCGGCGGCACGCTCGCGGTCGGTGAACGCGGCCGGGTCGACCCGTCTGCCGGTCGAGCCCGTCAGTATCCCTGCGGCCAGCGGCCGCCACGCGGTGACGCTCATCCCGAACGCCTCCGCCATCGGCAGCAGTTCGCGCTCGATATCGCGCTGGAGCAGGTTGTAGGGCACCTGGAGCCCCGCGAACGGCGTGCGATCCCGCCACTGCGCCAGAGTGTTGGCGCGCGCGACCACCCAGGCGGGCGCGTCCGAGATTCCGAGGTAGCGCACCTTGCCCGCGGTCACCGCGTCGTCGAGGGCGCGCACGGTCTCCTCCAGCGGGGTGTGCCGGTCCCACACGTGCACCCAGAAGATGTCGACGTAGTCGGTGCGCAACCGCCGCAGGCTGCGCTCCAGCGAGAGCATCAGGTTCTTGCGGTGGTTGCCCGCGCCGTTCACGTCGTCGGGGTCGCGGCTGAGGGTGTACTTGGTGCCGAGCACGAAACGGTCGCGTCGTTTGTCGAGAATCTCGCCGAGGATCTCCTCGCTGTCGCCGTAGGCGGAGGCCGTGTCGAGTGCGTTGCCACCCGCGTCGGCGAAGGCGTCGGCGATGTCCCGCGCCTGTTTTGTTTCGTCGAAAAGCATTGTGCCTAGGACGATTTCGGAGATTCGTAGGCCGGTGTTGCCGAACAGTCGGTAGCGAAGCATGGGACGAGTCTCACGCGGTAGGCGCGCGGTAGGGAGGCCCTGGCAGGGTCACCCTCGCGAACCGCCGAACCTGTCGGTGCCGACCGCTACGGTGGCCGGGGTGACGGTACTCGGCGCTATCGCACTTCCCCAGCTCCCGCCCGAACGGCTGCCCGAGATCGCCGTGGTCGCCGAACAGAGCGGCTTGGCCGAATTGTGGCTGTGGGAGGACTGTTTCTGGGCCGCGGGTAGCGCGTGCGCGGCCACCGTGCTCGCCCACACCGAACGACTGCGCGTCGGGATCGGGGTGCTGCCGGTGCCGCTGCGCAACGTGGCGCTCACCGCGATGGAGATCGCGGCGCTGCTGCGAATGCACCCCGGTCGGTTGATCCCCGGCATCGGGCACGGCGTGCAGGACTGGATGGGGCAGGTCGGCGCCCGCGTCGGCTCCCCGCTGACCCTGCTGCGCGAACAGCTCACCGCGCTGCGCGCCCTGCTGCACGGGCAAACGGTCGACGCCGCGGGCGCCTACGTCCGCCTGGATCGAGTCGCGCTGGACTGGCCGCCGCGCACGCCCCCGCCGCTCGCCGCGGGCGCGAGCGGACCGCGAACGCTGCGGCTGTCCGGCGAACTGGCCGACGCCACCGTCCTCACCAGCGCCACCACGCCGGAGGGCATCCGCGCCGCCCGCGAACTCATCGACGAAGGACGTGCGAAAGCCGGACGCACCGACCCGCACCGCGTGATCGTCTACCTCCTCGCCGCCACCGGACCCGACGCGGCCGAACGCCTCGCCGCCACCCGTCGACGCACCGGTCTGCCCGACAGCGTCGGAGTCGTCGGCGACGCTCAGGCCATCGCCGACGCAGTCCACCGATGGTCCGCGGCAGGCGCCGACACCGTCGTCCTAGAACCCACCCCCGACGAGCCGGACCCGCTCGCCTTCATCCGTTTCGCGGGCGAACGGGTGCGCCCGCTGCTCGAGTGAACGCCGCCGCGCCGGAAGCCGACCTCAGAACGCTGGCCATGGAATCGGCCGCGACGTCCGCGGCACCGGCATCACCGGCTGATCCAGCAACTCCTTCGTCCGGCCCGCGAGCGCGTCGATCTCCGCGTCGGTGATGTGCGCGGCGAGCGCGTCGGCGAGTTCGCCGGGCAGGGCGGCCGCGAAGGCGGTGATGTCGGCGACCAGGTCGTCGCCGATCGGCCGACCGGCCCAACCCCACAGCACCGTGCGCAACTTGTGCTCACTGTGCAGGCAGATGCCGTGGTCGACGCCGTACACCTGACCGTCGACGCCTTCCAACGCGTGTCCGCCCTTGCGGTCGGCGTTGTTGAGCAGCACGTCGAGCACCGCCATGCGCCGCAGACGCGGGTCGTCGGCGTGAATGAGGGACACCTCGTTGCCCTCCCCGTCCAGCGCGCGCAACACCTCGCAGAAACCAGCGGGCACCGCGCCCGGCGGGCACAGGTCGACCAGATCGAGGCGATTGCCGCGCTCGGTGTGGTTGTCGACCGCGTCCACCCAGCGCTGCACCATGCCGGGACCGTACGGACCCTCACGCAGGATCGTCTCCGGGATCACGCCCCAGCCGAGAGCGTCGGAGATCAGATACGACGCCACCTCGCGCCCGGCGAGGGTGCCATCCGGGAAATCCCACAGCGGCCGCTCCCCGCGCACCGGCTTGTACACCACGCGCAGCGGATGACCATCGACATCCGAGTCGACCACATCGCAGACCAGCGTCACGTTGCTCGCGGTGCGTATCCGCCCGATCACATTCAGCTCACCGCTGGCGAACCTTTCGTCGACCCGCGCCACATCACTCCTCTAGCTCGGCCGCGCCGAAGATGTCCCCGCGCTTGTAGCCGTTGGTTCGCACACACATGTGCCCGCGCGAGGAGAGCGGCTCCCCGCACAGCGGGCACGGCGGGCGGCCCGCCGCGATCACCCGCGCCGAACGCAGCGCGAACTCGCGGGCCTGGATCGGTGTCAGGAACACCCGGACGGCGTCGGGGCCCTCCTCGGTGTCGTCGAGCACCACCGACTCGTCCACCTCGGTCTCGGTGATGGCGAGCAACTCCACCACGACGGCGCCCGCGTCGGCGTCCCAGCCCAGACCCATGGTGCCGACCCGGAATTCGGCGTCGATCGGCGTCACGAGCGGATCGGTGTCGGCCACGTCGTCGGCCTGCGGCGGCACCTGGGCGCCGAAACGGCGCGCCACCTCGTCCAGCAACAGTCCCATACGGTCGGCGAGCACCTTCACCTGCTGCTTCTCCAGCAGCACGCTCACCACGCGCGGCTGCTGCACCGCTTGCAGGTAGAAGGCGCGATCGCCCGGCTCACCGACGGTCCCGGCGACGAAACGATCGGGGGTGCGAAATACATGGATTGCTCGTGCCATCTGCACCTCCTGATGCGTGACCCTGATCGACTACCCGCGGCGCCCGGACTCCCGCAACACCGTCTACTCGTTTACAAGGAATCTCAAAGCTACGCATTCCCATTATCCGCACTAGCAGTACCGCCTAGCTCGCCGCCGGGAACCGGTCCGGACGTATCGGGGCGATCGTTGTCCGCGTCGCTGTCTCGCGGTCGCGGTCTGATCGCCTCCAACGCGCTCAGGTCCGAACCGGTGTCGTTGAGCCGCCACACGTAGGGGGCGTGCGGGGTGTAGCGGACGACGCTGATCGACGCTGGTTCCACCACGATCCGCTGGAAGCCGTCCAGGTGGATGCCCAGCGCGTCGGCGAGCACGGACTTGATCACGTCACCGTGCGTGCACGCCACCCACAGCACATCCTGGCCGTGCCGCTCGGCGAAGACGCGATCGTGCTCGCGGATCGCGGCGACCGCGCGGTGCTGCACCTGGGCGAGTCCTTCGCCGCCGGGGAACACCGCGCCGGAGGCATGCCGCTGCACGACCTTCCACAGCGGTTCGGTGAGCAGTTCGGCGATCGGCCTGCCGGTCCACTCGCCGTAGTCGACCTCGATGAGCTGGTCGTCGTACTCCGGTTCCAGCCCGAGCTTGTCGGCGAGCGGGCCGACCGTGCGCTGGCAGCGCAGCAGCGGTGAGTGCACGATGTGCTGGATCGGCAGCCCGCCCAGTCGTTCGGCGACCGCGCGGGCCTGATCGGCGCCGTGTTCGGTGAGGTCGACTCCGGCGCTGCGGCCGGCGAGAGTGCGGGCGGTGTTCGAGGTCGACACGCCGTGCCGCAGCAGGATCACCGTCATGCGGCCAGCCTAGTGGGCACAGCCGGACGGAGTCCGCCCGAAAACCCGCGCGTGGCCGCAGCGAAGGCGGCTGTACGCCCGCGGATCATGTCGCCGACACCACCCCGCCCGCGAGCAGACCCATGATCACCAGGCCGAGCACGATGCGGTAGCCGACGAACCAGTTGAACGAGTGCTTCGACACGAACTTCAGCAGCCACGCCACCGAGGCGTAACCGACGACGAACGACAAGAGCGTGGCGACCAGCAGCTGCGGGCCCGAGGCGTTGAGTCCCTCACCCGCGGGGGCGAACGCGTCGGGCAGGCTGAACAGGCCGGACGCGGTCACGGCGGGAATGGCGAGCAGGAAGGAGAAGCGCACGGCGGCCTCGCGCTCGAGCCCGAGGAACAGGCCCGCCGAGGAGGTGGCGCCGGAGCGAGACACACCGGGGATCAGCGCCAAGCACTGGGCGAAACCCATCACCAGTCCGTCACGGGTGGTGAGCTGTTCGATCGGTCGCCGCTTGGCGCCGTAGTACTCGGCGGCGGCGATCACCAGTGCGAAGGCGATCAGCATGAACGACACCAGCCAGAGGTTGCGCGCGCCGGTGCGGATCTCGTCTTTCAGCACGTAGCCGATGACGCCGATCGGGATGGTGGCGATGATCACATACCAGCCGATGCGGTAGTCGAGTTCGCGCTGCCGATCCTCGGCCAGACCATAGGGAACGCCGTCGCCGGTGATGACCGGGAGCTTCGTGGTGACCTGGTCGGTGATCGGCACCGTCTCCCTGGACCTGGCGCTGACCTTCTCGGCCATGGTGGTGAACCAGGCGACGACGATGCGCCAGATGTCCTTGGCGAAATACACCAGCACGGCCGCTTCGGTGCCCAGCTGGGTGACCGCGGTGAACGAGGCGCCCGCGTCCTCGCCGAAGAACACCGAGGAAACGATGCGCAAGTGCGCCGAGGAGGAAACCGGCAGGAATTCCGTCAGACCCTGCACCAGTCCGAGTACCAGCGCCTGTATCCAGGTCATCGACTCGCCCACGCAACCTCCTCTTCCGTTGCCCGAAACCGCCGTTCCGACTGGGCAATTGGTCCAGCGACGACACCGTTCGCCGGAAAAGCGGCGCCGCAATACCGCAGCGACAGTACATGTCGCCCGGTGAAGCGGTGATTCCGGCCGCTGCCCGGCGCCGCGCGGCGGCCACCGCGAGCGGCCCCCAGCATTTACGCTTGGCGCCGTGATGAAAGCGCGGATCCGGTGATGGAACAGCGGACGGTCGGACGCAGCGGCCTACGGGTGTCCCGGATAGGACTGGCGACCCACACCTGGGGCCTGCAGACGGACGCCGACGACGCGGCGGGGCAGCTGGTGGCCTTCGCCGAAGCGGGCGGCACCCTGGTCGACACCTCCCCCGCGTACGCGGGCGGCGCGGCGCAGCGGATCCTGGCCGATCTACTCGGCGACCTGGTCTCGCGCGACGAGCTGGTGCTGAGCGGCTGCGCGGGCGTGCTGCCGCGCACCGAACCGGCCCAGACCACCGTGCCGGGTCCGGCGCCGCGCACCGAGATCGACGCGTCGCGGCGCGGACTGCTGCGCCAGCTCGACCGCACCCTGCTCGAACTGGGCACCGATTACCTCGACATCTGGCATGTCGCCGCCTGGGATCCCGGCACCCCGCTCGACGAGATCGCGGCCACCCTCGACCACGCGGTGCGCTCCGGCAAGGTCCGCTACGCGGGCGTGCGCGGGTTCAATCCGTGGCAGCTGGCCAGTCTGGCCGCCATCGCGCCGATCTCCGTCGCGCACACGCCCTATTCGCTGCTCGCGCGCCGTGCCGAAAACGAATTCGTCCCCGCCGCGCAGCATCACGGCGTCGGCGTGATCGCGTCCGCGCCGCTGGCAGGCGGCATCCTGACCGGCAAATACCGCGACGGCGTTCCCGCGGACTCGCGCGGCGCGGACGAAGCGACCGCCGCCGAGATCCGCCACCGCCTCGACGAACGCGCGACCCGGGTGGTCGACGCGCTGGTCACCGCCGCCGACGGGCTCGGCACCTCGCCGCTCGCGGTCGCGCTGGCCTGGATCCGGGACCGGCCGGGCATCGCCAGCATGATCGTCGGCGCCCGCGACATCGGACAGCTCACCGGCGTGATGGCCGCCGAGACCCTCGAATTGCCACGCGCGATCGCGGCCGCACTGGACGACGTCAGCGCGCGCACGGAATGACGCGGACATTAGGCTTGCCTTCATGAGGCTCGTCGACCGTGCTCGTCCCGGAGTGGTTCGCTCCCTCCTCGCCGCCCTCGCTTTGACACTGATCGCCGGAACCGCGGCATGCGGCAACGACAGCGAAGCGACCGGTTCCGGACAGCGCGGGCCGAGCACCGCCACGGTGGGCAATCTGGATCCGGTGCCGATCGGTCCCGCCCCCACACCGGTGCTGCCGGTGACGGTGCGCTCCTTCGACGGCACGGAGGTGACGGTCACCTCGGCCGACCGCATCATCGCCGCCGACCGCTACGGCACCCTCGCCCAGACCGTCTGGGCGCTCGGCCTCGGACCCAACCTCATCGGGCGCAGCACCTCGGCGGCGTTTCCCGCGGTGCTGGACCTGCCGAACGTGACCGGCGGCAGCGGCTCGCTGAACGTGGAATCCATTCTGGCGCTGCGGCCCACCGTGTTTCTCACCGACACCACCAGCGCCGCGCCCGCGGTGCGCGAGCAGCTGCGGGCGGCCGGGGTGACCGTCGTCTACTTCGATCCGCAGCGAACCATGGACGGTGTGGCGCCGCAGATCGAGGCCGTCGCCGCCGCACTCGGCGTCCCCGAGCGCGGTCGGGAGCTCGCCGAGCGCACCCGCGACGAGATCGCCGCCGCCTCCGCCGCGGTCCCCGCCAAGGACAAGCCGTTGCGCATCGCGTTCCTGTACCTGCGCAGCACCGCCATCACCATGATGGCCGGGCCGGGTTCCGGTGCCGACTCGCTGATCACCGCCATCGGCGGCGAGGACGCGGGCACCGTCGCCCAACTCACCGAACCGTTCACCGCCATCACCAGCGAAGCGATGATCGGCGCCGCGCCCGACGTCCTGCTCGTCATGACCGACGGGCTGAACTCAGTCGGCGGAGTGGACGGCCTGCTGAAGGTGCCCGGCGTCGCGCAGACACCGGCCGGGAAGAACAAGCGCGTGGTCGACATGTCCGACGCGGTGCTGCTCAGCTTCGGACCGAATACTGGGCGCGTGGTCGCGGCGCTCAACGAGGCCGTCTACGGCTCCGCGCCCACATGAGCGAACGCAGTGAGCGAATCGTGTGCCAGCGCGCATCGCGCATGCCGGGGCCGAGCGTCAGCGAGGCGCAGGCATGAGCGACCCGGCTCGCACGTCTTCCGGAACTTCGGCCAACGGGGTCGGCCCCGCGCAGGAGAACGGCGCGGGCGGGCTCGACGGAGGTCCACAGCGGCCGGAGATCACGACCGGCGCGAGCTCGGCACCGGTCGAACCACCCGCGAACACCGCCGACGCTCATGGCACACCGATCCCTACGGGCACGCGCTCGATCTCCCGGATCACCGTCGCCTTCGCGGTCGCGATCGCGGCGCTGGTGGTGCTGGCACTCGCCTCGGCCGCCATCGGACAGGTGCCGACCTCGCCCGCCGAAGTCGCGGGCAGTGTCTTGCACCGGATCAGTCTGGATTGGGGCCCGTTGCCCGCCCATCCGTCCGGTGACGTGACGCTGTGGGAGGTGCGTTTCCCGCGCGTCGTGCTGGCCATGCTGGTCGGGGCCGCGCTGGCGACAGCGGGTGCGTTGTTGCAGGGCGTGTTCGCCAATCCGCTGGCCGAGCCAGGCGTCATCGGCGTCTCGGCGGGCGCCGCGGTCGGCGCGGGCACCGTGATCGTGGTGGGCGGGGCGTTCGTCGCCGCGTGGTCGGTGGCCGCCGCGGCGTTCGTCGCCGGGTTGTTGACCACGCTGCTGGTGTATCTGCTCGCGCGATCCAACGGCCGCACCGAAGTGGTGACCCTGGTGCTCACCGGCGTCGCCATCAACGCCTTCGCCGGTGGTCTGATCGCATTCCTGCTGTTCGTCGCCTCACCCGCGGCCCGCGATCAGATCGTGTTCTGGCAGCTGGGCAGTCTCAACGGCGCGAACTGGGACTCGGTGGCGGTCGTCGCGCCGCTCGCCGCGCTCGGTGTGTTCGCGGCGATCGTGGTGGCGCCGCGCCTGGATCTGCTCGCGCTCGGTGAGTCCGCGGCTCGCCACCTCGGCGTCGACGTGGAACGGCTGCGGCGCAATGTGATCGTCATCGTGGCGGTGCTCGCCACCGCGGGCGTCGCGTTCACCGGGATCATCCTGTTCGTCGGCCTGATCGTCCCGCACCTGGTACGCATGATCGTCGGCCCCGGCCATCGCGTGCTGATTCCGCTCAGCGCCATCGTCGGCGCGGTGGTGCTGCTCGCCGCCGACGTCGCCGCCCGATCCCTCGTCGACAACGCCGACCTGCCCCTCGGCATGCTCACCTCCCTCATCGGCGGGCCGTTCTTCTTCTGGCTGCTTCGCCGCACCCGTGCCCGCGCGGGAGGCTGGGGATGAGCGCGGCCCGCACGCACCGGTGTCTCGATCATGCAGTCGATGCAATGCCGCACACCTCGCCAATCCAGTGGGGTCGTCGACCGCGTCCAGCAGTCGTTGCCCAGGAGCGACGGGTCGTCGCCCGGCACGCCGAATCATCTCGCGTGTCGCTCGGTCACACCGCGCGTACGCCCGGTGACGCGCTCGACCCGATGACGGAGGCCGCCGGTCAGTGGGGTGCTGCCGCACGCGGACGCACAAGAAACTCGCAGTACCAAGGCCGGGCGGTGACCACGTGAGCGGAATGCGGCAAGGGCTTGGCGCGATGCTCGGACGGACGCACGAGGAGCCGGTGCGGCCCGAGCGCGGCGCGGTGACCTTGCGGGCGCGCGGGCTGAGCGTGGACCGGCGAGGCGGAGCGAGCGGGCACGCGCGCCGAGTGCTCGAAGCCGTCGATTTCGAGGTCGCCGCTGGCGAGGTCGTCGCGCTGGTGGGACCGAACGGTGCCGGAAAGTCCACGCTGCTGGCCGCGTTGGCCGGTGAACTCACACCGAGCGAGGGCAGCGTCGAACTGGACGGTCGCGCCCTCGACCACTGGACTCCGCTGGACATGGCGCGCAGACGTGCTGTACTGCCGCAGAGCCACACCGTGGGCTTCCCGTTCACCGCGCGCGAGGTCGTCGCCATGGGGCGCGCGCCATGGGTGCGCACCGCACGCGGCGAACGCGACGACGAATTCATCGCCGCCGCGATGACATCGGCCGACGTCGGTCATCTGGCCGCGCGCTCGTTCCCGACGCTGTCCGGTGGCGAACGCGCGCGCGTCGCGCTGGCCCGCGTGCTGGCCCAGGACACCGCCACCTTGCTGCTCGACGAACCCACCGCCGCACTGGATCTCGGCCACCAGGAAGCGGTCCTGCGTTTGGCGGCCGAGCGGGCGACGGCGGGCGCGGCGGTCGTCGTCGTCCTGCACGACCTCGGCATCGCCGCCGCCTACGCCGACCGCGTCGCCGTGTTGGAGTCCGGCCGCATCGCCGCGGACGGCCCGCCGCGCGAGGTTCTCACCACCGAATTGCTGAGCCGCGTCTACCAGCATCCGGTGGAAGTCCTCGACCATCCGGTCACGGGCGCCCAACTGGTCCTGCCGGTCCGTCGCTGACCGCTCGCTCTCGCCGGCCTCCGTCAGACGACGGCCGATGCTGGCGCGCGGCCACGAAGTTGTGCGGGGTGTCGTCCGCCCCTACTCCCCGACCCGCACCTGCAATCCATCCTGCGTGACGAGCCTGACGGTCGCGTTCACACCCCACAGCACGAAGAACCCGATCCCGAGCACCGGCGTCACCGCGACGGCCCAGGCCACCGCTCCCCCGCCGAACCAGATCACCTCCAGCGCCACCCGCCACCACCCGGTGAGCGGGAACCGGGCGTTGGCCGCCGCGCCGAACAACGCCCACATGAGCACGAACAGCGCGGGTGCGAGCACACCGGCGGTCAACCGGGGCACCAGTCCGCCGGACAGCGTGAAACCCCAGAACGCCGCGCCCGCGATCACGCCCAGTTCCAGCAGGAACATCAGGAACAGATTCGCCCCGATCAACCCCCGTCGCATGCCCCTCATCTCCAGATCAGTTTCAGTACCGCGGGTGTGAGCAGCATCCGGATGACGGTCGCGTCGATGATCAACGCCGCGATCATGCCGTAGGCGATGTATTTCATCAGCACCAGATCGGAGAAGCCGAACGCGCCGGTCACCACGATGAGAATCGCGGCGGCCGAGGTGATCACACCGCCGGTGTGGGCGATGCCGTAGCGGATGGCCTCCGGTGCGTCGGCTCCTGCCTCGCGCGCCTCGGCGACCCTGGACAGCAAGAAGACCTCGTAGTCGGTCGACAACCCGAACACCACCGTCACGATCAACGCCAGCACCGCGAACATCAACGGCCCCGGCGTGAACTGGAAGACCTCCGACCCGTGTCCTTCCACGAAGATCCAGGTGAGGATGCCCAGCGTCGAGACAAGGCTCAGCCCGCTCATCGCGACGGCCTTGAGCGCGAGCACCATCGAACGAAACGCCAGGTAGATGACCAGGAGCGCGGTGCAGATCAGGATCGCCAACAGCGTGGGCAAACCCTCGAGCAATCCGTTGATGCTGTCGCGTTCCAACGCGGGCACCCCGGCCACCATCACCTCGACACCCGGCGGTTCGGGTATGGCGCGCAGCGCGGCGATCACGGCGTCGGCCTCGCGTTTGTCGGTCAGCCCCGCGTTGAGGACGTTGACGCCGTCCTTGGTCGGCGCGGCCGGTTCGAAGCGCCCGGTCAGCCCGGGCACCTGGTTGGCTTCGTGGCGAATGTCGCCGAGCTGCTGCGAATTCGCCCCGACCACCACGAGTTTCAACGGTTCGGTGCGGAAGCTGGGAAACAGCCGGTCGAAGTCTTCTTGGGCGACGCGGGCCGGATTGTCCTCGGCCAGATAGCGTTCGCTGATCCCGCCGAACTCGATGTTGCGCAGCGGGATGCTCAGCGCCAGCAGTGCGAGCACGATCGGCGCCGCCACCGCCCACGGCCGCCGCATGGCGAACAGCGCGAGCCGGGAGAAGAATCCGGCGTCGATCTGGGCTTCGGTCTTGGTGCGGGAGAAGCGTTTCCAGCCGAGGAAGTCGATGCGCCGACCGACGATGCTCAACGCGGCGGGCAGCGCCGTCACCGAGAGCAGCGCGGCGAGCAGCACCGAGCTGATGCCGCCGTAGGGCACCGAGCGCAGCACGCCGTTGGGGAAGATGAACAGCGCGGCGAGGCTGATCGCGATGATCGCCGCCGAGAACAGCACCGTGCGTCCCGCGGTGGCCACGGTGCGAGCGGTCGCCTCCTCCACGCTGCGCCCGGTGGCGAGTTCCTCGCGGAAGCGGGTGACGGTGAACAGACCGTAGTCGATGGCCAGGCCGAGGCTGACCAGCGTCATCACCGCGTTGGCGAAGACGTTGACCTCGATGTGGTCGGTGAGCACGCGCAACATGCCCTGCGTGCCCATGATCGTCATCCCGCCGATGATCACCGGCAGCACCGCGCCGATCACGCCGCCGAAGACGAAATACAGCATGATCGCCACGATCGGCAGCGCGATCAGCTCCGCGCGCTGGATGTCGTTCTGCATCCCGGTGTTGATGCCCTCGACGATCGGCTGCAACCCGGCCAGTTGCACCGTGGTTCCGCCCGGTCCGCCGCCCGCGTCGCCCGCGCCGAGCGAGTCCTTGATCGCGAGATAGTTCTCGACGGTGGCGGTGCCCTCGCCGCGCAGCCCGACGCTGGCGAAGGCGTGTTTCTTCGTCGGGTCGCTGGCGCTGGCCGTGAACGGGCTGTCCCAATAGCTGTCGATCTTCAGTATCCGGTCCGGATAGCGTTCGAGCAGGCCGCGCAGCTGGGCGGTGACCGCGGCGCGCACCTCCGGTGAGTCGACGGTGCTGCCCTCGGGGACGGTGTAGACCAGGATCAGGTCGCTGTCGGTGTCACGGCCGAAGGTCGCGTCGGCGAGTTCGGAAGCGGCCACCGATTCGCTGCTCTCGTCGAACCACCCCTCCTGGCTGAGCCGGTCGATCAGGTCGCGGCCGTACCAGCCCGACAGCAGGACGGCCAGCGCGAACCCCGCGAGCACGAGATAGCGGTAGCGGTGGACGAACCGGCCCCACCCCAGGAAACCCGAATGCAGCATCGATGGGCCGAGCCGCTACCCGCACGCCGGGGTGCGGTAGTCGGCCGAGCGCAGGATGCCGCACAGGTCGGTGCGCGAGATCTTCCAGCGCCCGTCGAGATAGACGAAGTGCACCACCGTGGTGCGCACGGCGGTGCCGGTGCCATCCTTGTCCAGGCGCATGGTGGCGGTCAGGGTGCCGTCGCGGTTGTCGAAGACGGGATCGGTGACGCCGTAGATGGCGCGCGGGTTGTCCTGCAGCGCCCGGTACATGTCCGGGATCGCGTCGCGGAAGGCGTCGCCGTCCTCGATCAGCGCGGTGCGCTCGGTGTCGGGCAGCGCAGGGTCGAGTGCCCGCTTGATCTGAGCGTCGAGTTCGGCGGCGGTCGGTATCGGCCGGTTGGCGATCGCGCTGGAGGTGGCGGCGGAGGAGGAGGACAGTTCGGCGATGGCCTTGGAGCGGGCCGCCTCGACCGAGGCCTCGTCCGGGCCCGAATCGCACGCGGCGACCGCGACGAAAGCGACACCGGCGGCCAAGGTCAGCGCGATACGGGAGATTCGTGTGGAGTGCATCACTACCTACATACCATCGATGACGGAACTGATCCGTCCCAGCAGAGCGCGCACGGTCGTGACGTCCCGATCGGCGGCCGCCTCGACCAGGGCGGCGTCGGGGATCATGTCGCGCACAAGCGCGACCACACTGCGTTCGTCGTCCAGATCGACGTCGGTGACTCGTACTTCGGCGACCGCGACCACATCTTCCGGGCCGGGCACGTCGTTGCCCAGATCGGCGCGGTAGATCTCGAGCGTCAGGATCGAGCGCACCGTGCGGAACGCGTACGGCCTGCCGTCGGCGGTGGTGCCGAACCCGTGAGCAAACGGACCAACGGTTATGTCATCGATGGCAAATCCCGATGCATGGTCGGCTTTCAACCGGATCTCCCTGAGTCGGACACTGTTTGATTACACCGTAACCCCCATCACGGGTAATTCGGTGCTGCCGCCACCCCGGTCGGCGGTGGTGTTGCGCCATCATGGTCAGATGGTGACGTCGCGTTGATTCGTCGGTAGGAGGAGTTCGGTGGTGCGCCCTCGCGGCTCGGTCCCCTCAGCGCTGGTGGGCGTGGCGGTGCTCGCGCTGCTGGCCGGCTGCTCCTCCGACAAGGGCGAACGCGACGTCCCGACCCGCGAACCCGCCACCGCGGCCGTCGCTCCCGCGCCGCAAGCCGCACCCGCGGGTGACGTGATCGGCATGAACGCCCCGATTCGGGCCATGCTCGCCGACCCAGGCACCGGTCAGCTCGCGGCGCTCGACAAGAGCAGCGACGACACCGCCGTGCTCTTCCTGATCGATCCGGCGACCGCGGGCCGACGGACCGTCACCCTGCCCGCGCACGGAACCAGCCTGTCCGCGGGCAAACCGGGCGAGGTCCTGGTCACCGCGACCGGCTGGATCTTCCGCGTCGACGTCGCCACCGGCGCGGTCACCGAGACACCCGTCGAGGGCGACCCGCGCTCGGTCCGGCAGCGCGAAGACGGCACGCTCGTCGTCGGCACCGCCGACGGCGCCGTGCGCACCCTCGGCCCCGGCGGCGAAGTTCTCGACACTGTCTCCGGCCTGGTCTCGGCCGACGTCGTCGCCCTCACCGCCGATCGCGTCGCGGTGCTCGACCGCCGCCAGACCTCCGTCACCGAGATCGACCCCGCCGAGGACCACCTCGGGCTCGCGCTGCGCGCGGGCGACGGCGCGACCAACATGATCTCCGACCACTTCGGCAGGGTGATCGTCACCGACACCGCGGGCGAGGAACTGCTCGTCTACACCACCGGACCACTCGTCCTGCGTCAGCGGTTCCCGGTAGGATCGTCGCCTTACGCGCTCGCCTATGATCGACGGTCCGACACCGTGTGGGTGACGTGCACCCAGAGCAACGAAGTCGTCGGCTTCGATCTGTCGACGGGTATACCGAAGGAAGTGGGACGCTATCCGACCGTCCGGCAGCCCGAATCGGTGACCGTGGACGAGCGCACCGGTGACCTTTTCGTCGGATCCGCCACCGGTGACGGTGTCCAGCGGATCCGCGCGGACCAGCTGAAGAGAGGGCAGTGATGGCGCCGAAAAGCTCCCGCGCAGCATTACCGGCGAACTGGGAGACCAGCAGCGACGACTACGAATACGTCCCGCTGCGCTTACCGAAAGACGTGACCAGGGTGACCGCCTCGATGCGCCTGGCGATTCAGGCCGAATTCGGCGGATGGGAGCTCTCGCGCGTGCGCGCCTACACCGACGGCAGCCGCAAGGTGCTGCTGCGTCGTCGCAAGACCTCGCTACTACCCCAGCCCGAGCCGGGGATGTGAACCGGATGTACGCACTGCTGCTTCGCCTGATGTTCTTCGTTCCGCCGGAACGCATCCATCACCTGGCCTTCGCCGCCATGCGCGTCGCCGCCCGGTTCGCCCCGACCAGGCTGCTGCTGAAGCGGCTCGCCGTCGTCGAGGATCCGATCCTGCGCAACACCGTCTTCGGCGTTCAGTTCCGCGCGCCGCTCGGCTTGGCCGCCGGTTTCGACAAGAACGCCGAGGGCGCCGACATCTGGGGCCCGTTCGGCTGGGGCTTCGCCGAGATCGGCACCGTCACCGCGCAGGCCCAGCCGGGCAACCCCGCGCCGCGGCTGTTCCGGCTGCCCGCCGATCGCGCACTGATCAACCGGATGGGCTTCAACAACCACGGCGCCGCCCGCGCCGCCGACCAGCTGCGCGCCAAGGCCGCCACCGTCCCGATCGGCGCCAACATCGGCAAGACCAAGATCGTCGACCCGGCCGACGCCGCCGCCGACTACGCGACGAGCGCGGCCCTGCTCGGCCCGCTGGCCGACTTCGTCGTCGTCAACGTCAGCTCCCCCAACACCCCCGGCCTGCGCGACCTGCAGGCCGTCGAATCGCTGCGCCCGCTGCTGCGGGCCGTGCTGGACACCGTGCGCGTTCCGGTCCTGGTGAAAATCGCCCCCGACCTGTCCGACGACGACATCGACGCCGTCGCCGACCTCGCGCTCGAACTCGGTCTCGCGGGCATCGTCGCCACCAACACCACGATCCGCCGCGACGGGCTGCGCACCGACGCCGCCGCGGTCGCGGCCATGGGAGCGGGCGGCCTGTCCGGCGCCCCTGTCGCCGAACGCTCGCTCGAAGTGCTGCGCCGCCTGTATCGGCGGGTCGGCGATCGTTTGGTGCTGATCTCCGTCGGCGGCATCGAAACCCCCGATCAGGCCTTCCAGCGCATCCTCGCCGGCGCCAGCCTGCTGCAGGGTTACACCGGTTTCATCTACGGCGGCCCGTTCTGGACCCGCAGGATCCACCGCGGCCTCGCCGCGCGCCTGCGCGAGAACGGCTACACCTCGATCGCCGAGGCCGTCGGCGCGGAGAACGTCGCGCGAACCTGAATCCCGCCGCGTCCCTGCGGCGCGGTCATCCGTACACGCGGGGCGGTCCGCTCGTGCGCTGCGATACGCACCGCCCGCGCGGACCGCTCGGCGGATCGCATGCGCCGACCGGGCCCGGCGCGGACTCGTCCGGCCGATCTCGCAGCCGGGCCACGATCCGCTTGTGCAGCAGAATGATCGCGTGGTCGAGCAGGATGCCGAGCCGGTCGGCGCGCTCGGCGGCATGGGCGTGCGCGATGCGGTCGTGCACCATGTCCGGGTCGCTGAGCAATTCGTCCAGCTCCATGCCCGCGAACGCCTGCTCGCGGGAGAGAACGCGACCCGGCAACCAGCTCAGCCGCCAGGCGTCGGCGCCGTCGCGGTAGGCCGATTCGGGCGTCAGGTCGCTGATCATGGTCCACTCGGTGGTTTGAATGGTCATGGCTGCCTCCGGTGACTACAGCCCGAGCAGAATCTGCTCCAGGGAAATTCCGAGTTGTCCGGCGTAGTGCACCGCCCGCGAGTGAGCGATCCGATCGTGCCGGTAGGTCTGGGTGCTGACGATCTCGGCGAGATCCATCCCCGCCAGTGCCTGTTCGCGGGTGAGCAGGCGGTCGGGCAGCCTCGGCCGCCAGACGTGGTCCGATGATCGGCGACGCGTCGCGCCGATTCGTTGGTGCGATCGCTGGTCGTCGACCGATCGGTGGTGTAGGCGGCTGCGAATGCCTCGTGTCGGACATCCGGAGGTCGAAGGGGGTCACCGAAGAGTTTCATCACCAAGGCCCTCCCGAGTCCGCTGGTGGGGACGACCAATCGCCCAAAATCAGTGTGGCATTTGCCTTTTGTCCGGTCAATTGCCGGAGTATCTTGGGGATTGCCGGTCTCATTGCCCGCTAAACACCCATATCGGGGCAATCTCCGCACAAGCACAACGAATTGGCAACGACGCGATGGAGGGCGGACTCGCCGATGGCTCCGCAGAATCCCCGCACGATCGCGATTCGCGACATCCTGACCCGCTTGTGCACCTACTACGGGCTGCGCCCGGAACGCTTGGGCCACACCGAGATCGACGTCACCAGCCTGCTCGAGCTGCCGATCGTCCGTCAGCACGCGCAGCGCACCGGGCGGCCCGCGAGCGAGTCCCTGCTGCCTGTCGTGCGCGACACGGCGCGGCGGTTGCCGCCCACCGATCGTCTGATCGCCGATTCGTCGTTGGCTCTCGGACTTTTTCGTGACAACCCCCCTGACGGAATCGATCTGGCCCGTCTCTACGCCGACAAGCTCGGCCCGCGCCGCGACTATCTCGTCGAGCACTGGCTGGGCCTGCACCGAGCGCTCGGCGTCGACCGTGTTCCCGAAGCGCCGACGGTCAAACGGCTGCGGACCTCGTCGGAGGGCGACACCTTCACCGCCCTGGCCGAGCTGCTCACCGCCGACACGGGCTACGCCATTCCCAAGGCGATGCCGAGCGGCAAGATCCTTGTCTCGCTCCCTGATTCGGTGCGCCGGCCCAAGTCGGTGACGGTGGTCGGCGACGCCGTCATCGACCATCTCTATCGTGTCGACGGGTTTCCGACCGCCGACCGAACGGCCAACGGCAGCTTCTTCCGGCCTCCCGGTGGCAAGGGCCTCAATCGCGCGGTGGCGGCCGCGCGCCTCGGTTTGGACGTCGCGCTGGTCTCCGCGGTCGGCGACGACGAGGACGGCGCGGAGATCCTGGACTTCCTGACCAAGGAGAACGTTCGCTGCGATCTGGTGAAGACTGTCGAGGGCGGCCGGTCCCCGGTCACGGCCGTGATCATGAACGACAGCGGCGAGACGATTCTGATCGGGTGCAAGGACGACAGGGTCAAGCTCGAGGTGGCGGATCTGCACACCGGAGCCGTGCACGCGGCGATGGCGAGTTCGGAGGTCGTGCTGCTGACCCTCGAGCACCCCAAAGGCATCGCCGAACAGGTGCTCGCGATGGTGCGCGGTATGCGGCCCAGACCGAAGGTGATCGTCTGTCCGTCGCCGAGTCCGGCTGTGCCGCAGGACCTTTACCCGTATCTCGACATCGTGGACTACCTGGTCGGATCGCCTTCGGAATTGAACGCGATGCTACCGGTCGTCACGACCGCCTCCACCGCCAAAAGCGCACAGATCCTGCGCGGGCTCGGAGTTCGCACGGTCTGCGCGATCGAGAAATTCAGCTGCTCGGTGTTTTCGGAGCCCTTGGAACTCGAGGTCGGACACTTCGAAGGGGCGTTGAAGAAATCACCCGGCGCCGCCGCCGCGTTCTCGGCCGCGTTGGCATGCCGTCTGATCGAAACCGACGGTGAGCTGGCCGCGAAAGACTTCGTCTGGGCCACGGCGGCGATGATTCCCACCCAGCAGCTCGGCGCGGTGCCGCGCGCGATGCCGGACCGGGACCGAATCGACGATGTGGTCCGGCAGGGCAGCGGATCGTGACCAGGGCGGCGCGGCCGAAATTAACGCAAAAGACCTGGTAGTAACATGTGTGTTCGCTTCGCGCGGGGTACAGTCTCGAGGTCATCTCGGATGTGCGGCAGCGGCCGCACCTGTTGAGTCGGAGGAGCGGTTGACGACGGTTGCGTCGGATCTTGCCGAAGCCGGTCATCGGTTCACGCGCAAGGGGCGTGACACTCGCGTTCGCGTGATCGAGTTACCCGATCGCGGCGACGGAGGCGGCCACATTCTCGTCTTCGGGGACATCACCGACGGTTGTCTGGTCCGGGTGCATTCGCGATGCCTCTACGGCGAGGCACTGCGGTCGGACGACTGCGACTGCGGCCCGGAACTGGACAAGTCCCTCGACATGATCCAGGACGCGGGGTCCGGGGTCTTGGTCTATCTCGAGCAGGAAGGCCGCGGCGCCGGTCTGCTCGCCAAGGCGCGCGGATACCTGGAGAGCGAACAGTCCGGCGCGGACACCTTCACCAGCTACGAGAAGCTGGGCTATCCGCCGGACGCGCGCTCCTACGAGCAGGCGGCTTGCGCGCTGGTCGACGTGCTGAACCTGCGCAGCGTCCAGCTGCTGACCAACAATCCGGTCAAGATGCACGCGCTGCGCGAAGCCGGTCTCACGGTGCAGGTGGTGCCGCTGGTGACCGAGGCGTTGAGTCAACGCGCCATCGACTACCTCGACGCCAAACGCCGCAGGCGCAGGCACTGGATTCCCAACGGCGAATCGCCGTGGTCGGCCGAGCAGACCATACTGCCCCGGTCGGAGGCCGCCGAGCCCCCACGCGAAAGCGCGCCGCCCGTTCTGGTCTAGCCACTGCTGCGACGCCCGGCCTGCGGCTACCATAGATGGATTGCGCGACTGGGGATTCCGCAGTTCGCCGGCCCGCTGCAGCGTGCATCGGAGGGGCATGGACCAAGCGGCATTCCATCTCCGCGAGACCGGGCATCGTCTGACTCGCAAGGGACGCGAACTCCGCGTTCGAGTCATGGCGATACCCGGCGCCGAGGACGGCGGGCACGCCATGATCTTCGGTCCGATCGCCGATGCCTGCCTGGTGCGCATCCATTCGCGCTGCCTCTACGGCGACGCGCTGCGCTCCGACGATTGCGATTGCGGGCCCGAACTCGATCTGTCGATGGACATGATCCAGAACGCCGGATGCGGGGTGCTCGTCTATCTCGAACAGGAGGGCCGCGGCGCCGGATTGGTCGACAAGGCGCGGGGTTTGCGCACCAGCGAGGTGTTCGGGCTGGACACCTTCGACAGCTACGAACGGTTGGGGCTCTGCGCCGACACCCGCTCCTACGAGAACGCGGCCCGCGCGCTGGTGCACCTCGGTCTGCGCTCGGTGCGGCTGCTGACGAACAACCCGGACAAGGTGCGCGCGCTGACCGATCTCGGCATCGCGGTCACGGTGGTGCCGCTGGTGACTCGGCCGCGCAGCGAGCGCGCCCGCCGGTACCTGGAGGCCAAGCGACGAAGGCGCGGTCACACGATCCCGGACGAGAGCGCGTCGGCGCTCGGGCGAGCGGTGTGGCGATCGCGATGGCGGTGGTTCATGCCGAGCTGCTGGTGGCGTCGACTTCTCGCGCTGTAAAGGCCGTCACTTTTGTCCAGGTCTGGCTACCATGAGTGAGCCACGCCACTCGTTGACCCCGCATCCGGCGAGAAGATGACCTAGAGTCTGGCGCAATGCGTCAGCGCTTGGCGCCGAGCGCATCGGGTCGGTTCACCGACAGGATCATCGGGAACAGGGAAAATGAGCACTACAGAAATCGGTTACGCGCACGAATCAGGCAAGACGGTCTACACCGTTCCCGAGGCGTTCCAGGAGACCATCAAGCTGCGGCCGGATCAGGTCGCGCTGCGCACCGTCGGCGGCACGACCGAGATCAGCTGGCGGGAGTACGGCAGACGGGTCGAGGCGATCGCGGCCGGACTCGCGGCATTGGGCGTCAGCCGCGGCGACACCGTCGGGATCATGCTCACCAACCGGCCCGAATTCAACCTCGTCGACACCGCCGCACTGCATCTGGGCGCGACGCCGTTCTCCATCTACAACACCAGCTCCGCCGAGCAGATCGCGCACCTGTTCACCAACGCCGAGAACAAGGTGGTGGTCACCGAACGCGTGTTCCTCGACGTGATCACCAGCGCGGGTGTCGAACTCGCGCACACGATCGTCGTGGACGGCCCGGCCACCGGCGCGACCACGCTGGCGGAGGTCGAGGCCAACCCGGCCGCCGACTTCGATTTCGCCGCCGCCTGGCAGGCCGTGGAGCCCGGCGACCTGGCCACCCTGATCTACACCTCGGGCACCACCGGCCCGTCCAAGGGCGTGGAGATCACCCACCGCAACGTTCTCGCCCAGATCATCGCGCTGGTCAACGGCGCGCTGCCGGTCGGCTTCGACGACCGGGCGATCTCCTACCTGCCCGCCGCGCATGTCGCCGACCGCATCTCCGGGCACGCCATCAGCCTGCTCACCGGCATCCTCATCACCTGCGTTCCGGATCCGCGCGAGATCGCCGCGGCGCTGCCCGACGCACGCCCGACCGTCTTCTTCGGCGTGCCGCGCGTGTGGCAGAAGATCAAGGCGGGCATCGACGGCAAGCTGGCCACCGAACCGAGCCCGGTCAAGAAGTCCTTGGCGGCCTGGGCCATCGGCACCGGCGTCGCCGCCGCGCGCGCCGATCTCGCGGGCAAGGGACGCGGTCCGGTGCTCGGGTTGCAGTACAAGATCGCCGACGCGCTCGTGCTCTCGAAGCTGCGCCACGCCCTGGGCTTGGACAACCTGAAGGTCGCCGCGTCCGGTGCGGCCGCCATCCCGCCGGAGACCCTCGAGTACTTCCTCGGTCTGGGTTTCACGGTCACCGAAGTGTGGGGAATGTCCGAGACTTCCGGCGTCGCCACCTTCACCGAGCTGGACAAGCCGCGCCCCGGTTCGGTCGGCCGCGCGGTGGACGGGCTCGAGCTGCGCCTCGGCGAGGACGGCGAGCTGCTGGTGCGCGGCCCGATCGTCACGCCGGGCTACCGCAAGCAGCCCGACAAGACCAAGGAGGCGCTCGACTCCGACGGCTGGCTGTCCACCGGCGACGTGGCGACCATCGACGCCGACGGCTATGTGCGGATCGTGGACCGCAAGAAAGAGCTCATCATCAACGAGGCGGGCAAGAACATCTCGCCCACCAACATCGAGAACGCGGTGAAGGCAGCGTCCTCGCTGGTGGGTCAGGTGGTCGCGATCGGCGAGGCCAAGCCCTACATCTCCGCGCTGATCGTGCTCGACCCCGACACGGCCGCCATCCGGGCCAAGGAAATCGGCGCTCCCGCCGAGGATCTCGCGGCGCTGGCCACCCGCAAGGAGATCGTCGACGAGGTGCTCGCCGCGGTCGAAGCCGGTAACCGCAAGCTCTCGCGCGTCGAGCAGATCAAGCGCTTCACCATCGTCGGCAAGCCGTGGGAGCCGGGCGGCGACGAGCTGACCCCGACCATGAAGCTCAAGCGCAACCCGATCGCGGCGAAGTACGCCGAGGAGATCGCGACGCTGTATTCCACCCCGCTGCCCGAGACGGTGGTCAACGTCTCCTGAGTCGTGCTGGAAGCACTGTGGCCCCGAGCGAAAAGCTCGGGGCCACGGTCGTTTTCGGGCGAGATTACTGCTCGTAGGTACCGATCAGGGTGGCGCGGGCCAGGGTGTGGGAGAACAGGTTGAAGCCGAGGAAGGCGGGCGACGCGTCGGCGGGGATGTCCAAGCTCTCCACGTCCACCGCGTGCACCACGACGAAGTAGCGGTGCGGGCCGTGGCCGGGCGGCGGTGCGGCGCCGACGAATCCGGCGAAGCCGCCGTCGTTGCGCAGGGTCACCGCCCCCGCGGGCAGCGAACCGCCCTCGCTGCCTGCGCCGCTCGCCAGCGAGGTGACCGAGACCGGGATGTCGGCCACGGCCCAGTGCCAGAAGCCCGAAGCAGTCGGGGCGTCGGGGTCGTAGACGGTGACGGCGAAACTCTTGGTCTCGGCCGGGAATCCGGACCAGGACAGCTGCGGGGAGACGTCCTTGCCTCCGGCGCCGAACACGCCGCTGACCTGATCGTTGCCGAGCGGGCTGCCGTCGGTGACGTCTTCGGAGGTGAGGGTGAAATCGGGGACCTGAGGTAATGCGTCGTACGGGTTGTAGGTCATGGTTCCTCTTTCGAAGCCGTGGTGTGCGGATCAGCTGTGCAACAGGAAGTGTTCCAGTACGCGGGTGCCGAACTCGAGAGCGTCCACCGGAACACGTTCGTCCACGCCGTGGAACAGGGCGCTGAAGTCCAGTTCCGGCGGCAGCCGCAGCGGTGCGAAACCGAAACAGCGAATCCCCAGGCGGGCGAACGCCTTCGCGTCGGTGCCGCCGGAGAGCATGTAGGGCACCGTGCGGCCCTGCGGGTCGTTGGCCAGGATCGCGTCGTTCATGGCGTCGACCAGGTGCCCGTCGAAGGTGGTCTCGTAGGAGTCGAGCTTGGTGATCCACTCGCGTTCGACATTGGGGCCGATCAGCTCGTCCACCTCGCGTTCGAAGGCGGCCTGGCGGCCCGGCACCACCCGGCAGTCCACCACCGCCTCCGCGGTCTGCGGAATGACGTTGGCCTTGTAACCGGCCTGGAGCATGGTGGGATTGGCGGTGTCGCGCAGGGTGGCGCCGATGATGCGGGAGATGGTGCCCAGCTTGGCGAGCTGGCCCTCGATGTCCGGGCTCTCCGGGTCGAAGGGGATGCCGGTCTCCTCCGACACCGCGGCGAGGAACTCGGCCACCGAATCCGAAAGCACCAGCGGGAAGGTGTGTTTGCCGAGCCTGGCCACCGCGTCGGCGAGGATGGTGACCGCGTTGTCCTCGTGCAGGAACGAGCCGTGCCCCGCGCGCGCCTTGGCGCGCAAGCGCATCCAGCCCAGCCCCTTCTCGGCGGTCTCCACCAGGTAGAGCCTGCGTTCACCGCCGTCGCGGCGCGGCACCGTCAGCGAGAACCCGCCGACCTCCCCCACCGCCTCGGTGACACCGTCGAACAGGTCGGGGCGGTTGTCCACCAACCACTGCGAGCCCCACTTGCCGCCGTTCTCCTCGTCGGCCAGGAACGCGAAGACGATGTCGCGGGGCGGCACGGTGCCTTCGACCTTGAACTGGCGCGCCACCGCCAGCATCATGCCGACCATGTCCTTCATGTCGATGGCGCCGCGACCCCAGACGTAGCCGTCGCGCACCGCGCCGGAGAACGGGTGCACGCTCCAGTCCGACGCCTCGGCAGGCACCACGTCCAGGTGCCCGTGCATCAGCAGCGCGCCCCGGCTGGAATCGGCGCCTTTCAGTCGCGCGAAGACGTTGCCGCGGCAGGGCGCACCGGATTCCACGTATTCGGTGGTGTATCCGACCTGGTGCAATTGATCGGCCACCCACTGGGCGCATTCGCGCTCACCCTTCGTGGTGGCCAGATCACCCGTGTTCGAGGTGTCGAACCTGATCAGTCGACTGACCAGCTCGACGACCTCGTCCACCGCGCGAGATCTGCTGTTCGGACCGGAGCCTTCGCCGTTAACGGACACGTCCCCTTTCCTACCACTCGTCGCCGGTGCGGCGCTCCGCCACCGCGCCGCGAGTCCGCACGCGACGCGCCGTGGCGTGCGCGATCGCGGCGCCGTCCGTTAGCGATCAGCGTGCGGCAAACCCGTGCCCGCGGCCGAAACATGCTGTCGCGGCGGGCGGCACCGCGGCGGACGGCCGACAGGAACTGGTGGATCCGACCCACTACACTGCCGGAGACCTGGTCGACAGACTGTCAAGGTCGTTCGGGGGGCGTGCTCGGAGTTCCGCCGAAATCAGACCCGCGCTCGCCGAGCGTCGACGACAAGTGAGGAATTGATGACGTACCCCCCGCCCCAGCCCGGCTTCGACCCGTACAAGCAGTCCGACCCGTACGCGCAGCAGCAGCCGCAACCGGCGAGCGACCCCTACGCGCAGCAGCCCGGGTACCCGGCCGCGCCGGGGTATCCCGCGGCGCCGGGTTACCCTGCCGCGCCCGGCTACCCCGCGGCGCCGGGTTATCCGGCCGCGGGTGGCTACCCGCCCGCCCCGGGCTACCCGGCCGCTCCCGGTTACGGCCCCGGCTACAACCCGGGAACGCCGCCGGAGAACAACATGGTGTGGGCGATCCTGGCGACGGTGTTCTGCTGTCTTCCGTTCGGCATCGTCGCGATCATGAAGGCGGCCAACGTCAACAGCCTGTGGGCGCAGGGGCAGGCTGCCGAGGCCTACCGTGCCGCCGAGGACGCCAAGAAGTGGACGATGATCTCGGCGGTGTGCGGCGTGATCGTGTTCGTGATCGCCCTCGTCGCCAACATCGCGCTCATCGGAGCCTCCGGGGTGTGAGCACGCCCGTCTCCGTCTCGCACCGGCTGGCCGCGCCCGTCGCGGTCGCCGGTGCGGGCGCACTGGTCTGCGCCGCCGTGCTGTGGGCCGACCCCACCACGCCCGGCGGCGTCATCCCGGTCTGCCCGTCCAAGGCGCTGTTCGGCATCAACTGTCCCGGCTGCGGCAGTTCCCGCATGCTGTACTCGCTGCTGCACGGCGATCTGCCCGCTGCGCTGCACTACAACGCTCTCGGCCTGCTCGCGTTGCTCGCGCTGGTCGGCACGTTCGTCTTCTGGACGCGCGACCGCGTCCGTGGCCGCGACTCGGTGCGCTGGTATCAGTACCGCAACGCCCCGCACGTCACCCTCGCTCTGGTACTCGGCTGGCTGGTGCTGCGCAACATCTCGTTCGCGCCCTTCACCGCTCTGCGCGTCTGAACTCAGGCGCGCGGTGTCGCCGTCATCGGGACCGGCCCGTCCGGCCCGCCGGTGAACGACAGCGCCCGCCGAATCGGTTCCTCGGTCGCCAGGTCCATATCCATGCGCTGCGCCAGAACCGCCAGCGACAGCACCATTTCCATCATCGCGAAGTTCTGCGCGATGCAGATGCGTTTGCCCGCGCTGAAGGCCAGCGATCCGTGCCTGCGTTCGGTGGTCAGGTTCTCCGGCAGGTGCCGCGAGGGGTCGAAGCGTTCGGGGTCGGCCCAGACCGACGCGTTGTGGTGCACACCGTGCAGGCTGATCACCACCGTCGTCCCCGGCTCGATCCGGTAGCCGGCCAGCACATCCGGTCCCTTCGCCACCCGGGTCAGCCCGATGATCGGCGGATACAGTCGCATCGATTCGGCCAGGACGGCTTTGGTCCACACCAGCTCGTCCACATCGGCGGCGGCGGGGGTGCGCTCGCCGAGTACGTCGCGCAGCTCCTCGTCCATCCTGGCGCGGGCCTCGGGATGCTCGGCGAGCAGCTTCCAGGTCCAGGTCAGCGCGGTCGCCGAGGTCTCCATCCCAGCGCCGATGAAGGTCATCAGCTCGTCGTGGATCTCGTTGTCGCTGTAGGCGTGGCCGGTTTCCGGATCGCGCGCTTCCATCAGCAGGCCGAGCAGATTGTCTTTGCGCGCGATGCGGCCGTCGCGGTGATCGGCGACGAGGGTGTCCACCGCCCGCTCGATGCGGCGCAGCTCGAGCATGATGTGCGGGGCGGTGAGCCAGGTCAGACAGCGCATGGCGCGGATGGGGACGCGTGAACCGGCGCGCCGCTCTTCGGGTGTCGTGCATCGGACGACGAACGTCGACAGCGCACGCAACGGCCTGCTGATGTTGGTGGCGAAGCCGACGCCGAAGAACTTCAGCAGGTTCGTCAGCCGGATCTGGGAGATGGGGCCGGACAGGTCGGTGCCGAACATGGTGCGCGCCACGATGTCCAGGGTCAGCCGGTTCATCTCGGCGCCGATGTCGACCGAGCCGTCCGCGGCGCAGACGCGCAGGATGCGGTCGGCGGCGTCGGCGGCCGCCTCGGTGATCGGTCCGGCGAACTGCTCGATGTTGCCGCGCGCGAAGATGGGCTGCACGAGGCGGCGGTTGCGCTGGTAGCGCCGGTCGTCCATATCGGTGACGAGGCCCTGGCCGAAGGTCACCGCCATCATGTCGTATTCCGCGCTCTTGCAATAGTTTTCCTGATTCGAGACCAGGATGCGGCGGGCCAGTTCGGGGTTGCGCACCACGGCGTAGCGCAGCATCGGCATGCGCGCGACGAGCACGTCGTCGGCGCCGGGCAGCTCCACGGTCAGGTAGTGCACCAGCGTCCGGTCGCGCCAGCGCGGAATCAGCGCGGCGGCGTAGCGCCAGGACTGCGCCCAGCCGACCTCGGTGCGATGCCAGCGCATGGGCGCGGGCTGCCAGCGCGGCGGGTGCAGGGTGGTGTCGCCTCGGTCGTCGGTGGGTTTCTCGGTTGCCGATGTCGTCATGCGGCAGTCCTCATCGTGTGTGAATGCGTATGCGCCGAAAGGTGTTCGGCCCGTGCGGGCTCGGTCGAAGAGTAGACGACGCGTCCGGCGCGCGACGGGTCCTCGCGGCCCGTCGAAAGTACCGGCTTGCGGGAACTTTTTTCCTCGATTACCGGCGGGTAGCTTTCCGTCGCGCGCTGCCGCCGATTGGTGTACGTTGCTGTTTGTAAATAGAAATTCCTGCTCGGGCAGGGGTTTTCACACAACCCGTCACGAAAGTTCCTGGTGCCTCAGACGTTCGACGACGTAGTGGTGCGAACCGCTACGAAACAGGATGTGCCCGAGCTGGTCTCGGTGCTGGATCGAGCCTTCGACGCCGACGATCCGTTCGGCGAGTACATGTTTCCCGACCCCGCGCAGCGTCGCCGCAACCAGCCTCGGCTGACCAGGGCGATGATCCGCCACCAATACCTGCCCGCGGGCGGGGCTCTGGTCGCGACCAGTGCGGGACGCATCGTCGGAGGCGGACTGTGGCAGACCCCGGACTACCGCTTCGGGCCGCTGCGCTACCTCGCCTCGATCCCGGAATTCGTGTGGGCCATGGGTTCCGGCGGCCCGCGCGCCTTGGCGATGGACGCCACGATCAGCAACCTGGCCAAGGGCCTACCGCACTTCTTCGGCGTGACCCTCGGCGTCGATCCCGCGCACCAGCGCGGCGGGGTCGGCCGGGCGGTGCTCGCCTACGCGATCGCGGAGATCGAACGGGTGGGCGCGCCGATGTTCGGGGTCTGCAAGGACGGCAATGTCGCCTACTACCGGGCGCTGGGGGCACTGCGAGTGGGCCGGGTGCGGATCGGACGCACCGGTCCCCTCGTCAACGTGATGATGTGGCTGCCGAGCAGCCTCGCCGAGTGAAGGAGCACATTTCGTGACCGACATCGCGATCGTCGGCATCGGCTGCCGCTACGCCGGTGGCATCGACTCGCCGGACACGTTCTGGGATTTCGTGGTGGACAAGCGCGACGCGGTCACCGAGATCCCGGCCGACCGCTGGGACTACCGCCGCTACTACGACCCCGACCGCCGCGCGCCCGGCCGGATGTACACCAAGCGCGCCGCGTTCCTGACCACCGATCCGTGGGCGTTCGACCCCGACTTCTTCGGCATCTCCCCGCGCGAGGCCACGGCGATGGACCCGCAGCAGCGGCTGGTGCTCGAGGTCGCGTGGGAAGCCCTCGACGACGCGGGCATCGCGGGCCGCACCGGCGAGGCGCCGGTCGGGGTCTACCTGGGCGCGTTCACCCTCGACCAGCTCGCGGCCGGCTTCACCGGCGAGGCGGTGCCGCACATCGACATGCACTCCTCGGCGGGCGCGTCCTACACGATGCTGTCCAATCGAATCTCCTACGCGCTCAACCTGAGTGGGCCGAGCGTCACCGTCGACACCGCGTGCTCCTCGTCGCTGGTCGCGCTGCATCTTGCCTGCCAGGCGCTGCGCGACGGCGACTGCCGCACCGCACTGGCGGGCGGGGTGAACCTGATGCTGCAACCGGGCACGTTCATCTCCATGTGCAAGGGCGGTTTCCTCGCCGAAGACGGACGAAGCAAGTCCTTCGGAGCCACCGCCGACGGATACGGGCGCGGTGAGGGCGCGGGCATGGTCGTGCTCAAGGCACTCGCCGATGCCGAAGCCGACGGCGACCGCGTCTACGCGGTGATCGAGGCGACCGGTTCCAACCAGGACGGCCGCACCACCGCCATCACCGTGCCCAACGCCGAGGCACAAGAGGCGCTGGCGAAATCGGTGTGCGCGCGGGCGGGCATCGCACCGCACGAGGTGACCTACGTCGAGGCGCACGGCACCGGAACGCCGGTCGGCGACCCGCTGGAACTGCGCGCGATCGGGCGGGCCTACGGCGCCGTCGCGGGGCGCACCGCGCCGTTGGGTGTGGGGTCGGTGAAAGCGACCCTCGGGCACACCGAGGCCGCCGCGGGCGTCGCGAGCGTCATCAAGGCCGCGCTGGCCATCTTCCGGCGCACGCTGCCGCCGCAGGGCTGGCTCGACGACGAACTCAATCCAGACCTCGCGCTCGACGAGCTGCGGTTGACGATTCAGACCGAGGCGCAGCCGGTCGGTCCCGAGGAGTGGATGACGGTGGCGGTCAACGGGTTCGGCTATGGCGGTACCAATGCCCATGCCATCTTGCGGGAGTACCGGCCCGCCCATGGGCGAGGGACCGCGCCCGCGGCGTCCGTCGCGGCGCACGTGCCGGTCGACCGAGCGTCCACGTCGGTTGATCGAGCGCTCACCTTGGTCGGTCACACTCCGGCAGCGTTCGATACCGCTCCCGCGGCTGCGGCAACCGCCCCGCGCCACCGTGGCGTGCTGCCCATTTCGGCGCGCAACGAACAGGCCGTGCGCGAGCTCGCGGCCGCGTACGCCGAGCTGCTCGCCACCGGCGCTGATCTCGATCACGTGGCCGCAGCGGCCTGGACCAGGCGGCACCACCACCCGTTTCGGGTCGGTGTGCCGTTCGTCGATCCCGCCGAGTTGATCATCGACCTGCGCGGCTTCGCTGCGGGCGAGGGTCGCGCACCGGTGCGCGCCGTCGGAAACCCCTCCGTCGGACCGGTTTTCGTGTTCACCGGTATGGGTCCGCAGTGGTGGGGCATGGCGCGGGATCTGCTCGCCACCGACCCGGTCTTCGCGGCGGCGGCCGAACGTGTCGACACGGCGTTCACCGCCCTGGCCGGTTGGTCGATCCGCGCGGAACTGTCCCGTCCCGAGCACGAGTCCCGGGTGACCGCGACCGAGATCGCTCAGCCCGCGAACTTCCTCGTCCAGGTCGCGCTCTTCGAAACGCTTGCGGCGCTGGGTGTCCGGCCGTCGGCGGTGGTCGGGCACAGCGTCGGCGAGGTGTCGGCCGCCTACGTCACCGGCATGCTCTCGCTCACCGACGCGGTCGCGGTGGCCTATCACCGCGCCCGTCTCCAGGCCACGACCGCGGGCACCGGCGGCATGCTCGCGGTCGGCCTGCCCGCCGAGGAGGCGGCCGACCTGCTCGGCGCGGGCGTCGACATCGCCGCGATCAACAGCCCGACCGCCGTCACGCTCTCCGGCGCGATCGACCGGCTCGACGAGATCGCCGAAATACTCACCGAGCGCGGCATTTTCGCGAAGCGACTACAGGTCGAGGTCCCGTACCACAGCGCGCTGATGGATCCGATCCTCGACTCCCTGCGCGCCGCCCTCGCCGACTTGACCCCGCGACCCCCGTCGATCCCGCTCTACTCCACCGTGACCGGCGACCGGGTGACCGAGGCGGACTGGGACGCCGACTACTGGTGTGCGAACGTCCGTCGGCCGGTGCGCTTCGCCGCGGCGATTCGCGGCCTGATCACCGCGGGCGAACGCGTCTTCCTCGAAGTGGGCCCGCATCCCGTGCTGGCCGCCAACCTGCGCGAGCTGCTGCTGCACGCGGGCGAGAAAGGCGCCGCCGTCGCGACGCTGCGGCGCAAGCAGGCCGACGCGGTCAGCGTGCGCGAGATGATCGCCGGGCTCTACACCGCGGGCGCCCTCGACATCCCCGCCTTGGTCGGCACGGCGCCCGTCGCGCACCTGCCGCTCCCCCGCTACCCGTGGCAGCGCAAGCGCCTGCGCTCCGACCTGCCGGGATCGTCACAGCAGCGGTACGGCACTCCCGGCCTCTACACCATGCTCGGCGACCCTGGCTTGGACGACGAGCGGCACTGGACCGTCCCGATCGCCGCCGAGGTGCTGCCCTGGATCGATGATCACGTCGTCGACGGCTCCCGAATCCTGCCCGGCGCAGCGTATTTGGACGCGGCGTTGAGTGCGGCCGCCGTCGAGTACGGCGCGAGCGTCGAACACGGCATCGCCGCGGTGGAGCAGGTGCGGTTCATCGCGCCACTGCTCGTCGAACGCGGCGACGTTCCGGTGATGCAGTTGCGCGTGGAGGAGTCGACCCGCCGCTTCACCATCCGCTCCCGGACCGCGGTCGGGACGACGTGGACCGTGCACGCCACCGGCCGGCTGGTCGAGGGCGCGTTCGAACCGGGCAAGATCGCGGTCCCCGACACCGCCGCCATGACGCCCGTCGTGCCCGAGACTCTCTACGACGACCTGACAGCGACCGGCGTCGCCCACGGCCCGGCCTTCCGATTGGTGCGGGAAGCCTGGGTGGACGGCGACACCGTCGTCGCGACGCTGGACGCGAGCATCGCCGCGACCGCCGGGCATCTGGCGCACCCGTGCGTGCTGGACGCGGCCTGGCAGGTCGTCTCCCTCGGCGACGCGGGCGGGCCCGAACTGACCGGTGCGGTCATCCCCGTCGGCGCGGCCGCCGTGCGGATGTTCGCGCCGCTGCCCTCGCGCGCGGTGGTCGTCGCCCGGCTGACCGAACCGCTGCGCGCCGAGGTCGCGGTGCTGGACTCCGAGCACAACCTGGTGTTGCAGATCGTCGGCGCGAAGTTCCAGGCGGTGCCGTTCGGCGGCGGGCTGCGGCGCCGGCTCGAAGACCTCTACTACGAGGAACGCTGGACCCTGCGCGATCCGCTCGACCGCGCGGCGCTGCCGCAGGCCGCCACCGCGTACACCGTCGTCGTCCCGCTGTCCGGCGCCGCCCCCGCCCGCGTCGAACAGGTCGCGCGTTCGACCAGCCGAGCCGAAATACTCTTCCCGGCAAACGATTTCGAACAAGCGCTGGCCGAGCGGCTGAGTGCCGCGCACGCCACCGAAGGCGTCGACCGCGTGCACGTCTGCGTGGTGGCCGGGACGAGCGCGGACCCGGTCGCCGACCTGTGGCTGTTGAGCAGGCTGGCGCTGATCGTGGAAGAAGTCGCCGACGAAATGCATCCCGAGCCGCTGCCGTTGACCGGGGACGGCTCCGTGCACGTGACTTTGGTGACCGAACGCGCCTTCACGCATCCAGAGGACACGGCCGTGCCCAATCCCGCCCACGCGGCCCTCGCGGGCGCGCGCCGGGTGTTGCTCAACGAGCAGCCACCGCTGCGTTGGCGTCTGGTCGACATCGAACCGGAGACCTCCGAAGCCGAGCTGCTCGCCGAACTGTCCGTCCCTGGCGCGTTCAGCGCCGACGGGACCGACGAAGTGTTCCTGCGCAACGGATTACGGTGGTGCACCGTCGTGACGCGCGCGCTGCCCGACCGGCTCACCGCTCTCGACGATCCGGCGCCGCTGACCGATCCCGAGGCCAATTTCGTCCTCGACATCCCGCGCTCGCGCGTGCTGTCCCAGCTCGGCTGGCGCCGCGCCGCGCGCCGGGCCCCCGGTCCCGGTGAGGTCGAGGTGCGGATGGCCGCCATCGGACTGGGCTTCAAGGACCCGCTCAAGATTCTCGGCGTCCTGGGCGCGGACGACTTGGGTGAGACCCACTTCGGCGTCGCGCCGGGCATGGAGGGCGCGGGCACCGTGGTGCGGGTCGGCCCCGACGTGACCCGGTTGCGCGTCGGCGACCGCGTCGGGCTGGCCTCGGCGGGCATGATCGAACGCTTCCACGTCGCCAGTACCGAGGTCGTGGGACCCGCGGCGGAGAGCATTCGGCCGGAACTGTGCACCTCGACGGTCTCCTTCGTCACCGCCGAGTACTCGCTGCTCGATCTGGCGCGGCTGCGCGCCGGGGAGACGGTGCTGGTACACGGGGCGGCGGGCGGCGTCGGGGCTTGCGCGATCCAGGTCGCCAAGCGGCACGGCGCGCGAGTGATCGGCACCGCGAGCACCGACGAACGGCGCGCCTACGCGCTGGAGCAGGGCGCGGACGAGGTGGTGAACTCGCGGTCGCTGAACTTCGTCGACGACGTCCTCGGCCTCACCGACGGCCGCGGCGCCGACATCGTCATCAGCACCGCGCCGGGCGAGATCGTGCACCAGAACTTCAAGGCCGTCGCCGAATTCGGGCGCATCGTGGAGATCGGCAAGGCCGACATCTACTCCGGCGGCGTGCTGGACCTGCGCAACTTCGACAAGAACGTCGCGTACTTCTCCTTCGATCTGGACCGCATGCTGAAATTGCGCCGGGCCGAGGTGGTGGCCAGGGTGCAGGCGGTGAACGAGAGACTCGCCGACGGCACCTACCGTCCGCTGCCGTACCACAGTTTCGGCGTCGACGAGGTCGGGGCCGCGTTCGAGGAGGCCCTGCGCTCGACCCGCCTCGGGCGCATCGCCCTCGACCTCACCGGCGAAACACCGCCGGTACGACCGCAATCCGCCGACGTGCCCATCGATGCGGACGGCCGCTACCTGATCACCGGCGGCTTCGGCGCTTTCGGCCTGGCCACCGGCCGCTGGCTGGTCCGCCGCGGCGCGCGGCGCCTGGTGCTGATCGGCCGCGGCGGTGCGGGGCACCGACACCGCCCGCGCGCACCTGGACACCTGGCGCGCCGAAGGGGTCGAGGTGCTCGTCGAGCGCGCCGACGTCACCGACGCCGATGCGATGCGCGAGGTCGTGGCGCGCGTCCACACCGAAGCGCATCCGTTGCGCGGTGTCTTCCACGCGGCGGGCGTTCTCGACGATCAGCGCATCACGACGATGGACCGGGCCAGCCTGACCGCCGTCTTCCGTCCGAAGCTCGACGGAGCGCTGGCATTGCACACCGCACTGACCGCCGCGAAGGTGCGCCCCGACCTGATCGTGCTGTTCTCCTCCGGCAGCGCCATCATGGGCGGGATCGGCCAATACTCCTACACCGCGGCGAATCTCGCGCTCCAATCGTTCGCCGACCAACTGGCGCGCCGCGGCGAGCGGGTGCTGTGCATCGGCTGGGGCGCGATGTCCGGCGGCGGCATGGTCGACGCCGACGAGAACGTGCAGCGCTACCTGCGCATCGCGGGCTTCGAGGCGATCGATATGGACGACGGCACCGAATACCTCGGCGAGGCATTGCGTCTCGGCGTCCGGCAGGCCGCGATCATCCCGGTCGACTGGAGCAAGGTGGTGCTGGCCGCGCCGCAGCTGGCCTACACCGCGCGCGTCGCCGAGCTGATCGCCGCGGCCTCGGAGGACAATTCGGCCGCGGCGCGGCTGCGCGGCGAGATCGTCGCGCTGGACGAGGCGCAGCGCGCGGCCGTCGTCGGTTATGTTCTCGCCGAACAGCTCGCCGAGGTGATGGGCGTGGCGCCGGATTCCATCGACCTGTCGGTTCCGCTGCCCGAACTCGGCCTGGATTCGCTCATGGCGGTCGAATTCGGCGCGCTGGTGAGCAAGACCCTCGGTGTGGAGATGAACAGTATGCAGCTGGGTCGTTCGTTCAGCCTGGCGCAGGCCGGCGCCAGGATCGCCGAGATCATCGTGGGATCCGTAAGCGCCCAGGCGGTTCCGGCATGACCGACGAGCGGGACATCGCGCGGCGGCTGCTGGCCGGTGCCCGCGAGCGCGACACCGCCGCGCCGCCGGATCGGCCCAAAGCCGCGCAGGCCACTCCGCGCACCAGCGCGCGGCGCGGACCGGGACGCCAGTTCGCCGACCATCCGGCCGTGGTGGCGGCGCTGGAGAAGCAGGCGGCGATCCAGCGGCTGATCGACGCCACCGGGCTGCCGCATCCGCTGTTCCTCTCGCCGGAAGGACACAACGGCGCGGTGATCCGTTCCGGCGGAAACGCCTTGGTGAACTACAGCTCCTACAACTACCTGGAGTTGGCCGGACACCCGCGCGTCATCCGCGCCGCCAACGAGGCCGCCGAACGCTACGGCACCTCCGCCTCGGCCACCCGCATCGTCACCGGGGAGATCCCGCTCTACGGCGTGCTCGAACGCCGCCTCGCCGACATCTACCGGGCGGGCGCGGCGCTGGTGACCTCGAGCGGGTTCCTCACCAACGCCGCGGTGATCGGCTTCCTGCTCGGCGAAGGCGATGTCGCCGTGTGCGATTCGCTCGCGCACGCCAGCCTGGTCGCGGGCACCCAGTGGGCGGGGTGCCGACGAGTCACCTTCCGGCACAACGATCCCGAGTCGCTCGCCGCGCTGCTGCGGACCTGCCGCCACCAGTTCGATCGGGCGCTGGTGATCATCGAGGGCCACTACAGCATGGACGGCGACCTCGGCCGGATCGCCGAGATTGCTGCCGTGGCACGGACATACGATTGCGCGGTCCTCGTCGACGAGGCGCACGCCATCGGCGTCCTCGGCGCCACCGGACTCGGCAGCCGGGAACACTTCGATCTGCCCGGCGACCTGGTCGACATCTGGGCGGGCAGCCTGTCGAAGGCGCTCGGCAGCACCGGCGGGTTCATCGCGGGCGACGCCGACCTGGTTCAGGCGATCAAGTACGCCGCGCCCGGCATGGCGCTCTACACCGCGGGACCGTCCCCGGCCAACGTCGCCGCCGTCCTCGCCGGGCTCGACGTGCTCGCCGACGAACCCGACCGGCTGACCCGCCTGTGGTCGAACGCGCGCTTGTTCACCGGCGCGCTGCGCGCGCGAGGCATGAATCTCGCCGACTCCGAATCGACCCCGATCGTGCCGGTCATCGTGCCCGGTGAGATCCGCGCCGGATACGCCGCGGCGGCGCTGCTACAGCGCGGCTACAACGCGGGCGCCATCCTGTCCCCCGTCGTGCCCGCGGGCGCCGAACGGCTGCGGTTCTTCCTGACCAGCGAACACACCGAACGCCAGCTGCTCGACACCGTCGACCAGCTCGGCGAAATCCTCGACATCGTCCACCACATCCCGGACCTCACCATCGGAGCCTTCGAGGCCCCCGACCAACTCGGCCCCCTGCCTGTCCCCGGACGCTGAGATCGGCGCGCGTTCGTTGCTCGAGCCCACCTCACTCCGTTCCAGTCGGGGGTGAAGCCGAGATCGGTGTGTGTTCGCGGACCGAGCCCACCCGACCGGACCGCGGGGCGGATGCTGGGACGTAGCCCGGCCTCGTCGCGGTTGCCATCACCGCTTCTTGTCGGGCGATGGCAACCGGACCGCGTCCCAGGGCACCCAGTGCCGCAGGGTCGTCTCGGTGAGCTTGTTGCGGGTGCGGTAGTCGACCGCGACCTCGGCATACCAGGCGACGTAGTGCCCCAGGTGCAGCCGGACCCAGCCGTACTGGGTCGCCTGGACCCACGGTTCTTGGAACCTCGGGTCCAGGCTGTTGGACGCGACGCCCAGCGACGGACGCTGCGGTCCCGGCCGGTTCGGCAGCAGCCAGATCCGCTTCGGATCGACCAGCACGGGACGTGGTCGCGGCAGTCGCCGGACCGCCGACCAGCCGTCCTCGCTCACCGTCGACCACCCGACCCGGCCGCGCTGCAATTCGAACACATGTTCCCATCATGACATGTCTACGGACCGGTCGGAATGCCCCCCGCTACTGAAGTTGCTGAGCTTGCGCGACGAGCTCGAGAAACGTCCACAACTCGCCGGTGTCGTAGGTCTCGGGCGCCTCGCTGCCGCCCAGGAACGGATAGGGCGTCGCGATGTAGACCTGCTCCGGCGCGAGCGGCCCGAGCAGGTCGCGAATCCGCGCCACATGCTCGGTGCGCAGCACGTAATCGGCGAACCCTTGCTCGCGCAGCACCCGATCCGCGAACTCGGCGGGATCGGCGAACGCGCCATAACCCTTCGCGGCGGCCCGATAGGGATGCAACACCGCGCACTCCCCCGACTGGCTGTTCACCAGGAACGTGTGCCCGAGATCCGAATACCCGAAAACGAGATCGAACTGCGGAAAATGCGGCGCCCACGCCGGCATCGCCTCGACCACCGGCCGCTGCCCGATCAACTGAAAACCCTCGACTGTCACGCACCGATCCAATCAGCCGAGACCGCCCGCTGTCTCCACGCCGCGCGGTTCGTCGCGCCTCGGCGAGTCGTAGCTCGATGACCACCGATGTCGCCGTCGAGGTCGCGGGCTGCTCGACCTGCCGGACGACGCACCGGTCGCGGCATCGATTTCGGCGGGGATCGCACGGCTGACAGACGTTCGGCGCGAACACGATCGCGCGGATGTTTTGCGAATTGATGACGGCGATATGTCGATTGCGATCAAAAATCGCGAATTGTCTGCGGTGGCGGTGCTTGTCGAGTTATCGTCGGCAGGCTCACCGCCATTCCCGCGCAGATCGAAGCGCCCGCGGCGAGCGCCCAGGTCAGTGAACCGGTCAAAATCGCAACGCCGCAGGCCAGGGCCGTGGCGATGAGAGCGCACAGCACGGCCGTACCGCGCTCGATGCCGATTATTCGGCGAGCTCGGTCGTTCCGTGAAGTCATATCGTTGTAGTACCCGAAGGCTCCGTGATTGAAACGTTATTCTTTGTTTCTTTTCTCGGGGCGGTGTTTTCGTCGCGTACCGCGAGCACACGGCTGGGAGTGCGCGAAAGAGGTTTCGCCAGGGCGGGCTTGCAGAAATTGATCATGACGGCGTGCCCGGCAAGCCCACATCATTCCCGTGTGACACCGGCAAGTGGTGCGCTTGCCCGAACCTTCGCGACGAAGGCGGCGCCGAGTGCCTTGGCGGAGTAGGGATCCTGCCCGGTCAACAGCTCGCGGTCGTCGACGATCTTGCTGCCCATCGGCAGCCGGGTCTGCTCGACGCGCGCGCCGCACTCGCGCAGCAGCTCGGTCGGATCGACAGCGAGGTGACCGCGGAACCGGCGCGCCACCGGGACGACGCTGAGCATGGTGTCCACGACGGTCTTGAAGCACGTCATCCGGTAGCCGTCGTAGATCCAGCGCCCATCCACCTTCGGGGCCGCGGCGAGCGCGGCAGGTGCGTGGCAGATCAGCGCGGTCGGCCGGTCGTGGTCGTGGAAGTACCGCAGCAGCGCACCGAAGTCCTCGTTGCGCGAATCGTCGGTGAACGCGTCGCGGTACAGCAGGTCGACCAGCGGCGCGTGGCCGCCGGGGACGAACACCGCGTCGAAACCGGCGAGGTCGCGCGGCGAAGCGGCCAGGTCGGCGAGGTCGGCGGGCTCGGCGAGGCCGAGCTCGAGCAGGCGGGTGTAGCTGGTCAGCGCCGCGTCGCGGGCGCGGCGGGACATGCCGAAGTACATCAGGCTGCACGAGGTGCCGTCGATCGTCGGGATCTTGCCGCCCGGTGTCGCGAACGACAGCCGGAAGCCAGCGGCGAGCATGGCATCGGTCGGCTCGACGAGTTCACCGAGATAGGTGCCGGTCGGTTCACTGCCGCCCTCGCGCAAAGGGATGCGATCGGCGGCGGACACCACGACCAACACGGTGCGGAGCGCACCAGCACTCCGGCTGGCGGCAGGCGAATTCGAGGCGGTCACAGCCGTCGCGTACCCGCGCGACTTCGCACGAAACCGGCGGTGAATTCCGCTCGTTCGCAACTCTTTTGCCACGGCATGCCCGCCGTACCGCAGCCGAACGGGCCATCTGGCTATCACACAGCTCATCCAGGCCTTCGATCGTTCGATCTCGCACCCGCGTCGAGGTCCGATCACCCGTTGTGCGCGCTCGTGCGTTTCACATATCGGACCGCTCCGGCTTTTCGCAGGAAGAACGCGGTTACAACCGCCTCATATTCGGCGTAGCGTCGAAGACTAGGGGCGTGATGTGATCCGGCCCACCTCTGAACGAGTGAGGCTGCAACCGGGCTCCGTTTCGCACACGCGCTGATATAGAGCGGATGGCAAACCAGGAGTGACCATGAAGGGTGGAGCGAGGCTGGCGGCGGGGGTGGGGATCGGATACGTGCTGGGACGCACGCGCAAAATGCGACTGGCGTTGATGCTCGCGGGCGCGGGATTGAGCAGGCAGGCGGGGGGCCCGCAGGCGCTGCTGCAACGCGGTGCGTCGGTGCTCGGGTCGTCGAAGGAACTGACCAAGATCACCGACACGATTCGCGGTGAGCTGATGGACGCCGCGCGGGCCGCGGCGGTCAGCGCCGCGAGCAACCGTATAGATGCGTTGAACGCCCGCCTCCAGGGCGGCGGGGAGACCTCCGAGGCGGACGAAGACACCGGCCAGGAGGAGCGGCCCGACGACGCGGACGACTATGCCGAAGAAGACTACGAATCCGACGAAGACCGGGAGGGCGAGGACGAAGACCAGGAGGACGCCGAGCCCGAGAAAGGCAAGAAGTCTTCATCCACCCGCTCACGCACGCCCACCCGCCGTCGGGCCGCGGCGACCAGTTCCAAGCGGACACCGGCCAAATCGTCCGGCTCCGGGGAGCGTAAGCCGACGGGCTCCCGACAGCGTCGAGCCCGAGCCGACACCGCCGACAGCGCGCCGGTGCGACGCACCAGGAGGTGACGGCGATGGCTGCGAAATCTCTCGAAGACGTCACCCGCAAGCTCGGTGAGACCGCGACCGGAGCCGCGAGCCGGGCCAAGAAGACGGCCGGTTCCGCAACACCGCAGCAGCAGCTGCAGGACTCACTGCGGAACCTCACGGGAACCATCGCCGAGCGTGCGCTCACGAGTGTCGCCGGCCGGGTAGCCGGGACAGCTGATCGTCTCACCCAAGTGGCCGAGGGCGGCGGCGGCAACCTGCTGTCGGCGTTGACCGGGGTCGAGAAGCTCGCCGAAGGCAAATCACCGATATCGGCGGCGATGAGCGCGGGTATGGACAAGCTCAAGAGCTCCGCCACCGAGAAGTTCCAAGACGTGAAGGAATCCCTGACCGGTGGTAAAGGCAAGGGCAGCGGCGGCAAGAAGCTCAAGCTGACCAATATCGTCGAGCACATCGATGTCGGTGTCCCGATCGACCTCGCCTACGACCAGTGGACCCAGTTCGCGGACTTCCCGAAGTTCATGAAGAAGGTCCAGCAAGTCGAGCAGGTCTCCGACGAGAAGCTCGAATGGTCCGGCAAGGTCTTCTGGTCCAAGCGGACCTGGAATTCCACCATCGTCGAACAGGTGCCGTTCGAGCGGATCGTGTGGCGGTCGAAGGGCCACAAAGGTTATATCGACGGCGCGGTGACCTTCCACGAACTCACCCCCGATCTGACGCGGATCATCGTGGTGCTCGAGTACCACCCCGCCGGGCTCTTCGAGAAGACCGCCAACCTCTGGCGTGCGGCCGGACGCCGGGTTCGTCTGGAACTCAAGCACTTCCAGCGTCACGTCATGACCGAGAGCGTGCTGCACCCAGACGACATCGTGGGCTGGCACGGCGAGATCCGCGACAAGAAGGTGGTCAAGGACGACGAGACCGCCCGTCGTGAGGAGGAAGAAGGCGAGGACGAGGAACGCGACGAGGCCGGCGAAGGTGAGGAATACGACGAAGCCGAGGAAGAGGAGACGGACGAGGACGAAGAACCCGACGAAGACGAAGAACCTGACGAGGACGAGGACGAGGGCGAACGCGACGAGGCCGAGGAAGAAGAACCCGACGAGGACGAAGACGAAGAACGCGACGAGGCCGACGAAGGCGAAGAGGCCGAGGAAGACGAGCGGCCCGCCCGTCGGCCCGCGGCGCGCCGGCGCACCACCTCGACGAGTCGTCGCACCACATCAGGGAGCAGGCGCGGCACCACGGAACGCCGATCGACCGCGCGCAGGAGGCAAGAAGCATGACCATCGAACCCGCGGGTGGCGGAGGTGTCGCTGCTCGCCCGAATTCTTCGGGCTTGGCCGACGTCATCGACACGATTCTGGACAAAGGTCTGGTCATCGACGCGTTCGTGCGCGTGTCGCTGGTCGGTATCGAACTGGTGACCATCGACGCCCGAGTCGTGGTGGCCAGCGTCGACACTTATCTGCGATTCGCCGAGGCCGTCAATCGACTGGAAATCTCCGACACCGAACCGAAGGGTCTGCCGGATCTGGTCGGGGAGGTCGCCAGCGGCGGTGCCAAGCACAAGACCCAGGGCGCGCTCGAGGCCGCCGGCGAGAAGGTCCTGAACTTCATGGACGACGTCGAGGCGAGGCGCGAGAAGCAAAGCCGGTCGACGAAACGTAGGGAGGATTGATGTCCACCGAACAAGCGACCGAAGCGCGAGAGAAGGAAAGCGCTGGGAGTACCGCGGTGTACGTCTACGGAATCGTGCCCGCGGATGTGGAACCGGAAGAGCAGGCCTCGGGAGTCGGCGATCACGGCGTCACCGTGGTGCGACATGGAGACATCGGCGCGCTGGTCAGCGAGATCTCGACCGACCGCCCGCTCGGTACTCCGGCCGACATGACCGCGCACGCGGAGCTGCTGGACGGCTCGGCCGCCGTGACACCGGTGCTGCCGCTGCGGTTCGGCGCCGTCATGTCCACCGCCGAAGCGGTGGAAAAGGAGTTGCTCGAGGCCCATCAGGACGAATTCCGCGCGGCGCTGGAGGAATTGGAAGGTCGCGCGCAGTTCGTGGTCAAAGGTCGCTACGTCGAGAAGACGATCCTGCGGGAACTGCTCGCCGAGAACGCCGAGGCGGCTCGATTGCGCGACGCGATCCGTGACAAGGAAGCGGATGCCACGCGGGACGCCAGGATGGCACTCGGCGAGATCATCAACCAGGGCATCGAAGCGAAACGAGCCCAGGACACCCGTCGGGTGCTCGACGCGCTCGACGAGCTGGACCCCCTCGTCAACGAGCGGCCCCCGACCAACGAGCAGGACGCGGTGCACGTCGCGATCCTTGTGGAGCTGGCCAGGCAGGGCGACTTGGAGGATGCGCTGGCTCGGCTCGCCGACGAGTGGGAGGACCGCGTGACCTTGTCGCTGCTCGGTCCGATGGCGGCCTACGACTTCGTGATGAAGCGCGCACCGGAGGGCTGATCGGTGGGTTTGATTTCGGCGATCGTCACGTTGCCGCTCGCTCCGGTCCGCGGCGTGATCTGGCTCGGTCAGGTCATCCAGGACGAAGTCGAACGGCAGCTGAACGATCCGGCGACCATCCGGCGTGAGCTCGAGGCGATCGACGAGGCCAGGGCGGCCGGTCAACTGTCCGAGGAAGAGCACGCGCAGGCCCAGCAGGCGGTCCTCGACCGGATGATGCGCCCGCGCGGCACCGCCTGACCGGAGGGAGTGATCCGAGTGAGCGCCCGGAGAGCCGACGACGAGACCGAGGACGGCGGCCGATCGGATCGATCGCAGTGCCGGACCGCCGCACAGGCGGCCGCGGCGGCGATCGCGGAGCTGGCCGAGCTGACTTCGAAGCAGGCCGAGGGGGCAACCTCGGCCGAGCCCATCGAGGAGGGCTGGCTGGTCGAGATCGAGGTGCTCGAGGACCGTCGCATCCCCTCGTCGTCGGACATGCTCGCGCTCTACGAGGTGGAACTCGACCTGGACGGAAACCTGGTGGCCTACCGCAGAACCCGGCGTTACAGCCGCGGCAGCACCGACATCGGTGTCCGAGGTTCGTCATGACCGTCGTGAACAGCGGATCATCGATGCCGGAGCCGTACGGTGGCGGCCACCGGTCGACGAACCTCGGCGACATCCTCGAGCGGGTCCTCGACAAAGGCTTGGTCATCGCGGGCGACATTCAGGTCAATCTGCTCGACATCGAGCTCCTCACGATCAAGCTGCGGCTGGTGGTCGCGTCGCTGGAGACCGCGAAGGCGGTGGGCATCGACTGGTGGGAGACCGATCCGTGGCTCAACAGCAAGGCACGGTCCCTCGAGCGGCAGGATCACGATCTCGAACTCGAGAACCAGAAGCTGCGCGATCGGATCGCCGAACTGGAGTCGCGAAAGGATCTCGGCCGCAAGCCCATCGAGCGCGCACGCGAACCGGAGGAAGAGCGAGACCGTGACTGACGCCGACGGAGTCTGGCTGTACGCGGTGACCGCGGACCTCGGGGCAGACCTGGGCGACCTGACCGGCGTGGCCGGGGAGGCGGTGCGCACGGTGGTCTCCGGCGATCTCGCGGCAGTCGTGGGGTCGGTGCCGCTCGCGGTCTTCGGCGACGAGCCGCTGCGCCGGAATCTGGAGGATCTGACGTGGCTGGAGGCGACGGCTCGGGCCCACGACACCGTGGTCTCCGCACTGGCGCGACGAGGCGCGGCCGTGCCGCTGCGCTTGGCCGTCGTCTTCCTCGACGACGACCGGGTGCGCGGCATGCTCGACGAACGCCGCGCGGCCTTCGAATCGGCGCTTGCCCTGATCCAGGGGCGGACCGAGTGGGGCGTCAAAGCCTACGGCGACCGGGCGGCGCTCACCGCCGCGGTGGCCGAGGCCGATCTGGCCCGGACCGAAAGAGGCGGCGCGGGCACGGCTTATCTGCTGCGGCGGCGCGCGCAGTTGTCCGCGCGGGAGACCGTCGAACGCGACGCGGCCGAGCGCGCCGACCAGATTCACGAGCGCCTCGTCCGGCAGGCCGCGGCGGGTCGGCGTCAGCCGCTGACCGATCCCGTGCTGAACGGTCGCCGGGACTGGATGGTGCTCAACGGCACCTACCTCGTCGACGACGACCGCGCCGACGAATTCGCCGCGGTGGTGGAGGATCTCGGGAAGCAGTTCCCCGGCATCCGGCTCGAACTCACCGGTCCCTGGCCGCCGTACTCGTTCGCCGGTGCGGAACGGGAGGCGCGATGACGCGCACCGACAGCGAGCGACGCGTCGCGCTCATCGATCTGCTGGATCGGGTGCTCGCGGGCGGCGTCGTCGTCACCGGCGACATCAGGCTCTCCATCGCGGACGTCGACATGGTCCAGATCTCGCTGCGCGCCCTGATCTCCTCGGTCAGCACCATCTCCGCCAACCCGCTCGCGCCGACGGCGCGCAGCGCACTGGAACCGGCCCCGGATGACTGAATTCGACGGCCTGTCACCGCGTATCGACGCCGATCCCGAATCCGTCGAACGCGGACTCGTCACGCTCGTACTCACCTTGGTGGAGCTGCTGCGACAGCTGATGGAGCGCCAGGCACTACGCCGCGTGGACGACGGCGACCTCAGCGAGGTGCAGATCGAACGCATCGGCACCACCCTCATGCTGCTCGAGCAGCGCATGGACGAATTGCGCGAGCACTTCGGTCTCACACCCGAGGACCTGAACATCGACCTCGGCCCACTGGGCACGCTTCTGCCCGAGAGGTGACAGTCCGTGCGGACTATGCGGCGAGGAGGCCGGGATCATCGGCCACGGGGGTGCCGCCCGCTCGCTCCAGCAGGCGGGCGAGGGCGTCGGCGACGTGGCGTGGTTGCTCGAGGATCACGGAGTGGCCAGCGCCCTCGACCATCACCAGGTCCGAGTACTCGATGGTGGCGGCCATCGCGACGGAGTGCGAGGGCGGCGTCATCAGGTCGGCCGAGCCGCACAGCACCAGCGTCGGGATCTTCGAGAGGACGGCGAGCGCGTCGGTCTGGTCGTAGACCATGAAGGCGCTCAGGAAGCTCGCCATCGTCACGATCGAAGTCTTGTTGTGCATCGCGTTGGCGAGCGTCAGCACCCGCGAGCTGACCTTGCGATCGCCGAACTCGGCGGTGCGGATGAGGGGGGCGAAGACCTTGCAGGCCAACAGCTTCGCGTGGTGCATCATGGTCGGCGCGCGCCGGACGGCGGCCTGGAACAAGGAAATGACCGGGTTGCGCAGGAGGCGGCCGAAGCCCGCGTCGGCGAGCCCGCTCGCGGCGGTCGCGATGAGCGCGACGCCGACGACGCGAGTGCCGATTTCGTGCGGGTACAAGCTGGCATAGGTCAGCGCGGTCATGCCACCCATGGAGTGGCCGACCAGCACGACCGGCCCGATGGGGGCGACGGCGTCGAGCACGTCGCGCAGGTCGTGGCCGAGCTGCTCGAGGTTGTAGGTCTGACGGGACGCGACGGCGGAGTCGCCGTGGCCGCGGTGGTCGTAGCAGACGAGCCGACCGCCCGGATACTTGCGCATCAGCGCGTCGCGGACGTAGGCCCAAGACGCGGTGCGCAGGCAGTGTCCGTGCAGGAGTACGACCGTGAGCTCCGCGTCTTGCGGTCCGTATTCACGAAGGGCGAGTTCCACACCGTCTCGGGTCGAGACCGTGGCACGCCGACCCGCCGAGGTGGCGGCTGTGCTGGTGATCGACATCGGAGGCTCCGGTTCGCTGGTGGTTACGTGTCCCACTGTCCGCCGGATCGTCCGCCGTAGTCAGTGCCCCGAGAGCTGAAGTCGCTTCCCCAAGGGTGAACGGATCACCACCTTGGTGGAACCGGATCTACGCGGCGCAGAACTCGTTGCCTTCGGGGTCTCGCATGACCCACCAGTGCCCGGCGGGTCCGTTGTCGAACTCGCGGACGCGAGTCGCGCCGAGCCCTTCCAGCCGTGCCACGAGCCCCTCGAGATCGCCCGGCTCGCTGTGCACGTCGATGTGCAGGCGGTTCTTGCCGGACTTGTCCTCGGGTACGTCCTGGAAGAGCAGCCGCCTGCCGCGCCCGACGCCACTGAGCGGATCGAACGGATCGTCGGGATGCCGGATTCCGGCGTAGCCGCGAAAGATCTTGCGGCCTCCGTGCTCCAGAATCGCCTCCTCGCCGAGATGGCCCGCGGCGAGCAGCTGCTCGATGAGAGCGCTGGGGTCTTCCACCTCGTACTCCAGGGCCGCGGCCCAGAAGTCCGCGAGGGCGGGCGCGTTCTTGCTGTCGATGACGAGCTTCCAGTTCAATGCCACGCGCCGGAAACTACACCGCCGGTACGACAGAAACGCGGCGCCAGGCCCGCACCGACACATCGAAGCCGAACCCGACTCCGGTCACGGTCGGTAGCGCCAAGGTGACAGGTCGAGGTCGGGGTAGCGCAACGCCATGCCCGCCAGAGTTTCGTCGGTCCAGAAGGCATGGCCGGGCGGCGGGAATCCGAAGAGCTGTAGCTGACGCGGGCTGGCGCGTTCGACGAACCGATACCAGGCGGGTTCGTGGCTGCGCAGCGCCCATCCGTAGCGCTGGCCCCACTCGTTGTCGGCGCGGCGGTAGCCCAGATGCATCGAGAAACGCGCGCCGCCCGGCCGTGCCATGCCGGTACCGCGGTGAAAGGTGCCCAACTCGAACGCCACCACCGTGCCGGCGGGACCGGCGGCGGAGACCTCACGTTCGTACAGGTCCGGTCGGCCCGGCCCGCGGAACCTCGCGGCCGGGTCTTGTCCGGACTCCCCATCCGGAAACCAGTTCGGTGTGGCGGCGATATCCCTTGTGTGAGTTCGCGATACGAGATGGGGAGGGCCCAGAGCCTCGGGGACGTCGTCGAGGAAGACGAACATCTCGACCTGCTTGAAGGCCGGAGCGCTGCTCGGCACCAGCAGGGTGTGGTTGAGGTAGTCGCGGTGTAGATGCTGGTCGTAGTCCGCCGCACCGGTGTACTTCGCCCACGCCTCGGCCGTGTAGAGGCGTAAGTCGTTGCTGCCCAGCAGTTCCTCGGCCAGATCGATGAGCAAATCGTGCACCGCCAACAGGGCGACCTCGGTGCCGGCGAAGGGAAAACTGTCGATACCGGCGAACTCGTCGCCGACGAAGCGGTCGCGGCGCGGGTCGCTGCCGTCGTGGAACCCATGCGCCGAAGGGAACATCGACGCCAGATCGGCGACCGCGGGCGTCAAGACGTCTTCGGGCAGATATCCGGGCAGGACGGCGAAACCGTGCCGATTCCACGCACGGGATGCGTTCGTAAGATCCACCGGCACAGTCTCGCCGCATATCTTTCTGTCCGCCAATTGATTCCGAGCGGCTGGGGCTGCTCAGCGAGACGGTAGGGCGCGGATGATGTCGAGGGCTTGGCCGAGGTTGTCCAGGCGAGCGGCGAGGGTGTCCCCCGCGGGATAGAGGCGGACGGTGTCGACACCGGCTTCCTGCCAGACCCGCAACCGGTCGCGCACCATGCCGCACGTTCCGATGAGGGTGGTGGCCAGCACCATGTCGTCGCTGATCAGCGCCGCCGCACCGGCGCGGTCGCCCGCGTGCCAGCGCTCGTTCACCTCGGCGGCGATATCCGACCAGCCCTGCCTGCTGTAGGCGTTGTTGTAGAAGTTGGTCGTGCTGGTGCCCATCGCGCTCAGCGAGAACGCCAGCTCCAGCTTGCGACTGGCGAGCACTTCCGGCAGGTCCGCCTCGTCGGCGACGATGTTCACTTCCGCGCCTTGGCAGATGTCCAGATCGGCGCGGGTGCGACCGAAGCGGCTCAGGCCTTTGTCCAGATGGGAGAAGTACGCCTCGTCGGCGCCTTCCGGGACGAAGCTGGTACCCAGCCAGCCGTCGGCGATCTCACCGGTCAGTTCCAGCATCTTCGGCGACAGCGTCGCGAGGTAGATCGGCACCGACACCGGCTCCAGGGAAACCCGCATCGGCTTGCCCTGTCCATCGGGCAGCGGAATCGCGAATTCCCTTCCGCGATAAGCGATCTTGTCGCCGGTGAACACCTGGCGGACGATCTCGACGGTCTCGCGCATGCGCCGCAGCGGGTGGGCGAACGGTACGCCGTGCAGCCCCTCGATGACCTGTGGACCCGAGGCGCCCAAGCCGAGCAGGAACCGGCCACCGGACAGCTGCGCCAAGGTCATCGCGGTCTGGGCGATCGTGACCGGCGATCGGGTTCCGAGCTGAATGACGCCCGAACCCAACAGGATTCGTTCCGTGCGCGCGGCCAGATAACCCAGCGGCGACGGCGCGTCGCTCCCCCACGCCTCGGCCACCCAGCACATGTCGAGCCCGAGCTTCTCGGCTTCGACGACGAACCCGGTGATCGTGCGCCAATCGCCGCCGGTACCTTCCACGGTCGTCGCGGTGCGCATCACTTCTCCTGTTCGGCGAGCCGCTTGATGGCGGCGAGGTTGGTTCGGATACCTCTCTCGAATTCGCGCAGCCGCACGAAAACGATCTTCTGTTCCTTGTCGGGCATCGCCTCGATCGCGAGGCTGAGTCCGGACGGCGCCGGTCCCATCTGCGCTTCCTGGCGCAGTGTCGTCCCCGAACCGGTGGGCTCGAGCGCGAACCGCCACACCGACGACGGATGGGCGGGATCGCCTATCGCCCAAGCGAATCGACGTGGTCCGTCGAACTCCACCACGGTGCTGACCGTCTCCCATTCGCCCAGGGATGGATGGGCATTCCGGCCGACGAACCGGCGCCCGACGCCGGGGCCGGTGGCCTCGTCCAGCCAGGACACGTCCTGCACCTCGGCGCTGAGCTGCGGCATCAGGTGAATATCGCTGATCAGCTCCCATACCGCGTTCGCGTCCGCCTCGATGTAGATCTCCGCGGCGACCGCCGGCACGTCCGCATAGACCTGTCCGGTCCACTCCATTTCCGAACCCTTCCCGCTAGCCCCTCTACCTCCATAGTTGCGTAGATAGACCCACTAAGCAAATGCAGAAGACTGGTTCTAGCTGCTGAGTCTTATAAATAGATCCGCTAGCATGGTCGAATGAGGCGTACCTCGTTCGCACACTGGCCCTGCTCGTTCGCGCGCACCATCGACCTGCTCGGCGACTGGTGGACCCCGATGGTCATGCGCGAAGCGTTCTACGGATTCCGTCGATTCGACGAGTTCCAGCAGGAGCTCGGCATCGCCAGGAACACGCTGTCCGAGCGGCTGCGCCGACTTGTCGAGGCCGGATTGCTCGACAAGGTCCTGTACGAAACGCAGCCGCCCCGATACGAGTACGTGCTGACCGAATCCGGGCGCGACTTCTACACCATCGTCGCCGCGATGACCCGATGGGGCGATCGGTGGCTCGCCGACAGTGACGGACCGCCGCTGGTCTTTCACCACGAGCCCTGCGGACACGACAGCACGGCCGAGGTGGTGTGCGGACACTGCCGAGAACCGATCGATGTCGACGACGTCGTACCACGCCCGGGCCCCGGCTACCCCGCCAAACTGCTCACCCGCCCGGATGTGCGGCGGAGATTCCACCTCGACGAATCCGGCGACGCCCGGCCGCACGACAACCCCGCGCGAGCCGAAAACGCCACGACTCCATAACGCGCTCGGTCGGTCTCGCCTCGGGACGCCTGCCCGCTTCGACGGACTATCGAGGCGAGCCATGCGCGCTGCACCCGGAGCTTGCGGGACCGATCGCGTTCGCGATCGCGAAGCCGACGACGATCAACGTCGGAACGAGCAACACCTCGAAGCTCACCACCGGCCCGGCGCTGTGGTGCCCGGCATGCGCCGCCGCGCCGGGGCTCGTGCCCATCGCCGCGGCCATGAACGCGGGATCGGCGATGTACAGATACATCGGATAGCACACGGCGACAGTGACGGACAGACCGGCGGCCGCGATCACGCCCGCGGCGGGCCCGGCCGGAAGATGTCGCGAGGCCCACTGGATGACCAGCCAGGTCAGAACTCCGGGAGCGAAACCCCATCCGAGGACGAACCAGGTCGCCATCAGCGTCTTGCGGGCCGGATCCTCGGCCATGGCAAGCAGATCCGCGTGCCAGGCGAGCAGATCGAAGCACGCGCCGATGACCGTGAGCCGGACGCAGACGCCGAGGGTGCTGGAACTCGATTCCTCCATCGGGCTCAGTGAAACACGGCTTCTATGAATTATGCAATAGTGTATAGAACTGCGGGCCTCCTCGGCCCGCGCGTGACGTCGAAGGAGGGGCCGTGCCCAAGAACACCAGGGCGGCGATGATCCACAGTGCGGTGGAAGTGCTGCGCGAGCGCGGGGTCGGCGGCGTGACGATCGACGCGATCCTGGCCCGCAGCGGCTCGCCGCGTGGCTCGGTGTATCACCACTTCCCCGGCGGCCGAGCGCAATTGATCACCGAGGCCCTGGAATTCGCCGGGGACGCGATCGGCGCCATCATCGAGGGGGCGGCCGCGGAGGGATCTACCGCGATCCTGCACGAGTTCGTGCGATTCTGGCGGCAGATGCTGCTCGACAGCGATTTCACCGCGGGCTGCCCGGTGGTCGCGGTGGCCGTCGGCTCCAACGACGAGGCGCCCGAACTGTTCGACAGCACGGCCGGAATCTTCCAACGCTGGTGGGACGCACTGCATCGGGCGTTCCTCGGCGAGGGTCTGGCCGAGGACGATGCCGGGCAGCTGGCGACCATGGCGATCGCCTCGGTCGAAGGCGCTGTGGTGCTGTGCCGGTCACGGCGCGGCCCGCAGCCGCTCGACGACGTCGCGCACCAGCTGGAACTCCTGATCGACAGTCAGCGCTTCCTCTCCCGCGCACGCCGCTCGACATCGACCGAGCGGTCTTAGCCGAGGATCTTCCGCTCGATCCCTCTGGTCTATGCATTATGGTATGTGACATACTCTGCACCAGCCGTCGACCACCGCTCGACCGGCCATCCCAGCGACCCACTCGGCGTCGTCACACCACCGGCCCGCACCGGTGCAGATTCAGGAGTACTCAATGGCCACGATGCCGAATTTCGCCACGACCGCAGGACCGTCGATGTCCGAGGGTGAACGCCGAGCTCTCCGGACGATCAAGGTCTTCATTTCCCTGGGTTTCCAAGGGGAACTGTTGTTCTTGATCATCGGGTTGATCCTCTTTCCCGATAACGGCCCACTCGTATGGCGTTTGGTTTGGACCCTCGGCTTGTGCGGAATCGGCATGGGCGCGGCCGTCGGCGGCATCACTTACCTGATCGGCCACCGATTCCGCCCCGGCACCCGCGCCGCCTACCTCGTCACCGCGTTGTCCGCGGCAGCGGCATACAGCGTGTGCCAGACGCTGTGCTGGAGCCTGGACCACAACGTCGGCCTGAACTACTGGGGTTCGATCGACATGCCCGAACTGTTCTTGATCAAGGGCTACACCGCCGCGATTCTCGGCGGCGTGACAGGCAGCTTCCTGCTGAATTCCGACCTCGGCACTCGCTTGCTCGATCGAGCGAGGATGTGAGCGGTTCCCTCGGAGGCTTACCCTCAGTTCCCGGAAAGCACTGAAAAACGAACCACCGCGCGGTCTTTCGACTGCGCGGTGGTGGCGTTTGCTTATCGAGGCGCCTGCTGAATGATCTTGCGGCACCGCCGATGCAGGTAGTTCACGGAGAGCCATAGCGTACGGAACGCCGGGCTGCGGGTCTGCTTGTGGTGGTAGCGGTGAGCATGCCGGGCAGATGGCTTGGCTGGCGACGGGCGCGGACCGCACCGTGTTCATCGCCCATCAGCTGACCTTGGCGACGACGCGCAGCGGCAGAACCCGCATGGCGGCCGCCAGCGGCAAGCCCGGCCAGGCGGGGACTTTGGCCTGGACGCGTTCGGCCTCGATGGCTTTGACCATGGCCCGCACGCCTTTTCGGGTCGACACCATCAGCGGCGTTCGGCCCGCGGCGGCGGTCATCTCCGACTCGATGTACCCCGGGTACAGCGTGGTGACCGCGATCGGAGTGTCGAGCAGTTCGGCGCGGATCCCCTCGGCCAGCGCCGCGACACCGGCCTTGCTCGCGGCATAGGTGGTGAGATTGCGCGGCAGGCCCCGCATCGCGCTGATCGAGGAGATGACGACGAGGTGACCGGACCGCTGACGGCGGAAGATCTCCACTGCGGCCTCGCATTGGGCAAGTGCCGCAACGAAATTCGTCTCGGCGGTCTGCCGGTTCGCGTGGAAGCGGCCGGTGCCGATCGGCTGGCCTTTGCCGAGCCCGGCGTTGACGATCACCCGGTCCAGGCCGTCGAGGTCGTCGCGGAAGGCATGGAACACCTCGAAGACCGCGTCGTGGTCGTTGACGTCGAGTTCGCGCACGCTGACCCGAATGCCGGGGTGCGCGGCGAGCAATTCGTCGCGCAGCTGGTGCAGCCGCTCGACGCGGCGCGCGCACAGCGCGAGGTCGCGTCCTTTCGCGGCGAAGCCGCGGGCCATCTCCTCGCCGAGGCCGCTGCTGGCGCCGGTGATCAGAATGCGCTGTCGGGTGGTCATCGACGATCCTCCTGAGGTTCGAATGTGTGCGGCCGGGTCACGCGCGGTCCCGATACCGGGCGAGTTCGACACGGGCGACGACGCCGAGGTGCACTTCGTCGGGGCCGTCGGCCAGCCGCAGCGCCCGCGCCGCCGAGAGGAACCCCGCCAGCGGGGTGTCGTCGGACAGTCCCGCCGCGCCGTGCAGCTGGATCGCCATATCGATCACCGAGTAGGCCATGCTCGGCACCGAGGCCTTCACCTGCGACAGCTCGCTGATCGCCGCCGCGGCTCCCCCGGTGTCCAGCAGCCACGCCGTGTGCAGGACTTGCAGCCGCGCCTGGTTGATCGCGATGCGCGCGTGCGCGATGCGTTCGCGGTTGCCACCGAGATTGATCAACGGTTTGCCGAAACCGTGGCGGCTGCTGGCCCGTTCGCAGGCCAGCTCGAGCGCGCGCTCGGCCATGCCGATCAGGCGCATGCAGTGGTGGATCCGGCCCGGTCCGAGGCGGCCCTGGGCGATCTCGAAGCCGCGGCCCGGTCCGGCGATGATCGCGTCCAGCGGCAGGCGGACGTCGGTGAACGACACTTCGCCGTGGCCGTAGGGCTCGTCGTAGTAACCCATCACCGGCAGCATCCGTTCCACCCGAACGCCCTCGGTGTCCAGCGGCACCAAGACCATCGAATGCCGTGCGTGGCGGTGCGCTTCGGGATCGGTCAGGCCCATGAAGATGACGAATCGGCAGTTCGGATGCCCGATTCCGGTGCTCCACCACTTGCGGCCGTTGAGGACGACGCTGTCGCCGTCCACGATCGCGGTCGCGCTCATGTTCGTCGCGTCCGAGGATGCCGCGTCCGGCTCGGTCATGCAGAACGCCGAACGAATCCGGCCCTCCAGCAGCGGTGTCAACCATTCCGCGCGCTGGGCGTCGCTGCCGTAGTGCACCAGCACCTCGGCGTTGCCGGTGTCGGGGGCGTTGCAGTTGAACACCTCGGGAGCCAGCAGCGAGCGACCCATCAACTCCGCCAGCGGCGCGTACTCCACGACCGACAGGCCCGCCCCGTACTTGTCGTCGGGCAGGAAGAGGTTCCACAGCCCCTGCTCACGTGCCGCGGCCTTGAGTTCCTCGACGACGGGCGAGACGACCCACCGGTCCGAAAGACCGTGCAGCGTGGCGAAATAGTCCGCCTCGCGCGGCGTGATCTCATTGTCGATGAACGTGCGTACCCGGTCGATGTAGTCACGAGCGACGGCTGAATGTGTGAAGTCCACGATGGCTCCTTGTCGATTCCCCCGATACGGCGACATTAGAACATTTCTAAGCAATGCTCAATAAGGCGCGCCTCGAAGGACTCGATGCAGGGTTCAGCGGTGTCAGTCTGCGGGCGAGCCGAACAGGCGGCCGAGGGCGTCGACGAGGTAGTCGACCAGATCCGAGGTGGCCACGTCGTCGTCGGCTTCCACGGCCATCTCCTCGGCCATCGCGAGCCAGCCGCGGACGGCGAGGCGCGTCATCGCGTCGGCCTCCGGACGCCCCATCGCGTGCAGGATCCGGTCGGTCAAGGTCGCGCGAACGTCCTGGAACACTTCCATGACTCGGTCGTCGCCGCCGCTGGCCGCGCGCACCAAGGCCACGTAATTGGCGCGACGACGCCGGATGAAGTTCACGAAGCCATCGGTGACAGCGTGCTCGCGCGTTTGCGACGTTCCGTCTTCGGGCACTTCGGTCTGACCGAGCATCCGGTCCCCCGCCGCCCGGACTACCGCGATGTAGTAGTCGCGCTTGGTCGGAAAGTAGTGGAACAGCAAGCCGCGCGAGATGCCGGCCTCCGCGGCGACCTCGTCGATGGCGAGCTCGTGGATCGGGCGGGTGACGAGCAGGCGCAGCCCGATGCCGATGAGCTGTCGGCGACGATCCTCGCTCCTCAAGCGGATGCGGGCGCTCCCGGACGCGGTCATCTGGCGAAGGTACCACCGTTGTGCAAAGCTCCATCCACTATTGAGCGTTGCTCAACCTGACGCTAGCCTGTAGCCCCGCGACGATGAGTCGACCGCTGACCAGGCAGGAGTCACTATGCCGACCAGTCACATCAATGGCGCCGAACTCGCCTACATCGACACCGGCCTCCCGCCGCGGCGGCCGCACGCGCCGACCATCGTGTTCGGACACGGGCTGTTGTTCGGCGGCTGGATGTTCGAACCGCAAATCGAGTCGCTGCGTTCGCGTTACCGCTGCGTCGCGATCGACTTCCGCGGCCAGGGCTACAGCGCACCGACGCCGTCGGGCTACGACATGGACACTCTCGCCGATGACGTGGTGGCCCTGATCGACCACCTGGATCTCGCGCCGGTGCACTACGTCGGCGTGTCCATGGGCGGGTTCGTGGGGCAACGCATCGCCGCGCGCCGCGGCGAATTGCTGCGCTCGCTGACCCTGCTCGACACCAGCGCCGAGGCCGAGAGCGCCGTGCAGTCCGCCAAGTTCAAGCTGCTCGCGTTGGTCTACCGGCTCGCCGGAACCAGCCTGGTGCGCGACCGCGCCGCGAATCTGCTGTTCGGGCCGGTGTTTCGGGCCAGCTCGGCGGGTGAGCCGGTCATTGCCGAATGGGCTCGGCGGCTGAGTCGATCCGAGCGCGCCGGAATCCACCGCGCGATCATCGGTGTCGCCGACCGTCGCGCGATCCTGCCGGAACTGGACCGCATCGATGTGCCCACCCTCGTCGTCGTCGGCGCCGACGACATCGACACCCCGCCGGACAAAGCCAAGCAGATCGCCGACCGCATCAAGGACGCCACGCTCGAGATCGTCCCCAACTGCGGCCACACGAGCACGCTCGAGCAGCCCGAGGTGATCACCGAGCTGATCGCACGATTCGTCAAAACGACCGACGACGTCGCCGCGGCCCGCACCAGGCGCTGAGCCGCGTTCACGAAACCGCTACGCGCCCAGCGTCTCCAACACCCGCCGCGCCTGGTAGTCCGCCCCGAGCTGGTTGGGATGGAAAGGCACGGCGAGACCGGCCGGTGTGCTGGAGAACGGGACGAGCCCCTCTACCCACCGCACCCCGGGAGGTTGGCAGGCGTCGTGGCCGGTGCTGCCGGTGTGGCTGTCGACGAACTCCACACCGGTGGCCGCGGCGACGCGGGCGAGCATGTGGTTGAGCTCGATGAGCTTGTCGCCCAGCCAGATCGCGTCGGCGTCGGAAATGGGAATCTCCGGGAAGCAGCCGCCGGTGGTGCCGACGGCATCGAAGTAGTCCAGCAGCAGGATGCGGGCGTGCGGGGCGCGTTCGCGGATGCCAGCGATCGTCGCGGTCACCCGGGTGGCGGCGACGCCGATGGCCTCGGTCATGCGGTCGGTGTCACCGGTGATCATTCTGTCCAGGCACGGTGTCGCGGCGGGATCGAGCGTCAGGCAGGTGAACACGGACTTCGCCAGGGCGGCGTCGTTGCCGCCGATGCCAAGGGTCACCAGATCCGTGGTGGGAGTAAGACTGTCGAATTGGGGCGGGTTGCTGCCCAGCCCTGTGGCCTGCGGGCTCGTCATGTGCCGGGTCTCGGCGCCGCCGCAGGTGGCGTCGCGAAAGACCGGTATCGACAGCGCGGCGGCCACCTGCTTCGGATAGTTGAAGGCGCTCTGCAGGCAATTCACCGGCGCGAACTGTGTGCTGATCTGACTGCCCGTGACATCGGCCGCCCACGAATCCCCCAGCGCCACATACTCGGAATACCCCGGATCGGCCGCCGCCGGTCCGGCGGGCAGTCCCGCGGCCGCGAGGGGCAGCATCGCCACCGCGGCGGACGCCAGCACTGTACGCGTGGTCCCCAGCACTGTTTCTCCGCTCGAAATACCCGACCCCGTGTATGAATTGGACTAACGTCCAGACGGAATGTAGCACGGTTGTGCGGGCATGCGCCCGCAACCGCGGAGATCGGCTTCGGTAACGGAGAATTCGTCCCCGCGCTCCTTAGGGATTGAGCCGGTATCGGCCGCCGCCGAGGGAGCGAGAGCGGGAGCGGACCTGGTCGGAATACTCGCCCCAGCGTGTCGCTTCCGACCACGTCACGTCTTTCGCCGTCGCGATGCCCGGAATCTCGGCCTCGGAGAAATCCGTTCCCGCCGCGTCGACTCGGGTCAGGTCCGCGCCGGTGAGATCCGCGCCGCGCAGATCGGCGTGGTCGAGCTGGGCGTGCGCGAGTTTGGCGTCGACCAATACCGCCTCGACCAGGTAGGCCTGGCGGAGATCGGCGGAGGTGAGATCGGCTCCGGTGAGGTCCGCTCCGGGGAGCTCGACCCCGTGCAGTCTCGCGCGAGCCAGATCGGCGCCCGGCCGGATCGCCACTCCGCCGCAGACGATCAGCACGGTGCGTAGCGATGCCGCGCCGCGCCACAGCGCGGTGGTCGCGTTCTGGAGCAGCGTTCGAGGTGCAGCAGTACTCAATCAAGCCCCCTGCATGCGAGAAGTTAGCCAGCGAGTTCCGGCACGGCACACGGTGTGGCCGCCCGGGTCGTTCGAATTGTTCGATGGACCAATCAAAATCGACGGGGTTCAGCGCTGATAGCCAGCTTATCGCTACAGTGTGACATGGAGGAAGCTCGACATGGCTTGTTCGACGGGTAATAGCTGTCGCGTCCGAATGTCCGTCGGGAAAGAGGATCCGGCGGTGTCACCGCTGTTTACGCATCCGAGTTTCGTATCCGAGAGGACACTTCGTGAACCCGAAGGACCGAGCCTGGGATCTCGGGTACGCGGCGGGCTGGCGGCTGGTGCGTTCCATGCCGCAGCGGTGGGCTGGCCGGCTGTTCGACATGGCGGCCGAGCGCTCGGCCCGTGACGGCGGACCAGACCAACTGCGGCGCAATCTGGCTCGGGTACTCGGCACCGCCCCGCACGAGGTGCCGGACGATCTCGTGCACGCGAGCCTGCGCTCCTACGCTCGCTACTGGTGTGAAGCGTTCCGGCTGCCGTCGATGGATCCGGTGCGGCTGGCCGAGACCATCGAATCCTCCGCCACCGGGCTCGAACACATCCACGAGGCGGTCGAGCGCGGACGCGGCGCGGTGCTGGCCTTGCCGCACAGCGGGAATTGGGACTTGGCGGGGGTCTGGATCGTGCAGCGGGTGGGTTCACCGACCGTCGTGGCCGAGCGGCTCGCACCGGAATCCCTGTTCCGGCGCTTCGTCCGGTTCCGTGAGAGTTTGGGTTTCGAGATCGTCCCGCTCACCGGTGCCGCGACACCACCGTTCGAGCACCTCACCGCGCGACTCGAGCAGGGGCGGATAGTCGGGCTGCTCGGTGAGCGCGATCTGTCCGGCAGAGGCGTGCCGGTCGCGTTCTTCGGCGAACCGGCCCGCATGCCCGCCGGTCCGGCCCGGCTGGCGATCGACACCGGCGCACCGCTGCTGCCGGTGCACTGCTGGTTCACCCCCGGCGGCTGGGGATTCCACGTCGGCGCGCCGATCGACACAACCGGCGGAGTGCGCCACACGACTCAAGTCCTCGCCGACCGATTCGCCGCCGGTATCGCCGCACACCCGGCAGACTGGCACATGCTGCAACGGGTATGGATCGCCGACTACACCGACGACGAACTCGCGCGCATACAGGCTCGCCGCGATTGACGGTCCGCCGCTGTCCATTCTCCGCCCGCCGCGGCACCGACTTCCGCTGAGTCAGGGTTCGAGATAGAGCCGCTCGTTCGGCAGCCGCCGGAATCCGTTCACGGCGGCATCGACGGTCACCGCGTCGACGTAGTGCCGGTCGCGGTGCTCGGCGACGAACACCAGCGCGGCGGTCAGGCACGCGACGAAGTCCATGCGCACTCCGTGCAGGAACACCGAAAGGTGCACATCCGGCTCCTCCGGTCGCGGTGAGACGGTGCTCATCGCGAATGCTCGCGGAGCGAGGTCGCGCACCTGTGCGCTCCGGAGAGCACCGCACGGCCGGAAGGGCGGAACGTCGAGTGCGCGGCGGTGATCCACCCGCGATACTCCGAGCCCTGATCGGCAGGTGACGGCAACGCGATTCGATCACCGTTGCCCAGCACCGTGATTCGGCGACTGCGAGACAACGCCGCTTGCGCCGCGACCATGGTTGCCGGGATGTCCGAGCGCACGAGGAATGTCCACGTGCGGGATCGGGGGTGGGTGACGATCGGCCCGCCGCCCTGTTTGGTGGTTTCGAGGTGGAATTCGACCGACTGTCCGAGTTCGGAAGGCATCTCGATCGCCCACACCATGCCCGCGGTGAAACTGATCCGCCCCGTGTCGGGTTCGACGACCGCGGGCAGATCGCACACCGTACGGTAATAGGCGACCCTTGAACGCGGTGTATCGGCGCCGACCCGCGCGAACGGATCGGTGCTCGGCGGGGTGTCGTTCACAACCGCCTCCTGACCACTGCGTCGAACACACCCATTCGGAACCCCCTTGTTCACTCGACATATGAGGAGCGCCCGCCGCCGGGAACTGATGGGGGCACCGCATCGACCCGGCGGCGGGGCCAGGTATCAGCTTGATGGTTGGGATGTGTTCGAAAGGCCAGTGCAGGGACAGGTTTCGAGTAGTGCGGGGCGGTGCGGTGGGGATCGATCTACCCTCGAGGCATGGGCCAGCACGCTGGGGAGCGGATCGCCGCGGAACGGAAAATCGCTGGGCTGAGCCAGCAGCAGTTGGCCGGTCGGGCCAAGTACAGCCTGAGCATGGTCAAGGCGGTCGAGCAGGGGCGTGAGGTGGCTTCTCCGGGGTTCATCGCGGCGGTGTGCGGCGCGCTCGGCATCGAACCCGAGCGGCTTCATGGCAATCCCTATGTCGAAACTCTCGCCGAAGACGGTCCGATCGAAGGGCTCGCCGAGTTGCGCACGGTGCTGGCCGAAGGCGCGTATGTCCGAGCGGTCGAGCCGCCTTCTTTCGAGGAGCTGTCCGCTGGCCTTGCCTCCGTGGAGGTGGCCCTGCGCAACGACCGCACCCGTCGTGCCCTGGTACTGCTCCCCGCTCTGATCCGGCAGTTGTACGGCGCGATCCACGCCGCGCGAAACGACCGGGACCGCGCGAAGGCGTACAAGATGCTGTGCGCGGCGTATATCGCCGCCGAGGGGGCGTGCGGCAGACTGGGCTACTCGTCGTTGACGGCGCTGGTGCTGGACCGGCTGGATTGGGCGGCATCCCACGCCGACGATCCCGCCTATGCCGTCCGCAGTCTGATCAAACGGTCGCGCCTTCTCATGGCACACGGAGCGACCGACGTGGCGATGTCCCTCGTCGATCGTGGCCTGGCTCTGGTTCCCGGTGACAGCGAGGCGGAGAAAGTCCTTCGCGGGTACAGCCACCTGCGCGGGGCGATCGTCGCCGCACGTGCACGACGCCTCGATGACGCGCGGACCCATATCGGTGCGGCACGGCGGATCGCGAGCCCGATGGCCGGGGAAAGTGCGCTTTATACGACGGATTTCGGCCCGGGGAACGTCGAGGTGCACGCTTGTGCGGTCGAGCTCGAGGCGGGCGATCCTGGCAAAGCGGCGCGTGACGGTGCCGCCTTGGCCCTTCCGTCCGATATGGCCGCGCCGAGGGCGGCTCACCACTGGCACGACAACGCCCGCGCCTGGCTGATGACCGGCAAACCCGATCAAGCCCTGGCCGCGCTCAACAAGGCCCGTGCCGCTGCGCCTCAGCAGACGCGCCTGCATCCGTCCGTGCGGGAGACTTTGTTCGGCATCGCCGCAGCGCAGCGCCGCCAGACCGAGAGCCTGGTCGGCTTCGCCTCCTGGCTCGGCGCGAGTCTCTGAGCCGTCAGCGCACCAGGCGATCCAGCGCTACCTCCGACCCCGGAGTGCTGCCGCTGGTGCGGGCAGCTCCCGGGGTTGCTGGTGTGGTTCTCCTGGGCGCGTGCCGGACGGCGGCGCGGTGATCAGTAGTAGTAGTAGTTACCGTAGGCGTCGTAGTTCTCGGACGATGTGCCGGGCGTGAGGTTGGTCTGGCCACCCGGGGTCAGGTCGGTCTGGCCGCCGGGGGTCAGATCCTGCTGGCCGCCACACACCAGGTTGGGCCAGGAACAGGTCGGCAGGCTGGGGTCCTGCTCGGCTTGGGCGACGCCAGCCGTCACCAGGCCGGCACCTAGCAGGGCGGGTGCCGCGGCGATCGCCAGGGCGCGTGCGAAGCGGTGGGTGCGGCGGGTCGAGCGCTGGTCGGTCGTCATAAGGGCTGCTCCTTCGTGTTGTTCTGGCGGGGCGGTCCCGCTGTCGTTGTGACGGTGTCCAGCCTGCTCGACGCTGGCCTGCGCTGATAGGACACCCAGGGTGCGGGACGACGCCCCCTCCTTGTGGTTCGAACCCACCAAGGTGGGCTTCGGTTCGGAGCTCGTGTGGTTGAAAAATCGACTACCCGTGACAGTTGAAAACGCGATCAGACCGGCACCTTGGGGGGCGACCAACGCCCATGTAGCAGCGCCGGCGTCCGGTGCGGAATGGGAGCCGAGACGAGCGGCGGCGGTACCTCGCGCAGGCCCAGTGGTCAGCAGCGCGATCGACGTGTTGGACAGCAATCGAGGGACGCGGCACGGTGGTGGGCGCGTCAGTGATCACCGTGAAGACGATCGGCCCGGTGGATGCCGTTGAATTCGTCGGCGCCGTGCCATCCCGCTGACTCGCGGATGAAAAGTATTGTGCTCGAACATATTTCGTCAGCAATGGAAGAGTGCGGAACACGTCGAGCAGGCACCCCGATGCCGCCGATCGTCCGTAGGCCGGTTCGCATCCGATTCCTCTTCGGACGCTGTCGCGAAGGCCGCGGTGTCAGCGGGGTGACTGAGATTCGTTTATTATCAAGCACTTTGAAGCGAAAGCGCGAAGCTGTCGGACGCGCGTGGGTCAACGGCTCGGATCGCGAGCCGATCAACGAACGATAGCGTTCGCGAACGCGCGCGGCAAGGCTGTCGCGGCGTCACGGCCTACTTCCCACGCCTCGAGAGGGTAGCGGCAGACGCATTGCGGAATACGCTACGAGCACGTAGAAGCAAACAAGTAGCGATCGAATGATGTTGCCCTCGAACGATTTCCGGAGCAGGGCCGTCTGATTCGGGTTCGCGATGGTCCGGTACTGGGGATCGTTCCATGACTACCCTCCGCCAGGCCCGGTGGTCGAGCACTGAACCAGCGTCTGTCTGAGTTGCATTGTCGTGCAATGTGATTCCTCACAGAAGTTTGCCCAAAGAATTCCGGTCGGTTTCAACGCGCGCCTAGATGTGTTGTGCGGTAGCCTCTTTCGCTATGTTCGTGGTTGAAGAACTTGTTGCGCTCGTGGTTGCGCTGGGTGATGGACGGGCTGCGGCGGGCGTAGAGCAAGACCATGTGGAACGACTACTACCGGGTGCGTGACCATCTGCGCGCGTACGCGGACGAGCACCCCGGCGATCCGGACGGTGTGCTGGTTGTGGACGAAACCGGGTCTTTGTACAAGAACGTGAAAACCCTTCGGGCGCAGTGCCTATGCTCGCGTCCAACAGGTGCGGTCGAGATCTGTCGGCTCGACCGTCTCGGCAACGGGCATGTCCTCGCTGCGTCGCACCGCCGGGCCACCCCGACTACCGCGGCCGACCTTCGCTCCGAACATAATGGTGCACAACTCATTTCACGGCACTCGACATCGAAGTCGACCCGGTTACGCGATGGTTCCGTAGCCGGAGAGCCGTGGATTCCCGAACGGGCGACGGTCGCACTGCCATCCGCCCCACGGACCACTCCCCCCGGACTCAGCTGCGGACCCATCGCTCGGCGGATACCATCGCCGACTCCCGCGGGCGACCACGAAATCGCCGCCTAGCTGCGCTCCGCACTCACCGAGACCAGCGACGACCAGCTCACCGAAGTCGCGGTGGCGGCAACGACGCCTGCTACCCGAACGGCCGATTCGTCCGTAACAGCACGCCCTCTTCAGGCCCGTGGTCGCCGCCGCATGCCCGACTCCGCTCGCTATGACACCGAAGGAGCTCACCGCCAATGGACAATCCCACGTCACCGTCAGGACTTCAGGAGGACGGGCACCTGGTCGCGGCCATGTCCGGAGGGTCGAGCACCGCGGTCGCGGACGGCCGCGTGCACGTCGCCACCCCGGCGGCGAACGGACATACCCGCGCCGACTCCGCAGAGCAGGTCGTCGCGCCGGTCGACCAAGCGGCGATGGTCACCGAGAGGATGCGCGAAATCCTGGTCACCGGAGGCGATTTCGACGACATATACCGTCACGTCCTGACCGCCCCCGGCAAACGGGTCCGGGCCAGACTGGTACTGGACTGCCATCGCCTGCTGCCGTCGGCCGTCTCGGCGTCCGTCCCCGACGCCGTCGATCTGGCCTGTGCGATGGAGATGCTCCACGAAGCGTCGCTGATCCACGACGACATCTGCGACAGTTCCCTGCTGCGGCGCGATTCCCCCTCGGTGCCCGCCTTGTTCGGCATCCGAACCGCCGCCCGGGTCGGCTTCCACATGGCGGGCACCGCATTACAGGTCTTGGCGCGGGTACTGGAAGACAACCCGGTGGTCTGCGCACACCTCGGTGAGGCTCCCGGCGTCACCTATCTGGACAGTATCTCGGACCTTTCCGCGGGGCAGCTCGTGGAGACCATGACTCCCGACGTCGACGACGCCGCGCTGCGCAGGCACTACGAGGTCGTCGCTGGCGCGAAGACCGGCACACTGTTCCGGCTGGCCTGCTCCTACGGCGGTACGGCGGGCGGTGTCGACCACGACCGGCTGCGCGCCCTGATGCGCTACGCCGAGCAGTTCTCCCTGGCCTTCCAGATCATGGACGACGTGCGCGACGTCGAGGGCGACCCCGCGCTCGGCAAGGAGGCCTGCGGCGACCTGGACCGCAGGGTGCCGACCTGGCCGGTGATCGAATGGCTGGCGATACGCCCAGACGCTCGCGAAATGTGGCTGTCCTCAACGACTTCCAGTGCCGAATTGCAGGCCGACCTGGTACGCAGCGGGGCGACCAAGGCCGCGCACGACGCCGCGATCCGCGCCGCCGAGACGGCCTGCGAGGCGCTGGAGACGTTCCCGCCGACCCCGGCGCGGGACGACCTGCGCAACCTGGCGCTACAGGTGGTGTCCCGATGACCGGAGGAAGACTCGGCATCCTCGCCAACGGGCTGCGCGACCTGCGCCGCGCACCCGATCTCACCGCGCTGCGGGCGGCAGGCTCGCCGGACGAGCTGGCCAGGCTGGCACTGATCCCGGCGGCGCGCAACATGGGCATCGCTATCGGTTTCCTCGGCGCGGATCTGCGGGCCGAGGCCACCGCGGCGCTGCTCGCCTGTCGCGTGCTCGACGCCTACGAGGACCTGATCGACCGTCCGCTGGCGGGCAGCGCCGTGCGGACCGCCGCCGAGTACCTCACCGGCAATACCGACACCCCGCCGCCACCGCCGGAGCGTGTCACGGTCCGCGACAGCGAAGCCGTGGACCTGGTGCTGGCCGAACGCATCGCGGACGTGCGCGCACTGGTGTCGGCGCTGCCCGTCGCGGCACGCGAACGCGTGGGCAGCCTGCTGCTCGATATCGGCGATGTGATGGCCCGCAACCTCGATTCGCCCCTCCCGCGGGTCGCCTACAGCGAGGGAGTGCTCGGCCGCGTGACGCATTACGCGTGCACGATGGCCGCCGAAGAGGCTTGTGCCGAAGCGGATTTGCGCGAGCTCACCGCATGCGTCGGCGTCATCGCCCAGGCGGCCAACGACCTGCGCGACGGCGAACTCGCGCTCTACGGCGTCGCCGACCGCGCGGAACTGACCCGAGCGGTGATGCTGCGACTGCTCGCGCCGGCCCTGGGCGGGTTCGCCCTGCTGGCCCGGCTCGGCCCGCGCACACCGAACCCGGGCGCCCGGGCGGCGATGGCGTACATGGCCATCACGACGACCGGCTTCCTGTGCACCACGGTCGGGGCGCCGGTCCCCTACCGGCGGCCGATCGGTGCGACCGCGCTGGCCATCCTGTCGCCCGCGCGCTGGGCCAAGATGGTCGAGCGGGTGCAGCGATGCGCCGACGCGGCGATCCACCGGGTGCTCGACACCTCGCCGGAGCTCGGCGCCGGTTCCGACGCCGCGGCGCGGCTGCTCGGCGCGGTCGACCCGAGCAGGCTCCCGCCCGCGATGGTGCCGCTGATCGTCGACACCACCTTCGCCCTCGTGCGGGCGCTGCCGGACGAACCGCTGACGGGCAAACTCTCCGCCTCCGACATCCGCACCATGATGATCGCCGATCACCTGGCGTTCGGCGCCCTGGACCGGCTGCCACCCCGCGGAGCCGACGAGATGCGCGCCCTCGCAACAAGATTCCAGCTGGCTGCCCTCGACAGCACAACCCTTGGAGGAGATCGCCCGTGACCAGTCCGTCGACCGGCTTCGGCATCGGAACGCCCGCCACCAACACCCGAGGAGAACACCTATGACCACCGTGCCAACCCGTCCCGGCGACGGAACGCCCCCGGCGTCCTCCGACCAACCGCCGTTCAGCCGGCGGGTGCTGAAGCTCGAGCACCCGGCGAACGTCGGCCCGCTACTGCACATCGTGGCGTGGGTCGTGCTGCTGTCCTTCGGCCTGTTCGTGCCGATCGCCACGAACTGGTACCTGGCTGCCCCACTGATCCTCCTGCTGACCTTGCTGAACTTCTCGCTCACCATCGGCGTGATGCACATGCACACGCACCGGGCGCTGTTCGTCTCGCGGCGGCTGAACCGATTCGTGGACATCATGTGCTGTCTGCCCGCCACGCTGACCTCGGCGGAGATGCGCGAAGTGCACGTGCTCAACCACCATCGGTTCAACGACGGACCGGGCGACGTCACGTCCACCGAGGGCATGGAGCGCGGGCTCGGCGCCGTGTGGTACTGGATCAGGTACGGCACGATCGTCAAGAACCACACCATGCGAATGATCTTCGCCGCCAACCCGTCCGAGGGCCGCCGCAAGCGTCGCCACACCTTCGTCCTCGATCTCACGCTGGCTTTGGCGCTGCCGGTGGGCATCTGGTACGTCGCGGGCTTCGAGCGGTTCGCGCTGTTCTGGGCCCTGCCGTTCCTCATCACGCAGGTGAACTCCGGCTACTTCGCCTGGCTGACCCACGCCCCGGCGCGGGTGTTCGAGGACGATCCGAGCAAATCGCTGAACACCGCGGGCAACTGGCTGAACTTCTTCATCTTCAACCAGGGCTACCACAGCGTGCACCACCGGTACCCGGGCGTGCACTGGTCGCAGATCCCCGACAAGCTCGACTTCATGCGCCAGGTCGACGCGGCCGTCATCGTGCCTTACTGGATGACGATCCAGTCGTCGTGGCGCCTGGTCCGGCCCGGTGGCTTCCTCGACGCGCGCTACGGCGAGCGCTGGAAGGCCAAGCTGGACAAGCGGATGGAGACGGGGACGGTCCGCCTGCGGTTCCTGCCCTGGTTCGCATGGATCTGACCACCACGCAGCAACAGGTTCGGGGCGCGCTGACGGACCGCCGCCGGCTCGTCCCGTTCCTGCTCGCCTTCGGCGTCTACGGCGTCGCCGGAGTGACCGTGCCGCTGCTGCTGTTGTTCGCCGGAGGCTGGTGGCTGCCCAAGACCGTCGACGAGGGACCGCACCTGTCGACCGGTCCGGCCATCGCCATCGACGTGCTGCTGCTGGCGCTGTTCGGCTTGCAGCACTCGGGTATGTCGCGACCCGCGTTCAAGGCGTTCATCACCCGCTGGGTGCCGGAAGCCTTGGAGCGCACCGTCTACATCGTCATGGTCTGCCTGGTCGTGTGGGTGATGTGCCTGGCATGGCAGCCGCTGCCCCAACGAATCTGGTCGGCGGACGGCGTCGTCGGGACCGTGCTCGACGCCGGGTTCTGGCTCGGCTTCGTGCTGGTCTACGCGGCGACGTTGCTGCTCAACCACTTTCACCTGCTCGGCATCAGTCAGGCATACCGCCACTACGTCATCCAGGTACCGGACGCGACCATGGACCGCCTACAGGTGCACGGGCCCTACCGTTTGGTGCGTCATCCGTTGATGACCGGCCTGCTGCTGTCGTTCTGGTGCGCCAGCGACATGACGGCCGGGCATCTGCTGTGGGCGGTCGGGTTGACCGGCTACATCCTGCTCGGCACGTTCCTGGAAGAGCGCGATCTGGTCGCCCGCTTCGGCGCGGCCTACCGCGCCTACGCCGAGCAGGTTCCGGCCTTCTTCCCGTCACCGCTCGGTCCCTCGGCGCGGGCACGTCTGCGCCAAGCTCTTCTCGGCCGTTCGGATCAGCCGCAGTGACGGCCGAGTTGCGTTCTACCTGAACGTTTTCCGCTCTACCGCACGACCGTGGCCCTGGGTCGCCGCACATCGACGTGGCCATCGGCTGTGCACTGTCCGTCACCGGTTCGTCCCAGTACGGGAACGAGCCGCTGACACCTGCTCGAGTTGGGAGAGGAAACGACGTGAACAGCGTTCGCGAGGGCAGCGGACCCACCGCGGGACCCGCCGCGGGCACGGGCAGTGGACCCACCGCGGGCACCGGCAGTGGGCACGGCGCCCGCACGTGCAAAGGGCACGGCGCCGGTCGCGCCCACGGCAAGGCGATCCTGCTCGGCGAGCACACGGTGGTGCACGGCACGCCCGCGCTCGCGTTTCCCTTGCCGACGCTCGAGGCGCGCGCGGTCGCTCGCCGGGGTGGACCTGAAGTTCCTTCAGGAATCGATTCCCCTGCAGGACAGCAGTTTCGGTTCACCGCTGGCGATGGATCCACCGCGTCGTCCGGTGCGCACGTCGCGGTCGAGGAGGCGTTGCGGCGATGGGGTTCGGCGGGTGAGGTGGTCGAGGTCGTGCTCGACTGCGAGATCCCGCCCGCGCGTGGCCTAGGGTCCAGCGCCGCGTGCGCGGCGGCCGCGGTGCGGGCGATCGCCGACCTCTACGGCCGGACCGTCGGCTCAGACACGCTCTACGAGTTGGTCCAGTGCGGTGAGCAGTTCGCACACGGCCGAGCCAGCGGCGTGGACGCCAGCGCCGCGGTCGCGGCCGGGCCGATCCGGTTCCAGGCCGGGACGGCGCGCGAGCTGGCCGTCGGCTTGGACGCCGCCCTGGTGATCGCCGACACGGGGACGGCGGGCGCCACGCAGCACGCGGTAGCCGCCGTTCGCCGCAAGCTGGACGCCGACCGGAGAGCGGCCGACCGGCTGCTGGAGCGGGCGGCGAACCTGATCGAGTCGGCGGCTGCGGATCTGGCGGCCGGTCACGCCGAGCCGCTCGGCAAGACACTGCTCGAATTCCAAGGCCTGCTGACCGAACTCGGCGTCAGCACACCCCAGATAGACACCCTCGTCACCGCGGCGTCCGACGCCGGCGCGTACGGCGCGAAACTCACCGGCGGGGGCCTCGGTGGATGCGTCCTGGCCCTCACCGAGACCGGCGACGGCGCCGCGAACGTACGCGCGGCGCTGCACCGGGCGGGCGCCGTGCGGACCTGGATCGTTCCGGTCCTAGGCGCACAGCAATGACCGATTCCCGATTCACCTCGATACCGGAGCTCGAGACACGCCAATGACATTCACAGCTGGAGCAGAGCTGGCCGACCCGCTCGCGGATCGACTCGGCGACAACGCGATCGGCGACGCGGCGGTCGCCGTCGCGCACCCGAACATCGCCTTGGTGAAGTACTGGGGCAAGCGCGACGAGACGTACTTCCTTCCCGTCACGGGAAGCCTCTCGATGACCCTCGACATCTACCCGACCACGACCGCGGTGCGGTTGAGCGCGGAACCGGCCGACACCGTCGTGCTCAACGACCACTTGGCGGTCGGCGACACGCACGCCAAGGTGGCGCGGTTCCTGGATCTGGTCCGCTCGCGGGCAGGCCGCGACGAATACGCCATGGTCGTCTCCACCAACGCCGGACCGACCGGCGCTGGCCTGGCCTCCTCGGCGAGCGGCTTCGCCGCGCTGGCCGTCGCCGCGGCCGCCGCCTACGGACTCGACGCGGATGCTCGGGCGCTCTCGCGGCTGGCTCGACGTGGCTCCGGGTCGGCCTGTCGTTCCATCTTCGGTGGGTTCGCGGTGTGGCACGCCGGGGAGGGCGACGGCGAGGCGGGAGACGCGAGTTCCTACGCGGAACCGATCGACGGCGACGCACTGGATCCGGCGCTGATCGTCGCCGTCGTCGACGACGGGGCCAAGGCGGTGTCGAGCCGGGAGGCGATGCGGCGGACCTGCGACACCTCGCCCTTCTACCAGCCGTGGGCCACCGCCTCGCGGCTCGACCTCGCGGAGATGCGCAAGGCGATCGCGCGCCGCGATCTGCCCGCCGTCGGGGAGATCGCCGAGCGCAACGCCCTGGGCATGCACGCCACCATGCTGCTGGCCAGACCGTCGGTCCGATACCTGTCACCACGCTCGGTCGCGATCCTGGACCGGGTGCTGGCGCTGCGCGCGGACGGCGTCGCCGCGTACGCCACCATGGACGCCGGACCGAACGTCAAGGTGCTGTGCGCCCGCGCCGACGAGCAGCGGGTGACCGCCGCCCTGCGCGACGGCGGCGCCGTCGCCGACATCCAGGTGGCGCATCTGGGCCCCGGTGCGGCACTCGTCCGAGACGACGAGCGATGATCACCTGTCGCGCCCCGGGAAAGCTGTTCATCGCAGGCGAATACGCCGTCGTCGAACCGGGGCGCCACGCCGTTCTCACCGCGGTCGACCGCTATGCCACCGCCACCGTCGGCACGGCCGGTGACGAAGCCACGACACTGCATTCGGAACTGGACGGCGGTGTGACGCTGACCTGCGGGCGCATCGGCGACGGACTGGTTCCCTCCGATGGCGTTGTGCCGCCGAATTTCAGCTACGTCTTCGCGGCGGCCGCGATCATCGATCGGCTGCTCGTCGAGCGCGGTCTCGTGGCGCGCCCCTACCGGCTGAGCATCAGCACCGACCTCGCCGACGAGGACGGGAGAAAGCTCGGACTCGGTTCCAGCGCAGCCGTCACGGTGGCCACCGTCGCGGCACTGGGCCAGTTCTACCGGCTCGGACTGAGCCTGATGGACCGGTACCGGTTGGCGATGCTGGCCACCGTGTCGATCAACCCGCGTGCTTCCGGCGGCGACGTCGCGGCGAGCACCTGGGGCGGCTGGATCGCCTACAGCTCCCCCGACCGTCGGCGCGCGTCCGAGGTGGTGGCCGAGGGCGGAGTCGACGCCGCGCTGCGTGCGCCATGGCCGGGGCTGTCGGTGCGCCCGCTACCCACGCCGACGGAACTCGCCATGCAGGTCGGCTGGACCGAGACGCCCGCGTCGACACCGAAATTGGTCGCCGGGCTCCGCGAGCTCGGCACGCCCGCCGACTTCGTGGTCGAGAGCGACCACTGCGTCCAACGACTCGTCGCCGCGCTGGAAGCCGACGACGCACCAGCGATCCGTACTGAAATCGACTGCGCCCGAGTGCTTTTGGTCGACCTCGATACGAGAGCTCGGTTGGGCATCATGACGCCGTCGCTGCGTGCGCTGTGCGCGGCGGGTGAGGCGGTCGGCGCCGCGGCCAAACCCTCCGGCGCGGGCGGCGGCGACTGCGGCATCGCGCTCGTCGACCGCGTCCGCACCGCGGCGATCACCGAGCTCACCGAACGCTGGGTCAGCGCGGGCATCCGGCCGCTCTCGCTGCGAACACATCCATTCGAAGGGGATCGGCGATGATCGCGAGCCGCAAAGACGACCACGTCCGCCACGCCGTGAGCCAGCAGCGCGACGGCGGCCCCAACGACTTCGACTCGGTCACCTTCATCCACCACGCTCTCGCTGGCATCGACGGCGACGACGTGTCGTTGGCCGTCGATGTCGCCGGGAAGCGCTGGGACACACCTCTTTTCGTCAACGGCATGACCGGAGGCAGTCAGCACACCGGAGAGATCAACCGGCAGTTGGCCATCGCCGCCCGGGAGACCGGGATTCCCATCGCGTCCGGATCGATGAGCGCCTTCTTCCGCGACCCCTCCGTCGCCGACACCTTCCGGGTGCTGCGCGAGGAGAATCCGCACGGCTTCGTCATGGCGAACGTCAACGCCACCGCCACGCTGGACGAGGTGGCGCGAGCGATCGATCTGCTGGAAGCCGACGCGCTGCAGATCCACCTCAACGCCGTCCAGGAGATCGTGATGCCCGAGGGTGACCGGTCTTTCGGTTCCTGGCCCCAGCAGATCGAGCGCATCACCGAGCACACGTCGGTGCCGGTGATCGTCAAAGAGGTCGGATTCGGTCTCAGCAGACCCACCGTCACCTGGCTGCGTGACGCGGGCGTGGCCGTCGCCGATGTCGGCGGTCGCGGCGGCACCAATTTCGCGCGCATCGAAAACGACCGGCGCACCACGGCGGACTTCGCCTTCCTGGCGGACTGGGGCCAGTCAACGCCGAACTGCCTGGTGGATTGCGCGGGTGTCACCGGCATCGACCTCTTCGCCTCCGGCGGCATCCGCTCACCTCTCGACATCGCCCGTGCATTGGCGTTGGGCGCCAACGCGACCGGGGTCGCGGGCCGCTTCCTCGAGACGCTCGTCAGTCACGGCACCGACGCGTTGATCGAGACGATTCGCACCTGGCTCGATCAGCTGCGGCGGATTCTCACCGTGCTCGGCGCCCCGACGCCCGCCGACCTGGCCGGTAGCGACCTGCTGATCACCGGCGAGGTGGACACGTTTTGCCGGCTGCGCGGTATCGACGCGGCCTCCTATGCCCACCGGAGCCCCCGGTGGAACGAATCGGAAAGAAGGAGCCACGCGTGAACGACGAGTCTTTTGCGGCGGTGCCGCTGCGGTGGGTCGGGCCGGTGCGCATTACGGGCAACACCGTCGACGACAGTGTGGACGTCCCCCTGGCCACCTACGAATCGCCGTTGTGGCCTTCGGTCGGTCGCGGTGCGCGGATCTCCACGCTGACCGACAAGGGCGTGGTGGCCACTCTCGTCGACGACCGCATGACCCGCTCGATCCTGCTCGAGGCCGACGACGCCTACACCGCGCACACCACCGTCGGACAGCTCCGAGACCGATTCCCCGAACTCCAGCAGGTGGCCGCGGGCAGCAGCCGGTTCGCCCGCCTGATCGACCTGCACCACCAGATCACCGGCAACCTGCTGTTCCTGCGCTTCGAATTCACCACCGGCGACGCCTCCGGTCACAACATGGCCACCCTCGCCTGCGACCACCTGATGAACCACATCCTGGCCACGATGCCCGGCCTGCGGTACGTCTCGATCTCCGGGAACTACTGCACGGACAAGAAGGCGACCGCGGTCAACGGGATCCTCGGCCGCGGCAAGAACGTCGTCACCGAACTGCTCATCCCCCGCGAAGTGGTCGAGAAGCGGCTGCACACCACCGCTCGCCAGGTGGCGGAGCTGAACATCCGCAAGAATCTCATCGGCACCTTGCTGGCCGGTGGAATCCGTTCCGCCAACGCGCATTACGCCAACATGTTGCTCGCGTTCTACCTGGCCACCGGGCAGGACGCCGCGAACATCGTGGAAGGGTCCCAGGGCATCACCCACGCCGAGGACCGCGAGGGCGACCTCTACTTCTCGTGCACGCTGCCCAATCTCATAGTCGGGACGGTGGGCAACGGCAAGGACCTGAGTTTCGTCGACGACAACCTGACCCGCCTGGGTTGCCGCGCGGATCGCGATCCCGGCGACAACGCCCGTCGGCTCGCCGTCATCGCCGCGGCCACCGTGCTGTGCGGCGAACTGTCGCTGATGGCGGCGCAGACCAACAGCGGCGAATTGATGCGCGCCCATACCCAATTCGAACGGCCCACCGCAAGCGTCCCCACCGCCAGTATCGGAGCACAGCCATGACCATCACCCCGGTAGGAATTCACGACCTTTCCTTCGCCACCACCCACTACGCGCTCGACCACGCGGTGCTCGCCGAGCGCCTCGGCGTCGATCCCGACAAGTTCTACCTCGGCATCGGCCAGGAGAACATGAGCGTCGCCGCCGCCGACGAGGACATCGTCACCATCGCCGCGGCCGCCGCCAAGCCCATCCTGGACCGCCACGGCGTCGACAACATCCGCACCGTGCTGCTGGCCACCGAAAGCGGTGTCGACCAGTCCAAAGCGGCTGGGCTCTATCTGCATCCGCTGATCGGCCTGCCGAACACCGCCCGCGTCGTCGAGCTCAAGCAGGCCTGCTATGGCGGCACGGCCGGATTGCAATTCGCCGCCGGGCTCATCGCCCGCGACCCTTCGCAGCGCGTGCTGGTCATCGCCACCGACATCGCCAAGTACGAGCTCGACACCCCCGGCGAACCGACCCAGGGCGCCGCCGCGGTCGCGATGCTCGTGAGCGCGAATCCGGCCATCCTGCAACTTGATCCGCAGTCCGGTATCTACAGCGCCGACATCATGGACTTCTGGCGTCCGAATTATCGCACCGCCGCCATGGTCGACGGCAAGACCTCCGTCAACGCCTACCAGAAGGCCACCCAGGAAGCCTGGACCGACTACCGCCGCAACGGTGGGCGCGAGCTCACCGAGTTCGCCGCGTTCTGCTACCACCAGCCGTTCACCAAGATGGCCTTCAAGGCACACCGCCACCTCCTGGAGAGCCAGGGGCACACCGCCGACGCGGCGGAGATCGACGCCGCGATCCACAGCACGACTATCTACAACCGCACGGTCGGCAACAGCTACACCGCCTCGCTCTACCTCGGTCTGGCGTCGCTGCTCGACCACACCGACGACCTGACCGGTAAGCCGCTCGCCTTCATCAGCTACGGATCGGGCAGCGTAGCCGAATTCTTCAGCGGCACAGTGCAACTGGGCTATCGCGAGCACCTGCGCACCGACGCCAACCGGGACGCCATCGCGACCCGCGTCGGGCTCGACTACGACCGTTACCGCGTCCTGCACGAAACCGAATCGCCGTCGGACGGGATGTATCACGCCATCCCCGAGGAGACCGGCCGCCCGTTCCGGCTGGCCGCGATCTCCGGCCACAAGCGCATCTACGAAGCTCGTTGAGGAGCGGTATGAGTGAAAGCAACACCAACGATCCGGCACCGCGGCACACACGTGTCCTCATCATCGGTAGCGGGCTTTCCGGAGTCGGTACGGCCGTTCGGTTGACCCAGGAGGGGCACACCGATTTCCTGGTCGTCGAGCGTGGTGACGATGTGGGCGGCACTTGGCGGGTCAACACGTATCCCGGTGCGGGGTGCGATGTTCCGTCGCAGCTGTACTCGTACTCGTTCGCGCTGAATCCGGAGTGGTCGCGGTCGTTCTCGCCGCAGCCGGAGATCCACCGGTACATCCAGGGCATCGCCGACCGGTACGGGCTGCGCGACAAGCACATCTTCGACTGCGCGATGACGGGCGCCCGGTGGAACGACGCGGACGCCCGGTGGGAGGTCGAGACCACGCGCGGAAAGTTCACGTCCGACATCGTCGTCTCCGCGGCCGGGGTGCTCGCCGAGCCGAATCTCCCCGATATCAAGGGAATTCACTCCTTCGAGGGTGAGATCTTCCATTCGGCGCAGTGGGATCACGACGCCGATCTGGCGGGTAAGCGGGTCGCGGTCATCGGCACGGGCGCTTCGGCGGTGCAGATCGTGCCGTCCATCGCGCCGCAGGTCGCGCAGCTCGACGTCTATCAGCGCACCGCGGGATGGGTGTTCCCGCATCTCACCCGCAGGTACCTGGCGCCGGAGCGGTTCGCCTTCAAACATGTTCCGGGGCTTCAGCGTTTGATCCGCGGTCTGATCTACGCCAACCGCGAGCTGTTCGTGATCAGCCAGGCCAAGTACCCGGCCACGGCCGTGTACCTCGAGCTGATCGCGCGCGTGAAGCTGTGGTTGGAGGTGCGCGATCCGGCGTTGCGCAAGCGGCTCACCCCGAACTTCCGGGCGGGCTGCAAGCGCCTGCTCGTCTCGAACCGGTTCTACCCGGCGCTCACTCGGGACAATGTCGAGCTCGTCACCGACGGCATCGAGGAGATTCGCGGACGCTCGATCGTCTCGGAGGACGGCACCGAACGCGAGGTCGACGCCATCGTGCTGTGCACCGGCTTCCATGTCGCCGATTCGCCGACCTACAGCATGTTCACCGGCCGAAACGGACTCACCCTGTCCGAGGAATTCGATACCCACGGGCTACAGGCCTACAAAGGCACGACCGTCGCGGGCTTCCCGAACCTCTTCACCATGCTCGGCGCCAACTCCGGCCTGAACTACACCTCGCTGATCTACATCATCGAATCCCAAATCGCCTATGTCCTCGACGCTCTCGCGACGATGGACAAGCAGGGGCTGCGGACGTTCGAGGTCCGCAAGGACGTGCAGGACGAGTACAACCGCGGCGTGCAGCAGAAGATGGCGCGCAGTGTGTGGTTGACCGGCGGGTGCACCAGCTGGTTCCTGGACCGGCACGGAAACAATCCGACGCTGTGGCCCGACTTCAGCTTCCGGTTCCGCGGGCAGTTGCGCAGGTTCGATGTGACGAACTACGCGACGACTCCTGTTGCGGCACAAAGCAATCCGACTACGTCGGTAGCGTGAAGATCGGACTGTTCCAACTGTAGCCACCGGGCAGGCCATCGCGCGTCGACGGCCTGCCCGGACCTCGACGATTCTCCCCTTCCCCTTCTCAAGATATAGCGCACCGGGGGGCTTGCGGCAAGACCCGGGTCATGGCCCATCATTGTCGGCCGGAAGCCATGACCTGCGGAAATGGGGAGATCTGAAGTGCGTGTGTTGTTGACGACGGTGGGATCGCGCGGAGATGTCGAACCCGTGGTCGGGCTCGCGGTGGCGTTGCGGGAGCTCGGCGCGGAGGCGCGGGTGTGCGCGCCGCCGGACGAGGAGTTCGCGGCACTGCTGGCGCGTGTCGACGTGCCGCTGGTGCCGCTCGGCCCGCCCGTGCGCTCGGTGGTCGCCGGTGCGAAGCCGCCGACGGCGGACGACGCGTTCCGGTTCGCTCGCGAGTTGGTCGCGGCGCGGTTCGCCACGCTGACCGAGGCGGCCGAGGGATGTGACGCGCTGCTGGCGACCGGCCTGATGCCCGCCGGTGCGCGAGACGTGGCCGAGAAGCTGGGTATCGGCTACGTCTTCGCGTGCTTCCAGCTCTACGGACTGCCGTCGCGGCACTTCCCTCCCGGCGCGCGGCCGGGCAAACAGTCCCCGCAGAGCGAGACGGACAACCGGGTGCTGTGGGAGCAGGACGCCCAGCGGGTGAACGCGCTGTACCGCGAGGCGCTCAACACCCACCGGGCGGAGATCGGCCTGCCGCCGGTGGTCAACGTCCGCGACTACGTCTTCACCGACCAGCCGTGGCTTGCGGCGGACCCGACGCTGTGTCCGTCGAAGGGCATGACGGACCTCGACCTCGTGCAGACCGGGCCGTGGATTCTGCCCGACCATCGCCCGCTTCCGGAAAGACTGGAAGCGTTCCTGGACGCCGGGGAGCCGCCGGTGTACGTGGGCTTCGGCAGCATCGCCTCGTATGTCCCGAAGGACATCGCCCAGGTGGCCATCGAGGCGGTCCGCGCGCAGGGCCGCCGCGTCGTCCTCGCGCGCGGCTGGGCCGAGCTGGCTCTGATCGACGACGCCGAGGACTGTTTCGCCGTCGGGGAGGTCAATCAGCAGGCGCTGTTCGGCCGCGTGGCCGCGGTCGTGCACCACGGCGGCGCGGGCACCACGACGACGGCCGCCCGGGCGGGCGCGCCCCAGGTGGTGGTGCCCCAGATCGCGGACCAGCCGTACTGGGCCGACCGGGTGGCCGGGCTCGGCGTCGGCGCGGCACACGACGGCCCCATACCGACCGTCGAATCCCTCTCGGCCGCACTCGAAGTCGCCTTGACCCCCGAAACGCGCACGCGAGCAGGGGCCATCGCGGACACGATCCGCACCGACGGGGCGACGGTCGCCGCGAAGATGCTCCTCAACTCCACAGTGTCACATGCACTTTCGGCCGGAACCGCGTGACGCCCACGCCGGAGCCGCGGATCATCGCCTGGATGCAGCGCGGGGTGGTGATGAACCGGAGTAGTTCCGACACCGCGGGCTGGCGAGCGTCGGGGGGCAGGGTGGTCGCGCACCACTCGTCGGATATCTGCAGGCCGGGGCCGTTGATGTGGGTCAAGCGACCGGCGGCGAGGTCGGAGGAGACGGCGAAGCCGATTGTCAGGGTGATGCCTCCGACGCGGCGGACCTCTTCGAGAGCGGCGGCGTCGCTCTGGAAGATCCGCTGCTGTGCTTCGGGAATCGCCAACTCGCGCAACATCGTCGCGATATGCCCGTCGACACTGCCCGCGCTCGGACCGAGCATCCACTGCTGCTCACGCAGCAGCGCCGGATGCGGTGTGGCGCCCGCCAGCGGGCTGTCGGGGCGCGCGACGGAGATGATCCGATACTTCAGGAACGGCCGGGCGGTGACGGTCGTGTCGGAGCCCTCCGGCGCGGGCCCGAGCGCGATGTCCACCGCGCGGGTCTCGATCAGCCTGCGGAACTGGCTGGTGGGATGCACGCTCAGCTCGACCGACAGATCCTTCGCCCGCGCCGCGAACAGATCGATGAGGCCGGGTGCGGCATGTTCGGCGAACGCGCTCGACGCCGCGATGTGGAGCAGCCGTCGGCCGTGCGCCGCCTCGCTCACCTCGATGGCGGTCTGGCGCTGCAGTCCGAGGATCTCGATCGCCCGGCTGGCCAGCCGCAGACCGCCAGGTGTGAAGATCAGCCCCGCCGCCGCGCGGGTGAACAGCGGATCGTCGAGCTCCTTGCGCAGCTGGGCGATGTGCATCGAGACACCGGCGTCGGACATCCCCAGCTCTCTGGCCGCCGCGTGGACGGAGCCGAGCCGCACCACGGTCGAATAGGCCCTGAGCTGGGCGGGCGTCACGATCCGAGTCTAGTTTGGAGATGGACGCGGTGCCTACCGCCGCATTGTGCCCGGAGGACACATCATGCAGGACGTGCTCACGGATCTGATGACAACCTGGAACGCCGGGGGCACGGCCGGGGTCGCGACGGTCGTGCGGACCTTCCGTTCGGCGCCGCGACCGCCGGGTGCGGCCATGGTCGTCGCCTCGGACGGGACGGTCGGCGGTTCGGTCTCCGGTGGTTGCGTCGAAGGCGCGGTCTACGAACTCGCCACCGAGGTCGTCCGGACCGGTCGCCCGGTGCTGCAGCAATACGGCTTCTCCGACGACGACGCGTTCGCCGTCGGTCTCACCTGCGGCGGCATCATCGATATCTTCGTCGAGTCGATCTCGCGGGAGACGTTTCCGGAACTCGGCGAGGTCGCCGCGGACATCGCCGCCGACCGGCCGGTCGCGATCGCGACTGTCATCGAGCACTCCGACGCCGCCTGGGTGGGGCGACGGCTGGTGATCCGGCCGGACAGCGCACACGGCACGCTGGGTTCGGCGCGCGCCGACGACGCGGTGACCGATGACGCCCGCGGGCTGCTCGCGGCGGGCCGCAACAAGGTGCTGACCTACGGTCCGGACGGGCAGCGCCGCGGCGAGGGCATGGCGGTTTTCGTCGCGAGTTACGCGCCACAACCGCGGATGCTGGTGTTCGGCGCGATCGATTTCGCCGCCGCGGTCGCCAAGCAGGGATCGTTCCTCGGTTACCGGGTGACGGTGTGCGACGCGCGACCGATCTTCGCCACCTCTGCCCGCTTCCCGACCGCCGACGAGGTCGTCGTCGACTGGCCACACCGTTATCTGGCCGCGCAGATCGAGGCGGGCGCGATCGATTCACGGACCGTCGTCTGCGTGCTGACTCACGATCCCAAGTTCGACGTTCCGCTGCTCGAGGTGGCGCTGCGCCAGCCGGAGATCGGCTATGTCGGTGCCATGGGGTCGCGCCGTACGCACGACGAGCGGATGGCCCGGCTGCGCGCGGCCGGTCTCACCGACGAGCAACTCGCCCGGCTCGCCAGCCCGATCGGACTCGATCTGGGCGGCCGGACGCCCGAAGAGACGGCGGTCTCGATCGCGGCCGAGATCATCGCACGACGCTGGGGCGGACATGGCCGCTCGCTGACGGAAACCGGCGGCCGGATTCACCACACACCCGGCGCGAACAGCGAATTAAGTGATTCCTTAAATCGGTCTTGACGGCGGCATCAGCGGGGCAGAGGCTGAGCTTCCCCCATCGATGTGAGGTCGATCACATGCAAGTTCCTGGGCCATTCGAATACGAGCGCGCGACAGGCGTGGATCACGCCATCGGACTACTGGACCGGCTGGGGGAAGAGGCGCGCATCATCGCGGGCGGGCACAGCCTGCTGCCGATGATGAAGCTGCGCTTGGCCAATCCGGAATATCTGGTCGACATCAACGACCTGGCCGCCGAGCTGGGCTACATCGTCACCGATCCGACCTTGGTGCGCATCGGTGCGATGGTCCGGCATCGGAATCTGCTCGAATCGGACCGCCTCGCCGCGGTGTGCCCGATCTTCCGCGACGCCGAGCGTGTGATCGCCGATCCGGTCGTGCGCAACCGCGGCACGATCGGCGGCTCGCTGTGCCAGGCCGATCCCGCCGAAGATCTCACCACGGTCTGCACGGTCCTCGGCGCGACCTGTCTGGTGCGCGGACCGTCCGGCGAACGGGAGATCGCGATGGACGACTTCTTGACCGGTCCGTACGAAACCGCCATGTCGCACAACGAACTTCTGATCGAGATCCGGATTCCCGTGCGGCACCGGACATCCAGCGCCTACATGAAGGTGGAGCGCCGGGTCGGCGACTGGGCGATCGCGGCGGCCGGCGCGACGGTGACCTTGAACGGCGACGCGATAGCGGCCGCGCGGATCGGTCTGACGGCGGTCGATCCCGATCCGGCGGCGCTGACCGCCGCGGCGGACGCGCTCATCGGCGAGCCGCCCACCGAAGAAGTCTTCGCGGCGGCGGGCCGCCGGGCGAGCGCGGCGTGCTCGCCTGTCTCCGATTCCCGCGGCAGCGCGGACTACAAGCGCCACCTCGCGTCCGAACTGACGATCCGCGCGCTGCGCACGTCGGTCGAGCGCGTAATGAACCATCCTGCGCTGAAAGGGAATTAGCCATGCAGGTAACCATGACCGTCAACGGCGAGCCGGTCACCGCGGAGGTCGAGCCGCGCACCCTGCTCGTGCATTTCCTGCGAGATCAATTGCGGCTCACCGGCACCCACTGGGGCTGCGACACCAGCAACTGCGGCGCCTGTGTGGTGGAGGTCGACGGCGAACCGGTGAAGTCGTGCACGATGCTGGCCGTCATGGCGGGCGGTCATGCGGTGCGCACCGTCGAGGGACTCGAAGTGGACGGCCAGCTCGATCCCGTGCAAGAGGGCTTCATGCAGTGCCACGGGCTACAGTGCGGATTCTGCACGCCGGGAATGATGATCACCGCCCGCGCACTGCTCGACCGCAACCAGAATCCCGACGAGCAGACCATCCGCGAGGCTATCTCGGGCCAGATCTGCCGCTGCACCGGGTACACCACCATCGTGCGGTCGATCCAGTGGGCCGCGTCGAAGCAACGAGGCGAAGCCGCGGAACCCGAACCCGCTTCCACGGCAGCGCCGGCGGGGAGCGCGTCATGACCGCCGTCGAGCCCCGCCCCGAAGACCGCGTCGACAACGACCGCAAGCCGTGCGGTCACGGCAGGATGCTCCGCAAGGAGGACCCGCGGTTCATTCGCGGACGCGGCAATTTCGTCGACGACGTGGCGCTGCCCGGCATGCTGCATTTGGCGATCCTGCGGTCCCCGTTCGCGCACGCGAAGATCGTCAGCGTCGACGTCTCAGCGGCACAGGCGCATCCGAAGGTCAAGGCGGTCGTCACGGGCGCGGATCTCGCGGCCAAGGGCCTGGCCTGGATGCCGACACTGTCCAACGACGTGCAGGCGGTGCTGGCGACGGACAAGGTGCGGTTCCAGGGTCAGGAGGTGGCCTTCGTCGTCGCCGAGGATCGCTACTCCGCGCGCGACGCGTTGGAGCTGATCAATGTCGAGTACGAGATGCTCGAGCCGGTGATCGACGTCCGGAGGGCGCTGGCGCCCGAGACGCCGGTGATCCGCACCGATCTCGAGGGCAAGCGGGACAACCACTGCTTCGACTGGGAGACCGGTGACGCCGCCGCGACCGAGGCGGTGTTCGCGCGCGCAGATGTCGTGGTGAAGCAGGAGATCGTTTATCCGCGGGTGCATCCCGCGCCGATGGAGACCTGCGGCGCCGTCGCGGATCTCGATCCCGTGACGGGAAAGCTCACGCTGTGGTCGACGAGCCAGGCGCCGCATGCCCACCGCACGCTCTACGCGTTGGTGGCCGGACTGCCCGAGCACAAGATCCGGGTGATCGCACCCGATATCGGCGGCGGGTTCGGCAACAAGGTGCCCATCTATCCGGGATATGTCTGCGCCATCGTCGGATCGCTGCTGCTGGGCAAACCGGTGAAGTGGATGGAGGACCGCAGCGAGAATCTGGTCAGTACCGGGTTCGCCCGCGACTACATCATGGTCGGCGAGATCGCGGCCGACACCGACGGCAAGATTCTCGCCATCCGGTCGACCGTGCTCGCCGATCACGGCGCCTTCAACGGCACGGCCGCGCCGTTGAAGTATCCGGCGGGCTTCTTCGGCGTCTTCACCGGTAGCTACGACATCGAGGCCGCGTACTGCAAGATGACCGCGGTCTACACCAACAAGGCCCCGGGTGGCGTCGCCTACGCGTGCTCGTTCCGGATCACCGAGGCCGTCTACTTCGTCGAGCGGTTGGTCGATTGCCTCGCCCAGGAACTGAAAATAGATCCGGCCGAACTACGGTTGCGGAATCTGCTTCGCCCCGAACAGTTCCCGTACACCAGCAAGACCGGCTGGGTCTACGACTCCGGCGACTACGAGAAGACCATGCGCCTCGCGATGGACATGATCGGCTACGACGCGTTGCGAGAAGAGCAGCGGGAGCGACGCGCACGCGGCGAGCTGATGGGCATCGGAATGTCGTTCTTCACTGAGGCCGTCGGCGCGGGTCCGCGCAAGGATATGGACATCCTCGGGCTCGGGATGGCCGACGGGTGCGAGCTGCGCGTCCATCCGACCGGCAAAGCCGTTGTGCGCCTGTCGGTTCAGACCCAGGGGCAGGGACACGAGACGACGTTCGCCCAGATCGTCGCCGAGGAACTCGGCATCCCGCCGGACGACATCGACGTGGTGCACGGCGACACCGATCAGACGCCGTTCGGCCTCGGCACCTACGGCAGCCGGTCGACACCGGTCTCGGGCGCGGCCGCCGCGCTGGTGGCGCGCAAGGTGCGCGACAAGGCGCGGATCATCGCCTCCGGCATGCTCGAGGTCTCCATCGCCGACCTCGAATGGGAGAAAGGCTCGTTCCACGTCAAAGGCGATCCGTCCGCGGCGGTCACGATTCAGCAGATCGCGATGCGCGCGCACGGCGCCGGTGATCTCCCCGAGGGGATCGAGGGCGGACTCGACGCGCAGATCTGCTACAACCCGGAGAATCTCACCTACCCCTACGGTGCGTACTTCTGCGTCGTCGACGTCGACCCGGGGACGGCCGTGGTGAAGGTCCGACGCTTCCTGGCCGTCGACGACTGCGGGACCCGGATCAATCCGATGATCATCGAGGGCCAGATCCACGGCGGTGTCGTCGACGGCATCGGCATGGCGCTGATGGAGATCATCGCCTTCGACGAAGACGGCAACTGCCTCGGCGGATCCCTGATGGACTACCTCATCCCGACGGCGCTCGAGGTTCCGCATCTGGAGACCGGGTTCACGGTCACCCCGTCCCCGGTGCATCCGATCGGTGCGAAGGGCATCGGCGAATCGGCCACGGTCGGATCGCCCGCGGCGGTGGTCAACGCGGTGGTGGACGCGTTGGCGCCGTTCGGAGTTCGGCACGCCGACATGCCGCTGACGCCGTCGCGGGTGTGGGAGGCGATGCAGGGCAGGCCGAGACCGCCCATCTGAGTGGATGCGAGCGATGAGATCACCGATGAAGATCAGCGAGCGAGCGCAGCAGCTGGTCCGCACCCGGACTCCGTTCGTGCACGCGACCGTCGTGCGCGCGCAGCAACCGACCTCGGCGCACGCCGGGGACGAGGCGATCCTGTTGCAGGACGGGACGATCGAGGGATTCGTCGGCGGCCAGTGCGCCCAGAACTCGGTCCGCAAGGCCGCGCTGGGCGCCCTGCAGTCGAACGAGAGTGTGCTGCTGCGCGTGCTACCCGACGGCGATCTGCAATTCCCCGAGGCGCCGGGCGCGGCGGTGGTGGTGAATCCCTGCCTGTCCGGCGGAGCGCTGGAGATCTTCCTCGAGCCACAGATCCCGGCGCCGCTCGTGCGCATCTGCGGCGCGACACCCATCGCGGACGCGCTGGCCGAACTGTGCGAACTGGTGGGCTTCGGGGTGCAGCGAAGCGTCGCCGAACCCGACCCGCTGGATTCTCCTGCCGACACGACGGCGATGGTGATCGCCAGCCACGGTGGACCGGAAGCCGAGTTGATCCGCGTCGCGCTCGACGCGGGCGTGGGCTATATCGGTCTGGTGGCCAGCAGCATTCGCGGGGCGTCGATCCTCGACGAGCTCGGCCTGACCGACGCCGAGCGTGCACGGGTGCGCACCCCCGTGGGTTTGCCGATCGGGGCCAAGACGTCCCAGGAGATAGCCGTTTCGATCGTCGCGGAACTGATCCAGGCGATCCGCAAGGGTGGTTTGACGGTGCCGTCGCGCCCGGCGAGCCTCGTGTCCGAGGCTCTCGATCCGGTGTGCGGCATGACCGTGGCGGTCGGGCCGGACACGCCGCGTCTCACTGTCGACGGTGTCGACTACTGGTTCTGTAGCTCCGGCTGCCGCAAGTCCTTCGCAGCGACGAAGACGGACTCATGACGAGCGGGTTCGTCACCGGAGTCGTCCTCGCCGCGGGAACCTCGCGGCGTCTCGGCACCGCGAAACAGTTACTGCCGTATCGGAATACGACGGTTCTCGGCGCCACGCTCGACGTGGTGCGATCCTGCGCTTTCGATCAGATGATCGTCACCCTTGGCGGATCGGCGGCAGCGATCCAGCGGCAGGTCGATCTGACCGGGCTGGAGGTGGTCATGGCCGAGGACTTCGGTTCGGGATGCTCGTCGTCGTTGCGTTCGGCCCTGCGCTCGGTGCATCCCCGGGCCGACGGGATCGTGCTCGTGCTCGGTGATCAACCGGGTCTGTCGGCGGCGACGGTCGACCGGCTGATCGCCGAGGGAACGACCGGCGCCATCACGGTCTGCCGCTACCGCGACGGCCTCGGGCATCCATTCTGGCTGAGCCGCAGCATGTTCGGCGAGCTGGCCCGATTGCACGGCGACAAGGCCGTGTGGAAGATCATCGAGTCGGGTCGCGTGCCGGTGTCCCGGCTCGAGGTCGACGCACCGGTGCCCTTGGACGTGGACACCTGGGACGACTACGAGCGCCTGCGCGCCGCCTCGCCGCCATGATGTCGCCGTTCGACGATGTCGAGGACGTGGTGCGACGTTTCGACGCCGACGACTACCTGCTCGACACCGGGACCGCCGCGGCGTTCTATCTGGCCACCACGCTGGGGCGGCCGCTGCTGCTGGAAGGCGAACCGGGAGTGGGTAAGACGACGGCGGCGAAGACCTTGGCCACCGTGCTCGGCGCACCGCTGATCCGCCTGCAGTGCTACGAGGGCCTCACGGTCAGCGAAGCGCTGTACGACTGGAACTATCAGCGTCAACTGCTCAGCATCCGGCTCGCCGAGGCACGCGGCGCGGCCCTCACCGAAGCCGATCTGTTCACCGAGGCATTCCTGGTCGACCGCCCGATCCTGCGCTGTGTGCGGTATCGCGGGCCGACGCCGCCGGTGCTGCTCGTCGACGAGATCGACCGTGCCGACGACGAATTCGAGGCGCTGCTGCTGGAATTCCTCGGTGAGGCGGCGGTGACCGTTCCCGAACTCGGGACCTTCGTCGCCGAACAACCGCCGCTGGCGGTGCTGACCTCGAACCGCAGCCGCGACCTGCACGACGCGCTGCGGCGGCGCTGCCTCTACCACTGGATCGATTACCCCGAACCGGCCCGCGCGGTGGCGATCGTGCGACGCACCGTGCCAGGGGCGACCGACGCGCTGATCGAGCACGCCACCCGATTCGTCGCCCACGCCCGCACTCTCGATCTCGACAAGCCGCCCGGCGTCGCCGAGGCCATCGACTGGATCGCCGCGTTGGCCACGCTCGATGTCGCCGAGCTCACCGCGCCGGAGGCGATCGCCGCGCTCAGCGCACTGGCGAAGACACCCGACGATCGCGCCACCGTGCACGGGGCGTTCGCCGAATACACCCAGGGCCTGGCTCCCGGATGAGAGGGATACTTCGATGAAGATCGCCAACGAGTTCACCGTCAACGCACCCGTCGAGCGGGCGTGGGAGGTGCTGACCGACCTCGAACAGGTGGTCCCGCTCATGCCTGGCGCGCAGATGGTGGGCTGGGAGGGAGACGACTTCCTCGGCAAGCTGAAAGTCAAAGTCGGTCCGGTGATCAGTGAATTCAGCGGTAAGGCGAATTTCGTCGAGCGCGACGAAAACGACCATCGAGCGGTGATCAACGGCCGTGGCCGGGATTCCCGCGGATCCGGAAACGCCGCGGCGCTCATCACCACACAATTGCGTGCAGACGGCGACCAGACCCGTGTCACCGTGGACACCGATCTCAAAATCGTCGGCAAGCTCGCTCAATTCGGCAGCGGAATGCTGCAGCAGGTTTCCGAAAAAATGATCGGTCAATTCGTTGCCTCTTTGGAAGCGAAACTCGCGGAAGCCGATTCGGCTTCCATCGAGCCGGTGGCCGAGGTGGACAGCCGAGCAGTGCGGTCACAACCGGTTGCGCAGCCCGAGCAGGCGCCGCTCGACCTCGGAAATCTCCTCAGGTCGGCGATACTGGAGAAGTATGTACCCGCGATCGTGTTCGCGCTCGCGGCATTGATCGGAATCGTTGTGATACTCAGGCGAATGCGCGGGCAACGATGACCCGAGCGGTCCTGCTGCGCGGCGTCGATCTGGCCGCGTTCGCCGTCGCGGTCGTTGCGCGGTTGCGGCGCGGCGGGGTCGCGGTGGCGCCGAGCGGGCCCGCGCTGTACGTGCAGGCCTTGCGTCGCATGGCGCCGCGATCGCGCACCGAGCTCTACTGGGCCACGCGCCTCACGCTCGTCGATCGCATGCAGGATCTTTCCGCCTTCGACGCGGTCTTCGCGGCGGTGTTCGCCAATGCGGTGCTGGGCTCGGACCCGCCGAGCCGAACGCACGGACTGCCGCCGGGACGGGCGTCGGCGCCGGGCACGGGCGGTCGCGGGCAGCCTCGGCAAGGTGGTGAAGTGCCTTGGGCGACACTGGGATCGGTAACCGGCTTCGATCAGTCGACCGACCAGAGCGCGACGCTGCCGGACGTGCTGCCGAGCCGCTTCGCGGCGCGAGCACAGGAACCGTTCGCCCGCTTCGATCCGGACGATCTGCGCACCATCGGGACCTGGTTGGAACAGGCGTCGGCGCTCTGGCCCCAGCGCAGCAGCAGGCGCTACGAGAGTCATCCGCACGGCAAGCGCATCGACTTCCGGGCGACGATGAACAACTCCCGCCGCACCGGTTGGGAGTCGGCGGTGCTGGTCCGCACTCGTCCACGGCGTAGACGGCGCCGAATCGTCTTGATCTGCGACGTCAGCCGCTCGATGCAGCCGTACGCGACGATCTACCTGCATCTGATGCGGGCCGCGATGCAGCGCCGCTCCACCGATCGACCCGAGGTCTTCGCCTTCTCCACTTCGCTGACCAGGCTGACCTCGGTGCTGGCGCACCGCTCCCCCGATGTCGCGGTGGCCCGGGCCAACGACAAAGTGGTCGACCGCTATGGCGGCACGCACATCGGCCGATGCCTCGGCGCGCTGCTCGCGACTCCGTCCGGCGCCGCGGTGCGCGGCGCCGTCGTCGTCATCGCATCGGACGGCTGGGACAGCGATACCCCCGATGTCCTCGCCCGTGCGATGGCCCGGATCCGACGCCGTGCGTGGCGCGTCATCTGGCTCAATCCCCGCGCGGGCGATCCTCGATTCGAGCCGACTACCGGTGCGATGGCTGCGGCGCTACCGTTCTGCGACATGATGATGCCCGCGCATACGCTGGCGGGTGTGGAGGCATTGGTGCGCACGCTGGCCTCGTCGGTTGTCACCTGACGAGCACTCAGGACGTGGCCGAGTCCATGCGAAGGAACTCGTTGATGCGCAGCAGCTTCGGTGGACGCGCCACGTCATCGGCCAAGGCGCGGAACGCCTCCTCCGCCCCGACCAAACGCGGCGCGGCGAGGTCGAGCTCCGTGCCGTCCACCCGGAGCCGCGCGGTGCCCGCCGCCAGGATGTTGCGCACCCAGTCCGAATCTGATCCGTACACCGGAATGAACAGATAGCCGCCGTCGACGGGATGGGCGTCGAGCGGCGTGCGGTAGGTCGCGCCGGAGACGCGGCCGACGTGAATCAGTACGGGCCGCTTGCCTCCCGCGATCGCGGGAGGATTGAACACCCGCTTGTTGACGTGGGCGAACCACCTCGGCATAGGCATCGGTGATCTCCTTCTCTCGCACCGGAAGGGCGTCACGGATTGGTCGTTCGCCGAAACGGCGGCTGCTTCCAACCCGAGAAACTTACACTCGTAAGGCTGGCTTACACCTGTAAGCTTGTCAACACCTTCACACCCTGGAGACGTCATGCCCCCACGCCAACCCCTCAGCAGAGATCGCGTGCTCGATGCCGCGATCCGGGTCGCGGATCGCGGTGGGGCGGAGGCCATTTCGATGCGGCGGGTAGCCCAGGAACTGGGCGTGGAGGCGATGTCGCTCTATAACCACGTACCGAACAAGGAAGCGCTCCTCGACGGCGTGGTCGATGCGGTGTTCGCGGCGATCGAGCTGCCCACCGTCGACTGCGACGAGTGGCGCGATGCGATCCGGGCGCGCTCTCGCTCCGCGCGCGCGGTCTTGTCACGACACAGCTGGGCTCTCGGACTCATCGATTCGCGCCGCAATCCGGGACCGGCGACGTTGCGCCACCACAACGCGGTCCTCGGTGTCCTCCGGGAGGCCGGGTTCTCGCTGCCGATGGCCGCGCACGCCGTCTCGCTCATCGACAGCTATGTCAGCGGGTATGTCCTCCAAGAGGCGAATCTGCCGATGACGACTCCGGCCGATATCGAGGAAGTCGCGGGCAACCTGCTCGAGCACCTACCGACGCGGGAGTTGCCGTACCTCACGGAAATGATCGTCGACCACGCCCTGCGACCGGGCTACGACCACACCAGCGAGTTCGGCTACGGGCTGGAGCTGATACTCGACGCGCTCGAAACGCGCCGGGAAACGCCGACGGTGCACATACCGGCACCTCCGAGTGCGTAGCCCGAAACTCGAGCGGGCACACCCGTCGTCGTCAGATCCGCGCGGGGCGGGCGCCGCGGCGCCGCGGGCGCAGCTGATACAGGCGGTACCAAGCCAGCGCGAGGAAGACGATTCCGAGTGCGGCGACGACTCCCATGTCGACCAGCCACGTCCCGATGCTGTGCTTCCACAGCGGGTCGGCCGCGCCGTCGTGCGGCGACAGAGTGTCGAGATCGAGGGTGGCGGCCCCGGCGGCGTACCCCCACCGCGACGGCGATATGTACGACAACTGCTCCAGGAAGATGGTGCCGGGCAGCCGCACCAGCCCGCCGGTGAGCACCAGTTGCGCCATCGAGAGCACGATCAGCAGCGGCAGCGTCTTCTCGGAGGTGTTGACCGAGACCGACACCAGCAAGCCCAATGCCAGCGAGGTGATACCGAGCAGCGCCATCGCCAGAATCAGCTCCACCTCGGCCGAGGTGAACAGCCCTTTGGGCGGCATAGCCACGCCGATGGTGCCGATCAGCACCAACACCACCGCCTGGAGGGTGGTGATCACCCCCAGCACCAGCATCTTCGACATCAGATAGACGCCCGCCGACAAGCCCGCCGCGCGTTCTCTGCCGTAGATCGTCTGTTCCTTGACGATCTCGCGAATCGAGTTGCCGGTGCCGACGAAGCAGGCGGCGAACATCAAAATCATGAGCTTGGTCGGCGCGTCGACGTTGGTTCCCGGCGTCCCGGCGAAACCCTGGCCCGGGGGCACCGCGGCGATCAAGCCGCCGAGCAGCACGGGCATCACGCCGAGGAGCGCCAGATAGCTTCGATCCGAGGCGATGACCGCCAGGTACCGACGGCACAACGTGCTGAGCTGACTGAGCTTGGACTGCGGCGCGGGCGGTGGCTCCGGCGCGTGCACGTCGGCGGGGCCGACCTCGTCGGTCAGTCCGACCGCCACATACTGCTGGAAGTACGGGGAATCCCGGAACTCGCCCGCCCAGTCGCGGTCGGCCTCGCGTTCGAACGCCTGGAACACCTCGGCCCAGGTGCGCTGCCCGAAGTGCCGCAACCCCTCCGCGGGAGGACCGTAGTAGGCCAGCCTACCGCCGGGCACCAGCACCAGCAGGCGGTCGCAGGCATCGAGATTCGCCACGCTGTGCGTCACCACGATGACGGTCCGGCCATCGTGCGCCAGCTCGGACAGCATCTCCATCACCGTCTTGTCCAAGCCGGGGTCGAGGCCGGAAGTCGGTTCGTCGAGGAACAGCAGCGACGGCTTGGTCAGCAACTCCAGCGCCACGTTCACGCGTTTGCGCTGTCCGCCCGAGAGCCGATCGATGCGGGTCTCGGCGTGCTTCGCCAAGCCGAGCTCCCCCAAGACCTCGTCGACCCGCTGCTCGCGCTCCTCGCGGCGGGTGTCGCCGGGGAAGCGCAGTTCGGCCGCATAGAGCAGGGCGCGCCGGGTCTGCAGCTGGTTGTGCAGGATGTCCTCCTGCGGGACCAGGCCGATTCGGTGCCGGAGCTCGTCGTAGTTGGTGTACAGATCGCGTCCGTCGTAGCGGACCGTGCCCTCGGTCGCGGGTCGCAACCCGGTGACCGCGCCGAGCAGCGTCGACTTGCCCGCGCCGCTCGGACCGATGACGCCGACGAGCGAGCGGTGCGGGATGGGGAAGCTCACCCCGTCGAGGAGCACCTTGCCCTCGCCCGTCCGCACGATGAGGTTTTGCACCGAGACCGACACGTCACCCGTGTCGACGAACTCGCGCAGTTCGTCGCCGACCAGCCGGGCAGTGGTATGCCCCATGGCGATCAGGTCGGATTCGGTGAGGTCGGCGGCATCGACCCGGGAACCGTTGACATAGGTGCCGTTGTGGCTGCCGAGGTCGACGATCCGGTACTTGCCGTCGCCGATCACCCGCAGTTCGGCGTGATGGCGGGAGACCATGAGGTCGGAGACGACGATGTCGTTGTCGGCGGCGCGGCCGATCCGAAGCGGGCTCGTGGTGATCCGTACTACCGCGCTGGGGTCGGCGGACGGAGCCAGCGACCGCGCGATCGGCAGGCCGTCACCCGTGCGGAACTTCGTGACAGTCACTTCGTCGTCGAGCTGGTAGCCGGGATCCGGGACGATCATCGTGTCTCCGCCGGGATCGCCATCGGTCTCGCGACCGGGTGGCGCTTCCACCGAACAGGCCAACTGCTCGCCGTCCCTGGCGTGGCCGAGCTGGAACGTCTCGTCTCGGTCGATCACCATGCGTTCGACGCGTCTACCGTCGAAATACGTGCCGTTGCGGCTGCCCGCGTCCTCGATTTCCCACCCGTCGGATCCCCGCTCCAGGACGGCGTGCACTGCGGATACCCGGGGATCGGTGACCACGATATCGGCTGTGGGATCGCGACCGACGTTATATGCGCCACCGGCGCGTAGCCGATAGACGCGTTCCCTCGTCTGCACCACTAGAACCGGCGCCTCGGGAAATTCCGTGGAGGACGGTTCATCCGCCATAACGGGAGTATACGACCGTGCCGCATGCTCCCCGCAATAGTTGGTCGTAGGTGCCGGATTCGAATCCGCTGCGCCACCGGCCACAATGGAACATCGGAAATCTCGGCTGTGCGTACGCAATTCGATCTCGATACGAAACCGATGCAGCCAGCGGAGCGCTTCGCCTATCGATGGGAATGCGCCGACGAGCGCGTCGGGGTTATCGTTGAAGTCCTGCTGGAGGCCATGGTGGCCTCGAGGGGACACGACATGCACGGAGCGAATGGCGCCTTTCCGCTTTCGGCGGCGCAGCGCGGAATCTGGTTCGCCCAGCACATCGCGGGCGACGTTCCGATCTCCCTTGCCCAATATGTCGACCTGGCCGGACCGATCGACCTCGATCGGCTGGCGCCGGCAGCGCGTCAGGCCGGACGCGAATTCGGCACCGGCTATCTGCGCCTGATCGAAAACGACGGTTATCCACTCCAGTGTGTCGATACCACCTTGGACGACAGCGCGCGCGTCTTCGACTTTCGGCACGAGCGTGATCCGGAGGGCGCGGCCCAAGCCTGGATGCGCGACGAATACTCGGCGCCGCTCGATCTGCTGAACGATCGGTTGGCCTGTGCCGTCATGCTGCGGATCGCCGACGACCGCTGGTTCTGCTACTGGCGTATGCATCACATCGCGCTCGACGGCATGGGCGTCTCGGCCATGGTGCGGCGCACCGGTGAGCTCTACACGGCGGCGATCGAGGGCAGGCCGCCGCCGCGGGCACAAGCCGAGGACCTCAGAAAGATCGTCGACGCCGATCTGGCGTATCGCAGCTCCGAGCGCTTCGCGGCCGACCGGGAGTACTGGCTTCGGCACCTCGACGGGATGGCCGATCCGGTGAATCTCGCGGGCCGCAGCGCCGACGTCGACGCGCATCCGAGGCGCGTCGAGGGCGTGTTGGCGCCGGAGACCGCGCGGCTGCTGGAGACGGTCGCGAAGGCGGCGTCGTCCGGTGTGGCGCCCACGGTGGTCGCCGCCTTCGGCGCCTATCTCGCCGCGACGACCGGTGCTCCGGAGGTGGTGTTGAGTCTGCCGGTCTCCGCGCGCACGACGGCGGCGATGCGGCGCTCCGGCGGCATGATCGCCAACGTCGTTCCGGTGCGACTGCGGCCGACTCCGACCATGACCATCGGCGAGATGATCCGGGCCGCGCAGAACGAGCTGACCGGTGCGCTGCGGCGGCAGCGCTACCGCCAGGAGGACATCTTCCGCGACCTCGGCTGGCCGATGGACGAGGTCGCGACATTCGGCCCCTCCGTGAACCTGATGATGTTGGACACCAAGGTCCAGCTCGGCCCGGTCACCGGACGAGCGCACGTGCTGACCCCGGGGCTGATCGAAGACCTGTACCTCAACCTGTATCCCGGCGTGGGCGGCGAGAGCACCCACATCGATTTCCAGGGCAACGCCAACCTGTACAGCGACACCGAGTTGGGCGCACACCACCGCCGATTCCTGCGATTCCTGCGGCGGTTTCTCCTCGCCGGACCGGACGCCAAGCTGTCCTCGGTGTCCATCGTCTCCGACGACGAGTTGGCCGAGCTGGCGCCGGCACATGGACCGGCGAGCGTCGCGCCGCGTACGCTCCCCGAAATACTGTCCGCAGGTGCGCAAATCGACCCCGACGCGATCGCTGTACGCAGTGGCGCCACCGGTCTGACCTACCGTCGGGTGGGCGAATACGCCAATCGGCTCGCGCGTGTGTTGATCGCTGCCGGTGCGGGGCCGGAATCGCCTGTGGCGATCGCGATTCCGCGCTCGATCGATTCCGTGCTCGGGATGCTCGCGGTGGCCGAGACGGGCGCCGCCTTCGTGCCGATCGATCCGGCCTACCCGGTCGACCGGATCGCGCACATGGTCGACGACAGCGGAGTCGTCCTCGGTGTCACCGTGGCGACCGCGCGAACGTTGTTGCCTGACACTGTGAATTGGCTGGTTCTCGACGACGAGGCGACCCGACGGTGTATCGCCGAGCAGAGCGCGGAAGCGATCGATGACAGCGTGCGCCGCGCCGCGGTACGCCTGGATCAGGTCGCCTACATCATCTACACCTCCGGATCGACCGGATCGCCCAAAGGCGTGCTGGTCACCCACCGGGGTTTGGCGAACGTGGTCACGAGTCTGGCACACGACCTCGATGTCGGCGCCGATTCCGTGATGGCGCACGCGGTTTCGTCGAGCTTCGACCTATCGGTCGAGGAGATCCTGGTGACCTTCGCCGCCGGAGCGACACTCGCCGTTGTCCCACCCTCGGCGTATGCGGGCGAGGAGATGGCGGACAACCTTCGCGCGCAGGGTGTTTCCCATCTGGATGCCACCTCGGCGGTGGTGGGATCCCTCGACCCGGCGACACTGCCCGGCGTGCGTACCGTCGTCGTCGGTGGCGACGCCTGCCCTCCGGAACTGGCGGCCAAGTGGTCCGGCCATACTGTTCGCAACGGGTACGGCCCCACCGAAACGACCGTCACGGCGACCTTGAGCGACGCCTTGGCCCCGGCCGCGCCGGTCACGATCGGTGGCCCTGTTCGCGGCGTCTCCGCGGTCCTGCTCGATCCGTGGTTGCGGCCGGTGGCTCCCGGCGCGATCGGTGAGCTGTACCTCGCGGGTGCGGGTGTGGCGCGCGGCTACCACCGGCGCACGGGCCTCACCGCGGGACGATTCGTCGCGAACCCGTACGCCGACGGCGAACGGATGTACCGCACCGGCGACCTGGCGCGCTGGACCAAGAACTCCGGGCGGTTGGAGCTGGAGTATCAGGGCCGCAACGACTTCCAAGTCAAGGTGCGGGGCTTCCGCGTCGAGCTCGGTGAGATCGACGCAGTCCTGCAGCGCCACCCGGGCATCGACTTCGCGATCACCGTCGGGGCCGAGACCGATTCGGGCGCCACCGTCCTGGTGTCCTACGTACTGCCCGAGCCGGGCGCGGAGGTGACCGCGGAGGAGCTGAAAACAGCTGCCGCCCAATCGCTTCCGTCGTACATGGTGCCCGCCGCGGTTGTTCTCCTGGACAGCGTACCGCTGACACCGCTCGGCAAGATCGATCGTGCGGCGCTGCCCGAACCAGACTTCGCTTCCCACGCGCTCTTGGACCGACGACCCTCGACTCCGCGCGAGGAGACGCTGGCCGCGTTGTTCGCCGAGGTCCTCGGCCTGGAATCGGTGGGCGTCGAGGACAGCTTCTTCGCGCTCGGCGGCGACAGCATCTCGTCCATTCAGCTGGTCTCCCGGGCGAAAACCGCCGGGATCGCCTTCAGCGCGCGGGATGTGTTCGAACGCAAGACCGTCGCCGGGCTGGCGGCGGTGGCTACCGAGGCGTGCGCCAAGGCGGTGCACGAGCTGCCCGGCGGCGGAGTCGGCGCTGTCGAACTCACGCCGATCGTGCGCGCGATGCTGGACCAGGGCGATACCTGGCGTCGGTTCGGCCAGGCCGTCTTGATCGGTCTGCCCGCCGACGTCGACGGTGCTCGGCTGGTCGCGGCTGTGCGAACGCTCCTCGACCACCACGACCTGCTGCGCTGCTCGTTGCGAAAGACCGATCGCGGAGGGGAATGGAACGTCGCCCCGTCCGGTTCGGTCGCGGCAGACACCGTGGTGGAGGTGGTTCCCGCAGGTTCCGATGTCGACAAGACCTGCGAAGACGAATTGCAGCGCGCCGCAGACCAACTCGATCCGGAGGCGGGGATCGTCGCCCGCTTCGTGCTGATCGAACGCGCGGCCGCCGCTCCGCTGTGCTGGATCGTGCTGCATCACCTCGTGACCGACGCCGTCTCGTGGCGGATCCTGCTGACGGATCTGGCGACCGCCGCCGCGGGCGGCGCTCTGGCTCCGGTCGGCACTTCGTTCCGGCGTTGGGCGCGTGGCCAATTCGAGCACGCGGCCGATCGCGATGCCGAACTTCCGGTCTGGCAACGCATCCTCGCCACGCCCGATCCGCCGATCGGCACGGGCACCTTGGATCCGGCCGTCGATGTCGCGGCCACCATGGCGACCTGTCGGATCACCGTCGCCTCCGACGTCGCGGACCCAGCGCTCGCCACGGTCCCGGACCGATTCCACTGTGGTGCGGACGATGTGCTTCTGACAGCGCTCGCGATGGCGGTGAGCCGCTGGCGTGGCCGAAGGACATCGCTTCTCACGCTGGAAGGCCATGGTCGCGAGGAGACGATCCTGCCGGGCGCCGATGTCGCGCGGACGGTGGGCTGGTTCACCACGGTCCATCCGGTGGCCATCGATCTGACGGCCATCGACCTCGATGACGCGTTCGACGGCGGACCGGCGGCGGGAGCCGCGATCAAGACCACGAAGCAGCAGCTGCGCGCGGTGCCAGACAAGGGAATCGGTTTCGGCATGCTTCGCTATCCGAACGCCGACAGCGCGCTCGCGGACGCGCCGCTCCCCCAGCTGAGCTTCAACTATCTCGGCCGGGCGCCGACCGGCGGCGAAGCCGAACCGTGGCTGCCGCGACGCTTCGCGGCGACGCGCGACGACCGAGCGCCGTTGGCAGCGGTCGTCGATGTCAACGCCGTGCTGACCGACATCGGCTTGGAAGTCACCTGGGACTACGCTTCGCGGCTGCTCGACGCGGCCGAGGTCGAAGAACTCGCCGACCTCTGGGCGCAAGCACTGCGGGCCCTGGTCGATCACGCCGCTACCGCGGGAGCGGGCGGGCGCGCACCGTGCGACTTCGACCTCGTCACGGTCACCCAGCCGCAGATCGATGCCTGGGAGCAGGACTACCCGAAGCTGACCGACATCTGGCCGCTTTCGCCATTGCAGTCCGGCCTGTTCTTCCACGCGACATACGATCCCGACACCGCCGACGACTACACGGTGCAGTCGCTATTCACGCTGGCGGGCACTATCGATGCCGCACGGCTGCGCACCGCCGCGCAGGCGGTGGTGGCCCGGCACGACATCCTGCGCGTCGCTTTCGTGGAGACCGGCGAGGGGCCCCGCCAACTCGTCTCGGCGGACGCCGACATCGGTTGGCGGGAAATCGATTTGAGCGGAGTCGCCGATGCCGACGAACGACAGCGAGAAGTCGACCGGCTGATCGCCTTGGACGCCAGTACCCGATTCGACCTGTCCCGCCCACCGCTGGTGCGTTGCACGCTCGTACGCGGCGCCCCCGACCGGTACCGGTTCGTGCTGACCAATCATCACCTCGTGCTGGACGGGTGGTCCACCGCGTTGCTCGTGCGCGAGCTTCTGACGCTGTACGCCACCGCGGGCGACGCATCCGTGCTGCCGCCCGCGCACTCGTACCGCGAGTTTCTCTTGTGGCTGCGCGAGCAGGACCATGCCGCGTCGACGGCGGCATGGAAGCGATCCCTCGCGGGCATCGATACGCCGACACGGGTCGTCCCGACCCTCGCCGGGGACAAGGCGATAGAGGCCGGGATGGTCTCCATCGACCTGTTCGGGGACACGGTCGACCGGCTGGAAACGGTCGCACGCGATTCCGGCGCCACGGTGAACACCGTGGTGCAGGCGGGCTGGGCGATGTTGCTGGCCACGCTGACCGGCCGCACCGACGTGGTGTTCGGCGCGACGGTGTCCGGCAGGCCGCCGGAACTGACCGGTGTCGAGGACATGGTCGGGCTGTTCATCAACACGCTGCCGGTACGAGTGCGGCTCGATCCCGCGGAGCGGGTGGACGACCTGCTGACTCGCCTGCAGAGCGAGCAGGCGCGGCTGATGGACCACCAGCACGTCGGGCTCGCCGCGATCCACAAGGCGGTGGGCTTGGCCGAATTGTTCGACACCCTGACGGTTTTCGAGTCCTACCCGATCGACCGGGAAGCTCTGTCGGCAGCACCCGACATCGCGGGCATGCGTGTGCTGGACATCGAGGGCGCCGACGCGACGCCGTATCCGTTGAACCTCATGGTCCTTCCGCTCCGCGGTGGCGCTGGGCACACTACGCTGCGCGTCACCCTGAAATTCGCGGCCGACCAGATCGCGCCGGAGGCGGCGCGGCCGCTGTTGGATCGCTTGGTCCGGCTGCTGACCCAGCTCGCGAACAACCCGCATGCTCTGGTGTCCCGCCTGCAGTGCTGCGACGACGCGGAACGAGCCGAGCTGCTGCCGGTTCGTGGCGCGGAGTCGGCGCAGCCGCGAACTCTGCCCGAGGTACTGCACGCCGGAGCGCGGATCGATCCCGGTGCCATCGCGGTGCGCGCGGGCGAGCGCACGATGTCCTACGGGGAGCTCGACGCCCGGTCCAACCGCCTCGCCCGGGCACTGCTGCGCCGTGGTGTCCGGCGGGAGATGTGCGTCGCGCTGGCCCTCGGGCGATCGCTGGAATCGGTGCTGGCGGTGTGCGCGGTGGCCAAGACCGGCGCGGCCTTCCTGCCGCTGGATCCCCGCAGTCCGATCGCGCGGACAGAGCACATGCTCGCCGACTCCAAGGCGCCGATCGGCCTGACGGTGACCCCGGTTCGCGAGACGTTGCCGAGCACCATCGACTGGATGCTGCTCGACGAGCCCGAGTCGATCCGAGAGCTCGAGCAGATCGCCGACGCGCCGATCACCGACGCCGAGCGCGGCGGGCGCATCGACATCGACCAGGTGGCCTACCTGATCTACACCTCGGGATCGACCGGCACACCGAAGGCTGTGCTGGTCGGCCACGGCGGTATGGCGAATATCGTTGAGGGCCTGCGGGATTACCTGGATCTCGGTCCGTCCGACAGCGTGTTGCAAATAGCCGCACCGAGTTTCGACGGGTCGGTGTTCGATCTGCTCGCCGCGCTGAGCGTGGGCGGCAGGCTCGTGATCTCGCCACCCGATGTCGGCGGTGGCGCCGACCTTGTCGATCTAGTACGCACCGAACGGGTCACGCACATGGCGATCACACCGTCGGCGCTGGCCACCATGGATTCCGCGGGCCTCGATTGCCTGCGGGTGCTCGCTGTCGCGGGCGAGGCCGCGACACCGGAGCTGATCGAGCAGTGGTCGACCGGGCGGCGGATGCTGAACTTGTACGGCCCGACGGAGTTCAGCATCTGGGCGACTGGTCGCGACGAACTCGCACCGGACGAGCCGCTCACCATCGGCGGACCGATCCGTGGCGCCGCGACAGTCGTGCTCGACACCTGGCTGCGCCCGGTGCCGGTCGGCGTCGCCGGTGAACTGTATCTGGCCGGTCCCGCGCTCGCCCGCGGCTATCTCGACCGGTGCGGGATCACCGCGGGACGATTCGTCGCCAACCCCTGGGGCGAGCCGGGTGCTCGGATGTACCGCACCGGTGACATGGTGCGCTGGGTCGTCGGGCGCGACCATGCCTACGAGCTGGAGTACTTGGGCCGCAGCGACTTCCAGGTCGAGATCCACGGCGTGCGGATCGAGCTCGGCGAGATAGACACCGTGCTGTCGCGCGACGAGCTGGTCGATCACGCGGTGACGATCGGCCGGGTCGGACCGACAGGATCGACCGTGCTGGTGTCGTACGTAGTGCCCGTCGAGGGCGTCGAGGTCGAGATCGAGCACCTGCGCGCGGTAGCGGCCGCCGCCCTGTCCGCGTACATGGTCCCTTCGGCTTTCGTCGTGCTGGACGCGCTCCCGCTCACCGCGGTCGGCAAGCTCGACCGGGCGGCCTTGCCCGCGCCGAATTTCGCGGACTGCCGGGCCGAGTACCGAGCACCCTCGACGCCGACCGAACGAACTCTCGTCGACATCTACGCGGAGTTGCTCGGTCTCGCCGAGGTCGGTGTCGACGAGTCCTTCTTCGCCCTCGGTGGCGACAGCATCGCCGCCATTCAGCTCGTGACCAGAGCAAGGCAGCGGGGTGTCCACTGCACGCCGCTGCAGGTGTTCGAGCACCGCACCGTAGCCGCGCTGGCCGCGGCCGCCGACACCGCATCCGCGACGCAGCCACCCGAGGAGCTGTCCGTGGGACCCGCGCTCGACGTCGTCTTGCCGATCCGGCTCGGCGGCGCCGAACCCGCGCTGTTCTGCGTCCACCCGTCGTCCGGAGTGTCTTGGAGCTACCTGGGATTCGCGGACGCACTGGCGCCCGGCAGGCCGATCTATGGACTGCAAGCGCCGGACCTGGGCGGTTCCGAAGCTCCGGCGCGCTCGATCGAGGAGTTGGCCGATCGGTACATCCGCGAGATCCGCGCCGTCCAACCCGAGGGGCCCTACCACCTGCTCGGCTGGTCGTTCGGCGGACTCGTCGCGCATGCGATGGCGGCGAAGCTCGAGAACGCCGGCGCCACGGTCGGCGTCCTCGCGTTGCTCGACGCCGATTGCGCCGACATCGACGCTGACGGCATCGAGCAGCTGTCCGCTGGCGCTTTCGTCCACACTCACGGCCCGATCTTCGGTATCCACGACGTGCCCGCCGATGCGTCGGCTCGGGAGGCCGCCGATCTGATCCGTGTCCGGCTCGGTGGCGCGTCGCCGATCGACGCGGACGTCATCGAGCGGATGGCCCGGACCTACAACGCGGCGGCGCGGATCCGAACGGGTTACCGGCGTCCCGTATTCGACGGTGACATGGTGTATTTCCGCGCCAGGATCGCTACGTCCGACATCTTCGGTCCGGTCGGCTGGAAGCCTTTTGTCACCGGCGAAGTCGTCAACCACGACATCGAAGCGACTCATGAGCAGATGACCGCGCGACACGTGCTGCCGATCATCGCTCGCGTACTCGACGAGCATTTGGCAGGTCGGAGATGATCATCGCGGTGTTCGGATCGGGTCATGTCTGGTCGCCGGGCGCGCGAAGCAGCCGAGTTTGCAGCGCCAGATAGAGCAGCGCCGCGTCGGCGGGCGCCGCGAAGGCCGCGCCGGTGAGTCGCTCGATTCGCTTGAGACGGTGCAGGACCGTGTTGCGGTGCAGGTGCAGGCGCTCCCCCACCGCCGATGTGGAGCCGCCGAGTTCGTACCAGGCCAGGGCGGTTCGCAGGAGAGCATCGGCGTCGTCGGGGTGGAGTCGATCGAACGCGGCGAGCGCATCCGCGAGGACGTCCGCGGCGAGTCCGGGGTTCGCCGCGATCAACGCGCGCGCCGGGGACGAGGCATAGGTGTGGATTCCGGTGTCCGCCTCGCTCAGGCATCGGAACGCGAGGCGCGCTTGGTCGAGTGCGGTGGGCGTGGCCGCGAGGTCGGTGAACGGCTTGCTCGCACCGGCTCGCGCGCGCACGGCGTGCAGCGCGCGGTCGAGCGTGACCGGCGAGACCGCGGCGGCAAGGGTGACTCGGTCTTCGGCGAGACGGGTGCGGACGGTGGCGACTCCGGTCGCGACGAGGCGAATGTCGCCGACCAGGACGACGTACGTGGCTCGGGCGGGCAGGCGCATCCTTCGGCCAAGGTCCGCACGCTGCGTCGGCGGGAAGCCGGGATCGAGCAGCGCCCGCAGCAACCGTTGATCGGGTTGTTCGGCCCCGGAGACGACTACACGCCGGTAGGCGTCGGCCGCGGCGACGGAATACTCGTCGACGGTGGCCCACATCCGCGTGGACAGCTGAGGTAGCTCGGGACGGTCGTCGTCATCGGCGCGTTCGACGATGATCTCCCAGAACGCCAGGCCCGCGAGACGGAAGGCGTGCAGCAAACTGTCCAGCGGAATGCCTCGCTCGGCCTTGAGGCGTCCAGCGCCTCGGGCGGGTTCGAGCGAATACGGCTCTCCGCCAAGCGCGTCCAGCAACGCCGCGAGGCTTTCGGACACGATGGCGGCCAATTCGTGCTGATCGAGCGCGGCGTCGCCGTAGTCCCCGTCGTCGTTTTCGATTCTGGCGGTGACCATTTCGGAGATCGCGGCCAGATCCGCGCGCAGCTCGCGAAGGAGGCGCGGGTGCTCGGCGGGTATGTCCTGGGTCACTGTCGTGAACCTAGCGCTCGTTGTGCGCGCGCACAACGGAGGTGCCCGAAGTGGAGGCGTGCGCCCGTCGCCACGACGGACGGCTCCCCGCGACACTGAAGTCCCTGATCGGTCACAGCGTCCAGAGTGGCCCTCGCGGAACACCTTTCAGGTCATATCGACGAAAACTACTGCTACAGCGATCGGAGTTGGCCCTCATGACCACTGCCACACACGAATTGTTCGAGCGCTACCACGCGTGCTGGGCGGACCGCGACCCGGACCGAATCATCGAACTCCACACCCCCGACTCGGTGTTCCACTTGCACTCGGGCCAGGAACCCGCCCGAGGCCGCGCGGCCATCCGCCAGGCCGCGGCAGGGACCTTCGCCTTGGTTCCCGACCTGACCTTCCACCTGATCTCGTTGCGCGTCGGAGACGATTTCTGGGTGGTGCAGTGGCAGTTGACCGGGACCTCGGCGACCGGCAATCGCGTGCAGGTCGACCTCGCGGACTACGTCCTGGTCGAGGACGGCGCCGTCAAGGAGAAGCATTCCTACGTCGACGGGGTGGCCATGCAGGCGGCGCTCGGCTGACAGCGCGCTCACACCGCCGAGTTGCTAGTCACGCCAGACAGGTGGGCGCTTCTCCAGGAAGGCCGCCATCCCTTCGCGGGCGCCGGGAACTTGCGCGGCGGCGGCCATGACCTCCAGGGCGAGGGCGTAGGCGTCCGCTTCGGGGCGGTCGAGTTGGCTGTAGAGGGTGCGTTTGCCGAGTGCCTTGCAGGCCCGACTGCCCCGGGTGGCGCGGGCGAGCAACTCGTCCACGGCGGCGTCCAGCTCGGCGTCCGGCACCGCCCGGTTGATCAAGCCCCACTGTTCGGCCGTACGGGCATCTATCGGGTCGCCGGTGCGGGCCAGCTCCATCAGCCGCTTGCGGCCGACGGCGCGGGCCACCGGCACCGCGGGAGTGTGACAGAACCAGCCGCCCTTGCCGCCAGGGAGCGCGAAACCGGCGGATTCGGCGGCGACGGCCAGATCGCAGGAGGCCACCAGCTGGCAGCCCGCGGCCGTGGCCAGTCCGTGTACCCGGGCGATCACCACCTGCGGCACCGACTGAATCGTCGACATGAGTTCGGTGCACAGCGTGAGCAGTTCCCGCACGCCGAGCAGGTCGCGGGCGGCGACGTCGGCGAAATCGTGTCCCGCGGAGAAGACCGGACCGTGCGCTCCGAGCACTATCCCCGTGGCGTCGGTTTCGCCCGCGGCGCGGAACGAGGCGAGCAGTTCGGCCAGATGCTCACCCGACAGCGCATTGCGCCGTTCCGGCCGGTTCATGGTGATGCGCACGGTGTCGCCGTCCCGCGCGACCAGCACATGCCGATACTCCAAGGCGGTCATATCTCCACCGTAGAGCGCCACGGGCAACCGCACGACAACTCCGGGGCGGCACTGTCTTTTGCGTTCTCTCAGCCGCGGTACGGCCCGGGATCATGCGGCCGGGGCTCCGTCGCGGGAGTGGACCACGGTGCGGTTTCGCCGGGCCTCGGTGTGTCGGCTGGGCGGCGCTGCCTGTCCGCTTCGGCAGCGGCTCTGGTATCGACCTCACGTTGCGCGAAGGCGATGTCGCGTGCGCTTCGCACCGACAATCGGCCCAGCGAGGTCGCGGCGAAGAAGAGGATCAGCGCACCGAGACCGTAGAAGTAGGTCAGTTGCAGCACGGCACGTTTCCAGTCGGACGTGGCGACCGGGTCACCGACATCCCCGATTCCCAACGGGCCCGCCAGCACCGGCCCGATGACGAACCAGAAGCCCGCCGCCACCCCCAGCCACGCGCCGAAGCTCGCCACCAGACGGTTGCGGCTCACCAACATGAGCAGTCCGCCGATGACCGCGGCGGCGCCGGGCAGTACTTCGAGCCACCCACGCGCCGCGGTCCACACCCACGGCTCGTCCGGAGTGAACGCGAAGTCGAAGGACGGCCCGAGGAACGGGATCAGCGCACCCCAGGCGCCCAGCAGTAGCACCGCGAGCCCGCCGAGGGCTCCCCGGCTACGCGGAATTCGCAGCCGCCGGCCGCGGTCGGCGGGAACAGTGTCATCGACGTCCCTCATGACGCCTCCATTCGTGGGGGTAGGTGCTTACACCGCGCCTACCCCTTGCCCACCGCGGTACGCACGATCACCGCAGGTGGGTCCACAGCCGCTGCGCGACCGGCGGCTATCCGCCGAATCCCACCAGCGCGTCGGCGAGGTCCGGAACCTCGAGCACCTCCAGTGCTTGCTGCCGGACGTCGGGGCAGGTCTGCGTGGTGACCGTGTCGACGATCGTCTTGTCCTGAACGACGTCGTCGGTCAGCTCGTTGCGGGCCGCCCAGTTCTGCACGGTTCCGTTGAAACTGGTCTTGGCGATAGTCGAACCCTGGTCGCGCCAGTTGTCGAGTTCGGGCTGGATCATGTCGCACAACTGCTGGCTGGCTTCGGAGCTGATTTCGGCACCCGTCGTCGGCGATGTCGCAGGGGAGGTGGTCGGCTGTGTCGTGGTGACGGGCAGTGTGGTGATGATCGTGGTGTCGTCTGCGGTGTCGTTGCCGTTGTCATTGCAGCCGGTGAGCATGATGCTCGCGGCCACCGTCCCGGCGACGAGAGCGGAGCGGGTAATTCGACGTCGGTTGGCGATCACGTCATCTCCTTCTGGTCGAGTCGTCGATTCGCGTTCGGAGCCCAGGTGAGCACCGTTCATCGTTGGGCGGGCAAAGCGCTGACCATCTCTGACAACTTGAATTCGCTGTGACACGACTGCGATGTCGTCTACCGGCCCGGGACTCGGCGCGCTCGCGACATGTGGATTGTGGATTCGAAGCCGAGCCGTTCGATCTGATACGGGGCAGTCCATCGAAATTGTGCCGGGCAATCGAGCGGCTCGTGGCGCATTCCGGAGATTCAGCGCCTCGGCGATGCCCCGGCAACGGTGGTGTGGACGCCGGATCGCTGCGCGCACCGATCGTCGAAAACCTGCCACGACCGCGGCAGCGGAGTACCTTTTACTCAGGTGAGCCGGGAAGTCTGGTCGGCGTGTCGTATCCGCCGACCTCGAAAGGGCTTCCATGTCCACAGCGGCGTTGCCCGCACGCGTCGATACGCGCGCGGCCATTTCGATCGAGCATCTGTCCAAGCGCTTCGGCCGCACCATCGCGGTCGACGACCTGACCCTGACCGTCGGGCCAGGTGAGGTGTTCGGCTTCCTCGGACCCAACGGAGCGGGCAAGTCGACCACTATCCGGCTGATTCTCGGCCTCATCCGACCCACCGCGGGCACCGTACGAGTGTTCGGTGCCGACGCCGGTGATGTGCGGCGCGCGCACCGCCACCTCGCCTACGTGCCCGCCGATGTGGCGTTGTGGCCGTCTCTGACCGGTGCCGAGGCGCTCGAGCTACTCGCCCGCGTCGGCCCTGGCATCGACCTGTCCTATCGCGCCGAGCTGATCGACCGCCTCGACCTCGATGTCGACAAGCCCGGCAAGGCCTACTCCACCGGCAACAGGCAGAAGGTCGCTCTGGTCGCCGCTTTCGCCTCCCGCGCTGCGCTGCTCGTTCTCGACGAGCCGACGAGCGGGCTGGACCCGCTGATGGAGCGCGAGTTCCGTCGGTGTGTCGCCGAAGCACGCGAGCGCGGGCAGACGGTTTTCCTGAGTTCGCACCAGCTCGGCGAGGTCGAGGCGCTGTGCGACCGGGTCGCGATCCTGCGCGCCGGGCGACTGGTGGAGATCGCGACACTGGCCGAGCTGCGCCGACTGCACCGCACGATTGTCGAGGTCGCCTACCAGGGCGCGGCGCCGGCGCTGGACCAGGTGGACGGTGTCGAGGCCGTCGAGGTGCTCGATGAGGGCCGCATGCGGTTCACCCTGTCCGGGCCGCCCGCGCCCGCGCTGCGCACGCTCGCCGCAGCGCAAGTGACGGCGCTGTCGTCTCGGGAGCCCACCCTCGAGGAAATCTTCCTCGACTACTACGGGCAGGCACGGCGATGACCGCCACCACGGTCCGGCCACAGCCAGTGCGGCTCTCCGCACCCGGGCGGGCGGCGGCCCGGCTCACCCGCCGCCAAGCGCGGCGCGCAGCGGCGATCGTGGCGCTCACAGCCACCGGCCTGTCGGCTCTCGTCGCGGCTCAATACCGCACGACCTTCGCCGACAGCATCGACGCCGGCGCGCTGCGCGCACTGGCCGAAAACCCCGCCGTGCGAATCTTGTTCGGAGCCCCGCTCGCCCTCGACGATCCCGGCGGGTTCACCGTCTGGCGCACCGGTACCCCGGTGCTGGTGCTGTGCGGTATGTGGGCACTGTTGGCCGCCACCCGCCTGACTCGCGGCGAGGAGGACGCCGGGCACTGGGACCTGCTGCTCGGCGGCAGGCTACGCCCGATGGACCTGGTCGTGCGCTGCGCAAGCACATTGTGTCTGGCCGCCGCGGTGATCGCGACGGGAGTCGGAGCCGGTCTGGTCGTGACCGGTACCGACCCCACCGGAGCGCTCCTGCACGCACTGTGCGTGTTCGGATCGACGGTGACCTTCGCCGGCGTCGGGCTGCTGGCCGCGCAACTGCTGCCGACGCGGGCGGCGGCCTCAGGGCTCGCCTCGGCCGTCCTCGGGGCGAGCCTGCTGCTGCGGATGCTCGCCGACGGTGTCCCCGCGCTCGCGTGGACCGCCTGGCTCACCCCCTTCGGGCTCGCCGCCCGCGTCGCCCCGTACGCCCACAACCGAATCGAACCGCTGTACGTCCTGGCGGTACTCGCCATCGCGCCCGCTACGGCGGCGATCGTCGCCGCCCGGTGGCGCGATCTCGGCGGCGCCCTGGTCACCCTGTCCGACACCAAGCCCGCCCGCACCCGACTGCTCGGCTCGGTGCACAGCTTCGCCATTCGGCGCGCCCTCGCACCCACCACAGGCTGGGGCGTGGGGATCGCCGCCTATTTCCTGCTCATCGGCGCATTGATCTCCTCGATCCTCGAATTCTTCGCCGAGAACCCGCGTTTCGCCGAACTCGCCGCGACGGCCGGGTTCGGCAGCCTCGATTCGGCCACCGGGTTCGCCGCGGCGATGTTCGCCCTGCTCTCCATCCCGGCCGGGCTCTACGCCGCCACCCGCATCACCACCATGGCTGCCGACGAGAAGGCGCGCCGCTGGACCGCCCTACACGCCCTTCCGCTGCCGCGCTACCGGTCGGCGGGAACCGAAATCATCGTCACCGCAGGCGGTCTCGCAGTACTGTTGCTCACCGCGGCGGTCGCGATGTGGGTCGGTGCGGTACTGACCGGTGCGCCGCTGAGCCTGCCCGAGGCCATCGCAGGCGCCGCGAACGCCGCCCCGGTCGCTGTGCTCGCGCTCGGCGCCGCGGCACTGGCACTGGGCTGGTTCCCCGAGGCCGTCGGTCCGATCGGCGCCGTGCCCGTCGTCGGCGGGTTCCTCCTCGACGTCGTCGCCCAGAGCATCGGTGCGCCCGGCTGGGTCCGCGAAATCTCCCCCTTCGCGCACCTCGCCGCCGTACCGGACACCGCACCCGACTGGGGAGCGAGCCTCACCCTCGCCGCCATCGCGGTCGTGGCCGTGACGATCGGACTGTACGGCTACACCCGCCGCGACCTGAGAGGTTGAACTCCTCTGTCACCGTTTGCCGCCATTCGTGACGGGCGGCGAAAGGAGCCTTCCGCCCCGAGCGGCGGGTGCCGGTCTCGACGTCATTCGATCCGAGTTTCGTGCACGGGCGGTGACTGCGATAGCGGAGATCGCGTGGTGATAACAATCGTTGGTGACCCGGTGCAAAGCTGCTAAATTTGCGAAGATTCGCCGTCGACATGCCGTGAGGTCGATCCGACGCCTACGACGACACACGAGTTCGCTTTCGACGACATGGAGCAGGGCGTTCGAGGTTCGGACCAGAAGCTCGACGATGTCGTGAAGGTGCTGATTCGTTTCGGCTGAGGACCGCCGCCACTTCGCTTGCCTTCTTCCGGGAAAGAGCCGAGATGCACGATCCCGATCCACCATTCAGACCGATTCGTCATCGAGACGGCTATCTCCCGCTCGAGGACTACGGACTGATCGGAGACGGCGCGACCGCCGCCCTCGCCGGTGTGGACGGCACGATCCCCTGGCTGTGCATTCCCCGGTTCGACGCCGAACCGCTGTTCTGCGGACTGCTCGATCACGCACGTGGCGGCTCGTTCACCGTCGCACCGGCGAACTTGCTCGAAGGCCGACAGCGGTATCAACCCGACACCGGCGTACTGGAAACCGAGATGCGCTGTGCGACCGGGGTCGTCCGGTTGACCGATGCGATGGTGCTGCGCTCCGGCGCCGACCTGCGCGACGACGCTCCGGCCAACCGCGCCGAACTCGTGCGCTCCGCGGTGGTCATCGACGGACACGTCCGTTTGAACGTGGACGTCTCACCCCGCGGCGGTGGCGAGGTAAGACCGGTGTTCAGCGGTCTCGAGATCCGCGCGAAGTCACAACCGGGCCTACGGCTGCATCTGCGCGGCAACCTGCCGCTGACCGGCCTGCACGGCAGCACCGACCTGGAACAGGGAGAACGGCTGGACCTGGTGTTGTCCTGGGGACGGTTCCACCGCCACCACCGTCTCGACGCCTCGTCGATGCTGCACGACACCGCGAGCGCCTGGCGATACTGGTTGACGGGGTGCAGCTACGACGGCCCGCGCGAACCTCTGGTCCGGCGTGCCGCGATCACCCTCAAACTGTGCGACCACTGGGTCAACGGCTCCGTCGTCGCCGCACCCACCTCCTCGCTCCCCGCACCGATCGGTGGCATCCGCAACTGGGACTACCGTTATGTGTGGATTCGCGACGCGTCCTATGCCGTGTATGCCTTGCGCCGCATCGGTTTCGACGGCGAGGCCGACGCGTTCCTCGGATGGGTTCTCGACGCGTTCGAACGCAGCAACGGGCCGCGCATCATGTACGACATCGACGGCGACCCCGTGCCCGACGAGACCGAGGCCGCGGATCTGGAAGGCTACCGGCGCTCGGCTCCCGTCCGCTGGGGCAACGGCGCAGCCGACCAACGCCAGCACGACGTCTACGGCGAGATTCTCGACTGCGCCGACCAGTGGCTGCGCTCCGGCGGGGAGATACAGCAAGTCCTGTGGGCCAGCCTGGCGCGACTGGCGGATGCGGCCGGTCGTTCATGGGAGGAACCGGATCAAGGCATCTGGGAAGTGCGCAGCCCAGGCCGCGCGTTCACCTACAGCGCCGCACTGTGCGAGGTCGCGCTGGACCGAGCCGCCTCGATCGGCGAACGCTTCTTTCTGCCCGGGCCCGTCGGCACGTGGCGCGCCACCGCCGCTCAGATCCGCGAATCCATCCTGAAACGCTCGTGGGACGATCGCGCGCAAACGCTCAGCGCACATCTCGACGGAGGCGGCGCCCTCGATGCCAGCCTGCTGGCGCTGCCACTACGGCATGTCGTCCCCGCCGATCATCCCCGCATGGTGGCGACAACCGCGGCCGTGGCCGATCGCCTCGGCGCCGGAAACGGATTGCTGTATCGATACCGGCACGACGAATCACCCGACGGCCTGCCGGGCGACGAGGGCGCCTTCGTCCTGTGCAGCTTCTGGCTGGTCGACAACCTGACCATGCAAGGCCGTATCGAGGAAGCCGAGCAGCTCTACGACTCACTGTGCGACCGCGCCAGCACCCTGGGTCTGTTCTCCGAACAGATCGACCCAACGACCGGTGCGTTCATGGGCAACTTCCCTCAGGCGTTCAGCCACATCGGCGTCATCGCCAGTGGCGTGAATCTCGCACGCGCGAAGGCGGATCGACGATGATCCAACGACTTGTCATCTTCGGCGGCACAGGCGATCTGACCGGACGCTATCTCCTGCCGGGACTGGCCGCACTGCACGAGACCGGAAAGCTCGACACGAGTTGCCAACTCGTCTGCGTCGATCTGAAAGATTGGGACGACAAGCAATTCCGGGCATGGGCTGCCGACCAACTCGACCAGCACGCCGCGAAGACGGCAGGCGATGCCAGACGAGCGGTCACAGCCGCCGCGCGATACCGGCGAGCCGACATCCAGAACCCGCTCGAGGTGGCCGAAGCGATCGCCGGTGACGGTCCGGTGGCTGTCTACCTGGCGCTGGCTCCCGGACTGTTCCCCACGGCGATTCGGACGTTGCACGACACGAACCTGCCCGACGGCAGCCGGATCGTGCTCGAGAAGCCGTTCGGCGTCGACCTCGCCAGTGCCGAGACACTGAACCAGCTGCTGTCGGACCTGGTGCCGGAACAGGCTGTGTTCCGGGTGGACCACTTCCTCGCCATGACGACCGTGCAGAACCTGCTCGGCAGCAGGCTGGCCAATCGCGTGCTCGAATCCCTGTGGAACAGCGCCCATATCGCCAAAGTCGAGATCACCTGGGATGAGACGCTCACCGTCGAGGGCAGGGCCGGGTACTACGACAACGTCGGGGCGCTCGAGGACATGGTGCAGAACCATCTCCTGCAATTGCTGTGCCTGGTGGCCATGGAACCACCGATCACGCTGTCCGAGCGTGATCTGCGCGACCGCAAGGTCGACGTGCTGCGGTCGATACGTCCCCTCACCGACGACGACATACCGCACCGCACGCGGCGAGCCCGCTACAGCGCAGGCACGATCGGCGATCGCAGCGTCCCCTCCTACACCGACGAGCCCGGCGTCGACCCGCGACGGGGCACCGAGACTTTCGCCGAAATCGAACTGGCACTCGACAATTGGCGATGGTCGGGAACGACCTTCGTACTGCGCACCGGCAAAGCTCTCGGCGCGGACCGCAAGGAAGTCGCGGTCCACTTTCGTCCCGTACCCCACGTGCCCTTCGGTCACGATGAATCGACATCGCCGAACATCCTGCGTTTCACGCTCGACCCCGAAAGCCTCACCCTCGCTCTCACGGTCGTGGGAGCCACCGTGGGCACCCTGGTCCCGCTCACCATGACGGCGCCGATTCAACCACCGGAACTTCCCGCCTACGGACGGCTCCTGTTGGACGTCCTGACCGGAAACCCGGTCCTGTCCATCCGCGGTGACGAAGCCGAACAGGCATGGCGGGTGGTCACTCCGATCATTTCCGCCTGGTCGCGCGACCTCGTGCCACTCGACCACTACCCCGCGGGTTCGATCGTCCCGAGTGGGGTCGGCAATGGCCGATGACCACATCAGAAGGCGGAAAGCTCTTGTCAGAGAATCACTCTCTCGTCCAGCGATGACAGCGTTGGGTCGACTGGGCGGCGGGGAGGCCGGGTCTCAGCGGTCCCTTCCGCTGGAGTCGTCGCAGCAGTCGCAGGCGTGCTCGCTCGTCCCCGCGGTGCCGAGCAGTGCGGTCGGTGTGGCGCAGCAGGTGTCGCCCTTCCAGGCGTTGCGGCCTTCCTTCACCGCGATCGCGGCGATGACGAGCGCGGCGATCGGGTCGGCCCAGGACCAGCCGAAGAGGCTGTTGAGCAGCAGTCCGATCAGCAGGACCGCCGAGAGGTAGGTGCACAGCAGGGTTTGCTTGGAATCGGCTACCGCGGAGGCGGATCCGAGTTCGCGCCCGGCGCGGCGCTGCGCCCACGACAGCACCGGCATGACGACCAAGCTGACCGCGGCCAGGGTGATCCCGATCGGCGAGTGCCGCGCGTCGCCGATACCGAGCAGGCCGCGGACCGACTCGACGGTGACGTAGGCGGCGAGGGCGAAGAAGGAGAACGCGATGATCCGCAGCGCGAGCTTCTCTCGTCTCGCCGGGTCTCGGCCGGCGAACTGCCAGGCCACCGCCGCGGCCGAGGACACTTCGATCACCGAATCGAGGCCGAACCCGATCAGTGCGGTCGAGGACACCCGCGCGCCCTCGGTGAGCGCGATGACCGCCTCGATGACGTTGTAGGAAATGGTCGCGGCGACGAACCACCGGATCCGCCGCGCCAGCACCGCCTTGCGATCCGGGCTCGGACCGACCGAGACCTCGAACGAGGGCATCCCGAGGGAAGCCATCAGCAGCAACCTTCGGTGTCGGCGTCCGGGCAGCAGGCCGGGTCGACGGCCAGCACCAGGCCGAGCAGGTCGTCGAGGGCGGCCGCGATGCGGGTGTCGGCCAGTTCGTAGCGGCTGCGGCGGCCTTCGGGGACCGCGACCACCAGCCCGCACCCGCGCAGGCACGCGAGATGGTTGGACAGGATCTGGCGGGTGACACCGATCCGCTCGGCCAGCTCCGACGGATATCCCGGCTCGAGGCGCAGGTTCAGCAGGATCTGGGTGCGGGTCGGATCCGACAGCGCATGCCCGAACCGGGCGAGAGCGTCGGTGTGCAGCGCCGGCAGAGTCTCCATAGCGCAACGGTACATCATAATCTGTATTCAGAAAATATTGGATTGTGATTCGGGGTTGCATCCTGTACCGGGGTCCAGGCTTACCGTCGGAACATGACGATTTCTCCTGGAAGCGAGGGCTGGGTGCCGGACGCGTGCACCCTTCCCACCGCGGAACAGCCGATCCGGATCGCCGAATTCGACCGCTTCTTCGCCGAATCCGTGCACACCGCCCGCCGACCGAGCCCGGCCCGGCTCGAACTAGTGCTGGATCCGGCCGCCGAACCGGCCGCCCGTGATCTGGCGGCGCGGGAGTCGAGTTGCTGCTCGTTCTTCACCTTCGACTTCGACACCACCGAAGCCGGTCTCGTGATGGGCGTCGGCGTTCCCGACACCTACCTCGACGTGCTCGACGCCTTCGCCGCCCGCGCGGTCACCGCGATCGGCGGAGCGCGGTGACCGCGTTGCGCACCAGCGAACTCGCCGCCGCGGCCGGGGTGAACACCGAGACGCTGCGCTACTACGAACGCCGCGGCCTGCTCGCCGAGCCGGAGCGCACCCTCGGCGGGCACCGCCTGTATCCGGAGCAGTCCGTCACGGTGCTGCGAGTGATCAAGGCGGCCCAGCGGCTCGGCTTCACGCTCGACGAGGTCGCGGTCCTGCTCGACGCGACCCAGTTCGGGCGCGGCCGAGCCGATGCCGGGCTACAGGCCCGGGCCGCGGCGAAGCTGGCCGAGGTCGACGCCAAGCTCGCCGAACTCACCGCCGTGCGCGACACCCTGCGCGCGGCGCTGGCCGCCGGATGCGACGATCTGCTCGCGTGCAGCGAATCACCTTGCTGCCCGGTGCCTTTCGATACGGAAGTCGGTCATCGCACGACCCGCGCGGGAGGCCGCTGTGGTTGCTGAGACAACGAAGCGTCGTCGCTGGTGGGCACCGATCGGCGCGGGCGCCCTGCTGTGCCTGGGCTGCTGCGTGGTCCCGCTGCTCATCGCGGCCGGTGTCGTCGGCAGCGGCACATTGTTGGTCAGCCTGTCGTGGCTGCAACCGCTCGGCTTCGCGCTCATCGGTATGGGTGTCGCCGGATTGCTCTGGTCGCGGCTGCGCAGTCGCCGCACCGGCTGCGGCAGAACAGGCGATGCGAGATCGGGTTGCGGCTGCACCACGACCACGGCCGCCTGAATTCGGGCATTTAGGCTCTGCCCATGACCGTGCTGCGCTCGATACTGCTGTTCGCCCTGGCCGCCGTCGCCGAGATCGGCGGCGCATGGCTGGTCTGGCAAGGCGTACGCGAGCACCGCGGATGGGCCTGGATCGGCGCGGGCGTCATCGCCTTGGGCGTCTACGGCTTCGTCGCCACCCTGCAACCCGACGCCAACTTCGGGCGCATCCTCGCCGCGTACGGCGGGGTGTTCGTCGCCGGATCCCTGCTGTGGGGCATGGCGCTGGACGGGTTCCGCCCCGACCGCTGGGACGTGATCGGCGCCGCCATCTGCCTGATCGGAGTCGCCGTCATCATGTACGCGCCTCGCGTCGTCTGACCCCACTTCCCGAAACCCAGCTCTTGCCGCGATGAGGTCAATCCCTCATCCTTCGCCACCGCTCGTGTCGACGCCGCGCGGATCGTGGTGTGGGCTCGCACCTCTACGTCAACCAGATGAGCACGAGCACTACCGCGATGACCAGCAAGATCGTGATGGCGAGGTGGGGTGCGGGCACCCTCCGCGTGGCCGGCGCGTCGGAGGGTGAGACGTCGTCTCGACCGTGGTCGGCAGGCATCGATTGATCATCGAATCGTTCGGACATGCCCCTGCGATACCCGGGTGCCGGAGCGAAAAACTCGCTGAGTGCTCCCCCATCCCGCCGCTTATGCCGTTGCACTTGGCGGCGGCCTCCCCCGGCGGTGCCGTGGTTGGCCTTCAGGCGCACGGCTCGGTTGGCCGATGCCGTCACGCTGGCGACTTTCTGCCTTGCGCAGCAGACGCAGCGAAAGCGGTCGCTCAGCGTGCGGCCCGGCCTCTGCGAACGGAGGTCAGTGCCGAGCTGTGGCTCGCAGGACGAGTTCGGCCACGTCCGACGGACGCGAGACCGCGACGGCATGTGAGGCGGTGACCTCGACCGTGATCGCGTTCGCCCGTTCGGCCATGTTCCGCTGCGCCTCGATCGGGATGTTCTTGTCCTCGGTCGTGAGCAACGCGTAGCTCGGCAGCTCGCGCCACGCGGTGGCCGACGCGCCTTCCTGCAGAGCGGCGAGCGCGACGGGGCGCTGGGTGATGCCCATCAGTTCGCCGGTGGCGGCGGGCGTATCGGCGGCGAACTGGGTGTGGAAGGCATCCTGGCGGATGTAGAGCTCGGTGCCGGTCGAGCCGTCGGGCAGTGGGTAGGTAGCCGAGCGGGTGGTCGGACCGAGAGTGGAGCCGGGGAACTTGTCGGTGAGTTCCAGGGCGCTCTCGCCGATGTCGGGGATGAAGGCCGCGATGTAGACCAGGGCGGTGACGTTCGGTTTGCCCGCGGCGGCCACGGTGATGACGCTGCCTCCGTAGGAGTGGCCTACCAGAACACAGTCGCCTTCGATCGAGTCGAGGACGGAGGCGATGTACGCCGCGTCGCTGTCGAGGCCACGCAAGGGGTTGGCGGCCGCGATCACCGATGTGCCTGCGGCGCGCAGTCTTTCGGCGACGCCGTTCCAGCTCGACGAGTCGGCGAAGGCGCCGTGGACGAGAACGATGGTCGGTGTGGGCAAGGCGAGTCCTCTCTGATGCGACGTGTTGCTGTGCCGCATTCAGTTTCGGCCGCCCACGCCCACGGCGCCCCTCTCCTCCGGCCGTAAATGCCTCCGATCAGGACAAGCCTTCCGGTCCCGCGGCTCGTCTACCGTGTCGCGCGGAGATCGCCGAATACCCCGACGCAATCACCTCCGCTGATATCGGTCACTTGCAGACGCAGCCGCAACGGCTTGTCGAATTCGAGATGGATCGGAACCGTGGCGCCGAGTTTCACAGTGACGTCGGTGAGGAGCGTCCCGTCGGCGTAGATCTGGAACTGCATGGCGATATCACTGGGTGTCGAGTCGTCGCGCACGCCCATCACTCCGTCGAGCCGAGTGAACTTGCGGCCGAGGTCGTATTCGACGAAAGCCAGCTCCTTGTAATAGGGATCGAGCATGACCGACCGACTGTAGGAAGTTCCCGACACCTTGCTCGGCCCGGTATCCAGATCCGAATACTTGCCGCCGGACAATGTCTTGAAGTCCATCAAATACTGCACAGCGTCGGTGCTCACATCCGACAGGGCGCCGGATGTGGGAGTGGTCGCCGTCTTCGAAACCGAAGTGGCCGTGCCGGATTGGGGTGCACTCGGCAGGCCGGCGGCCGAGGTCGCGACACTCGGGCTCGGTGCGACCGCGGTAGCGGGCGCCGCCGCTCGTCCCGCCGGGGTAGGCGACTTCTGCGTGACCAGCACCACGACCGCGCCGATCAGCACGACGCAGACAATCCCCAGCGCGGCAGCCGCAAGCAACCAGGGGTTACGTCGAGCACTCGCAGGCGCGGGTAGATCCGCGAAAACGATATCCAGATCCGCTTGGGTGACCGCACTGGCGATCTTCTGCGACCTCAGATCGAATTCTCGGTAATCGATACGACCAGCCGCCTGATGTTCGTTGAGAAGCGCCAGGGCGCGATCCCTTTCGACCGTGCCTATCCGTGGAGCCATATTCTCTTCCATTGTCGGCAGTGTAGTGCATCCGCACACTTGTGTTGGAAATTTGCTGCAACAGTGCGGCTTTCGAACCAATTGGGACACAAGGAATTCCGTGAACCCGACTCGGCCCATTTAGTTGTTCGAACGAAGTCATGACCTGAATCCCCTTTTTCGTATGCGGAGAAGGTGCGCCTGGATCAGGCGGAGCTGATGCGCTCGAACGGGATTCGGTTGATGTGATGCCGCCGATGCGGGCAGGCTCTCCGCCCCCTCACCGCCTACGTCCGGGCGGCGCCGTGCAGTGCACCCGGGGTCGTCCCCACGCATTCTTGGCGTCCTGAGATTTTCTCGTGTCGAACAACGTCAGCCGCACCACACCGGAGAGATCGATGTCGACCTCCCGGGCGGCATCCGTCATGGACATCTCGTCGGCGAAGACCTCGCGATCGTCAGCCTTGACCACGAAGCGACCCACACCGGCGGAAGACGCGGACTCGGCATCCTTGCCGATCCACACCGAGAAGCGATCACATTTGCCGCCGACCATCCAGGTCGCGCGGTTCATGGGGTCGGACGAACTGGATGGGTAGTAGCCGACGATACTGCTCGGGAAGCTCGCCGAACCGATGAGAACCGGATCGACCGGGTCGAATCCGTTGTTCCAGGCCACGGACTGGTACGCGGTGAGCTCGTACCAGCCGTCCGAGGGCGTCGGGCCATCGGAGTTCGTCGCGCCCGCACTCGGCACACCCGCCGAACTCGGCACCGATGTCTTCGGCGCCGAAGAAGTGGCACTCGTCGAAGGTGCGACGGAAGTGGTGGTGGCGGGCGAAGTTCCGGGGAGCAGCGCCTCCTTGTCCGCCGGAGTCGCCGATGGTGACGCCGAGGCATCCGATGCGAGCCGTTCCAGGAACGACAGCGCGCCATCGGCATTCGACAGAGCGACGACCGCCAAGGCCAGCACCGTTGTTGCGGCCACCCACCGCGATCGCTTCTCTTTGGTGAAATCCAAGGCAGGCTCCAGTCCTGATCGAATGGCGGTAGTGGTCCCCAGTCGCGGCAGTAGTGCCGACGTCGCAGTTTCGGGCTCAATCGATACGCGAGTATTCGTCGATTCGCAACCGAAAGGCGAATTGTCCGGGACGTCGGACCTCACGTCCGAATGCCGCTCGTGCAATGAGAATCCGAGCGGTCGGCTTTGTTTCACTGCATGCTCGAAGTATCCACGGCAAGCGGGATGCGCTACGGTCGCTGGACCGCGGACCGATTATTGGTCCAACGTCCAACCCAACTTCTGTTGTTCGGCTTTGAGCCGTCCGAAAGTGTCGCGCACATACTGCACGTATGCCGCGCCGGGATGCGGCACCAGGGGATGCACGTACACGCTGTCGGATTCGGCCGCCAGTTGCACCTCGACTGCCGCGACGTGCGAACAGAAATTGAGCAGCGGTTCGGGCACGTCGTATTCCGGTACGAGATCGGCGTGTTCGACGATCAGATCGCGCATCGCCCTGTTCACCGGCATCAAGGCGTGGTCACGCCACCGCCGCCAACTGTCGGTGGCGAGATCCGGACGGCGGCGGGCCGAGGCTGGTAGATGTGATTCGCGCAATTTCTCCCATATTTGCTCGTTGATATCGACCATCACGTGCAGCGGCCCGTAGAGCTCACGAATCTGCCTGCTCACCCTGCGTAGTCGCGCCTGCCTGCGCTCTTGCGCGATCTGGCCGCGCTGGTTCAGCAAGTAGGCGAGGCCGGCGACCGCGATGGTCGTCACGGCCGTGATGAGCGCGGCGACCGTGCTCACACGACCCCGCGGGTTCGGCGAACTGGGCTCTGCCCGTCAGTTCGAACGAACGAGACTACAGGCATGCGCTGACTCTCCCTGTCGTACAGCAATACTCGAGGCTCCACGGGCGCCGACACCGATGTGGTGGAGCGAGGGAGCTCGACCCGGGTTGCGCCGTCGCGAAGGAACGGATCCAGGATATTTCTGCTGTGGCCGTTTTCGGATGCCGCTGTCGTTCAGACGATTACAGACAATTTCAGCGCGTGCCGCCGATGAGATCGCCGAATTCCCTACCCTCGATCGAACGAGCCTTGTGGATGCGCGGTAGCCGTCGGCGTGTCATCGCATCCGCGATCGTCGCGAGACTCGACGGCGTCTGCTCGGGCCGCGATCTCCGTCACGCGGGCGGTGTCGCGCACCTGGGTGAACATGACGATCGCGGTACGCCAGTGTTGTTGTGCGACTGTCCATTCCCCCCGGGCGGCAGCGACCTTCCCGAGCCCGTCGTGGCCACGAGCCTGCTCGACGAGACTGCCGGCCGCGTGCCCGAGGACGGTGGCGCGGTCGAAGGCTTCGCGCGCGTCCACGAGATCGTCCAGGACCAGATAGGCGTCGCCGAGCACGTTCAAGGCCATGGCCTCGTCGACGAAGAGATTGAATGTCCTGAACATCTCCAACGCCTCCAGCAGTCTCGGCAGGGCGTCGAGGCACTTGCCGAGACTCACCTCGATGAGCGCGGTGTCGCGCAGCAGGATGGCCTTGTTGCGGGGAGCGCCGTGTATGTCGACGAATTCGAGTGCGCGGATACTAAGTCTCAGCGCCTCTTCGAACTCCCGCCGGTGCACGTGCACCCACGCCTGGTGGGCGAGCGCGGTGTGTTCGCCGTGTCGGTCACCGAGACGCACGAACAATGCCCGGGCCCGCTCGTACAGCACCGCGGCCGCCGTGTGGTCACCGGTGGTCATGAGGGCGAGACCGAGATTGTTGCAGGTGACGGCTTCCGCATACTGGTTGTCCGTCCGCACCGCGGCCGCCGCGGCCAGGTGATGGGTCTCGGTCCACAGCTCGATGTCGTTGATGATGAACGCGAATCCCCGCACCGCGAAGGCGATCTGCCAGCATTGTTCGTCGAGTCCGTGCTCGAACGCTGCGCGCGCCGCGGCGGCCAGATTGTCACGCTCGGTGGTCATCGCCCGCACGGCCTCCGGGTAGGTCGATGCCGTTTCGGGGATGCGAGGCGAGCGAGGCGCCATCTTGGAGCGGTGCCGATACGGTGTCAGGACCCGGTCCGCGGCGTCGGCGAACATGGTGTAGTGGTCGACGAGGCGGGTGATGGCCTCGGTCGAGGTCACCGCGTCGCAGCGGGCGGCGGCGCGGCGTCGCGCGAAGGCGCGCAACAGGTCGTGGAATCGGTACCGTCCCGGCGCGGATGCTTCGAGCAGACTCACCTCGACCAGCGTGCGCAGGTGTCGCCACATGGCCGGGGGTTCGATGCCCACGAGTGCCGCCGCGCTCTCGATGTCGAAACTCGGTCCCGGGTGCAGGCCGAGCAGCGTGAATGCCTGCGCGGAATCGGGTGGCAGGCGGCCCACGGAGTATTCGAACAGCGTCTCGACATCACGATCGCCGTCGTGCAGCATCTCCAGATCGACTCTGGTCTCGCCGCGTCCGGCCGGAGCCGTTGGCCACATCTCGCTGCGCAGGATCGCCGAGGCGATCCTGACGGCGACGGGCAGACCATGGCACTGCCTCGCGATCGCCGCGCGCTGTTCGGGATTCGGTGCACGCTCGACCGGAAGCCCGCTCGTCAGGCGATCCAGCAGAGCCTCCGAATCCGAATCCGCCAGTCGCGCGATCTGTACTCGGTCGACATCGTCGAGGCCGTTGAGCGTGCTGCGACTCGTGACGAGTATCGCGGACGCACCCGCGGCGGGCAGCAGCGGCGCGACATGGGCGGAATCCAGGACATTGTCGAGCACCACGAGATAGCTTCCCGCACAGAGCTTCTCACGCAACAGTGCCAGCCGCGAATCCGGCGGGGCGGGAACGGACTCGGGAGCGACGCCCATCTGCCGCAGGAGCGCGCCCGCGGCTACCTCGGGCGCCACGACCGGCGCGGCGGCGTAACCGTGCAGGTCCACGAACAGGCAGCCGTCGGGGAACCGGGGCAGCAGAACACGGGCCGCGCGAACCGCGAGAGCGGTCTTACCGACACCGCCGAGACCCGACAGTACACAGACCGCACCGCCGTCTCGATCACCCGATATCGCGATCACCCGGTCGAGTTCGCGCTCTCGGCCGTGCAGAACCGCGATGTCGCGCGGCAGGTCGGGATGCTGCGGCACCTCCCGCATCGGCGCCTCGGCACGCACGTGCTCGCCTCGACGCGCGATGTCGATCGCGTCACGCAGGTCGATCAGCCGCTTGGCATCGCTGCCGGAAATATGCAACTTCTGGAGCAACCTGTCGAATATCTCGGTCTGCGGCAGTGTCGTGCCGTTCAGATAGGCGTAGACACTGCCGGGAGATAGATTGAGCTGCTCCGCCATTCGCGCGCGACTCACGCGCCCGTGCTTCTTTTCAGCGCGTAGGGCGGCAGCGCTCAACTCGTCGATGAACGGCTTCATCTCCGGGTGCGCTCTCCGTTTGCCGCCCACTGTCACCCTCCTGCTCGGACCACACAGCACCTTCAGGGTGTTCGAGCACTTTTCAGGGCCCCGGGCACCACACGCGTCGATTGTGCTGGAGTGAGGCCTTCGTAGTCCACCGAAGGAATGAACATGTCCGATGCGATGAATCAGCCGAGATCCACGGAACACTCGCCCTTCGACGGCACGACGTCGAGGCAGGCTCCCGATCCGACCGGTCCGCACGAACCGACGGGCACCCGAAACCACCGCCGCCCGTACGGCCTGGTAATCGATATCGACGGACGAATTCTCTTGGCGGACACCGCAGAGGAGATTCGCGACCGCCGGTTCTCACAGGTCACCGCCGAGACGTTCCGCGCGCCTGTCCCGATCCGCGCCGCCGCCGAGACAGGCAGACTTCGGCTACCTCGCACGGCCGCGTGAGCGGAATGTTTCGCCACATCTCCATCGTCGACTCCGTCCTCGCCTCGATCGACCAGCATGTCGCCGCCCACCCACCGGAACGCGGCGGCGGACTGCTCGGACCGTTGGGGCTTCCGCTGATCGCGTCGTTCCTTCCGGACTCGAACGCGATATCGACGGCTACGACCTTCCGCGCCTCACCCACATTTCAGCGGATGCTCAGCCGCATCGAGGAGGCCGAGCCCAACCTCGAACTGAAGGGGATCGTCCACTCGCATGCCGAAGGCGTGGACCATCCCTCGCGGGGTGACGCCGCGGCCTTCGCCGACAGTCTCCGCTTGACTCCGTGGCTCGGACGCTTCGTCAACCCCATTGTCACGAACCAGAATCGGCGAACAGAAGACCACCAGGTGCTACTGCCCAACGGCCTCATGTCGATCTTCGTCTCGGAGCTGACGCCGCAGGGTTCGGTCGACGTCCGTCCTGCCCGAGTACAGATCCTGCCGGTGGGTCGCGATTGCGCGAAACTCGCGACGGCACTCGGCGCGCAGGCTTTCACGCCGAGCACCGTCGAGGTCGAGGGGGTCGGGTATGTCTCGGTTGTCTTGCGCACGGTCGGACTGGAGCTGAAGCTGTTGTTTCCGTTGCTGTATCCGATCCAGGCCCCGATCGTGCTGGCCGAGCGGACCGACGAATTCCACAGCAGGACATCGACATTGCTGCACCGCTTCGGCGTCGAACACCGGAACGACCGCATCCTTCCGCTGCCCCTCACCTGGGATCTGAACGTTCCCGCGGAATCCCGGTTGGCGCGAGCACTGCACGCCGCGCCGAATCCGGTGCGGTGATTTCGTGGCGCAATGCAGTCCGGAAGACCGATGTGGTCGCCTACCATACTGGGCCATCACCGAATTCGGGCCGCGCACAGGTCGGCGATGCGGAAGCGACAGTGCACTCGTACCCCTGCCCGATGAAACACATTCGGGGCATCGATCGGAAAGGACGACATGAGAGGCGGGAAACCCATGACACCGACAAGGGCTGTTGAGCAGCCCACGACGCTCCAGTGAGCACGGAACAGGATGCATCCGCGCGGGCGGCTTCGGACAACGAAGCCCCTCGGGTGTTTGTCTCCTATTCTCACGACTCCCCCGAGCACAAAGAACTCGTTCGCCAGTTCTGTACGTTCCTGCGCAGCGAGGCGGGCGTCGATGTCCGGCTCGACGCGTGGGACGACTACGAGCGCCGCGACTGGTCGCTGTGGGCGATCGACCAACTCTCCGCGGCCGATTTCGTCGTGGTCATCGCCTCGCCCGCCTATAAACGCCGCGCGGACGGCACCGCCGCGGCAGACGAGGGTCGAGGCGCGCAGTTCGAGGCGGCGATCATCCGTGACGGTCTCACCAGAAACTTGCGCGGGGAAACCCGACGCATCCTCCCGGTCGTGCTCCCAGGCCGCTCGGTCGACGAGATTCCGGTGTTCCTGGCCGCGCATTCCACAACCCATTACGAGATCAGCGAATTCACGACAGAAGGCATCAACGATCTGCTCGCGGCATTCAGCGGAGTCTCCGAACACGCCGCGCCGCCCCGCGGCAAATACGTCGGCCCGCAGTTCGGCGCCTGGCCGACCGAATCGCCGGATTCGAGCAGCACACCGCGTAAACGCAAGGCACGACTGCTCACCGACGCGCTCGAACCCATCACGCGCGGCGCGGATCTACGGATCACCGGAGCCGATCTGAACAGCATCCACTACGGCAACAGCATCGTGCACCGCTGCGCGAACTTCTGCAGCGATGCGCGCAGTCCGATCGAGTACAACCTGCGCCGATCGTTTCGCGAGTTCGAAACAGTGGTCGGAATCCTGGACGACGCCGCGGATCCACGGCAGACCGGCTACTTCCAGGTCTTCCTCGACGGCGAAGCACAGAAGCAGGTCGAGGTCGCCTACGGCGAGCCGGCGAAGATCCGCTACGACGTGAGCGATGTCCTGCGATTGCGCCTGGTCGCCTATCGACCGGACACGCTCGACAATCCGATGCTGGCCGGCGCGATGGCGGCTGTCGGACGTTCCGGCAAACTGCCTGCCCTCGCGTGGGGCAACCCGACCCTGTTCACCTAAGGCCGATCGGCCGTCCTGTAGGTCCCGAAACACACCGCCTTTCAGAGGGAGTCGACCATCGCGGCGACTCCCTCTGCGGCTTTGCCCGACCGATCTCGCGATCCGCGAGGCGGCGTGGCCACCGGTGATCGGCGCAGCTCTCGCCGCGTCTTCCAGCAACGTTCAATACTTTCCAGCATTTCTCGGCTACGGACCGGCACACAGCCGAGGCCGTGCATGCTCGATCCGACGACGCCGTGGCGCCGTCACGAAAAGGTCCGGCCGATTCGGGTGCGGGCGGGGTGTACCCGAATCGGTGCCCGCCACCCATCGGAATCGGCTCCGGGACAGCTGATCCCAGGACCCGATGCCGCCCGCGGCCGGGTGCCGAGACGTCGAGACGAGCCGAAGTGCCGGCGCGACGACGCGCGCACCCACTCCGCACAGCGGACTCACACAGGTCGATGCGGTGTCGAAAGCGATTTCGGATATGAGAGAGGTTGTCGGATGCGAGTTGTCAACGCGTTGTTCGTAGCGGTTTTCGGAATCATGATCTGTATAGCCGGATTCAACTACTACGGTTTCGGCGCGATCGTCCTGGTTGTTCTGGGACTGTTGTCCATCGGGTACGGAGGCTATATCGCGTTCTCGCGTGGCACATATTTCATGACGGATTGGTTCTATGCGCTCCCCATCGTCGGCGGGCTCATTCTCTTCGCCGGCCTCGACCACTGACAGGGAGTGGACAACACCATGAGATTCCGATCCGTTCTGCCGGTAGCGGCAGGCGTCCTGCTGGTCCTGGCACCCGTCTCGTGCGGGCAGGATCCCAAGGATGTGACCTGTTCGGACTTCGCCGCGATGAGTTACGAGGATCAGAACGACACCCTCGACGACCTGCTGTCCGACCACGGCCTGGACACACTGTCCGTGTCCAACACCATCGGTGTGCGCAAACAAGTGGACTCCTACTGCGGGACATTCGGATTCAGCAAGGAGACCGGAGGCAAGGCCGGACGCAACGGCACGCAGTCGATCGACAACGCCGTCGACTGGGACTCCAACACATGGGGCTGAGCTCACCGGCCGCGGACCACTGCGGCCGGATTCTCTCTTCGGGAAAGGTGAACCTGCAATGACCGTGGAAGTCGCCGTCGCCATGTTGATCGCATGGGCGGTCGGCAAGGCCAACCGCGTCGGAACACAGATCAACGGACTCACCGACGAGACACTGGACCTCGCGGTGAATCGAGTACGAAATGCGGTCGTCTTCAAGCTCGGCGACGACGCAGCCGTGCGACGACTGTTGGAGGAGGCTCGGGCGACGAACGGTTCGGTGTCGTCGGTGACGCAAATTGCCGCCGAACGGTCGATTGCGGCGGCGATCGCGGACGACAGCCGCTTCGCCGCCGAACTCGCGCGAGTGACAGCGACGCCGACCGCGCCCGGTACGGTGTCGATGAACAACTCCGGCAATTTCGCCGGGGTGATGGGCGATATCCACAGCACCGGTCCGGTGAATGTCACGAGCAAAATCGTCAATCAGGCCAAGAACCACCCCGTTCTCGCGGCATTCGTCGTCGTCGGCGCGGTCGCGCTTCTCGGCTTCTCGGCCGACCGGCTGATGGGCGGCGCGACGGATTCGCTGTCTTCCCCCGGCGGGGCGGCAGGCAACAGCGGCGGATCGAGCTCACTCTCGGTCGGGGACGAATCGGTGGGCTCCCGTGCCATAGTCGGCACCTGGACCGCATCCGACGGCACCGGAACGAAAACGTTCAATTCCGACGGCGGCAGTTGCGACGGCTTCTTCTACAGCAACGGCGAACCGCTCGACATCGGCGGCCCGATGACGTGCTCGATCTCGAGCAAACCCGACGCGGAGGGCCGATACACGCTGGTCGTGGCGCAAAGCCCCAATCGCGCCAGCTACCGCGTCGAGTTCACCGACACCGACCATGCCTCCGTCTTCGACCCGTCCGGGTCGAAACTCTATGAGCTCGAACGTTTCTGACCGAGCTCACGGACCCCCGGTTCGATGGCGCCCCTGCTGTCAGATCGGCTAGGGCCCTCGCCGGAAACGGCTGTTGGCCAACGCGTTTCAGCGCCCAGCTGGCGGCGCGGGGTGCCGCCGCCCGAGCGGGCGACGATCACGGCGGCTACACCACCGACATGAGGTCGGTGGGGTCGGTGTTGGCGCCGCAGAGGACGAAGGCGATGCGTTCGCCATGGTGCGAGCGGGACCTGCCCGCGCGCACGGCCGCCGGACCGGTGGCCGCGCCGTGTTCGACGGCGATGCGGTGGCGGTTTCAGAGCAGGCGGCGGGTCGCGATGATGGCGAGGTCGTCGACGACGACCGAATGAACGACAGCGGCTCGGGCCCACGCCAACGCCGCGCCGCAGACCCGGAGTGCGCCAACGGAATCGGCTGTGAAACCGAGCGGCCGGACGTCCGCAGGCCGCGAGACAACGAGAGTCCGCGGCCTGCGTTCGCCCGGCTCGGCGGTGCGGCCGACTTCTATCCCAGCACCGGGTAGTTCGCCCGGATCACTCCGCGCGGATCTCGCGCCCGCTTGAGCTCGCCCAGCCTGGCCAGCGTCCCTGCGTCGAACGCGCTCGCCGCGGTCTCCTCCGGGGTGAGGAAGGTGTAGGGCTTGCGGCCGCTGATGCTGCCGCCGAGCGCGTCGACGATCTCGCGACGGCGGCCCTTGACCGCGTCGGCGAGATGCGGAAGACCCAGGCCGAGCAGGTACAGCAGGTAGGGCTCGGCAACGGGACCGCACGCACCGCCGTCGGGACCGGTTTCGGCCAATGCGCCGCCGAGGTGGCGGATCTGGATGTCGACCAGCGGGGCGACCGGTCCTTCCAGCACCGTCTTCACGACCGCGTCGTCGAGGGCGGTGAGCAGTTCGGCGCGGGACAGCGAAGGGCTGGGATCGGTGGGTTCGGCGGCGATGGCGCCGAGATCGGCCACCGCCAGCGCGCCGCGGGTGTCGGTGACCGCGCCGCCGATCGCGTCCAGCGCGGCGAGCAGTTCCCGCCCTGCATCCGGGTCGCCCAGGTAGGCGGCGTCCAGCCCGACCATCGGCGGTGCGTCCGGGAACTGGAAACGGTGGAACCACACCGACAGTTCCGCGGGCGCGGACGCGGTGATCTCCTCGAAGAGCGCGAACACCTCCGCGGTGCGGGTACCCGGCCACATCACCCGGCCGCCGTACAGTCCCGGCGCCGGGAACAGCTCGAACTCCAGCCCGGTCACGATCGCGAAGTCACCGCCACCGCCGCGCAGCGCCCAGAACAGCTCCGGATCGTTCTCGGCCGTCACCCGCGCCGCGGCGCCGGTCGCGTCGATGATGTCGAAGGCGCGCACCGCATTCGAGGCCCAGCCGTACTTGCGACCGAACCAGCTCAGACCGCCGCCGAGCGTGTAGCCGCTCACTCCGACCACCGGATTGCTGCCCGCCAGTCCGGCGAGCCCGCGCGCACCGGCCGCGGCCTGCACGGCACCCCAGTTCGCGCCCGCGCCGACCTTCGCGATCCGCCGTTGGGCATCGATCTCGACGCCGTCGAGCCGCCCGGTGCGCAGCAGGATCGCCTCCGAGATCCCACCCGCCGCACCGTGACCGGTCGGCTGCGCCACCACCGGCACCCCCGCCCGCGCCGCATAAGTGACGACGGCGGCCACGTCGGCGACGTCGGCGGCCTCCACCACCGCGGCTACCGGCTGAACGACCGTCACATTCCACGGCCGTGCGGCGCCGTCGAAGCCCTCGTCGCCGGGCAGCAGCACCCGGCCACGCACCGTGTCGCGCAGAGCATCGAAAGACATTGTTGCTTCCTAACTTTCAGTAGTACACAAATGTGGGGCGCGATCGCCTTTGTCCGTGCCCACCGGGAATTACGCGCGCCGGAACTTCAGCGCGAGGGGCAACGGCTTCGGGTCGCGCTGGGCCGGGGCGCGCAGCGCCCAAGAGGCCAGCGTCAGTCCCGCGAAAACCAGCGGGGACACCACCTTCGCGGTCGGATCACCGACCGCGAGATGCGAGGCGGCCGCACCGGCGTAGACGAAGAACAGTCCGGCGTAGGCCCATTCCTTCAGTCGCGGGAATCCCGGCGTCACCACGGCGACGACCGCGGCCACCTTGGCCGCGCCGAGAATCGTCGCGAAGTACATCGGGTAGCGCAGCCCGACGAAGGTCTCCTCGACGTACGGGATGCGGGCCAGATCCCAGTACGCGCCCACCACCGACTCGGTCAGTACCAGGCCGGTGGTCGCGGCGAAGACGGCGAACTTGGTTCGCGATGCCGCGGTGCGGCCCGCCACGGAGTCGATCAGGCTCCGCACGCGGTGTGCCGGAGTCGCGACGGTTGTGTTCATGGTCGGTGTTCCTTTTGCATTGTGTTCGGGTGGGTGGCCGCCCGGTACCGATATGACGACGCCGGGCTGAAAACTGTGACAGCGGGCCGCGGTTCAGGCCTGCTCGCCGCGGTGGTAGACGCCGGCGACGAACCCGGGGACATCGTTGGACTCGCAGTAGGCGGAAACCTGCTCGCGGAGCTGGACTTCGACGTTGCGCAGTGGGTTGTAGTTCATGCGAACGATCGTCGAACCTTCCCCTCGGGGCAAGGTCAAGCCCTGAACAAAGAAACTCGACGAGCTCTTCGATCGTGATGGCGACTCGGAGAACCTTGCGGGCTACCGCGAGAAGTACCCCGACGTGCACGTCGAGTGCGTTGGGGCGGAGGTCCGGCCCGCCAGGGAAGCACCCACTGATGTTCTACGAGATTCGGCGACGCCTGGTGCAGCCGGGCCGCCGTGACGAATGGGCGGGATCGCCTTCGCCATGCGGCTGATCCAGCCAACCGAGGAGGTCCCGCGGGCTACCAGCCCTCCGCAGTGCACCGAGGAGTTCCCGGATGCGGGATCGCCGGGGCCCTGGCCGTTCTGGCGGGGCATGGGTGTCCTGCTGGCCCGGGTCCCGCAGACCTTGCAGGACGCGAGGGTCCGCGGGCGCGGGGAACGAGCGGGCTGGAATGGAGCGGTCAGGGGGTGATGGTGGCCGGGACCTCGAAGTAGTGACCTTGGCCGAGATCATCGAGGAGGCCGGGCTGGACGGGCTTCCAATCGAGGAGGTCCCGGGTCAGCGTGCTCGAGGACGGGTTGTCGGCCGTGGCGTGGGCGCTGAGGAAGCCGAAGTGGGTGTCGGCCTGCGTCGCGGGGATGCTGACCACGGGCACGTTCAGCCCGCGGCCGATGGCCTCGGCGATCTCTCGGAAGGAGATCCCCTGGTCATCGACGGCGTGCAGCCGTGATCCGGCTGGCGCCGATTCCAGCGCCAGCCGGTACAGGCGGGCCGCGTCGAGCGTGTGCACGGCGGGCCAGCGGTTGTCCCCATCGCCGACGTAGGCGGCGACGCCCTTGGACCTGGTGATGGAGATCAAGGTCGGGATGAAGCCGTTGTGGTCGAGCGTGCTGTGCACGGTCGGAGCAAGCCGGACGACGGACGAGCGGATATCGCGCTGCGCTAGTGCGACCACCGCGTTCTCGGCGTCGATCCGCGGCCCCGCGGCGATTACGTCCGCTTCGGTGGCCTCTCTCAGCCCCGCGAAGGCGAGCAGCATGGTTCCCGACGTGCTTACCAGAGGCTTGCCGGTGCCGGCGAGCGCGTGCCCGAGCGTGTCGATGGCGCGCAGATCCGCTGCCACCGCGCTGTCGAAGTCGCCGGCGAACATGGCGTCGTGCTTGAAGGCCAGGTGGATGACGCCGTCGGCCGCGGCGGCGACCGCGGCGAGGCCGTCGAGATTGTCGAGGTCGCCTCGGTGCACCTCGGCACCGGCAGCCGTCAAGGCGGCGGCGGACTTGTCCGAGCGGGCCAGGCCGACGACCCGGTGTCCCGCTTCGAGGAGTTCGGGGACGACGGCGGAGCCGATGTGTCCGGAGCCTCCGGTGACGAATACGCGCATGGTGCGCCCCTTCTGCTGCGGCAACCCCACCCGAGGCAGGCCACCTGATGTCAGTTCGTGACATCACCGTAGCACTGATGTCAGACTCTGTCATCACTTTGATGTCAGATTCTGTCATCGGTGTATACGATCGGAGCATGAGCCGATGGAAACCTGACGCACGAGGCCGCCTGGAGAAGGCGGCGCTGGAGCTCTACAACGACCAGGGCTTCGACGCCACTACTGTGGCGGAGATCGCGACACGCGCCGGCGTCACCGAACGAACCTTCTACCGGCACTTCGCCGACAAACGGGAAGTCCTCTTCCTCGCCAGCCCCCTCGCCGACCTCCTCGCGAGCGCCGCGGCCGCCGCCCCTGTCTCGCTCTCGCCGCTCGAGGTGATCACCCACGCCCTGACCGAAGCCGCACCCGTCTTCGAAGAACGCGGGGACCTGGCACGGCAACGCCACGCCGTCATCTCCGCCAACCCCGAACTCCAGGAACGCGAACTGGCCAAACTCGCCGCACTCGCTTCCACGCTCGCCCACGCGCTGGGCGAACGCGGTCTACAGACCACCACCGCAACACTCGCGGCCGAAATCGGGATCGCCGCGTTCAAGGTCGCCTACGAACGCTGGGTCAACGACCCCGACCGAACCCCCCTCGTCCATCGCATTCGGGAAACCCTGGACATCGCCAGGCGTCTCACCGCACCTGCCGTAGGTATCGCCGCGGCCGACGATGGGAGCTTCGCAGACCAGGAGGGAACGGCATGAAGGCGGGACAGCAGGGGCCCGCGGGCAATTTCCGTTCCGACGCTCCCGAGGGCTCGGGGACGTCGGCGAAATCGCGCCAGAGGTAACTGATTTCGGTGTGGCGGCGGGTTGGCCAGGGGGCGGGCAACCATCGGGATCGGCGATCGTGATGAGCAGGATATGCGCAGGTCGGCAGTGGGTGCGCTCGCACCTGTTCGGCGTGGATGCTGGCCTCTGGTTCGGTTGTGTCCGGTGCTCGTGGCGCGCGTAGGTGAGTTTGTCGAATCGGAGGACTGCGGCAGCCAATCGGTCACGTCGGCCGTAGTGATACAGGCGACGGTCGTGATAACTGTCATAGTTCGTCAACGAAACGAAATCTCTACTCGGCCAGATGATCTGGGAGCGGCCGCCAATGAGGGCGGCCCCTACCCGAGGAGACGACATGGCCCAACGTATGTTGCTCGCGGCCGTCGCGGCCACCGCCGCAGTGACCCTCAGTGCGTGTGGCGGCGAGGGCGCGTCCAATGCCGGATCTTCGGCATCGAGCACCGTTTCCAAGACCGTCTCGACCACGGTGCCCACTGTCGAGACGACCGCGCCCGGCGCTGAAACCACCGCGCCCGGCGCTGAAACCACCGCGCCCAGCGCGGAAACCACGGCGCCTGCCACCAAGAGCACCGTTACCTCGGCGGCACCCCAACCTTCGGACACGCCGTCAGCGGACGAACCCTGCGCCATGGTCACTCGCGAGTTTCTGATCACCTCGTTGAGAATGACTGGGACGCCCAAGTATCCGCTGGCAGATCTCCAGCGCGCACGGTGTAGCGGCACCTTCGCCTCGGCGATGAGCCATCCGGAGGGCACCCTGCATCCGGTCATGTATCTGTTCCAGTACTCCGCGTGGAACGGGAACATGCGCTGGCACGTGATCGATGTCGGCGAAGGCCTCGACTGTGTGAACAGGCACGGCGTACCGGCGGCGGCAGGACGTGAAATCGGCTGCGCCGCATAGTCGTTATCCATACCTGAGGGCATCGGTGTCGGAATGGCGTTGGCGTGGGTGACGACCGAGGTCCCATAAACTGCCGCCGCGACGCCCGCTGAATGGATTGGGGCTCCACGACTTCGGAGTCTCCTACCGGACCCACACGATTTCTCCACACTTGGTAACCGGATCAGACACAACTGGTCGATACAGTGACCGCGTGTTCGCTCGTGATACATCGTGGAATCGCTCGAGCCTTTTCGCGTACATATTGCATGTCGTTGCCGTCGGCGCGCTGGCTGTGGCGTGGGTGGCGATCGGGCTCGGACTGTACTCGGAGCCGGGATCGGATCCACGGTTCGAGCTCGAAGCGGGCGGCAGCTTCGCGGCCAACCTCATGGTCTATTGGCCGTTCCTGTTTGTGATCAGCCCGGTGCTGGTCGTCACTGGCATTTTCGGGCTGATGCCATACCGGTTCGCGCCTGGCGGCACCATCGCGGGTGGGATAGTTGCCAGTTTGTTCGCTCAGTGGGTGGGAACCGAGCTGTACTTGTCCGATTACAAGCCGGAGTTATCCGGACACCTCGACACGAGCATCGTCGCGGCGTGCTTCGCCCTTGCCGCAGCGTTCGCGGCAGCCTTCTTGCACTTGTATGGCAACCGATCCGGTCGGACGCGCGCCGCCTCGATTCGAGGCGGAGCAGTGCTGGTAGTTGCCATTCTCGTCGGTGCGGTGGTCACAATTCCGCCGCTGATCGCGGGCAGCGGCACACCGTCCGGCGTCCTGGCTCGGCTCGTCACCAACCCCCATTGCGGCAGGAACTTGTCGGACTGGACCGACGAGGGACAGTCGACCGTCTACACGGGCGGCGCGACCCAGTCGTATCCGCCGAAGGATGTGCCCGACAACGTGTTCGGGGTCGTGGTCTCTCTGCGTAACGGCACCGGCAGCGTCGAAACTACCCCGCCGACCGCGATCTCGTTCCGAGACCAGCTGCCACTACAGTCGGGTCCGCCGGGAACCCAAGTGATGCTGTATCAGCCTGGTACAGGCAACGAGTTCGCGTTTACCCACCTGCGCGCTCCGAATTGCGAGGCTGGCAGTAGCCGGGTGGTTTCGGCGACCTACGAATATGCGGATTACGGCGGAACGAGCACGTCTCGGATTCAGGGCACGGTATCTCGTAGCGGCTAACGCGCTGGCAGGGGTGTTCGATAGCCGTCGCTGATCTGAATGTCCGCATCCGCCTATCGCGCGGTCGGACAGTCTGTCTGGCACTGGCTGGGTGACATGTCGGTTACACACTCATCAAATGCCCGCTTGCGGGAGGGAGACGACGATGTCGCCTCTCCCGACAGCAGCCCCGTGATTCGGCGCGGCGAGAGCACGAATCCTGATGGATCGGTTAGGAGGTGGTGGAGCCGCTGCCGCCGGTCCGCGTACCCGGAACAGGCGCGGACGGATGTCCCCCAGATCGGTCTTCGACCACGTCGCTACCACCAAGTCGGCAAGCATCCTGTAATGGCGAATCGAGTATGGTGCCGGGTCCCGAGCTGTTGTAACACCTGGTCTATCAGCGCTCGGAGCAGAAAGCCGAGCGGAGAGGAGAGCGATGACTGATCCCCGTTGGCAGCTCGTGCGGGCTGGTGAAGTCATCGGAGTCCTGGCCCAGGACGGCGTCGACATGTTCTGGACAGACTGCCTGTTCGAGCCTGGACCTGGATGGCCGGATCTCGAACCAGTGTTCGCTGCTTCTCGCGACGCCTGGCGTCGCGGCGACTCGAAGGCGGCCGCCGAAGCCGATGAGGCGATTCAGGCGCTGGGGCTTGCCCTCATGTCTATCGACGGCGGGGCGTCACTGACAGGAATTCTGATACGTATCAACGGGGACAAGGCCCGCTTTCGATACTGATCGCACTCTGACGACGCGCGGGCAGGGCGCCGATTGTCCGCTCACGCCGCTGATCGCGCGGGCTGCTCTGGGCCTTAGGAGGCAGAGTCGGCGAAAATGGCCGGGGTGACATTTCCATTAAGCACTCCTCATTTCGGTCGAATGCTGCCCGCCCCGTTGCCGCTGCCACATTGCCCATAACAGCATGTTGCGGTGAAGCGGTGGGAGGGCCGCGACGCCGCGTAACCGTCCACGAATCAACGGATGATCTCGGCACGTGCTCGTTCGTTCGGGGTGCCGATGTCCCAGAAGCGGACCGTGCCCCGCGCTTCGCGGTACACGCCTGTCCCGCCGGTGATGGCCATGTCGAGCGGGCTCGCGCCTCTCACCCAGAGGGACTGCATGGTTACCGAGCCTTGCATGAGTTCCATGGTGATCGAGCACTGCATGGTGATGTTCTCGCCGTCGACATGAAGGGTCTGGCACGAGCCGCCCCCGCGTCCGACTGTGCGTCCGTGCTGTATCGCGTTGCCGGAGTACACGTCCATGTCGCCCACGCTCACCCCCGGCTGGCCGAGATCGAGACTGGCGTACTGATCGTTCTCGACCCCGAGTTCGAGGACCTCGACCTGATCATCTGCCCGGGCTTCGGTCTCGCTCGTGTTCGCGCCGCAGCCGCTGACCGCGACGGCGATGAGCGGCGCGGCGACGAACGTCATGAACGCGGCCTTGGTGCGAATGTTGTTGTGCATGAGGACTCCTCGAATTCGAGTGGGCGGACCATCCGCCCACGTCTCGACTGTGCTGCTCGTTCCGGGCGGTGCATGTCCACAGCTTCACCGATTGCGTTCTATGCTGTCCAAGACCAGAATTCACAAGAATTCATAACACTCAGGCTATGAAATGGATCTGTTGCAGCTCCGCTACTTCCAGGCGGTGGCCCGCCGCGAGCACCTCAGTCAGGTGGCCGCCGAGCTTCGCATCGCGCAGCCCTCGCTCAGCCGCGCGATTGCCCGCCTGGAGGACGATCTCGGCGTGCCGCTGTTCGATCGGGTGGGGCGAGGGCTGCGACTCAACCGATTCGGCGCCGCGTTTCTCCGCCGCGTCGACCGGGCGCTGCGCGAACTCGACGACGCCCGCCGCGAACTCGGCGATGCCGCCGGCTTCGACCACGGCAGCATCGCAATCGCCGCGGAAACCCTGCTCACGGTGACCGGGATGGTCACCGAGTTCCGCGCCGAGCACCCGGGTGTCGATATCCGACTCCACCAGTCCGATGCCGCGACCATGGCGAGACAATTGCACACGGGCGAGGTCGACCTCTGTATCGCTTCCCAGCCGCTGTCGGGACCGAACTTGCGGACGCGAGAACTGTTGCGGGAGGAAGCACTGCTCGGGGTACCGCCGGGACATCGGCTCGCTGGACGGGAATGCGTGCGACCCGAAGAACTCGCGGGCGAACCGTTCGTCACCACCCGCCCCGGCTACTGGCCACGCGAGCTGACCGATCAGATGTTCGCGGCGGCCGGACTACAACCCGTGTACGTCTGCGAGAGCGATGAGCCCGGAGCTACCGGCTACTTGATCAGCGCGGGCCTCGGCGTCGGTCTGGTGCCTGCGTATTCACTGAGCACCAGCGCTTATCTTCCGGGCTCCTGGGTGCGCCTGGACGTACCGGACTGCTACCGCGTCCTGACCCTCGTGTGGCGCGCGGACACCTATTTCTCCGCCGCGGCACAGCGGCTGACCGACTTCGCAAGTGAATACTTCCGCCGCTTGTAGCAGTCACCTGCCGTGGTTTGTTCACCGACGGCCTACCGGGATCGAATCCAGCCGCCTCTCAACATGTGAGCCGGACGGTAGCAGCTCGGACAGGGCCGTTCACTGCGCTATGAGCGACACTGTCCGTGAGTTGAGTGGTTTGTTGTCGAGTTCAGGTGCGGGGCAAGGGGTTTGCGGCTGCACGCCGTCGATCGGCCACGAACTCGCTGCCGCCAACGTGCTGCCAGTAGGAGTGCAGAGCAGGCACCACTCGCTGGGGTGAGCATCGAGTACTACACGCGTCTGGAGCGCGGCAACCCAAAGGTGTCTCCGACACCATGTTGGACGCGCTGGCCCAGGCGCTGCGGCTCGACGGAACCGAGCGCATACATCTGTACGACCTCGCCCGCTCGGCAGCACCGACACCGGAGACCCGGCACCGGGCGGTCCGGCCGACGGTTCGGCCCAGCGTGGCGCGACTCGTCGAAGGCATGCCGGGGCTGCCGGCGTCCGTCGTGAACAACCGCCTCGACACGTTGGCCGCCAACCCGCTCGCCCGGGGCCCTGTACTCGGAGATGTACTCCACCAGCACACGACGAGAACCAGTGGTAGGACCGATGGCCGTGATCCCCCGGCACCTCGATGTCGTGGTCGTCGGGCCGGACTGTCGGGCGATCGCGGCCGAGCCAACTACGCGGCGGCCACGGTCTGCAGACTGTCGCGACGGGCACCGGATCCGATGCGGCGGCGCGGTCCAGGCCGCGGTGATCGTAGATGTGGGGTGGCGAGGACGCCGAGGACAAGGCCGGGCGAACCGCGACGGATCAGAGCGACCCGGGCTGAGGAGAGTGGCGGGTCGGCTCTGCCGCCCGGGATTGCGTAGCTGCCCAACTGGCGAGGAGTTCGAGCCGGTCTTCCGATGCGGTGCCGGGCTCGGCGGTGTATGTGATCAGGTTGTGCACGGCTCGGCCGGGCAGGGGTAGGTCGAGGTCCTGGAAGGTCAGTTCCAGGTGGCCGACGTCGGGGTGCTGGAGCCGTTTGATGCCGTCGTGGCGGATCAGGACGTCGTGCGCGGCCCAGCGGTCGCGGAACTCGGGGCTGAGGGTGGACAGCTCGCCGACGAGTTCGCGCAGTGCCCGGTCGCGGGGCTCGCGCCCGGCCTCGGCGCGCAGCAGGGCGGCGGTGGCATTGCCGGCGGCGTCCCAGTCGAGGAAGAAGTCACGTGCGCCGGGGTCGAGGAAGACGTAGCGGGCGATGTTGGGGCGACCGCGCTGGTCGATGGTGTCGCTGACGAACATCGGCGCGTGCAGGGCTCGGGCCAGAGGGTTGCTGGCGACGACGTCCGTGCGGCCGTTGCGTACGAACGCCGAGGACATCGTCATGGAGTCGAGCAGCCACTGGACCTGGGGCGGGACCTCGACATCCCTGCGACGCGACGGCGTGCGATTCGCGGGCCGCGATGACCGGGCCAGGTCGAACAGGTAAGTGCGTTCGTCGTCGTCCATTCGCAGGGCGCGAGCAACCGCGCCGAGGACGTCTTCGGACACGCCGCCGATATGGCCCTTCTCCAGCCGCGTGTACCACTCCGTGCTCACGCCGGCGAGGACGGCGACCTCCTCGCGCCGCAGCCCGGCGACCCGGCGACGAGCGTTGGTCGGCAGTCCGGCCTGCGCCGGGGTGATTTTGGCGCGCCGGCTGGCGAGGAAATGCCGGATTTCGCCGCGGTTTCCGGGCTGCTGGTCCATGTCGTTCACGGTAGCCGCTGGTTACGGCGCGAGGGGGGTCGAGATCACACCCCCTATAAACGCGACCTTCTCCGGTGGCGGCCATCGCGGTCTCCTGGGGGATCGAACGTCCCGACACGATCCCAGGGGTGATGAGAAATGAGACTGGAGGTAGGCGAGATGACGAGTAGGACGCTGACAGCGCCGGCGGTGGCGCTGGGCACGTGGGCCTGGGGAGACAGCGGCGAGGTGGGCGACGGCTATTTCGGCAGTCGGCTGACCGAGTCCGGCCTGCGAGAGGTCGTCGAGAAGGCGCAATCGAACGGGTTCACCCTGTGGGACACCGCGGTGGTGTACGGCATGGGCCACTCGGAGACGGTCCTCGCTCAGGCGCTGAAAGGCTACGCCCGCAGCGAGTACCAGCTGTCGACGAAGTTCACCCCGCAGGTCGCGGGTGACGGCGACGATCCGGTCGCCGACATGCTGGAGCAGAGCCTCGACCGAATGGACACCGACTATGTGGATCTGTACTGGATCCACAATCCTGCCGACGTGGCCCGTTGGACGCCGCTTCTGATACCGCTGCTGCAGAGCGGCAGGATCAAACACGTTGGCGTCTCGAACCACAACATGAAGGAGATCGCTCTTGCCGATCAGATCCTCGGCGAGGCCGGCTTCCGTGTGGAGGCGGTCCAAAACCACTATAGTCTCCTGTACCGAAGCTCTGAGCGCGCCGGCATCCTCGAGCACTGCCGCGAGCACGACGTGCGGTTCTTTTCCTACATGGTTCTCGAGCAAGGGGCGCTGACCGGCAGGTACAGCCCGGCTCATCCGTTGCCGGAGGGCAGCAGCCGGGCGGCCGTGTACAACGGCATCCTGCCTCAGCTGCAGGCGCTGACGGCCAGGATGGGAGCGATCGGCGAGGACCGAGGCGCGTCCGCCGCCGACGTCGCCACCGCCTGGGCCATTGCCAAGGGGACCACCCCGATCATCGGGGTCACGAAGGCGGGTTACATCGACGGGTTGGTCCGAGCTTGCGGCATCGAGCTCGCCGACGAGGAGATCGCGGAGCTGGAGGCGCTGGGGGATGCTGCGGGCGTCGACACGCGCGGCAGCTGGGAGCACGACATGTAGCAGTCGTCAAACGGCTTCCTTGACGCGCCTCGCACGCCGGAGGACAAGCAAGACAACGACAATGACCGTCCGTTCGCTGAACTGGTGTGCGGCATCTGGCGCCGCGGCCGCGGGGCGCAATACAGTGGGCGCATGCGTGAACGATCTCGAATCCTGCTGTGCGCTACCACGACCGTCGCCGCGGCGCTGGCGCTGCCGGTCCTCCCGATCGCGTCCGCTGAGCCCTCCCCCAGTTCCACCGGCTGCGCGGAGGTCAGCGTAGTCACCGTCCGTGGCACGCTCGAACCGCAGATCGGCAGTCTGCTGCTGACCCCGCTGGCCCGGCGGATCGCCCAGGAATCCGGCCGCAGCACCACAGTGACCGAACTCGAGTATCCCGCCTCGATGGCTCCCGACAGCGCCGTGCGCGGTGTCGAGAACCTGACGGCACTCGTGAACAAGGCCGCAGCCGAATGCCCGAAACAGCAGCTCGTCCTCCTCGGCTACTCACAGGGCACCCGCGTCATCGGCAACACCCTTCGCACGCGGACCGCCTTGACCGACCAAGCCGCCGCGCAGATCGACGCGATCGCCCTGTTCGGCAGTCCGCTGTTCAACGGCGCCGACCCCTTCAACCGCGGCAACTACGATCCCGCCCTGTCGGGCACCGCCGCGCTGCCCGTCGGCGCCCTCGGAGAATTCACCGACCGCGTGCGCTCCTACTGCGCCGCCGCCGACCGCGTCTGCCAGGGCGGCGACCCGGCCGCCGGGTTCGGAAATGCCTTGAGTCCTGGGCATTTCGCGTACTTCGTCAACGACTACCGGGACCAGGCTGCGGCATTCGTCCGCGAGCAACTCGGCTCGTAGTCGTCCCCTCCTGCGGCCCGCGTCCGACCGATCACCGCGCCGCGGTGATCGGTCGACACGCTTCTAGCGAGCACGCGGTTTCGATCGCACCCAGCCGAAGGTCAGTTCCACCGCGCGCCTCCACTTCTCGTACTCGTCCTCGCGATGCGCGGGGTCCATTCGCGGAAGCCATTGGGCGGCAAGGCGCCAATTGTTGCGCAGCCCCTCCAGATCCGGCCAGTAACCGACAGCGAGGCCGGCGGCATACGCCGCACCCAGCGAGACGGTCTCGGCGACCAACGGACGCATGACGGGTACGTCGAGTACGTCGGCCACGATCTGCATGAGCAGGTTGTTCGACGTCATGCCGCCGTCCACGCGCAGGGTGGCGGCCTGCAGGCCGGAGTCGGCGTTCATCGCCTCGACCACGTCGCGGGTCTGCCACGCGGTTGCCTCCAGCACGGCGCGGGCGATGTGCCCTTTGGTGATGTAGGAGGTCAGTCCGGCAATCAGGCCGCGGGCGTCGCTGCGCCAATGCGGCGCATACAGCCCGGAGAACGCGGGCACCACATAGCAGCCGCCGTTGTCTTCGACGGTGCGCGCGAGCGTTTCGATCTCCGGCGCGCTGGTGACCAGGCCGATGTTGTCCCGCACCCACTGCACGAGCGAGCCGGTGACCGCGATCGGTCCCTCCAACGCGTATACCGGCTCGGGGCCGATCTGGTAGCCGATCGTGGTGAGCAGGCCGTGCTCGGACCGCACCAGATCGCGTCCGGTGTTCATCATGAGGAACCCGCCGGTGCCATAAGTGCACTTTGTTTCCCCACGCGCGAAACAGGTTTGGCCGAACAGCGCGGCGTGCTGGTCGCCCAGCGCGGCGGCGATCGGAATGCCAGGCACCACCCGGCGGGTCACGCCGTAGGACGCGGTGGAGCGCTGGATGTGCGGCAGCATCGCCGCGGGAATGCCGAAGAACGCCAGCAGTTCGTCGTCCCAGGTGAGGGTGCTGAGGTTCATCAGCAAGGTGCGGCTGGCGTTGGTGACATCGGTGAGGTGCAGCCCGCCGTCGACCCCGCCGGTGAGATTCCAGATCAGCCAGGTCTCCATGGTGCCGAACAGCACCTCGCCGCGCTCGGCGCGCTCGCGCAGACCCGGGACGGCGTCCAGCATCCACCGCAGCCGCGGCGCCGCGAAGTAGGTGGCCAGCGGCAGGCCGCACAGCTCGCGGATCCGGTCCGCACCCGGCCGTTCGCGCAGCTCGCTGACCAACTCCTCGGTCCGCACGTCCTGCCAGACGATGGCGCGCCCGATCGGCATCCCGGTGCGGCGGTCCCACACCACGGTGGTCTCACGCTGATTGGCGATGCCGAGCGCGACGATCTGGTTGGCGGCAACGCCGGAATCCCGCATCGCCTGCGGCACGATCCGCTCGACGTTGCGCCAGATCTCCAGCGCGTCCTGCTCGGCCCATCCCGGGCGCGGATAGTGCTGCTGATGCGGGCGCTGCGCGACGCCGACCAAGCGGGCGCGCTGGTCGAACAGGATGCAGCGGGTCGAGGTGGTGCCCTGATCGATGGACAGCACGTAACGTTGCGTCATCGGCGGCCGCCTTCAGTCGAAGTCCGCCAGTCACCGGCCTGCCGGAACTCAGTGCGGCGCACCGAGATCCCTCGAGACCGCCCGTGCGGCGTCGAGGACGTAACCGACCAGCGCCGGCCGGTGCCGCAACTGTGCGTCGCACAGTCGATCCACCCGGCCGGTGATGCCGATGGCGCCGACCACGAGACCGCCGGGCGCCCGGATCGGCGCGGCGATACCCGCCTCGCCCGACCGGAATTCCTCGGTGTCGCCTGCCCATCCGGCCTGCCGCACCACGGCCAGCGCCCTGGCCAGCGTGGCTCGGTCGACGAGAGTGCGGTGTGTGAGCGGAGCCAGTTCGCGTCCGCGTACCGTGGCGGCCAGGTCGGTGTCGTAGGCCAGCAGGACCTTGCCCAGAGCAGTGGCGTGCGGGGGCAAGAGTTCGCCGAGCTCGAGCGCCTGCTCGGTGTAGTCCGGCCGGAACACATGGTGGACCACCACCACCGCGCCGCCGATCGGGGCACCGATCCGCACCGACTCTCCGGTGCGCGCCGCGAGGGCGTCGGCCCAGTTGATCGCCCGGGAGCGCAGCTCGTTAGCGTCGAGATAGCTGGTGCCCAGATGCAGCAGCGCGGCGCCGAGCTGGTATTTGCCGGTTGCCGAGTCCTGCTCGACGAAACCGACGCCCTGCAACGTGCGCAGAATGCCGTGCGCGGTCGGCTTGGCGAGATCGAGCGCACCCGCGATGTCGCCGATGCCGAGACGACCGGATCCACGGGCCAGCAACCGCAGCACGGCCGCTGCTCGCTCGATTGATTGGATCGGACCTGGCATGTCGGGAAACCTCTCCGGCAAGTGACGATTCGACAATGTCGAATCTTCGGTAATACCTGGGTCACATCATTGAAACCCAGTGTGAGCTGCGCCATACATCCTCCTAGCGAGTCGGACGGTAGTGGCGCCGAGGTCTGGCAACCAGCCGAGCCATTCGGCATTGTCGAATACGAGCTATGTCCGACTCGGTAATCCCGCCGTAATTTCCGTTCACGCACGGTCGCGCCCGCGACCTGCGGGGCGAAACGGAGGCTCAACGATGAACTTCGGCTCAATCTTCCTCAGCGAAGCACTCGGTACGGGAGTGCTGCTGCTGCTCGGGGTCGGTGTGGTCGCGAACGTATTGCTGGCCAAGTCCAAAGGACAGGACGGCGGCTGGCTACTGATCAACTTTGGATGGGGGTTCGCGGTGCTGGCCGGCGTTTATGTCGCCTACAAGACCGGCGGCCACCTCAATCCTGCGGTCACCATCGGCATCCTGTTCAGCGGTGCCGACGAGTACGCCTCCGGTATCGCCATCTCGGGCGCCACGACGCTCGCCTATCTGAGCGGTCAGCTGGCCGGCGCGTTCCTCGGCGCGACCGTTGCCTACCTGGCCTACAAGCGCCACTTCGACGAGGAGACCGACGAGGAGAAGAAGCTCGCGGTGTTCGCCACCGGCCCCGCGATCCGCGCCTTCCGCTGGAACTTCGCCACCGAGGTGATCGGCACATTCACCCTGGTCCTGGTGATCCTCGCGTTGGGACACACCCCCAGTGGACTCGGCCCGGTCGCGGCGGCGTTCCTCGTCGTCGGCATCGGCGCATCGCTCGGCGGCCCGACCGGATACGCCATCAACCCGGCTCGCGACCTCGGTCCGCGCATCGCGCACGCACTCCTTCCGGTCAGTCAGCCCGTGCCGGCCGATGCGGCCCGGGTTCCGGTGGGTGTCGGCGCCCGCTCGTCGGTCGAGTCGCCCGACGTCAGCGCCGAACCGACCCGCAAGAACTCCGACTGGGGTTATGCCTGGGTGCCAGTGCTCGGCCCGCTGGTCGGCGGCGCGCTCGCCGGTCTCGCTGCGCAGTTCCTGTTCTGAATCCATTTCCGACAGCAGTTTCTCGAAAGGACCGCGATGACCAAGTTCGTCGGCGCCATCGACCAAGGCACCACGAGCACCCGCTTCATGGTGTTCGACCACAGCGGCAACGAGGTTGCCCGCCACCAGCTCGAGCACGAGCAGATCCTGCCGCGCCCGGGGTGGGTGGAGCACGACCCGACCGAGATCTGGGAGCGCACCCGCGCGGTCATCCAGAGCACCCTCACCAAGGCCGATCTGGTGGCGAGCGATCTGGCCGCGGTCGGCGTCACCAACCAGCGCGAGACCACGGTGGTGTGGAACCGCAAGACCGGGCGGCCGTACTGCAACGCCATCGTGTGGCAGGACACCCGCACCGATCGCATCGCCTCCGACCTCGAGAAGGCCGGGCACGGTGACACCATCCGGCGCAAGTCGGGCCTGCCGCCGGCCACCTACTTCTCCGGCGGGAAGCTGCGCTGGATCCTGGACAACGTCCCGGGTGTGGCCGAGGACGCCGAGCGTGGCGACGCGCTCTTCGGCACCACCGACACCTGGTTGCTGTGGCAGCTCACCGGCGGCGTGGACGGCGGGGTACACGTCACCGATCCGACCAATGCCAGCCGCACCATGCTGATGAATTTGGAGACGCTGGACTGGGACGACGAGCTGCTGTCGATCTTCGGCATCCCGCGCGCGATGCTGCCCGCCATCGCGCCCTCGTCCAACCCGGAGCTGTTCGGGACCACCCGCGCCGACGGTCCGTTCGGCGGTGCGGTGCCGCTGTCGGGTGTGCTCGGCGACCAGCAGGCGGCCACGGTGGGGCAGGTCTGCTTCCGTCCTGGCGAAGCCAAGAACACCTACGGCACCGGCAACTTCCTGCTGCTGAACACCGGAACCGAGATCGTGCGGTCGCAGCACGGACTGCTCACCACGGTCGCCTACCAGCTCGGCTCGGACAAGCCGGTGTACGCGTTGGAGGGTTCGATCGCGGTGACCGGCTCGGCAGTGCAGTGGCTGCGCGATCAGCTGGGCATCATCTCCGGTGCGGCGCAGAGCGAATCGCTGGCCCGGCAGGCCGAGGACAACGGCGGGGTGTACTTCGTCCCGGCGTTCTCGGGGCTGTTCGCGCCCTACTGGCGTTCGGACGCGCGCGGAGCCATCGTCGGCCTGTCGCGCTACAGCACCAACGCTCACCTGGCGCGGGCGACGCTGGAATCGATCTGCTACCAGTCCCGCGACGTCGTCGAGGCCATGCAGGCCGACTCCGGGGTGAAGCTCGACGTGCTGCGTGTGGACGGCGGCGTCACCGCCAACGAGCTGTGCATGCAGTTGCAGGCCGACTTCCTCGGTGTGCCGGTGTCGCGGCCGGTAGTCGCCGAGACCACCGCGCTGGGCGCCGCTTACGCGGCGGGGCTCGCCGTCGGCTTCTGGAACGACACCGACGAGCTCGAACAGAATTGGAACGAGGCCAAGCGCTGGACTCCCACCTGGTCGGAAGAGCAGCGCGAGCGCGGCTACGCGCGCTGGAAGAAGGCCGTCTCCCGCACCCTCGATTGGATCGACGTCGACGAATGAGGGGCGACGTCGGCCTATCCGAGAACTCCTGAGTGGAGTCAGGGGTTCGAGTCCCCTCAGCTCCACCCGCTGGCGAAGCCAGCAGGTCATCGACCTGCTGGCTTCGCTGCTGTGTGGTGGTTCAGCTCCTGGCGATGGCCGTGGGACGCCCCGAACTGTTCGGTCGGGAAACCGCGCTGATCACCAGGGAACAGGTCGGCACCCACCGCGCGGGCTGGTTCCAAGTCCAGCCGCTGTGGGATCAGGTGTCCTGATCGGCGACGCAAATAGTTGAATCCGACGTCAGAATTGAATACGGTCGGTGATCGAAACAGCATCCGAACACGAGGTGGGCCACGGGATGGAAACACACGATCTGCTGGACCGATGGCTGCGGCTCGGCAGTCGCCGAGTTGCGACGAATGGGATCGAGCTGCGCGTCGTCGACCACGGCGCAGGCCCCGCTGTGGTCTTCTGCCATGGTTTCCCTGAGCTCGGATTCTCATGGCGCCATCAGGTCTTCGCGTTCGCCGAGGCGGGTTTCCGTACGCTGACCCCCGATATGCGCGGGTACGGCGGCAGCTCTCGCCCGGACCGGATCGAGGACTACGACATCACCGCCCTGTGCGCCGATCTGGCCGGCCTTCTCGACGAGTCGGGTCTCGATGACGCGATCTTCGTCGGCCATGACTGGGGCGCGTCGGTGGTATGGCAATTCGCTCTTCGGCATCCGAGCCGGGTGCGGGCGGTGGCGGGCCTGAGCGTTCCGGTCACGCCGCGCTCCTCGGCGCCGCCGATGGCGATCCTGCGGTCCCGGCTCGGCGACGACTTCTACATGTGCTGGTTCCAGGAGCCGGGCGTAGCCGACGCCGCGCTGGCGGCGGACGTCCGGCGCACGCTGCTCCAGGACGACGTCATCAGCGCTCGCGATCTCATCGGCGCCGAGCCCGCGGTCCCGGACTGGACGAGCGAAGCCGAATTGGGCTATTACATCGAGGCTTTCACCGCCACCGGCTTCACCGGCGGGCTCAACTACTACCGCAACCTGGACCGGAACTGGGAGCTCACGGCAGACTTGGCCGACGCCGAGATCGACAAGCCCGCCCTGTTCATCGCCGGATCGGAGGATCCGGTCATCCGATTCACCCCGACCGCCAAGATGACCGCGGTGCTGTCCGACCTGCGCGGGTCGATCATCCTCGACGGTGCGGGGCACTGGATCCAACAGGAACGGGCGGCCGAAGTGAACGCCGCCCTGATCGACTTCGCCCGCAGCCTCGGCTGAATCGAATCGACCGGAACGGCAACAGCTTTCGGCGGGCCGGTCCGCTCGGGTGGCGGCGTCGCGAAATCGCTACGCCGCCGCCAGGCAGCCGCTCAGTTCCGCACGCGGGACGTCCTCGGGCGCAATTCCAGCACGCCGTACTCGGCGAATCCCAGCGACCGAGCTCGCGCAATCGATTCGTCCAAGGCCGCGGCGACGACGGCCTCGAACTCCGCCGGGCGCCGAGACACCCGATCGACGTTCATCGTCAGAAACTCGAACGAGCTCGCGACCTCACCGAGGGTGCGATTGACCAGGTACGAGATGCCGCGCATCACCTTGTCGGTGCGTCCCAGATCGCAGACGTGCACCGAAACCTCGTGACCCACCAGCACTTCCCGGTAGTAGGCGACGTGCTGCTCCATCGCGAACATCCCGAACCTGCCCGACTCGCCGTAGCCGAGCGCACGGTGCTGCTGCCACATCGCCTCGCCGTGCAGCCGGAAGTAGTGCGCCACATTCATGTGCCCGTTGCTGTCTTCGAAATCCGGCGGGATCTGCTTGGTGAACGCGGCGGGAACCGCGAGTACCTGGGCGATCTCCGGTCGCACCGCCGCCATGTTCACCCGCCTCACCGAGATCCGGTCTGGATGGCCTGCCGGTAGCGCTCCGACAGCACCGGCGGAAATCCCAGGCCGCCTTCGATGACCCGGATCGCCAGCGGCGAGACCAGCGCGCGCAGGCGTGCGCACCCGTCTTCGCCGATCGCCTCGTACGGATGGACCGCCAGTTCGTCGGTCCGATCCTCGATCCACTTGCGCCGCGCGGCGCCGTGCTCGGTCAGCGCCAGATCCTCGTCCGTCACCCAGCCCCTGGCACGGAGCCGGTCCACGCCGGAAGCCCAGTCCTGCTCGCTCCAGGATCGGCTCGCCCGCAGCACTTCCGCCGCGATCTCCCCGGTCGCGCTGTGCGTGATCAACGCCTCGATGCCGTCGAGCCCCTCCGTGGCGAGCAGGGCCACATGGGCATCACCTCGGTACTCCCGCAGCAATGTCTGCGCGTGCCAGAGCACCAGGTGCGGCTCGTCGGGCCAAGGCAGCGCCGCGTGGGCCGCGAACAGCGGACGTCCCTGGGGCCGCTCGCAGGCGCGTTCGGCGGCGCGCCGGGCGAGATCGGCGGCCTCGCGCACTTCGGCGCCGGTGACGTCATCGCCCCATACCTGCCGGAGCGACCGATCGGCGGCAGCAAACCGGGCGCGCAGGATAGCTGCGGGAGAGGCGATTTCCCACGCGGCGGGGAGGACGGCATGCACCGCGACCGGATTGAAGTTGAAGAACGCGGCGACGGTGACATCGGCCGCCACCGGGCCGAAGGCAGCGGACCTGGAGGCGAAGTACATCATCCGAAGATCCGTGATGCCCAGGTCGCGATACGCGCCGGGACCGTGCGGGGTGAAGTAGATCATGCCGTGGATCGGCTCGAGGGCGCGGAAGGTCAGGCGAGCACTGTGCGGGGAGACCGTAGTCAAGAGACTGCTCCGATATCTGATCGTGCTGGAAACTCGCCTTCGATAGTTACCCGAATCCGATGTCAAGTTCAAGAGTGCGGAGCTGTGGAAACAGTGCCACGCCGAAAGGTCAGCCGTCCCGCTTCCGCGCGCCGACGATGCGCAGGCCGAGGTCGACGTAGTAGTCGCCGATCTCCTCTGGCGACCACCGGCCGTCGTCCCGGTACCACCGCGCGAGGTCGATGCCGAGCGAGAGCAGCGCGATCGCCGCCATACGCGGATTCGGGTTGTCGAAGACGCCCGCCGTGACGCCGCGCTCGATGAGGCCACGCACCTCGCTGTCGATGACGCGCCGGACCGCTCTGATCTCCTGCTGGTGTTCCGGGCTGAGCGCGGTGAGCTCGTAATTGATGACCCTGGCCACGGTGTGCGCGCGGGCATGGTGGATCGAGAAGTCGCGCATCACTGCGATCAGCTGGTCTACCGGGTCGTCCGCCGAGGCGATCGCGGCCTGGATCGTGGCCAGGGTGTCCCGATGGCCCGCCAGTGAGACCTGATAGAGCAGCTCCTCCTTGGAACGGTGGTGCACGTAGATCGCCGCGGTGCTGAGGCCGGCGATCGATGTGATGTCGCGGGTCGTCGAGCCGTGGAAGCCACGCTCGGCAAACGCGGCGACAGCGGCCTCCAACAGCCGTGCTCGCGTCTCGTCGGCGCGCGAGCGGTCTTCTGATCCGGTCACCGGCCCAGTCTCGCATCCGCCCGCTCGAAACCGGCGGACCGGTATGGTCCACAGGGCCGTACCGCCGAGCAAAACGCCCGCTCACGGGCCGCGACGAGTATTGAATCTGAACTCGAATTCAACTACGCTCGGCTGCGAGCAGCAGTACTCGACCTGCCGGATACGTGCATTCAGCGCTCGGCCGTGCCGCCGACAGCTGCACGTGACGCCTCGTCCGGCCGCGCCCGGCGACACGGAGCGAAAGGGAATCCCCCATGACCAGTCCGACAACCGCACCCACCGAGCAGCACGTCCGGGCGACCGCCGTGCTGTTCGACTTCGGGGGTGTGCTGACGTCCAGCGTCTTCGACGCGTTCCAGTCATTCGGCGAGTCGCTCGGCTGCGATCCCCGCTTGCCGCTGCGCCTGTTCAGCGACGACGCGGAGGCGAAGGCGCTGCTGGTCGAGCACGAAGAGGGACGCATGCGCGAGCGCGAGTTCGAACAAGGCTTCGCCGCGCGGTTGCGCGCACACGGCATCGAGGTGGACGGAGCCGGGCTCGTGCGCCGCATTCAGTCCGGCCTGCGCGCCGACGACGCCATGATCGAGCTGGTGGCCGAAGTCAGGGACGCCGGATTCCGCGTGGGGCTGCTGTCGAACTCGCTCGGCGACGACTGCTATGCCGGTTTCGATCTCGCCGCGATGTTCGACGCCGTCACCATCTCCGGCGAGGTCGGCGTGCGCAAGCCGTCCCGGCGCGCGTACGACATCGCCTGCGCCCGTTTGGATGTTCAGCCCGGAGCGGCCGTCATGGTGGACGACCTGCCGCAGAACGTCGTCGCGGCCGAGCGCGCGGGGCTCACCGCCGTGTTGCACCGCGACGCGGCGGACACCGCTCGGCGGCTCTGGGCCGCTCTGGGCCGGCCGTGAGCTGATCGAAAGCCTTCCCGCAGGTCCCGCCGATTGCGATCGGGCCGGGCAGCGGTTCACCTACTTGATCGACGCCGTCGACCGCCACGGCCGCCATACCCGCGGCACGATTCAGGGGCGAGACACCTGCGGGACCACTGCGGTCATCGCCGCCGAGGCAGTCACGCGGCGGTTGGCCGCGGGCGACACCGCCGCCGGAGTGCTCACCGCAGCACAAGCATTCGATCCCGTCGGCTTTCGCGGCGCATTGTCCGGCCACGACCTGAACTGGACGATCCGCCGGACAGGTGAAAGCTCTGGTGACCGTGCGGACGAGGCCCCGCGCGGTGTCGCGCGGGGCTCCGGATGCGCCGAATTCAGAGTGCTAGCGCAGCTCCCCGACCTCGAGCAGGCCGAAATAGGCCGTCATGCCGTGCATTCCGAGCGTGCCGAGCCACGTCAGCCCTGGCGCGACGGCCACGTCGATCTTCTGGACGCCGCGAGTCACCGCGCGGCACGACCTCCAACGCCTGTCGAGCGACCCGCCCGACAGGCGAGTTCTGATCTCAGAGCGCTCCCAATTCGGGATCGCCCGCAGGCAACGCGTCGAAGACCAGCACCTCGGCCGGACCGGTGAGCGCGTCACCCAATGCCGCACCGACCTCACGCAGCGCGGCGCTCTGGCCGTGGGTGCGCAGCGCTTCCTTCGACGCCCACTTCTCGATCATCACGAATCGACCTGGTTCGCCGATCCGTCGGTGCAGTGCGTACAGCAGACAGCCAGGCTCGGCGTGCACGGCGGGCGCTGCCGCCCGCAACGTCTTCTCCACCAGCTCTTCCTGGCCAGGCTTCGCGAACATGGTCGCCACCACCACGCAGGGTTCGGCCATCGTTTCCTCCTCTTGGAGTGGGTTGTTTCGGTACTTCCGTGCGGCTACTTCCGCTTGCCCCACGAGGGGTCGCGGCGACGCAGCTCCATCTGGGCGATGGTGCGCTTGTGCACCTCGTCCGGCCCGTCCGCCAGGCGCAGCGTCCGCAAGTGTGCGTACATGCTCGCGAGGGGGAAGTCTTCGGAGACGCCGCCACCGCCGTGGACCTGGATCGCCCGGTCGACCACCTTCAGCGCGACCTCGGGCGCGGCCACCTTGATCGCGGCGATCTCGACACGCGCGTTGCGGTTGCCGACGGTGTCCATCAGATAGGCAGCCTTGAGCGTCAGCAGTCGCGCCATCTCGATCTCGATGCGTGACTCGGCGATCCAGTCCTGGATGTTGGCGCGGTCGGCCACCGGCGCACCGAACGTCGTACGCGATTGTGCCCGATCGATCATCAGGTCCAGCGCCCGTTCGGCCATGCCGATCGCGCGCATGCAGTGGTGGATGCGTCCGGGCCCGAGCCGGGCCTGGCTGATCATGAACCCGTCGCCCTCGCCGGCCAGAAGCGCGGTGCGCGGCACCCGGACGTTCTCGAACACCACTTCCGCGTGGCCTTCGCGGTCTTGATATCCGAAGACGGGTAGGTTGCGCAGGACGGTCACGCCAGGGGTGTCGATCGGGACGACCATCATGCTCTGCTGGCGGTGCACGGGCCCGTCCGGATCCGTCTTGCCCATCACGATGAGGACCTTGCAGTTCTTGTGCAAGGCGTTGGAGGTCCACCACTTCCGGCCGTTGAGCACGTACTCGTCGCCGTCGGCCTGCATGCGCAGCTCGATGTTGGTGGCATCGGAGCTGGCGACCGCGGGCTCGGTCATCGCGAACGCCGAGGCGATCTCGCCGTCCAGCAGCGGCCGCAGCCACGTCTCCTTGTGCTCGGGAGTGCCGAACAGCGTCAGCACTTCCATGTTCCCGGTGTCCGGCGCGTTGCAGTTGGTCGCCTCCGGCGCCAGATGCGCGCTGCGGCCCATGATCTCGGCGAGCGGCGCGTATTCCAGGTTGGTCAGACCGGGCCCCCACTCCGGGTGCGGGTGGAACAGATTCCACAGACCGCGCTTGCGCGCTTCGGTCTTGAGTTCCTCGAGAATCGGCGGATGGAAATGCGGATCACCGGACTCCGTCATTTGCGCGTGGTAGATCGACTCCGCGGGATAGACGTGCTCGTCCATGAAGGCGAGCAAGTCCTCCTGGTATCGGCGCGCTCGCTCCGAGAACTCGAACATGGCAACTCCTCGTTCTGACTGTTGGCTTCCTCCGCACCGTACTTGAATTTGACATCGGATTCAACTTTAGGTCGTGCGGATTCCGGGTACAGACACGAACGGTGCCGTGACATGTCATGTCACGGCACCGTTCGATGGATAGGTCGCCAGCTGCGGCTCAGTCGCCGACCCGGATGAGCGCCTTGCCGAAATTGCGGCCCGCCAGCATGGCGCGGAACGCCTCGGGGGCGTTCTCCAGCCCGGCCACGACGTCTTCCCGGTAGCGGACCGAGCCGCCGCGGATCCAGCCCGACATGTCGCGGAGGAAGTCCGCCTGCCGAGTGGGGATGAACTCGTCCTGGATGAAGCCGCGCACCGTCAGGCTCAGGGTCAAGATCTGCCGCATGAATCCGGGCAATCGGTCGGGGCCCTCGGGCAATTCGGTGGCGTTGTATTGCGCCACCAGGCCGCACACCGGTATCCGAGCGAAGCGATTGAGCAGCGGCGTGACGGCCTCGGCCACCTTCCCACCGACGTTCTCGAAATAGACGTCGATGCCATCCGGCACGGCCTCGGCGAGCCGCTCCGCGAAGTCCGGCGCACGGTGATCGACCGCGGCGTCGAATCCGAATTCGTCGAGCAGAGCGCGGCACTTGTCGGGTCCGCCCGCGATGCCGACGGCACGCGCGCCCTTGATCCGGGCGATCTGCCCGACCGCCGAACCGACCGGCCCGGTGGCCGCCGCGACGACGACGGTCTCGCCGGGCTGCGGGCGACCGATTTCGAGCAGGCCGCCGTACGCGGTGAACCCGGGCATGCCGAGAACGCCGAGAGCGGTCGAGATCGGCGCGGACTCCGGATCGAGCCTCCGTACGTGGCGGGCGGAGGCGACGGCATGGGACTGCCAGCCCGAGTACGACAGCACCACGTCCCCGGGCGCGAGCGAATCCGCCCGGGAGTCGATCACCTCGCAGACGGTGGCGCCGACCATCACGTCGCCCAATTCCACGGGAGCGGCGTAGGACTTGGCCGAGCTCATCCTGCCCCGCATGTACGGATCCAGCGACAGGTACAGCACACGCAGCAGCACCTGACCGGTGTCGAGTTCCGGTAGATCGACGGTGACGAAGTCGAAGTCGCTGTCTTTGGGCTCGCCTTCGGGCCGGGCGGCGAGTCGGATCTGGGTCGATTTCATGGATTCAGTCCTCTCCCAGTCGTAGATCGATGAGTTCGGCGAGCACCGACCGGTGACGGCCTGGGCTGCCCAGCCCGATCTGGTCGGCTTTCGCCCGCTTGAGGTAGAGGTGCGCCGGATACTCCCACGTCATGCCGATACCGCCGTGCAGCTGGACGGCTTCCTCGGCGGCCAGGACCGCGATATCCGCGCAGTAAGCGGCCGCGACGGCGGTAGCGACAGCAGCGTCGGGGTCACCGGCCGCCAGGGTGCCCGCGGCGTAACGTGCCGCGGCGCTTGCGGTCTCGATGTCGACGTAGAGGTCGGCGAGCCGGTGCTTGAGCGCCTGGAATCCGCCGACCACGCGCCCGAACTGCCGACGCACCTGGAGGTAGTCCACCGTGGTTTCCAGGCACCGGGACGCGACGCCGACCTGTTCCGACGCCAGCAGCGCCGCGCCCGCGTCCAGACCGGTCCGCAGCGCGGCGATTCCGGACTCGGCGTCGACGACGACCCGCCCTGGTACGGACTCGAGGGTGACGTCGGCGAGCTGGCGCGTCATGTCGAGCGAGACGACCGGCGCGACCGCCGCCGCTGCCATCGGAATCGCGTGAATCTCGGTGCCCGCGCCGGTCTGCACCGTGGCCAGCAGCACATCGGCGTCGAGCACGCCCGCGACGCTCGTGACGCGTCCGGTCAACCGTCCGTCCGGGTCCTTGGCGAAAGTGGGCACATCCGTCGCCGAGGCGGCGGTGAACGGCGCGAGCAGCGCCACCGTGCGCTCGCCCTCCGCCAGCTGCCCGATCAGATCGGAATCACCGGCGAGCAGGATGGTCGCGGCGATCACGCTGTTGGTGAGGAACGGGACGGGCGCGACGAACCGGCCGAGCTCTTCGAGAACGACGGCCGCGTCACGGGCGGAACCGCCCACGCCGCCGCGGTCCTCGGGGACGAGTAGCCCGGCGAGTCCGAGATCGCGAGAGAGCGACTTCCACAGGCCGGGCGTCAACGCACGGTCGCCTTCGTAGGCCCTGGCCACCGCGGCCGGATCGCAGTGAGTGGCGAGCAGGTCGCGCACCGCGTCCCGCAGCGAAGCCTCGGTGTCGGTGTCGAGCAGCAGGATGTCGTCGCTCATCGGCTGAGGTCCTTCCAGGCGATGTCCTTGTCCGCGCGCGGTTCGACCGGCAGACCCAAGACCCGCTCGGCGACGATGTTGCGCAGGATCTCCGAGGTTCCGCCTTCGATCGAATTGCCTTTGGCCCGAAGGAACCGGTAGCCGGCGCTGCGCCCGGTGAAATCGACCCGGTCCGGCCGCACCATGGTCCAGTCGTCGTAGCGGAGACCGTCCTCGCCGAGCAGTTCCAATTCGAAACCGGACAGCTGTTGGTTGGATCGGGCGAAGGAGAGCTTGAGGGCGGAGCTTTCCGGGCCCGGCTGTCCTCCGGCGACTCGCTGGCGCAGCTTCGTCGCGGCCAAGCGCGCTGCTTCGGCCTCGACCCAGAGTCGCAGCAGGCGGTCGTGCAGTTCGGGGGTGTGCTTGCCGGGGTTGTCCCGCCAGCTGCGCGCGACGACGCCGAGTACACCGCTTTCCCGTGGCATGGCGCGCCCGCCGATGGAGACCCGTTCGTTGTTGAGGGTCGTGGTGGCGACGCGCCAGCCCTCGCCCTCCTTGCCGAGCCGCTGGGTGTCGGGGATCCGCACGTCGGTGAGGAAAACCTCGTTGAACTCCGCTTCACCGGTGATCTGACGCAGCGGCCGCACCTCGACCCCCGGATCGGTCATGTCGCAGATGAAGTAGGTCAAGCCGGAATGCTTGGGGCGGCTCGGATCGGTGCGAGCGAGCAGGATCGCCAGCTGCGCCTTGTGCGCGACCGACGTCCACACCTTCTGCCCGTTGACGATCCAGTCCGCACCGTCCCGGACCGCCCTTGTACCGACCGCCGCCAGATCGGAACCGGCGCCCGGCTCGCTGAACAGCTGACACCAGATCTCTTCGCCCGCCCACAGCGGACGCAGGAAGCGCCGCTGCTGCTCCGGTGTGCCGTAGGCGAGGATCGTCGGAGCCGCCATGCCGAGGCCGATGCCGTTGAGTTCGGCGTTGTTGCCCGGGGCGCCCACTTGCTCGAACAGACCGTCCACAAAGGGCTGCATTTCCCGGTCGAGGCCGAGTCCGCCCAGCCCGACCGGGAAGTACACCCAGGCCAGTCCAGCGTCGAACCGGGCGCGATGGAAGGTCACCGCGTCCGTGGTCGACGGATCGTTGTCGGCGAGGACCGCGTGCACGCGCTGACGCAGGTCGTCTAGAACAATGTCGGTCATCGGTTGTTCCCCTCGAGGGCTTCGATTCCGGTGCGCAGCAGCGTTTCGACCCCGGATCCGACGATCTCGAAGCCGGATCCGACGGTTTGCCCGTGCAGATGGCGGTAGTGGATCCCTTCGAGGATCGCCGCCAGTTTGAAGGCAGCCAGCCCGAGATAGAAGCCGAAGTGCGCGAGGTCGCGGCCGCTGCGTTCGGCGTACCGGTCGAGCACTTCGGCCTCGGTGAGGAAGCCGGGCGCGAACGCCACGTCGCTGACGCCGGGGACACCGAGCTCGCCGAGGCGCTGGTACAGCAGCAGGAGCGCCACATCGGTGAGCGGATCACCCAAAGTCGCCATCTCCCAATCGATTACGGCGACAACCCGGTCCTCGGAGTCCACCAGGACGTTGTCGAGCCGGTAGTCGCCGTGGACGATGCCGTCCGGAGACTGCGGGGGCTGCTCGGCCGCGAGCTTGCCGTACAGCTCGTCCGCGTCGGGCAGGTCCCGGGAGTAGGAGGCGTCCAATTGCTTCTTCCAGCGGTGTACCTGCCGTGCGAGGAAGCCGCTCGGGCGTCCGAAATCCGCGAGCCCGACTTCGGCCGGATCGACGGTGTGCAGATCGGCCAGTGCGTCGACCATTCCGGTCGAAATGGTTCGCGTCCGGTCCGCGCCGATCGTCGTGAGCTCGGCCGCCAAGCGGTAGGGCGTGCCGATCACCCGCTCCATCAAATAGAACGGCGCGCCGAGGACATCGGGATCCTCACAGAGCGCGTAAGTGGCGGGAACGGGAACGTCAGTGTCGGCCAGCGCGGTCATGACCCGGTATTCCCTGGACATGTCGTGCGCGGTCGCCAGCACGTGACCGAGCGGCGGCCGCCGCACGATCCACGCCGATTTGCCGTCACTGATCTCGTAGGTCAGATTGGATCTGCCACCGGCGATCAGGCCACCCGTGAGCGGCCCGGTGAGCAGACCCGGCTCCACCTCGGCCAGCCAGGCCGTCAGGCGATCGACATCGAGGCCGGGCAGATCCGTGCCGTTGTGGTCGGTCATCAAGGCACCAGCACCGCTACGGTCTCGGCGACGCACGCGGGCTTGGCGGCCCCATCGATCTCGACGGTGACGCGGGTGACGGCCTGGTATCCCAGTGTCCCCGGCGCGAGCGAGATCAGCTCGGCGCCCGCGCGCAGCCGCGACCCCACGGGAACGGGCGCGGGAAACCTGACCTTGTTGGCGCCGTAGTTGACGCCCATCGACAGTCCCTCGACGGTGTAGATCTGCTGAGCCAGCATCGGAATCAGCGACAGCGTGAGGAACCCGTGGGCGACGGTCGTACCGAACGGTCCCGCCGCCGCTTTCACCGGGTCCACGTGGATCCACTGGTGATCGCCCGTCGCATCGGCGAAGCGGTCGATCTGCTCCTGGGTCACCGTGTGCCAGTCGCTGTATCCGAGGTGAGTTCCGATGGCCTTCTCCATGTCGGCCAAGCCCTGGAATACCTTCATCGGTCGCTGTCCTTCCGTCCTAGCACCGAGGTCCGCCGGCCACGTACACGACCTGGCCGGACACGAATCCCGCGCCCTCGCTGGCCAGGAACGACACGGTATGGGCGATGTCGTCGGGCGTTCCAGCGCGAGCGACCGGGATCTGCGCGATAACCACCTTCTTGAAATCCTCGAAGGACACGCCCATGCGTTCGGCCGTGGCCGCGGTCATGTCCGTCTCGATGAATCCTGGCGCAACAGCGTTGGCGGTGACACCGAACTTGCCGAGTTCGAGTGCGAGAGTCTTGGTGAAGCCCTGGAGACCGGCCTTGGCAGCGGCGTAGTTGGCCTGGCCGCGGTTGCCGAGCGCCGACGTGCTGGAGAGGCTGACGATCCGGCCCCACCCCTGCTCGATCATGTGGCGCTGCACCGCGCGGCTGCACAGGAACGCGCCGCGCAGGTGCACGCCCATGACGGCGTCCCAATCGTCGACGGTCATCTTGAACAGCAGGTTGTCGCGCAGGATGCCCGCGTTGTTGACGAGCACCGTCGGGGCGCCGAGTTCGGCGACGACGCGATCGACGGCCGCCGTCACCGCGGCTTCGTCGGCCACGTCCGCGCCGACGGCGAGCGCGCGGCCACCCGCGGCCACGATCTCGTCGGCCACGGGCTTGGCCGCGGCCTCGTCCAGATCGAGGACCGCGACGGCCATGCCGTCCGCGGCGAGCCGTCGCGCGACGGCCGCGCCGATACCGCGCGCCGCGCCGGTGACGACGGCGGTTCGCGGAGTCTGGTTGCTCATGATGTTCTCCTCTGTGATGCGTGTTCGATCAGGGCGCGTAGACGACGCGGCCCACGGTCTCGCCGTCGGCGAGGCGCTGTACGCCCTCGGCGATGCCGTCCAGCGTCAGCCGTTCGCTGACCAGCGGCCTGATCGCGCCCTCCGCGGCGAGCCGGGTCAGCGTCCGATGGCATTCGGCGACCGCCGCCGGTTCGTAGGCGTTGTACAGACCCCAGTGCAGGCCGACGATGGAATAGTTCTTGACCAGCGCGTGATTCAGTGCGGCCGTTTGGATTTCGCCACCGGCGAAGCCGACCACCAGGATCCGGCCTTCGAAGGCGACACACTTCGTCGACCGCGCGTAGACGTCGCCGCCGACCGGGTCGTAGACGACGTCGGCGCCCCGGTTGTTCGTCACCTCTTTGACGACCTCGACGAAATCCTGCGTCCGGCGATCGATCACCACGTCCGCGCCGAGCTTCGCGGCGTATGCCGCCTTCTCCGGACCGCCGACGACGCCGATCACCCTGGCGCCCGCGGCCTTTCCGAGCTGGATGGCGGCGCTGCCGACGCCACCGGCCGCCGCGTGCACGAGCAGGGTCTCCCCCGCTTTCAGGCCGGCGCGGCGATGCAGCCCGAACCATCCGGTCTGGTATCCGATGTACAGCGCGGCCGCTTCGGCGTCGTCCAGCGCGGGCGGCGCGGGGAAGGTCTGCGCGGCGTCCATCAGAGCGAATTCCGCGAAGCCGCCGTGCGGCAGCGCGGTTCCGCCGATCACACGATCGCCGACCTCGATCCCCGAGACGTCGGATCCCACGGCGACCACTTCACCGCACACCTCGACACCCGGCGTGAACGGCAGTGGCGGACGAACCTGGTAGAGGCCGCGACACATCAGCACGTCGGGGAAGTTCGCCGCGGCGCCGGTGACGCGGACGAGCACCTGGCTCGGACCGGGATCGGGTCGCTCCACCGTGTCGAGCCGCAGCACCGCGCCCGGCTCGCCGAGTTCGTGAACGCGCCACGCCTGCATCGTCGTCACGTCAGACACCGCCGGTGAGGGTGATGCCGCCGTCGACGACGAGTAGTTGACCGGTGAGCCAGGCGGCGTCCTCGGAGAGCAGGAAGGCGACCACGCTGCCGATGTCCTCGGGCACACCGAGCCGCTTGAGCGGATAGGCCGCGGCGACCTCGTCCTCGCGGCCCTCGTACAGGGCGGTGGCGAACTTCGTCTTCACGACGGCCGGCGCGACCGCGTTGACGCGCAGGTTCGGGCCGAGTTCGACGGCGAGTTCCTGGGTGATGTGGGTCAGCATCGCCTTGCTGGAGCCGTAGAAGCCGATGCCGGGCGCCGGCTTCAATCCGGCGACCGAGGAGACGTTCACGATCGCGCCGCCGTGCTCCTTCATCCACGCCTGGTACGCCTGCTGCACCCACGAGAGAGCGGCCAAGCAGTTGACCTCGACGATCTTGCGGGCGGCCTCGAGCGGCAGCTCCACCATCGGACCGAAGACCGGGTTGATTCCGGTGTTGTTGACGAGCAGATCCGCGCTGCCGAAGGCCTCGATCGCCCGCTCGACGGTTTCGGCCTGGTGGGCGACGTCGTCGGAGCGACCGGCGACGGCCAGCGCCCGCTCCGGACCGCCCAGCGCCTCGACGGCCTCGTCGAGCGCCTTCTCGTTGCGGGCGGTGATGACGACCTTCGCGCCCTCGTCGACCAGACGCTGGGCGATGCCGAGGCCGATGCCACGGCTGGCGCCGGTGACGATGGCGGTCTTTCCTTCGAACCTGTTCAAGGGTCGGTCCTTTCCAGTGTTGTCCGCGGTCACGACAGTCGTTCGAGCACCATGGCCATGCCCTGGCCACCGCCGACGCACATCGTTTCCAGGCCGATCTGCTTGTCGTGGAATTGCAGCGAGTTGATCAGCGTGCTGGTGATTCGCGCGCCGGTCATCCCGAAGGGATGGCCCACCGCGATCGCGCCGCCGTTGATGTTGAGCTTGTCGAGGTCGACGCCGAGCCTTCTGGCGGACGGAATGACCTGTGCCGCAAAGGCTTCGTTGATCTCGACCAGGTCGACGTCGCCGATCGTCATCCCGGCGCGGGCCAGCGCCTGTTCGGACGCCGCGACCGGGCCGAGTCCCATGATCTCCGGCGACAGCGCGCTGACGCCGGTCGAGACGATCCGCGCCAGCGGCGTCAGCCCGAGTTCGGCGGCCTTCGTGTCCGACATGATGACGATGGCCGCGGCGCCGTCGTTGAGCGGGCAGCAATTGCCCGCGGTGACCGTCCCGTCAGGCCGGAACACCGGTTGCAGCGCGGCGACCTTGTCGAGCGTGACTCCGGCGCGCGGGCCGTCGTCGGCGGAAACGACGGTGCCATCCGGCAGCGTGATCGGCGTGATGTCGCGCTGCCAGAAGCCCTTGACGAGGGCGATCTCGGCCAGATTCTGGCTGCGCACGCCGAAGGCGTCCTGCTCCTCGCGGGTGACGCCCTCGGACTGCGCCACGTTCTCGGCGGTCTGGCCCATCGCGATGTAGACGTCCGGCAGCAGGCCGTCGAGCCGGGGATCGGCCCACTCCTGGCCTCCCGCAGCGAGTTTCGCGGTTCGCTCGACAGCGTCGTCGAACAGCGGGTTCTGGGTGCCGGGCAAACCGTCCGCGCTTCCCTTCCCGTAGCGGCTGACGGTCTCGACACCGGCCGAGACGAACACGTCGCCCTCGCCCGCGCGAATCGCGTGCAGCGCCATGCGGGTCGTCTGCAGGCTCGACGAGCAGTAGCGGTTGACCGTGGTGCCAGGCACCCCGTCGAGGCCGGCGAGCACCGCGACGATCCGGCCCAGGTTGAAGCCGGACTCGCCCGCGGGCTGGCCGCACCCGAGCATCAGGTCGTCGATCGCGGACGGATCCAGCTCGGGGACCTTCGCCAGCGCCGCCCGCACGATCTGAGCGGCCAGGTCGTCGGGCCTGATGTCCTTCAGCGAGCCCTTGGCGGCCCGCCCGATCGGCGACCGGGCGATGGAAACGATGACGGCTTCGGGCATGGCCCAACCTTTCTGCGGAACTTACTAAGCGCTTACTTTCCACCGCCACCTTGCGGGACGGCTGCCGCCCCGTCAATACCGATCACCCCGGAAAACTCCTGTGACTTGCCTCACGAAAGGGGTGAAAGACCAGGTCATATCGCGAAAACGGACCCGATGTTGAACTCGAATTCAGATTTCGCTAGCGTCACCGCGACACGGCCGACCACGCGGGCGGTGGGCCTCACCCGGCCGAGCCGCGCCGCGGCAGCCACGAAAGACCCCCGAGAGGAGTCAGCGGTGAGCGTCGTACTGACCGAATTCGCCGACGGCATTGCCACCATCACGATCAACCGCCCCGAAGCGCGCAACGCGGTGAACCGCGCGGTCGCCCAGGCACTGGCGGACGCGATCGACGAATTCGAAGCCCGGCCCGACGTCGCGGTCGGCATCCTCACCGGCGCAGGCGGCACGTTCAGCGCCGGGATGGACCTCAAAGCCTTCGCCGACGGCGAGCATCCGGTCTTGCCGGGACGCGGATTCGGCGGCCTCACCGAGCGACCGCCGGCGAAACCGCTCATCGCCGCCGTGGAGGGCTGGGCACTGGCGGGCGGCTTCGAGCTCGCGCTCGCGTGCGACCTCATCGTCGCGGCCACCGACGCCAAGTTCGGTCTTCCCGAGGTGAAACGAGGCCTGATCGCGGCAGGCGGCGGCGTCCTGAGGCTGCCGAAGACGCTCCCCTATCAGCTGGCGATGGAGATCGCCCTGACCGGTGACACCCTCGGCGCGGTCCGCGCGCACCAGTTCGGCCTCGTCAACGCGATCACCGAACCCGGACAGGCCATCCGGACGGCCGAGGCGCTGGCCGCCCGCATCGCCGAGAACGGACCGCTCGCCATTCGCGGGACGAAACAAGTTCTCTCCCAAGCCATTCGATACACCGACGCGGACGCGTTCCGAGCCCAGCTGGATATCGTCCGCACCGTCAACACCTCGGCGGACGCGCTCGAAGGAGCGCGCGCGTTCGCCGACAAGCGCCCGCCTGTCTGGCGCGGCGCCTGATCCGCGCTCAGCCGGCCGCGGCTCCGATGCGCGCCGCGTTCACCCACAACCGGGTAGCGGTGCGTACCAGCTCGTCGATGCTCGCCTCCTCCCCCAGGACGAACGCGTAGTACGCCATCCGGCCCACCATGCCCGACAGCGCTCGCGCCGCCTGGTGCGGATCGAGCTCGGGATCGGCCAGCCCGCGCTCCTGCAGCTGCGCGATCGAGCGGGCGTTGCGCTCCCAGAAGGCGCGGCTGCGCCGCCGGCGAACCGCACGGAACTTCGGATCGATGGCCGCCACCTGATCGAGGATGGCCATCAGCTTCGCGTTGCGTTTGTACGTCTCGAAGTAGGCCCGGTTGCTCGCCTCGATGACCGCGGCGGGTGAGGCCTCGTCCGGCTCCAGCCGGGGCAGGCCGGGGTGCAGCATCTCGTCCTGGGCGAGGTCGAGCACCGCTTGCAGGATCTCCTCCTTGCCCGCGAAATAGGTGTAGAAGGACCCGGTCGAGCACTTCGCTTCCGCGGCGATGTCGGACAGCCGGGCCTCGAGATAACCGTCGCGTTCGAACACCGTGCGAGCCGCGGCGACCAGCGCCGCGCGCGTTCGCGCACCGCGCGCCGTGCTCGGCGGGTCGCGCAGGACCGAGGTATCGGCGAGCGAGGGGATGCCCTCCGCCGCGACGTCGTCCGGGGTCGTTCTGGTCATCACTCCGCCGTCTGCAAGAGGGCGGCCTGGTAGCGGCGCATGCCGCCCAGCCACCTGTCGTAATCCGCCCCTTTGCCGCGGTACATCTCGAGCACCTCGGGGTGCGGCAGGATCAGGAAGCGCTCGGCGTCGACGGCCTCCAGCACCACCGTCGCGACCTCGTCCGGGCTCAGCACCGCACCCGCGGTGGTGACCGCCCTGGTCGCCGCCGCGCCGAGCGCGTCTCCGGACTCGGCGCCCGCGCGCAGCAGCTTCGTCTCGACACCCATCGGGCACAAGCAGCTGACCCGAATTCCGTTGTCGCCGTAGGTGACCGATAGCCACTCGGCGAACCCGACGGCCGCGTGCTTGGTCACCGCGTACGCGGCCGAGCCGATCTGGGTCAGCAGGCCCGCCGCCGAGGCGGTGCTCACGAAATACCCTTCACCGCGTTCGAGCCAGCCGGGGACCAGCAGCTGGGCGGCCCGCACGTGCGCGTTGACGTTCACATCGATCGCGGTGTCCCAGCCCGCGTCGTCGCCCAGTCCGACCGGTCCGACGACGCCCGCGTTCGCGAAGTACAGGTCGACCGGCCCGAACTCGTCCTCCGCGCGGGCGATCAACCCGCTGATCTGCGCCGGATCGGACACATCCGCTCCGACCGCCACCGCGGAGCCGGGGGCGTCTTGCGTGATGGACCGAACGAGGGACTCGGCCGCGCCGGCGTCCAGATCGGCGACCACGACCCGCGCACCCTCGCGCACCAACAGCCGCGCGATCGCGCCGCCGATCCCGCCGCCGCCACCGGTGACAATTGCCGTTCTTCCAGCGACCTTCACGAACATCTCCTTCCGGGATTCCCCTGGCGCGCGCGATCACCCGTCGGCCACGCCGGGCCGAGCATCCAATAAACTTGAATCCTACGTCAAATTCAAGTTTGGGCAAGGGTGGCCGACGACAGAAAAGGAGCTGGCACACGGCCCGGGCATCGCCCGGCAAAGCGGAGTTCGGAGAGCGCGGATCAGTCCGCGTCGAGCCGCAGCGCGTTGACCCACAGCTGCGTGAGAGTGGTGACGAGCTTCTCGAACGGGATGCGCTGATTCTGGACGAAGGCCATGTAGGCCATCCGGCTGACCATCACCGACAAGGCGTGCGCGGTGATCATCGGGTCGAGGTCCGCGCTGGCCCGGCCGGATTCCTGTAGCTCGCTGATCATCTTCGCGTTGCGCTGCGCGAAGGCCTTGCCGCGTTCGATGCGCAGCCTGCGGAAGTCCTCGTTGATCAGGGCGACTTCCTCGAACACCGCCATCAGGCGCGCATTGCGCTTGTACGAGCGGAGATACTCCCGGTTGGCCGCCTCGATGAGGTCGCGCGGGTCGGTGACGCCCGTGCGCTCGCGGACGTGCGGGTGCAGCATCTCTTCCTGCACCTGTTCGACCACAGCGGCGAAGATCTCTTCCTTGCTGTCGAAGTAGGTGTAGAACGACCCCGATGCCGTCCCGGCGGCCTTGGAGATGTCGGAGATCTTGGCGTCGAGATACCCGTCGCGCTCGAATACCTCGCGCGCCGCGGCGATCAACGCGGTGCGCGTGCGCTCGCCGCGCTTGGTGCGCGGTACGCCTTTCCGAGGCTCGGTCTCACTCGCAACGGGCTCGGACACCAACGCTGGCCACTCACTGTCGGTCGAAGGGACGGTTGACGTGTTCACGTTAGCACCGCCCCGGCAGCGTGGGACGCACCTGCGGAATGCGCGCGAAGTAGGCCCGTACCAGCGCTATTCGGATTCCCGCCCGGACCGTTCCGCCGCCGGGGCCGAGCCCAGCCCGGACAAGCGATCTCGAACTTCGTCGCCGATTCGATAAGTGGCCATCACCACGATCGCGATCAGTACACCCGGTGCGAGTACCTGATTCGGGGCGCTGAGTATGTGCTGGTAGGCGTTGTTCAAATCGCCACCCCAGCTCGGCGTCGGCGGCTGGATGCCAAGGCCGATGAACGACAACGCGGCTTCGATGACGAAGGCGAGTCCGGAGAACAGCGTGGCCTGCACTATCACCGGTCCCACCGCGTTGGGCAGAACGTGCCGTAGCAGCGTGACGTGCGTCGGGCAGCCGGCCAGCTGTGCACCGAGCACGTACTCCGAACGCCTGACCTGCGCCACTCCCCCTGCGGTCAGCCGTGCGATGACGGGAGCGAACACGATGCCGACCGCGCACATGGCCGTCACCAGATCCGGTCCGAGCACACCGGTGATGGCAACCGCCAGTACCAGCGCCGGGAACGCCAGGAACGCATCCGCCGCGCGCAGCAACAACATTCGCAACCACGCCGGACCATATCCGGCGCCGAGTCCCCACGGCAGCCCGACCGTGAGTCCGACGCCGACCGCGATGGTCACCGCGACGAAGGAGGACCGTCCGCCCCAGATCAGCCTGCTCAGCACGTCCCGGCCGTAGCTGTCGGTCCCGAGCAGATGCGCACCGCCCGGCCCGGCGAACCTGTTCGTCAGATCCTGGTCCGTCGGGCTGTACGGCGTCACCAGCGGCGCCAGCGCCGCGAGCACGATCAGGGTGCCGAGAATCGCGAGAGCGACCCAGAACCCGGCGCGGGACCGCCGCCGGGTGTCACCGGTCGAGCGAGTTCCGGCGGTCAGTGTCACGGTGCTCATGCGTTCGCCTCCGCCCGGAGCCGGGGATCCAGGAATCCGGTGGCCGCGTCGACCACCAGGTTTATCCCGAGCACGATCACGACATAGGTCAGCACGATGCCTTGCAGCATTGGATAATCGCGGGTCTCGATGGCGGTGACCAGTGCGCCGCTCATGCCTGGCAGCACGAAGATCTGCTCGAGCACCACGGTGGCGCCGAGCAAGCCGATCGCGAGCAGCCCGTAGACCGTCACGACGGTAGTCGACACGTTGCGCAGCGCGTAACGCCACACGATCGTGCGCTCGCGCAATCCCATGGCCCGCGCGGCGCGCACATATTCGCTCGACAGCGCGTCGATCATCGCGGCACGTACCTGACGCACCACGATCGCGCTCGCGCCCGCCGCCAGTGCCGCCGCGGGGAGGGCAAGGTGGCGCAGATTCGCCACCGGATCCTTGCCGAAAGGCACATAACCCAAGGCGGGAAACAACCCGAGGCCGACGGCGAACACGTCGATCAGGACGATGGCCAAGAAGAATTCCGGGACCGCGAGGCCGATTCCGGACGCCGCGCGCACGACCCCGTCGGACCGGCCGCCCGCCCGATAAGCGGTCCAGACACCGAGCGGCACCGCGACCACGGCCGACAGCGCCAACGCTAGCCCGACCAGTTCCGCGCTGACCGGCAAGCGGTGCAGCACCTGATCGGCGACGGGCGCGTTGTTGACCAAGGAGGTCCCGAGGTCGCCGTGGACCACGCCGCTCAACCACCGGAAGTACTGTTCGTACAGCGGTTTGTCGAGACCGAGCCGCTGCTCGATGACCGCGGGATCGACATCGGTGCTGCTCACTCCGATCAGCGCCTCGGCGGGCCCGCCCGGCACGAGATGGATCAGACCGAAGGTCATCACCGTCGTCAGAAACGCGGTGATCAGGATCGACACCGATCGCCCCAGTACCGGGGCGACCGGCCGTCGGTGACGGATCCACTTCATGACACGGCCAGGTACGCGAGTTCGGGCGATCCGCTGAGCGAGGGAACTACTCCCTGCACGCGCTGCGTGTAGGCGACCACTGCGGGACCGTGATAGAGCGGGATGAATTCGGCTTGTTCGACGATGATCCGGTTGATCTTCTTCGCGACCTCGAGCTGTTCGCCGTCGGTGTAGGTGTTGTTGAGCTGCGCGATGAGCTCGTCGAGTTGCGGATTCGGCGCGGCATTCTGCCGGTAGTAGGAGGTCGGACCGAGCAGGGCGCTGTAGTTGAGCGGCGCCGACGCCTGCGAAGGCCATCCGACACTGAAAACGTCCGCGCCGTTGTGCGCTACGAACTGTGAAATAGCCTGCGGACCAGGAACATTGGTGAATTCGACGTTGATCCCGACAGCTTTCCACTGCTCGGCGACCAGTAGTGCGTTGGTGGAGAACGGCGGCGCGGCGGCGGAGATGCCTCGCACCTGCACGCCGTTCGGGTAGCCGGCCTCGGCGAGCAACCGCCGCGCCTTGTCCGGATCGTAGGGCCAGGCGTTGTCGGTGGCGGAATCGTGGAAGGTCGCCCCCGGCGGGTAGACCGACCAGGCGGGGGTGCCCGCGTCGCTGTTCAGCGCGGCCGTGGCGATCGCCTTGCGGTCCAACGCGTACTCCATCGCCAACCGTACCTTCGGGTTGTCGACCGGGTGGTTCTTGGTGTTGATCACCACCGCGGTGAAGCCGAGTTGCTGATGCCGGTCAACGGTGATGCCCGGCAGGCGCTCGAGCGCGGGCGCCGCGGATTCGCCGATCCCGAAAGCGAAATCCGCTGTCCCGGAGGTCAAGGCGTTCGTCAGCGCCGTGTCACTGGTGATGATCGCGATATCGATGCCCGCCGCTCGCGGTGCGGGGTCGCTCATGGGCTGGTAACCCCCGAACCTCGTGAAGGAGTATTCGCTGTTGGGCACCGCGCGCGCGAACTGGTAGGGCCCGGCGCCGACGGGATGGTTACCGAATTCGTCACCGTACTGTCGCAGCGCGGCCGGCGAGACGACGAAACCCAGACGGGTGCTCAGGTAGCCGGGTAGGCCAGAAGTCGGGCTGCTCAACTTGATCGATACTGTGTCCGCGCCCTGGACGTCGATGCTCTTGATCGACGGAACGGACACCAGACCGGTGCCGAGACAATGCTGCATGCTGGCCTTCACCGCCTCCGCGTCCACGGGTGTGCCGTCGTGGAAAGTCAGGCCAGATCGGAGTTTCATCGTGAAGGTGAGTTTGTCGGCTCCGGCGAACTCCCACGAGGTGGCGATTCCCGGTTGGGGTGCGAGAGTTTGCGGGTCGGTGTCGATGAGCGGGGCGTAGAGCAACTTGAGATAGGTCAGGTCGTAACCCGAATTGCCCCGGCAGGGGTCGAGCGAACTGGGCGTCTGCCGCGTGGCGACCTTGATGCTCGCGTTCGGATCAGGCGCGGACGTGGACGGGTCGCCGCTGCAAGCGCCGAGCGCGAGAGCGAGTGCGGCCGCCGCCCCAGCGGCGATCAGTTTTCGGTTCATCGCGATTCTTCTTTCCGGTCCGCGGCGGGACCAAGCGCGGATTGCCACGCCTCGATGGCTTCCTGGCGAAAATGGCATGCTGCCGAATGGCTTTCGGTGTCGTCGGTCAGTGCGGGGGCGGTCGTCGCGCAGCGATCGGTGGCCAGATGGCACCGCGTGCGGAATCGGCAGCCCGACGGGGGGTTACGTCGATCGGGAATCTCGCCCCGCAGCAGCAGCCCGCGCCTTTCCCGGCGCACCCGAGTCGGCCGGGGCACGGCCGCGAGCAGGGCCTGGGTGTAGGGATGCCGTGGCGATTCGAGCACCGACGCGGTCGGTCCCAGCTCCACCAGCCTGCCCATGTACATGACGCCGACTCGATCGGCGATGCGCGCCACCGAACCCAGGTCGTGCGAGATGAAAACGTAGGTCAGCCCGTGCTCGTCGCGCAGTTCGGCCAGCAGCGCGAGCACTTCGGACTGCAGGGAGACGTCAAGCGAGGCAACCGGTTCGTCGCACAGGATCAGCTCCGCGCGCGACGCCACCGCCCGGGCGATGGTCACGCGCTGCCGTTGACCGCCGGACAGCTGCGCGGGCTTGCGGTCGGCCAGTTCCTCGCCGAGGCCGACCCGGCGCAGCAGCTCGACCGCTGCCGGGCGCGTCGATCGCGGTATCCGCAACCGGCGCGGCGCCATCGGCTCGGCGACGCACTGCCAGACCGCCAGCCGAGGGTCGAGCGCCGACCGCGGGTCTTGAAAGATCACGTGGGATCTCCCCGCGGTGCGGCCGTTCGCGCCCGGGACGCGGTCGATCGATCCCGCGGCCGGCTTGACGATTCCGGCGAGAGCGTGCGCCAGCGAGGTCTTTCCCGATCCGGATTCGCCGATCACGGCGAACGTTTCGCCGCGGTACAGAGAAAAGCTCACAGAGTCGACCGCGCGCAACCGGTCGGCGCCGCCGCCGTAGTCGACGACCAGATCGCGGACGTTCATCAGGATCTCGGTCATCAGGCCACCAACCCGGCCAGTTCGAGGTCGCCGGCGCGCAGGCAGCGCGTCGCCGAGCGAGCGTCGCCGATCAGATCCGGATGTGTCGTCCGGCAGGCATCTATGGCGTACTGGCACCGGGTTCGGTAAACGCACCCGTTCCCGTCGGCCGGGCACTCTCGCGCCGACCGCACGACCGTCGGTGTCGTCGCGCGACTCGACGCCTGGAGCAACGCCTGCGCGTAAGGGTGGGCCGGACGGCGCAGCAACTCGTCGCGGGCGGCGATATCGACGACTTCTCCCGAGTACATGGTGACGACGCGATCGCAAAGTTCGGTGATCACACCGATGTCGTGGCTGATCAGCAGCACGGCCAGATCCTCGTCAGCGGTGAGCCCCCTGAGCAGCTCGAGGATCTGTGCCTGGATGGTGACGTCGAGCGCGGTCGTCGGTTCATCGGCGATCAGCAGTTTGGGCCTGCACGCCAATGCCATCGCGATCATGACCCGCTGGCACATGCCACCCGACAGCTCGTGGGGATAGGAGCGAATCAGGCGCCCCGAATCGGCCAGACCGACCTTTTCGAGCAACTCCGCGGTCCGTGCGCCGATCTGGGAGGATGACATCTTCTCGTGCGCCCGAAGCACATTCGCGATCTGGCGCCCGACAGTCATGACCGGATTGAGCGACGACCGCGGCTCCTGGAATATCATGCCGACTTCGCGTCCGCGAAGGGCACGCAACCTGTCGGGCGTCGCCGTCAGGAGATCCTCGCCGCAGAAATCGATGCGGCCCGTCACCAGGGCACCCGGAGGGTGGAGCCCGAGGACGCCGAGCCCCGTCAGTGTCTTCCCGCTGCCGCTCTCCCCCACTAGCCCGACGACTTCGCCGGGGGCCACTTCGAACCCGACGTCGCGGAGCAGGCCGCCCACCGCGGGCAACGACAGCGACAGTTTTTCCACCCTCAGCAAGGCGGCCATATTCTTCTCTCAATCTTCCTGTCGGCCAGGATGTTCCGGTGGCGATCGACCTGCCGATCGCCACCGGGCCCGCGGCGCGGGATCAGCCGAGACTGAAGGGCTGTCCCCAGAAGACGACGATCTCCCTGGCGCGCGGTGTGTCGACCTCCACCCGGACGAACGAGCGAGCCTGCGCGTAGCCCGCGCATCCGCTCAGTGCGATGGTCGAGTTCTTCCAGGTCACGCTGCCGCTCGGGCCGCGGAACTGGATGTAGGGCACGTGCACCTCGTCGCCGAACAGATCCGGCCCCTCGATGTCGAGCAGGTAGAACGTCTTCGCCTGTCCAGGGCCGAGACTCAGCGTCCCGCCCGCCCCGACCCCGCCGGAGGGCCGCTGGCCTTCCCAGTCGGAGCTGTAGGTGCCGTTGCCGTTGACGCCGCCGCCACCGATGTTCACCTGGCAGCCGACGACGTAGCCGGGCCGGATCTTCCCGCCGACAGCGTTGCCCGCCACCTCGACCTGGGCACTGGCCGAAACCCACGCGTTGCGGTGCAGCGGAGTCGCGGCCATCGGCGGACTGATGAGTGCGGACTCGTCCACCATGCGGACGGTGACGGCGGTGCCGTCGGGCAGCGTCTCGGTGATGCTGCCGCCGGGCAGGGGAACGAAAGTGTCGGCCTCGGCCTGGCCGGTGGACAGCAGTCCCGCGGCGGTGAAGGCCGCCGCGCACAGAACAACGGCGCGCACGGCTTTCTTACGGTCGAACATAGCTACTTCCTCTTCGAGTTCGTCTCAGCGACAAGTGTTTCCAGGGATTTCGACCGCGTCAGCCGATGCTGAACGGAGCACCGTACAAGATGGTCTTCGAGTAGTGATCGCCGACGATCTCGACGACCGCGTACGACCGGGCCTGCGCGTAGCCGCCGCAGCCCTGGATCTCCATCTCGACGTCGCGATAGCCGAGCGTGTAGACGCCGGGCGCCAGAACGTCCTTGAACCCGACTTGCACGAGTTTGATTTCGCCCGGCCCCAACTGGATTCCGCCGGATCCGCTGAGGCTGAAGCCGTTGGTGGTGATGTTGCCGGACAGACCCGCCGAGATGGCTTTGTCGCCGATGCTCACCTGGCAACCGATGATGTATCCCGCGTTGACCTGGGACGCGCCGTGGGTCGAGGAATTGTTGGTGCCCGGCCAGTTCTCCGGCGTGCTGTACGGGCCAGGCTTCTCGATGACCGGGGCGACGCTGACGTCGGCGGTGATCGTTCCCGATACCCACACCACGCGGCCCGCGCCGTTGGCTGCCATCGATGGCGACACGACGGCCCGTTCGGCCGTGCGGTCGATCCGCACACCCGGTCCGTGCTCGGTCCCGTCGGGGAGCGGCACGAACACGTCCGCGTGCGCGGCGCCGGTCGAGAACAGTCCCACCGCCGTCGCGGCGGCGAATCCGACGCCCGCGACGCGCGTGATCACGCGGCCGTACCGGCCCGATGCGTCGGCTGGGATTCCGGGCGCGCCGGGAACGGCGAGCAAGGAGGTGAACTTCATCAGAATTGACCCTCATCTCGGTCGAAATGCGGTGGTGGGCATCGAGATGCCCCTCGCGCGGCGCGACGTACGCCGCACACCACGTCACCGATGTCATCGCGAATCTCGCATCGCATCGCCCGCGTCGTACACCACGAGCGATGGTCGCCTACCTGCCCCGCCGGAGGGTGCAGTGTGTGACGGCCAACACATCGGCTGGCCGGACTCTAATTGAATTTGGCGTCAAGTTCAATGAGTTTTCGCCGCATGTTTCCGGCGCCATCGCCCGCACCCCCCTCGCTTTCCCATGATTGAAGTTGACACCAAATTCAGATAGGCTGCCTTCGGACGTGACCCCCGTCACATGCCTTCCCATAGCCGGTCTCTACCTGTCTGGATGTGCCATGACCAATGTCGCCGACCGTTTCTGGCAGCACGCCGCCGAGCGCCCCGACGCCATCGCGCTGCGCATCGGGGACCAGCGCATCACCTATCTCGACCTCGCCCATCGCAGCGCCGCCTTCGGTGGCCTTCTCACCGATTCCGGCGTGGCAGCCGGCGACCGCGTGCTGCTCGTTGCGCCGACCGTCCCGGAGTTCGTCGTCGCCTACCTCGGGGCCCACCTCGTCGGGGCCGTCGCCATTCCGGTGAACACCATGGCCACCGCGCCCGAAATCGGCTATGTGCTGGACGATTCCGGCGCCCGGCTCGCCATCGCCTGGCACGGAGCGCAGGCCGCGGCACGGCAGGCGGCGGCCGAGCGCGACATTCCGTTGCTCGTGCTCGAACCCGGCGCGTTCACCGAGCCGACGCGGGTGGTCGCCGAACCGGTCCGGCGCGACCCCGACGACACCGCGATCCTGCTGTACACCTCGGGCACCACGGGCAAGCCGAAGGGCGTCGAGCTCACCGTCTCCAACCTGATCGAGACCGCGCGAATCTTCATCGACCAGCTGCGACTCACACCGGACGAACGGTTCGGCACCGGGTTGCCTCTGTTCCACGTCTACGGCCAAGCGGTGTGCCTGATCACGGCGCTGCACGCGGGATGCTCGTTCTCGATGGTGTCACCCTTCCATCCGCAGGCGATGATCGAGATGATCAGAGACCACCGACTCACCGTGGTGTCCGGCGTGCCGACGATGTGGAACGCCATGCTGCACACCGACGGTGACTACGGACCGGACGACTTCGCCAGCCTGCGCCTGGCCGCCTCCGGTGGAGCGTCGCTGCCCGCCGAGGTCATCCGCGCGTTCTCGGATCGGTTCGGCTGCGCCATTCTGGAGGGCTACGGACTCACCGAATCCAGTGGCGCCGCGACCTACAACGCGCTCGATCGTGAGCAGCGGGTCGGATCGGTGGGAACCGCGCTGCCGGGGACCTCGATCGAAGTGCGCGATCCGGAAGGCAAGGTGCTGCCCGCGGACACCGTCGGTGAGCTCTTCCTGCGCGGGCCCAGTGTCATGAAGGGGTATTGGAACCGCCCCGATGCCACCGCCGCCGAACTGTCCGGTGGGTGGTTGAAGACCGGCGACCTGGGGCGCGTCGACGCCGACGGTTACGTCTATATCGTCGACCGTGCCAAGGACCTGATCATTCGCGGCGGATACAACGTCTATCCGCGTGAGGTCGAGGAGGTGCTCTACGAGCACCCCGAGATCGTGGAAGTCGCGGTCATCGGCATCCCGGACGACCACTACGGCGAGGAGGTCGGTGCTGTTGTCGCCGCCGCCGCGGGAACGCGACTCGATCCGGAGGAGCTGCGAACCTGGGCGAAGGAACGCCTGTCCGCCTACAAGGTCCCGCACCGCTTCGCCTTCGTCGACCAGCTGCCCAAGGGCGCCACCGGCAAGATTCTCAAGCGCGCGCTCGATGTCAGCGTGTTCACCGCCGCGCCGGAGAAAGCCTCCCGATGACACTCGTCCCGCATGACGCGAAAACCCAGATGGCGCCCAAGTGGAACTATCGCCCCATCAGCGAGGACGTCATCCCCGCGCTGCTGGCGAAGGGGCTCACCGACGACGACATCGACGCGATACTGGTCCGCAATCCGCGTCGCTACTTCGAGAAATGAGCGGCGCGGCCTGCTCCGGGTGGTCGGCGCGCCACGGCGCCGCAGGATACGTCGGCCTTCGTACCGCCGCGGCCGCGCGAACCGCCGCACCCGGTGCGGCGGAACCACCACCCTGTCCACGCAGCACCGGTCACACGGAGGACGATCGACCCGATACCAACCGACCCGAACCTTGACGCGCTCAGCGGCTCTGTCCCGCTACACCGCCACGTCGATGACCACCTCGCTGGTGCTCGACGCCATCGAGCATGCGATCTGGACCCACAGGAGACAGGATGGGACGTGAAAGATGTTGCCCACCATCATGATAACGGGTCGCAATACATGTCCATCGCCTTCACCGAACGCCTTGCCGAAGCCGGGATCCACCCCTCGGTCGGGGCGGTCGGCTCGTCCGACGACAACGCCCTCGCCGAGATGATCAACGGCCTGTTCGAGACCGAACTGATCAAGCGTCGGGCGCCGTGGCGCACTGTCGACCAGGTCGAGCTGGCCACCGCCGAATGGGTCGACTGGTTCAACCACCGCTGGCTATACCAGCACTGCGGCGACATGCCACCCGCCGAGATGGAAGCCACCTACTATCGGTCAGAGCGCCCGCTTCAGCCCGACGTGACTGTTGTCGTACCCGAGCCGCGCATAAAAGGCGTGAGCCCGCTCGCGGACACGGTCTGTGGTGACCTGCGCGAGCGTCGCACCTCGGTGCCTGCCGTGGTCGTGTGCCCACTCGAGCATCGCGGTTCCGATGCCGTGAGAGCGTTCCGAGGCAGCGACCCGGACTCCCTCGATCTGGAGGCGGGTGGCGCCGCCGCGGGACAGCCCCGGGATGATGGTGAGCTGCATGGTGCCGACGATCCGGTCGCCCTCGTCCCGGACCACGGCCAGATAGTGCGACGGGTCCCTGGTGACGGCGTCGTATGCCTCCTCGTAGCGGGCAATTTCGAAACCTTCGCGGGTACGGCCGATCTCGTCGTCGGAGAGCAGCGCGACCAACGCTGGCACGTCGGCACGCCCCGCCCGCTGCACACGATAGATCCGGTCGCCGAGTCGGAGCCGACCACCGACCGAAGCCCGCGCCCGTGACTGCAGTCGGGCGATCAGCGTGTCCAGCCAGGCGCCGACGTGCCGCCGGGCTTCGGGAGTGTCCGGATACCGGCAGCGCAGGTGCAGACCCGCCTCGTCGAGGATGAACCAGAGCATCACGCCGTCGGTCCGAATCGTCGCGCCGACGTACTGCGCCTCCAATCCGGTCGCGTCGATTCGCACCGGCAGCCGACGCAGGTCCAGCCACGAAATCGCGAACATCCCCGGCGCCTCGGGCATCCCGCCCCACGGACGCAGGATTTCCTCCAGTGGCCAGGACCCCATCCGGACGGCCTCCTTCACCGCCTCCGCGCTGGCACGGGGATCGGGGTCGGCCGACTCGAGCACCGAGTTGGTGATGAACCACCCCACCGAGTCGTGCCAGGTGGTGTCGTACCGACTGTGCACCGGAAACACGGCCCGCAGTGCGGTGCCGGCCAACTCGTGAGTCACCTCGGTCATCGCCCCCACCACCAGCGCCAAGGTCGAGACGCCGTCGTCGCGGGCCTGCGCCGAGAACGCGGCGCTGTCGTCGACGTCGAGGACATCACGCACCTCCACGCGCTCCTCCTGCAACGTCGCCTCACCCAGCGGCAGCGGGAACCGTGGCATCACATCGCCGCTGCCCGCCAGCACCTCCGCCCAGCGGCGGTGCACCTCGTCGGGTGCCGGCGGGAGGTCCCGCAGTGCGCGGGTGTGCTCCGCGAAGGCGGGTGCTGGCGGCAACGACGGTGCACGACCCTTCTGCACCGCGGCCAGCGCGGTGAGCAGGTCGCGCGCGATCACCAGCATCGACCACATGTCGACATGCGCATGGTCGGCGGCGACCACCACGGTCGGCCCTACCGCGGTCTCGAGCACGCAGAGCCGGTACGACGGACGACCGTATGGTGAACAAGCACGGTCGAGCACGGCGCGGAGCGCATCGTTGACCGCCTGCCCCGGAGCGATCACATGCTCGACCCAGCCGCCGGGGCGGATATCGACCTCGTGCAACCGAGGCTCGCCGTCCTCGCCCGGCACGAAGACCGACCGCAGCGTGCCGTGCCGCTCGATCACCGCCAGCCAGCAGGTCGCGAGCTCGTCGGGCGGTACCGGCGCGGAGAGCCTGAAGGACAACGCCATCCAGGATCCCGCTCGGTCGCCGGCGCCGACGTGGCGCCGCTGGTCGAAGGACACGGGAAGTGACCGGCCCACCCGACCCGCAATGACGTCGAAGCCCAGCAGGCGGCCGAACGGCAGGCGCAAGTGCGCGACGTTGGTCAGCCGCATGACGGTATCCTAGGCTCCTTCCCGAGCGATCGCCGTCTCACCAGCACCCTGGAGCCGCCGTGCCGACCTTCCGTGTTCCCGGCGCCGACCTCGCCGTGGAACTGAGCGACGAGGGCGGCCACCCCGTCGTCCAACTCCACGGCCTCACCTCCAGCCGCCACCGCGACCGTCTGATGGACCTCGATCTCGGCCGCGGACTCAGCGGAACCCGACTGCTGCGGTACGACGCGCGCGGCCACGGCCACTCGACGGGCCGTACCGTCCCCGAGGACTATCGGTGGCCGGTCCTGGCCGATGACCTGCTGAAACTGCTCGACCACTGGTTCCCGGGTGAACAGGTGCACGGTGTCGGTCCTTCGATGGGCACCGGGACACTGCTGCATGCCGCTGTCCGCGATCCTGCCCGATTCGCCGGTCTCACCCTGCTGGTGCCCGCGACCGCCTGGCGCACCCGCGCCGCGAAGGCCGAGATCTACCGGAAGAATGCTCGCTTGATCGAGGAACAGGGACTCGACGCCTTCCTCGGTGCCGATCTCACCGTTCCTCGCCCGCCGGCCACCGTCGGAACGCCGGAAACCGTGCCGGATGTCGCCGAGCACCTACTGCCCTCACTGTTCCGCGGGGCAGCGATGAGCGACCTGCCCGCCCCCGAGGCAATCGCCGCGATCGAGGTGCCGACCACGGTGTTGGCCTGGATCGACGACCCCGCCCATCCGGTGTCGACCGCCGAGGCGCTGGTGGACCTGCTGCCGACGGCCACACTGGAGGTGGCGCACACACCGGCCGATCTCGCACGCTGGCCGAGCATCCTGTGCGAGGACGTAGCACGACACGGGTAGGCACGACGCCCTAGCGATTCGTTCTGGGGCCAACCGCCCGACCCAGGGATTCGTCGTCACAAGAAGGATGAGGTCCACAACGCACTGGTTCTGCACCACGTCCTCAGCGGCGGCCGGCTCAGCTTCCGGTACTTCGACTGGCGTCGGCCAGCGCACCGAAATCGCGTCTACGTTATGCCTTCGCACTTCAATGAAATGTTCTCGACCTCACAGCTCGACGAATGGGAGGAGAAGTGGTCGCGGCTGCGCCCCCGATACACGGTGACGCGGAGACCCTTCTCGCGGGATTGACCACCCGACTCAGGCTGGCCAGCAAAGCAGAAGCTGGGCGGTCAGCGGCCTGATGGCAACTGTGGATCCGCTCGATTGGCGGCTGACCCGGCACGACTCGTCCGCGAACGCCCCCGGGGCACCTCGATCTGCACCTGCCCGGTCGCCTCGGTCAACACCGTCTTCGAAGGGCTGCCGTTACCCGCATTGCCCATTCCCGTTCGGTCGGGGCCTAGCCCCTCTCGAAGCCCAGAGGCTCGGTGATCTTGTCGTTCAATGTCGTCCCCACGACGGTCATGGTGAACTGTGTCAACAGTCCGCTTTGAGCCCGCTACTGCCACCAATTCTGGGTGCTCGGGTACCGGCGTGGTTGCATGTGGGGGCGCGGCGGACGAGATGGAGGGCGTATGGGATACGACTGCACGTTGCACCTGGTGGACGAGGACGCGATCAGGGAGCAGTTCGTGCCCCGCTTGCTCGGGAGTTCGACCGAGCCGACCGCATTGGATCGAGTGCATCCGAAAGCGGCGGACGTGTGGCGGCAGGTACGCGAGCTGCTGCTCGGGACGGATGGGCACGCGGCGGCGGAGGCCGTGTCGGTGGCAGCGGTCATGTTCAGCGCCTCGATGCTGCCGTACCGCTACGAGCGGGGGCTGGCGCTGAGCCTGGCATTCGAAGCGGGACGGGTGTTTCCGGACGCGGTGTTCGAGCCGAAAGTCGAGTACGCGCCGGACGCGCTGTTCGCCGATGTGGTCGCGGCGCATCCGCAGGTACGGGGATGGTTCTCCTCGGGCTGGTTCGGCGGGAACTATACGACGGGGCTCTATGTGCCCGCCGAATATGTCGCCGAGGTGCTGGCCTGGGTGCAGGAGCAGCTCGCGCCGTTGCCCAAGGGTGCCCAGCGGAACTACCGAGGGATCGTGGCGACGCTGCGCGCGGCGGTGGATCGCAAGCTCGGATACTGGGAGGCAACGGATCTCGCGGTGCCCGCGGCGGGTGAGTTCCCCGGCGATCCGGAACTGATGTGGGCGCAGTACCTCGGCAACGACGGCACGGCTGTCGCAGCGGTGGAGACAGCACCGGCATCGCGCATCGCGAGTGTGCTCGACGACATTGTCGACGGCTTCCTGATGTCGCACAGCGACGGCAAGTCACCACAGGTGGAACTGTGGGACCTCGAGTCGTGGCCGCCGCGATTGGCGTTGCAGCGCAACGAATTCTGGGTCGCGGCCGCACGGGCCTCCGAGGGCGGATGGCTGGCGTACTCCACCGTCGACACCAAGGCACGCCCGCGCGTGTTCGCGCCGATCCTGGTGGACGGTGACACGGATGCACCGCGGGTGCTACCGGCCAAGGGACCGGACGGGGCCGACCTCTACTCCCACGAGTGCTACTTCCTCGGCACGCGCCCCGTGGTGTTGCACGAGGTGAAGAGTCACCTGCTGAGATTCGGCGGCATGCAACTCGGCGACCCGCTGCCCGGCCCGCTGTGGCTCACGGAATCCGGTGCCTGGGAACAGATTCCGGGCATCACACCGGGCACCGTGGTGAAGAGTTCACTCGGCGACGCCGCCCGCCCGGTCACCGGGGCCGCGCGACTGGCTGACGGTAGCACCGTCCTGATCTGGGACGGCAACGGCTACGAACTCGACCCCGCAGGCACCGGCTGCGTGCGCACCTTCGAGATGGCCGCACAACGCTCCTTCGTCGGCTTCACCTCGGCGCCCGCGGGCACCGACGGATTTTTCTACCAGTCCGGCCGCGACCTGCACGAGATCCATCGAGGCGGCACACCAATCCGGCACGCCGAAGCCTGGGCCAACGTCATGGACGTCCGCCCGGGACCGGACGACAGCCTCCTCCTCAAATTCGGCAGCAACGACGAAGGCAACGTCGGCGCCCTCTACTTCCCGAACGACCGTACCCACATCCCCCTCACCCCAGAAATGTTCGGCGACAAATCCAGTTACTCGGCCCTTTACTGGAGCCGATCGACCAACCGAATAGTCGCCATCGGCGGCGGTTTCGTCGCCGTTGCGGTAGAAACCGTACTGTCACAACCGAGATCGGCGGTACCCGAACTTCCCGACGAGGACTAGCACGACGCGGCAGTACGTCGCACCCACCCCTACGCATACAAGGGCCCCATCACCCACGACACGTGCGGACGGAAGATGCAAGGCAACTGGTTTCACGGCGCAGCCGTCTATCGATGCCGCTATCCCGCGAATACGCCCTCGAACACCCCCTCAACATCTTCCTGAAAGAAGACATACTCACCGACCCCGTCGACACCTGGCTCGCGGAGATATTCGAACCCGAACGAGTCGAACACACACTCACCCAACTCGAAGCCGCCCAACCCGACGCGATGGCGACGCCGAACCTGCTGCAACAATCGATCACCGAATGCGACCGCAAACTCGCCAAACACCGCGCCGCCCTGGAAGCCGGGGCAGACCCCGCGATGGTTGCCGCGTGGAGCAGCGATATCTACCGCGAACGAGCCGCCCTCATCGCTCAACTCACCGCAACCACACATAACACCCGCCCACCCCCAACGCATGAGCCTCGATGAAATCCGTCAACTGGTCGACGCCCTGGGCGGGCTGCTGGCGATCCTGCGCGCCGCCGACCCCGGCGACAAACTCGAGGTATATCGGGAACTCGGACTCAAACTGAACTACAACCACGAAACCGAGGAAGTCACGGCGTACGCCAACCCGCAACCGCAGGTTGGCGTACTGTCTGTGTCCGGAGGGGGACTTGAACCCCCACGCCCGATAAAGGGCACTAGCACCTCAAGCTAGCGCGTCTGCCATTCCGCCACCCGGACCGGTGGTGCTCAGCAAGGTTATCGGATGTGGCGGCTGGGGCCAAATCGCGGTACGAGTCGCTGGTCACCGGGTGGTTCGGGGGTGGATGGGAGGCGGGTCAGCGCAGCTCTTCGAAGGTGCGCTCGAAGGCGAGGGCGCCGTGGCCGTCGGCGACCTGGCGGTCGATGAGGGACTTGATCGGGCCGATCACATCGAGCGCGACGCCGGCGTCGCGGCTGGCGCGCACGATGGCGTCCATCGCGGCCTTGTGGAAGTTCAGGTGCTGGACGTCGGTGGTGTAGTCGCCGCCGTCGATGATCCGGCCGTACTCCGGAATGAGCTGGGCCATCGCCGTCACCCACGCGGTCGCGCGTTCGGCGAACGCGCTTGCGGAGGCCCCGGTGGAGCGCACCAGCGCCGCGCCGTGGAGGAAGCCGGCGAACATCGAGTACATGTTCGAGAGCAGGGCGAAGTCCCAGGTCGCGGCGAGGCCTGCGTCTTCGCCGAAATAGTCTGCGGCGGCGGCGGATTCGAGCGTCTCGCGGTTGTCGTCGAAGACCTTGCGCGACCCGCTGTACAGGATGGACGCGCCGGGCTGCCCGATCATCGGCGGCACCGCCATGATGCCGCCGTCGAGGTAGTCGATGCCGTGCTGTTCGGCCCATCGGCCGAGTTCGCGGGCTTCCTCGGGCGCGGTGCTGGTCAGGTTGATCACCTGCTTGCCAGACAGTCGCTCGGCGACCGGGTCGAGCGCGGCGTGCACCGAGGCGTGGTCGAGCAGCACGACCACGATCACCTCGCCCGCGCGCACTGCCTCGTCCACGGTGGCGACGCCGACCGCTCCGGCCGCGACCAGGTCGGCGTCCTTGCCAGGGGTCCGGTTCCAGACGGTGGTGGGTCGTCCGGTCTTCAGGAAGGCCGCCGCGAGGGCCTGGCCCATCGCGCCGAGTCCGAGGACCGTCACCGGGTTCTGCTGGTTCTCCGCCATCACGGGTCAACTCCTTGGGTGGGAAACGTTGTGGTCAGCGCGCTGGAATCAACAGTGCGCGAGGGACGTTGGGTCGACAAGTACCTACTATTCGGTCGGGTACTTACCAACACGTGTGTGAGCAGCTAGCGAGGTGCGGCAGTGGGCGCGAAGAGATCAGGACCATATTTCTGCGGCATCGACGCGGCCATGGACGTGATCGGCGGCAAGTGGAAGGCGCTGATTCTGTGGGAACTCGAGGAGTACGGTGTGCGCCGTTTCGGTGAGCTGCGCCGCGGCCTGCCCGGCGTCTCCGAGAAGATGCTCATCCAGCAGCTGCGCGAGCTCGAGGAGGACGGCATCGTCACTCGCGAGGTCTTCCCGGAAATCCCGCCGCGCGTGGAGTATGAGCTCACCGAACTCGGTTCGGCCCTCAATCGCGCCCTCGAACCACTGGGCGCATGGGGCCGCGACCGGATCGAGCGCATCGGCGCCGACCGGGTGCATGTCCCCGTGTGACCTGGCGATTTGGTGATCACCCCGGCCACCCGTTTATGATCATGATCCGCTGGCGACGCCAAGTCGTCACGGGCACAACAGAACACACCGGTCCGGGTGGCGGAATGGCAGACGCGCTAGCTTGAGGTGCTAGTGCCCTTTATCGGGCGTGGGGGTTCAAGTCCCCCTTCGGACACTCGATGCGCGGTTTCGCGGCAGATATGCCACGAAACCGTGTTTTGGTTTGCGCGGCGACGTGCCACACCTCCAAAGCGTGTCCGTTCGAGCTCTCGCGTTCCCGGCTGTCGGCTCGGTATGGCAACGGTCCGGCTGGCGCATCTCCGCGAAACGCCGACGGCCGACTTTGGACCAGGCGAACAGATCGCCGGAGCCAGCCTGCGCGGATGGCGAATCGATCACCGGCATCGTGCTCGCTGCCGCGCCCGGCCGCGGGCAAGCCGCATCCATGTCAACCCGAATTGGCATGACGTGTATCACATGCAGCTGGCAAACCTGCTGGGTGTGCGGCGGCGCAGCGCGGCACCTGCGGTTTTCTAGGGCAACTTCCGCATTTCCTCTATGCACAGTTAACCGACTGTGCGTAAACTGTGACCAAGCTGATATCAAAGAGGCGGCCGGGAAGGTTCGGCAGCCGCGCAGACGCTAGGTCTCCACGACCGCACGCCCCGCAGCTGCCATGAGGTCGGCGAGCAGAAGTCCGCAATCGACTCACTCGCGATCCCAGTCCTCCCCTCTCGTCTTCATAGTGAAGATCGACCCCCCGCGACACCGCGGCGGGCAGAGCGATAACGAGACGGTCCCCACGATTGCGTGGCGTGCCGAACAGTCGAGCGTTTCCACAACTTCAGAACTGCTGCATCGGCGAGCCTCAGCGGCTCATGGTTCTCGGGTCCGCGCTACCCGACCACGTTGCCGGAACTCGTTCCCCTGTTTCCGAGAATCCGATTCACAAGATCACTACCACACGCGAAGGAGCTGCAATGCCCGATACGATCGAAGACGCACTACATCAGGATTTCAAGCGCTGGAGCGAGCTGGTCGACCGCGCCGCACACGCGGACAACGAAGTCGAAAGGGAGAAGCCCGCTTTGGCCGCGGCAGAGCTGGAATCGAAGTGGACCCGCACCGCCACCGAAGTCTGGCGAACCCTGCACGACCAATGGTGCGAAAGCATCGACCAGACGCCGGCAAGGGTGAAGTCCGAATACGCTCTGCTTTGAGCCATGCGACTTCTACACCGGTTGCGGGCTGAGCGTCGCTGAGCGCGACGACGTGCTCGCCTCCGACGTGGAGAACGCGGCGCAGCGTCTTCGATGAGCGGTCACTGGCCGGTCGGCGCGTTGGGTGTCGAAACGGGACCACCCAGGGCCTGAGCTTTCAGCTGTTCGAATTCCGCGTCGGTGATGACACCGGAGTCGCGGAGTGCCTTGGCGTCGGCGATGCTCTCGGCGGGAGACTTGCCCGCGACTTGCCGGATGTACTGATCGGTGGCCTGCTTCGCCTCGGCCTGCGCCTGTTGGGCGCGCAGCGCCATGCCCCGCCCGCGCACGATCAGGTACACGAACGCCGTCAGGTACGGCAGCACCACCAGCGCGATCACCCACAGGGCCTTGGCGATGCCGGAGACGGTGTGGTCGCGGAACAGATCGATGAGAATCTGGAACAGCACGATCAGGTACGCCACGAAGGCGAACACGAGGATCGTGTACCACACGTAATCCCAGAACGAATCCATGCTGTGAACCTCCTCGGATGGATCTTTTCCGCGTCGTTGCCAGCCGTGGATCCCGGCCGCGGAGTAACCGGACTGCCGGTCGGCCTTTCGATCGAAAACAAACTCTTGTCTTCTTTGTGGTTCGTCCACGCTTCGGCGACAGCGCAAAGGTGTGGTTCGAAAATAGGCGCACGACGATGTCGGCGCCAGGCTTCGGCGAAATTGCCGAGCAAATGGTATGGATGATCGTGACTGCTAAAATCGCCGTGTGAACACCGCCAAGAGGCGGTCTGATCGGCCGTTGTGCGGACCACTTCTTCGCAACTCTCCATCGGAGAGCGGTCTGCTTGTTCCCGCCAACACCGCTGGAGACGGAGGCGGATATGACCACAGGTGACGGGGACTGGTCCAAGCCCGAGGCGATGGCCATCCCGAAGGAAGGCTATTTCGCGCTCGAGCAGGGGCGGTACGGGCCGGTATTTCCCCGCACACCGGCCAATTACGGCTTCTCGATCATCGCGAAGGTCAAACCCGGTCGTGAGGCGGCGATCCGGGAGTACGGCAAGCAGATCGAGGCCGCGGTCGCGGAAGATCCCACCGTTCTGGCGCCGCTGCGGCTGCACTACTTGCGGTGGGTGCTGTTCGACCTCGGCGACGGCTTGTGTTTCCAGTACCAGGGGATCTTCGACACCGACTTCGACAAGTACGTCGAGGACGCCATCGCCCTGTTCTTGTCGACGGGTATCACGACCGTGTTCGTGAACCTCGAAGGGTTCCCGGAGGACTGGAGGACCAATACCGAGGCGGTCGTGAAATTCTTCCGTGAGCATCAATTCCCGAGCTTCCTGGAGTACGGCGAGTACCCGTATGTGACGGCGGACGAGATCAAGAAGGCACTGCGCGTCAAGGCGGCGTTCTCCGGCATGCTCGACCAGATGCAGTAGAACCACGAGGTTCGTTGATGCTCGAACTCGACGATATCCAGCACCTTGTGCTCACCCGGGTGCCCGCGCTGGCCGGACGCTATGAGTTCCTGTCGTTCGCCAGTGGCGACGGTGGACGGGCGTGGCTGTCGGGCATGGTCGACCAGGTGGCCTCGGCGGCCGACGTACAGCGCTCCGTGCACACCGATCGTCGCTGGGTGACACTCGCGTTCACCTGGACCGGGCTGCGCGCGCTCGGCGTGCCCGAGCAATCGCTGGCGACGTTTCCCGAGGAGTTCCGGCAGGGCATGGCAGCGCGGGCGAGCATGCTCGGTGACACCGGACTCGCGCACCCCGACCACTGGGTCGGCGGGTTGGCGGATGACGATCTGCACGCGATCGCGATCCTCTTCGCCGGTGACGACGCCGAGCGCGCACGCTGGGTTGATGCGCACGATCGACTGGTCGCCGACCGCGCCGGAGTGACGGTGCTGTCGTCGCTGGACGTCGGGGCGGTCCCGCCGTTGGATTACGCGCACGACCATTTCGGCTACCGCGACCGGTTGTCGCAGCCGGTGATCGAGGGCTCCGGCGAACAGCCGACGCCGGGCACGGGCGCCCCGATCAAAGCAGGGGAATTCATCCTGGGATATCCCGACGAGGACGGTCCCCCGGTGGAACTGCCACAACCGGAGGTGTTGTCGCGCAACGGCACCTACCTGGCCTACCGGCGCCTGGAGGAACACGTCGGGCGATTCCGCGACTTCCTCGCCGAGCACGCCGACTCCCCCGAGGAACAAGAATTGCTGGCCGCGAAACTGATGGGCCGCTGGCGTAGCGGCGCCCCCTTGGTGCTCGCCCCCGAGCAGGACGATCCCGAACTCGGGGCCGATATGCAGCGCAACAACGACTTCGGCTACAAACACATGGACCCCTATGGCTATGCCGCGCCACTGGGTTCGCACATCCGCAGGCTGAATCCCCGAGACACCGCGGTGAACATGCAACGTCGGCGCCTGATCCGCCGCGGCGCCACCTACGGACCACACCTTCCCGAAAACGTTCCCGACGACGGCGCCGAGCGCGGAATCGCGGCCTTCGTGCTGTGCGCGAGCCTGGTGCGCCAATTCGAGTTCGCCCAGAACGTGTGGGTCAACGACAAGACGTTCCACGAGCTCGGCAACGAGCGCGATCCGATCATCGGCAATCAAGACGGCACCCTGGAATACAAGATCCCCAAACGCCCGATTCGCCGAACCATCAAGGGATTACCGGCATTCACAACTCTCAGGGGTGGCGCGTATTTCTTCATGCCCGGTCTTCGCGGCCTGCGTTACCTCTGCACCCGAGCCGACAGCGAGGTAGCACCATGACCGCGGCGCGCACGTACAACCAATCCCAGCTGCCACGCCCCTACACGCCCGGCGGACGCCGATTGAGCATCTACTGGACCTGGAGCTACCCGTGGGAAGCCCAGCGCGACCCCGCCGCGCTGGACAACCGTTTCTCCACCATGACCGAAGTGCGCCAGGCGACTTGGCCTGCCTACGAGACACCCGAGTACGACGCCGCCCACTTCCTGCAAGGCATCGCGGGAACGTTGGAGCTGTTCCACCGCTCCACGCTCCGTTTTCAGGAGGTCGCCGAAGAAGCCACCGGCCATCCCGTCGCGGTCTTCCAGCGCATTGATCAAGCCGGGTTCGAACTACCCATCGATGAACGCGTCCTCGCCGACACGGACACCCTCATGGTCTTCGGCCTCGACCACGTCCTGGGTCAGGCGGCGGCCAAGCCCGAGGAGATCGCGGCGATCCAGGAGTGGTTGCGACGCGAAGGCACCTGCCTGCTCCTCGCGCCGCACCACGACGTCGGCTGCACCGACGACCTCCGGCAACGCCAAGTCGAATACGAACACCACGGCGACCCGCTGGTGCCACGCCAACAACGGTTCAGCGCCTACACCCGCTCGCTCATGGAAGCCCTCGACGTTCCGGTGCGCAACATGTACGGACTTCGCCCCGCCGTCGTCGAAGACACGAAATCCATTGCGCCACTTGTCACTTTCCGTGACCGCGACGCCTTGCACCTGCTCGACGACGTCACCACTTTCAACTTCCATCCCCACCTCCCGCACTACCACCTCACCGAGCCCGCGAGCGAGTCCGTGCGACTGCTCGCGCGCCAACCCATCGACCTCGACCGACCGCACCCCTTCACCGCCGAAGGCAACACCGAGTTCAACACCCTGATCTGGTTGCCGCCCACCGATCACCGCGCCGGTGACATCGTCATGATCGACTCCACCAACTTCACCACCTTGTTCGGCGGAACCGAAAGCCTCACGAACCTCTGGCGCAACCTCGCACTCATGAAGTGATGCCGCATCGAAAACGGCATCGCGCACACCGAACCCCCGGAATCACTACCTGATCGCGACGACCAACGCGTCGTTGATGGACCGCCACGCCACACCCGCCTCCAGGAACCCGGCCTCCTTCAACCGCGAGCAGTGCCACGCGATCGGATGTTCGTCTCCCCCGCTGTGCTGATCGAAGATCGCGCGGCTACCCGCGTATTCCTCGGCCAGAGCTGGATCGCGTCCTACCTGGGCCCACCACTGCTCGAAGTCGAGTGCGCCGGTGATGCGGGCGCGTTCCTGATGGGACTTCTGGATGGTTTCGTCGAGCGCGTTGAGCAGTGGAGTATCGGGGTCGGGCATGTGATCGGCATTGGCGAAGACTCCGCCCGGTCGAACCAATTTCGCGAGGTCGGTGTACAAGCGGGTCAGCGGATCGGTTTTCATCCAATGCAAGGACGTCGCGGTGAGCACAGCATCGAACGACTCGTCCGGCAGGGAATCGATCCAACCGGGTTCGGCCACGTCGGCCGTCACGAAGGTGATCCGTGAATCCCTGTCGAACGATCCCCGGGCTATCGCGAGCATCGTCGGATCGATGTCGACGGCGACGGATCTCGCTTCCGGGAATCGCGCGAACAACCGTCGGCTGATGCTGCCGGGTCCGCAGGCGAGGTCCAGCACTCGCGGAGTCGGCCCCGCCGCGGCGGCCACCACATCCAGCATCACCCGGAATCGTTCCTCGCGTTCGGGCAGATAGAACTCCTGCTGCGTATCCCAGCTTTGCTGCCACGACTCCCAGTCCACAACGCCTCCGTATCCAGAAACAACTAGAAATGGCTGCCGAACAGTGGTGCGCACGAACGCCGGATCACTACCGGCCGAATGCGGGAGAGAATTGATTCTCGGCTGCAAACGTTACACAAATCCACCGCCGTGAAGTGATGACAACACACCGGGGGTGCTGTTGAGTCGAGATATGCGGTCGACGAGGTTGTTCGGCAAGCTGGCGAAGGATCTCGCCGCGCGGATGGAATCGGCCAGCGGCTGGCCTCGCACCCTCCGGCGAATCGTCGACGGGTTCGTCGAGATCGAGATAGTCGACCGATCGATGACCCTCGCGGCCCAAATCTTCACTTCGGTATTGCCCGTGCTGATCGCCGGGTCTTTCCTGCCCTACTGGGATCTGGCGGGTCGGGCGATCAACGACCAGCTCGGCTTCGACACGGAGATTCTCGTGTCCGGTGTGGGCACCTTCACGGTCACCGATCCCACCTTCGCGGCGTTCGGAGTCGTCGGATTGCTGATGGTCCTCATCAGCGGCACCTCGTTCGCCAAAGCGCTGGCGCGAATCTACGCGAAGATCTGGAACGTGCCGTCGATCCGGGTGCGCAACGCGTGGCGATGGCTCGTCGTCCTTCTCCTCGTTGCCTTCTCGGCCGTGCTCCTCGGCGCGATCAGGGAACTGACCGGGCTGCGCTACGTCGGTGTGCCGCTCGCCATCGCGGGTGAGCTGGCGGTCTGGATGCTCGTCTGGACTATCAGTCCGTACCTGCTCACGATGGGAAAGCTGTCCGGCCGTGTCTTGTGGATGACCGGGGCGCTCACAGCGTCCGGCCTGACGGTCGTCCGAGCCGCGGGAAGGCTCGTGCTGCCGAGGATCACCGATACCGCGTACACGAGGTTCGGACTGCTCGGGCCGGTGTTCACGTCGATCAGCTGGCTGTTCGTGCTGTCGGCGGTGGTGGTCGGCGCCGCGACGATCACCAAGGCGCTCGCCCTCGACGAGTCCCCGCTCGGTCGGTATCTTCGCGGACCGGCCACGGGCGATCGGCAGGAGCCGCAGCCGACCGACTCCCCCGCCATCCGGCGAGTCCCGGCCATCACCGAGGACGAGCCGCGCGGGTCAGGTGTCGGCTCGCTCCGTGGCCTCGGCATGCTGCCGGGCGGCAGCGGGACGGATCAGCAGTTCCAGCGCGAGCAACGCCAGCAGCGCGCCGAGGACGATCCACACGACCACGAGCCCGGTGGGATAGCGCCAGAACACCAGCACGAGGGCAGCGATGCCGATGACCGTCCAGCGTAGCGCCGGGCGAACTCGAAAAGCCCACCGCTCCACCGCATTCGGCGGCCGCGATCGCCGCACCGCGTCCATGCCGCGCCCGAACCGACGGCGCATCGCCGTGGCCGAGGCGGAATCTCCGGTGAGGTAGGCGCCGAGCGCGATCGCCAGGCCGAGCACGGCGACTCCGCGCAGCGCGGTCCGCAGCGGCACGAGCACGGTGTCGATGATCGCGGTGGCCGCGTCCGGTGACAGCACGTCAGCGGGCATGTCCTCCAGATACAGTGCGCGGGCGACGATCAGCGCGATCGCGAGGACCAGCATGCCCGCCGCCAGCGCGAGCCCGACGAAGACCAAGGCGCGTCTGCGGCCGCCCGCGGGCGCCGCGGCGATCGCGGCCACGGCGATCGCGATCGTCACCCACGGCAGTACCGCCGAAGCCTTGTCGAGATTGTCGACCGCGCGCTGTGCCCGGACCAGCTCCGGGGATCGGAACAACACGAGCTGTTTGTCGACCGCGGGGATTTTCTCGGCGAACGTGAAGCCGCGATCGAGCAGCCGTGCCTTCACGTTCTCGATCACCGTCCCCAGCGAAATACTCACCGTGCCGTTCTCGTCGACGGTCACCGACTCGGGGCCGGCGACATGACCGGTCGCCACCGCCACCAGCTTGGTGTGAGCCGCGCGGTTGGCTTGTATCCACAGATCCTCGAACTCGTCGCTGCGCACGTATGACAGCACCGTCTCGTGGACGAAGTCGCGTGTCTGCTGGGCGATCACCGGCGCGAGCCCTTCGACCGCGCGATCGACGCGCGGCCGGTTCTCGACCGCCGGAACGGTCTCGGTCAGGGCGGCCAGCGCGTCCGCGGTCATGCCTTCGATGTCGACGCGGACGAAGATCTCGTCGGTGATGGTGTTCGCGACTTCGTTCTGCAGGGCTGGGTCGGAGGCCAAGGGCGCCATCGTGGTCACATACCGGTCCGTGTCGAGGATCTGGCTCCGTACGTACCGGGCCAGCACAGTCGTGATCGCCAGCATGGCGACCAGCACCACCAAGACGGCTACGGCGGTCCACCGCCACGCGTGCCGCCGCGGCCGTGCGCCGCCGCGACCCTCCGCTCGCAACGCGGCCACCTCCGCGCGAAGCCGGTCGAGTTCGGCGCGTTCCTCGGTGCTCAGCCGTTCGTCGGGCGCGTCCCCCGGCACGTTGGCATTCATCGATATTCCAACTCCTGGAACGGACTCGGGCAAACACGGCAGCGTCGTGGTCGGCAACCGCCATAATTCTCTGAAGGACTTGTCTACAGAAGGCCTTTTCTGTTTCACCCATGTGGAAATGGGGAAGCGCCCTGCACGGTCCGGTTTGCGGCTGCGGTGCAGTGACCCGGGCTGATCAGCGGCGTACGCTATGCCTGAGAGTAGCACCGCGCACGGTGCGTTCGAGAACGATCTTCACCCCGCACAACCAGCCGAAACCGCTGCCACATCGAGAGCGATATGTAAGCGAGCCAAGCTGATACGGCTCTTTCTCATGATGGAAAGAGGGTTGCCGTGACCGAAACCGATATCGACGCGTTAGGCCCGGTCGATTATCTCGTGATCGAATTTCCCGCCGATCGACCTCCGGACGGTTCGGCGCTTCCCCTGCTGCGCGACCTCGTCGAGCGCGGCATCATTCGAGTGCTGGATCTGGCGTTCGTCCGAAAGGATGCCGACGGTTCCCTCGCCGGAATCGACATCACCGACGTGGGCCTCGAAGGGGACCTGGACATCACCCTGTTCGCCGAGGCGGGATCAGGCCTCCTGGACGAGGCCGACCGCAGCGAAGCAGCCGGGGTGCTCCAGCCGGGATGCTCGGCGGCGATCTTGGTCTACGAGAACAGGTGGGCAGCGCCCTTCGCGTCCGCACTGCGCCGCAAGGGCGCCCAGCTCGTCGCTTCCGGGCGGATTCCGGTGCAAAGCCTGCTGTCGTCGCTCGAACTGCTCGAGACGGAAAGTCGATAGGGAGGGTGTCATGCCAGGATTGCTTCGCGGCGTAGCCCGCACCGCAGTAATCTCCGGAACCGCGACCGCCGTATCGAACCGGGTCTCCCGGCGCCAGGGCGAGCGGTGGGCGGCGCAGGAGCAGGCGCAGCCCGACCCCTATGACCGATACGCGCCACCGCCCACACCGCCACCGAGCGGCGGCACCGACATGGACCGAATCACGGCGCTGAAAGAACTCGCCCAACTCAAAGCGCAAGGGGTGCTCACCGAAGCGGAGTTCGAAGCGGAGAAGGCGCGAATCCTCAGTGGGTGAGCAGGATCTTGACGATCACGACGGTCGCGGCGACCACCGTCAGCAAGACCGCGGCCAGCACGGATGCCCGAGTCGGGCGCTCGCCTTTGAGCCGACCGATGACGAACACGATGCCGCCGATGCGGACCAGCACAGCGAGTTCCGCGGCGACTTGGGCGGTTCTCGGCTCGACCCATCCGATCCAGCCAATCGCCAGAACGACGCACGGCAGTACCGCCGAACTGAGAATCGGGACGGAGTTGCGCAATTCGCGCAGTGTCTCGACTCGCGTCGATGGACTTCGATGACGCACGCTGTGTCCGACCGCTTCGGCGAAGACGTGCGCGACGAACGTGGACAACGCCGTCCCGAGGACCACAAGGATTCCGACGTACTTCTCGCCCGTGGTTACCGGAACCAGCGCTGCAAGAACCAGAACATTGCCGTAGATGTAGGCGCTGATGCGGCTCGCCGCGTTGTCGCGATCCAGCGGCCTGGTGCGCGAGAACAGCGGGCCGTGCAGCAGCGCGTGCGAGCTCGATGACACATCGTTGTCAGACCGCATCGGACGCTCCGGCGGGATGCGCCACGTCGTCTCGCGGCAGCGCTGTGGCGGCGAGGAGGCCGGCTATGGCGATGATCGCGAGTGTGGTCATCGCCGCGGCGTAGGCGTGACTCGACAGACCCGCGACCAGGATGGTGCCCGCGATGGCGGTGCCGAGCGAGGAACCGAGATTCGAGACGCAACGCGACAACCCTGATATCTCGCCCTGCTGGTCTTCACCGAAGCTGGACTGGACGATATCGACCGACGGCGTCAACATCACGCCGAGTCCCAACCCGATCAGCAGCAGCCCAGGCGACAACGCCCAGGGGGTTTCGAAGCGGCCCGCCAGCGCGAGCAATGCGCTGATACCGACGATGGTCACCAGAAATCCCGCGATAATCAGGGTGCGTTGCGAACGTCTGCGCGCCAACCGTGCCGCGCCGAGCGACGTCACCAGCAGCCCGACCGTGGCCGCGGTGAAGATCACGCCGGTCTGAATGGCGTTGTAACCGCGAACGACTTGCAGGTACGCGGCGACCACGAACGAGGTTCCCATCAGCACCAGCCACTGGATGTTCTGCGTGACGAGACCGAGGTTGGACGTGCGGTTGCGGAACAGGCTTGTCGATATCAATGGCACGCGGCCCGCCTTCTCCTTCGCGCGGATCGAGAGGAAGAACGACACCAGCACCACCACGCCCGCCGCGATCAGCACGAGCATGAGCCGGATGTCGTTGTCGGCGGCAAGGATTCCCATGACCAGCAGCACCAGTCCGACCGCCGACAGCACGGCGCCCAGGATGTCGAATGGCACGGTCGGGTCCGGGCGCACCGGATCTTCGATGCGGCGGCCGAGCAGCACGATCGCCGCGACCACCAGCGCTTGGAACGCGAACGCCGCGCGCCAGCCGATCCCCGAGGTGATGAGTCCGCCGAGGAGCGGTCCCGCCGCGGCGCCGATCCCGCCCAGTGCCATGATCGCGCCGAAAGCCCTTGCCCTGGAGGTGGCTTCGGTGAAGAACAGCGTGGTCAGGATGTAGACGGGCGGGATCAGCATCGCGGTGCCGATGCCTTCCAAAATGGAATTGCCGAGAACCAGCACGCCGAGCCCCGGTGCGAGCGCGCTCAGCACCGCGCCGACGCCGTAGATGACCAGACCCGCCATGAAACAGCGTTTGCGGCCGTACCGGTCGGTGATCTTCCCGCCCGGAATCATCAGGGCGGCCATCACCAACAGGAAGATCGTGATGACGGTCTGCACACCCTGCACCGTGGTGTTCAGATCGGCGCTGATGTCGTTGATCATCACGTTCATGTTGGAACCGGCGAAACTGCAGATGAACTGCGCCAGTGCCAGCGGAACCAGCACCCCGCGGGGTGGGGCGAGCGCACCGGTATCGGCCATCGGCTACTCACCTATTCGGTCGTCGCCGATCCGGCTTCGGCGCGGTCGAGTTGTTCGTCGAGGGCCATGGCGGTGGCGACGAGGGCGAGATGGGTGAAGGCCTGGGGGAAGTTGCCGAGCTGCTCGCCGGAGGGGCCGATCTCCTCGGCGAAGAGCCCGACGTGGTTGGCGTAGGTGAGCATCTTGTCGAACGCGTAGCGGGCCTGGGTCAACCGGCCCGAGCGTGCGAGCGCCTCGACATACAGGAAGCTGCACAGGTTGAAGGTGCCCTCGACGCCGCGCAAGCCATCCGGAGACGCCTCCGGGTCGTAGCGATAGACCAGGCTGTCGCTGACCAGTTCGCCGTCCATGGCGTCGAGTGTGCTCAGCCATGCCGGATCCAGCGGCGACAGGAAGCCCATCCGCGGCATCAGCAGCAGCGACGCGTCGAGCACGTCCGTGGCGTAGTGCTGCACGAACGCCTGCCGTTTCGAGCTCCAGCCCCGATCGACGATCTGGGCGAAGACCGCATCCCGCGCCCGCGTCCAGCTCGCCACATCCGCGGGCCGGGAGTAGTCGGTGGCCAACCGGATGCCTCGATCGAACGCGACCCAGGTCATCAGCCGGCTGTAAGTGAATTCCTGTTGGCCGCCGCGGGTTTCCCAGATGCCCTCGTCGGACCGGTCCCAGTGCTCGGTCAGCCAGTCGAGGAGATTCGCGAACACCCGCCATCCCCAGATGCCGCCGATGTCCGAGGACTGAGCCATGGCGTCGGCGGCCTCGCCGTAGATGTCGAGCTGAATCTGATCGGCCGCCGCGTTGCCGACCCGCACCGGCGCGGATCCGCGGTAGCCCTCCAAGTGGTCGAGTACCTCTTCCTCCAGGCGCGGGTCGCCATCGATCCGGTACATGATCTGCAGCGGTTCACCAGAGGCGGTGTCGCCGGCCTCGAGACGGTCGCGCAGCCAGCGCCGGAAGGCGTAGGCCTCTTCGGTGAATCCCAGATCGATCAGGGCCCGCACCGACAGTGAGGCGTCCCGGACCCAGGTGTATCGGTAGTCCCAGTTGCGTTCGCCGCCGACCTGTTCCGGTAAGCCCATGGTGGCCGCGGCGATCGGCGCGCCGGTCGGCAGGTAGGTGAGCAGCTTCAAAGTGATCGCCGAGCGGTTGACCATGTCCCGCCACCGGCCCCGATACGTGGACGAACGCAGCCAGGACTGCCAGAAACGGCGACACCGCTCGAGGTCGGCGATGGTGTCGTCGCGCTCCGGTGCGGCGGGGGCGGGCCCCTCGCTCCCCATGCTCGTCAAGACCACCACCGCGGTCTCGCCCTGCGAGAGCGTGAACCGTGCCGTGACGTCGCCGTCTTCGGCGTGCAGCGTCACCGGATCGCTCGCTTGTAGATGCAGGTCCGTATCCGGCCCGTAAAAGACCGCCGTTCGTTCGCCGCGCTGTTCCAGTGTGTGCTCGGCCCTCCCGTAGTCGAATCGGGGGCGGCAGGTCAGTGTGAATGTCAGGGTTCCGCGCACCACGCGGACCACTCGCACCAGCCGGTGTCGGTCGGTGGGTACGGGCTCCCGGATCGGCTCCATGAAATCGCCGACCTCGCCCACGCCGTCCGGCGCCATGAACCGGGTGACGAGAATGGCGGTGTCCGGCAGATACAACTGGCGAACCGCGGCGTCCTCGGTGGTGGATTCCACGGCCAGCCGGCAGAATCCGCCGCGCTCGCTGTCCAGCAGCGAAGCGAAAACGCTCGGCGAATCGAACCTGGGCGTGCACCACCAATCGATGGTTCCCGCCGAGGACACCAGGGCCGCGGTCTGCAGATCGCCGATGATGCCGTGCTCGGCAATCGCTGGATAGGCATTCACAAGCGCTCCTTCGGTAAGGGTGAATTGGACGTGGCACAGTTCGCGGGCTGCCCGCCCGAACGTCGCACACCACCCGTTCGGAAGCGCTCCCCTTCAGTGTGCGCCCGCACGAGACCGAACGGGGAAGGTGCGCGGAAATCGGACCGACACCGTACGGTGGAATTGCTGATGATATTGTGGTCTGGATCACACACAATGGCGTGTGTGATCCCGTTATCGATGGGCCTATTACCGCATCGACCGATGGGATGTCCGAGGAAACTCGAGCCCTAGTCGCCGAAATCCACAAGGAGCCGCCTGGCCAAGCGAGTCGTCCTCCACAGACGCGGAAGGCGCAGGATTCGCGGGCTGCTTGCCAGCTCGAATTCGTATGCGTTTCCGCGCTTCTGGGGAAGCGTTCGGGATATTCGAAAAACCGTCCCGCTCATACTCTTCGCACACCACCTGGATCGCCGTACGCGGCGCCGTCCGGCGGGAGATCCGAGGAAACCCGGATCGCTCGACCGGAACCAGTCGAGGCACCCCTACCGCTCCGGCAGGCACGGGGAGCCGAGTGAATCGCGAATCCACGAACCAGCGGAGGTGTGAACCATGACCAGGCCAACCGAAACCAACGACTATCCCGTCAGCCAGGCCGTCGCGGCCGGGACGTCGATCGGCGCGGCATTCCTGCTGATGATCACCGGCATCGTGTCGATCCTGCAGGGAATCTCCGCGATCGCCAAAGACGAGATCTACGTGGCCGGGCCCGAGTACATCTATCAGTTCAACACGACCGGCTGGGGCTGGGTGCATCTGATCCTCGGCATCCTCTTGGTGCTCGCCTCGCTCGGATTGATGGCGGGCGCGGGCTGGGCCAGGGTGGTCGCGGTGATCCTCGCGGGCTTGTCCCTCCTCGGAAACTTCCTGTGGCTCCCCTACTACCCGTGGTGGTCGGTACTGGTGATCGCACTCGACGTCGTGGTGATCTGGGCCGTGACGACCTGGCAGCCGAATCGCGTCTGATTCGGCCGGATTCACGCCGCCGCCGCACCCGAGCGCATGGGGTGGCGGCGGCGTTTCACGTCCGGTCTTCGGCGCCGCTGCGCTGGCCAGGTTCGGTCGAGCAGACTGAAGGGATGACGCGCCCCGAGCTGAATGCCCGACCGCAGTGGCGACGGACCGGGAACGCGAAGTTCCCCGTTGCCGCGGTCGTGGACGGCTCGTGGTGGGTCCTGCGGCTCAACGGGTTTCCCGATCACCCGCTCTGGACGCTCTTCGTCGACGGCACGCGGCGTTTTGACGTCGACGACGCGCCATCGGCATGGCGACCACGCCTTGGCGAGTCCACTCCCCTGCTGGACTCTGTGACAGCCGAGAAGGTCGTGGCGCCGATCCGGCGCTTCGTCGCATACGGCAGCGAAGTCGGCGATCCGTGCGACAACCCGTTCTGTTGCGGTTGACGCGACTCTGCACGGCGTGCGGCGAATCCTGCCACGCCTCAGCGCGCCCGGAATCGAATCCCACACCGGAAGGTCCCAAACCTCTCAGTAACCGTGTTACTCTACCGCCCGTTGCGCTGTGACGGGTGTCATGCATCCGGCGCCGTGCGACACAGGACACTCCGGCGACGGCGTCGGGGGTGAACTTCACGGAGAGTTTTCGATGCAGCGAGTGCACGGAAGGCGGTCGCTATCGCGGTCCGCCAGGATGGCGGCGGCGGTGGCCGTTGCCTGCGCCACGGCGGTGGCGGGGGTCGGGGTGGACGTCACGGAAGCGGCGGCCGACGAGGTCAGCGCCTTCTACACACCACCGGCGCAGATCCCGGCGGAACCGGGCTCGATCATCAAGACCCAGCCGATGCCGCTGTTCGCGACCGCGCCGACCCTCGAGGGATGGCCGGGCCAGGCGCAGCACGTCATGTACACCACGCGATTCCAGGACGGGTCGCCGGTCGCGGTGACCGGAACGTTCATCGACGCCACCGGCCCGTGGCAGGGGCCGGGACCGCGCCCGACCGTGGTCATCGGTCCGGGCACCTCGGGCCAAGCCGACCGGTGCGCGATGTCGGTGGCGTTCTCGACCGGAATGGCGCTGTTCACCGATCCCTCGCCGGGACTGTCGGCGAATCAGGAACTCCCGTCGTCGGCGGTGTGGAGCTCGCTGGGCGCCCGGGTCTTGGTGACCGACTACATCGGCCTCGGCACGCCCGGTATTCATACCTTCGCCAATCGCATCGAGGGCGCGCACGCCCTGCTCGACGGCGCCCGGGCGGCCAACCATCTGGCGGGCGTCGGACCGGAAACCCCCGTGGTGTTCTGGGGTTACTCGCAGGGTGGCGGCGCGGCGGCCGCGGCGGCGGAGATGCAGCCGAGCTACGCGCCGGAACTGAACCTCAAGGGGACATGGGCCGGCGGTCCCGTCGCGGATCTGGCGAAGATTCTCGAGCGCATCGACGGCGCGCTGATCGGCGGCGCCATCGGCTTCGCCATCAACGGCATGCTCGCCCGCTACCCCGACCTGCACACGGCGGTCGACCGGGTGACCAGCCCCGCCGGCCGCGCCATGCTGGACACGCTCAGCACCTCGTGCATCGGCGACGTCATCACCCATCACCCGTTCCTGCGGACCAACTCGATGACGATCGACGGCCGATCGCTCACCGAACACCTGCACGCGATCCCGGAAGCGGCTCCCGCCCTGAGCGAGTTGCGCGTCGGCACCATGAAGCCCGCCACGCCGGTCCTGATCACCAGCGGCCTCAACGACGACACCGTCCCCTACAACCAGGCCCGCCAACTCGCCGAAGACTGGTGCGCCAAGGGCGCCACCGTCACGTTCCGCACCAACGACCTGCCGCCGATCTTCCCTGGCGCCACGATCCCCAATCACTTCGGACCGGAACTCATCGACGGCTTCGGCCCCGACAATGCGATCACCTACCTCCTCGATCGCCTCGCCGACAAGCCCGTGTCCGGCTGCACCATCGACTGAATTTCCCCGGCGCCCAGGGACATCGGTGTCCCTGGGCGTGGCACGACGATCCCGACGAAGGTCCTGTGATGACTGCTATCTCGCGCCGGTCGATGTTGACCGGCGCCGCTGCGGCGGGCGCCGTATTGTTCGGTGTCCGCTCGATCGGTGCGCCCGCTCCGGTCGCCGCGCGGGTCAACTCCGTCCCGCTGACCTACGAAGAGCATCGCGTCGTGGTGGTCGGCTCCGGCTTCGGCGGCGGAGTCAGCGCGCTGCGCCTGGCGGAAGCGGGCGTGCCGGTGACGGTGCTCGAGCGCGGATTGCGCTGGCCCACCGGCCCGAACGCCGAGACGTTCCCGCGCGCTTCCGCCCCGGACAAGCGGTTGCTGTGGTGCCGGTCGAGCCCGAACCTCTTCGGTGCGCCATTGCTGTTCGAGCCCTACACCGGCCTGGTCGAGGCGGTGCCGGGGGTGAACATGACGGCGCTGTGCGCGGCGGGGGTCGGCGGCGGGTCGCTGGTCTACCAGGGCATGTCGCTGCAACCCGCGGAAGCGGTGTTCGACACGCATTTTCCGCAGGAGCTGGACTGGGCGACCATGAACCGGGTGCACTACCCGCGGGTGGCGAGGATGCTCGGCCTGGCCGAAGCGCCCGACGAGTTGATCGCGACCGAGAACTATCGGGCAGCGCGCGTCTTCGCCGACCGGGTGCGCCGGGCGGGAATGCCGCTGTCGAAGATCCCGATGCCGATCGATTGGGATTTCGCGCTCGCCGAGCTGCGCGGGGAGATGAAGGCGTCCTACACCAACGGCGATGGCGCCATGGGCGTGAACAACGGCGGAAAGCACTCCGTCGACGTCACCTACATCGCCGCCGCCGAAGCCACCGGATTGGTGCGGGTCGAAACGCTGCACGAGGTCACCGATGTCGAGCGCGCACCAGACGGTCGCTGGACGGTGCACGTGCAGCGCTTGGACACCAGCGGCGCGGTGGTCGAGAACAAGATCCTCACCACGCGCGCGTTGATCATGGCCGCCGGCAGTCTCAACACCACGCGATTGCTGGTCCGCGCCGGCGCGAAGGGGCTGATCCCCGATCTGCCGGACGGACTCGGTCAGGGCTGGGGCACCAACGCCGACCGCATCTACGTCTGGACCGATCCCTCCGCGGAATTCGGTGCGCCGCAAGGCGGTCCGGTGATCTACGGCAGCAAGAACTGGACGGATCCGCGGGCCGCCTACACCGTGATCCAGGCGTCCATCCCACCGCTCTCGCTCGATCCCGCCAGCACGATGCTGGTCGGCTACGGCGTCAGCGACGGACGCGGCGCGTTCACCTACGACGCCGCCCGCGACGACGCGATCCTGCACTGGCCGGAGCACGGCGACCGCGGCATCCAGGACAGCCACATCGGTCCCGCCGTGCACGAGATCGCCGGGCCCGACGGCATGCTGCTCGACACCAACGCGCTGTTCCCCTCGACCTGGCACCCGCTCGGCGGTGCGAGCATGGGCGCGGTCTGCGATCTGGACGGCCGGGTGCACGACCAGCCGGGACTCTACGTCCTCGACGGTGCGCTGATGCCGGGCAACACCGCGGCCTGCAATCCCTCGATGACCATCGCCGCGGTCGCCGAAAGGGCGCTGGACAATCTCGTCGCACACGACGTGGGAACGCGCATCTGATCGTCTTCGCCGAGCCGCCCTTCGCGGCGGCTCGGCGGTGCGGCGCCCGCGGTCATCCGACGACTGGATTACGGTTGGCGGGTGGCAAGGACTGGTGAGACCGAGACGGCAACCAAGATCATCGACACCGTGCTCTCGCTGCTCGACTCCGACGGTTACGACGCGGTTCAACTGCGCGCTGTCGCGAAGCAGGCGCACGTCTCGCTGGCCACGGTCTACAAGCTGTATCCAACGCGGGACGAACTGATTCTCGCCGCGGTCGAACAGTGGATGGCCACGAACATCTACACCGAACTGGCGCCGCCGCAGGAGAACGAGTCGCTGGCCGACGGTCTGCTGCGGTTGGTCCGGTACGTGTTCGAGCCGTGGGAACGCAACCCTCGGATGCTGACGGCCTATTACCGCGCGCGGTCCGGCCCCGGCGGTCAGCGACTCGACACCCAGGGCTTCGACGCCGTCCTGCCCGCCGCGACCGTTCTCTTCACCGGGATCGACGCCGACTACATCGCAGACGTGGGGCTGGTCCTGAGCAATATGGTCTATGCCCTCGTCGGTCGCTTCGCCAACGAGGATCTGGCGATCACCGAGATTTTGCCTGCGCTCGAACGAACCGTCCACCGGCTCACCGGTAACAACGAACCCCTTGCGGCGGCCGCTGGAACGCCCGCTTCCGACTCACCACCCTTCACCTGGAGCCCCGCGATCGTTTCGCCGTACTCCCCCGGTCCGGACGGCGCCGACCAACCGTCGTAGCAGTTCGACGCGTCCAGCGCGAATGGCTTTGCGGGTGCGGGATTTCCGGCGCGGCGCAGGAACGTGTTCTAGTGTGGGGCGACGCCCGCCGTATCGGAGCTTCGGAGGCACCCATGCTGTCATTGCAGGAGATTTCGGACCGGCTCGAGATCGAGGACCTGATGGTCCGGTACTCGCACGCCGTCGACACGCGGCAGTGGGACCTGCTCGACGAGATCTTCACCGCCGACGCCCACATCGATTACACGGCCATGGGCGGGCCCGCGGGCGATCTGGTTTCCACCAAGCAGTTCCTCGCCGCCGTCATGCCGAACTTCCCCGCCTTCCAGCACCTGGTGAGCAACTCCTCCATCACGGTGCACGGCGACACCGCGACGGCACGCACCATGTGCCACAACCCGATGCTCGTCGCGGGCGAGGACGGCGCGCAGAGTCTCATGCTGTGCGGGCTCTGGTACCTCGACACCTTCGCCCGCGTCGACGGAAGCTGGCGCATCCGGCAGCGCGTCGAGGAGAAGAGCTACATGTTCCTCGCGCAACAGGTGAGCGGCACGTGACCTCATCCACTCGCGGCGCGTATTCGGGCGACCATGTCGTCGAGCCGACGCTGATGTGAGCCCGGCCAGTAGACGCGGCCGCAGTCCGCGCACTGGCGGAAGGTGTCGTAGTAGCGGCGGGTGAGTGGTTCGAGCCGGTCGATGACGTCCCTCTTGGCGACGTCGGCGAGGAGGCCGCCGCAGCGCAGGCAGCGACTGAACGGCGCGAGCCGATCGGTCAGATCCAGTCGGCGGATCAGCTCGACGATCTGCTCGAACGGACGATCCGCGTGCACGAAGACGCCGTGGGTGACGGCGCGCCGCGCCAGCAGTCCGCGGTCGCGGGTGAGCAGGATGCGATGTTCGGCGGCCGCGATCTCGGCGAGGGCGGCGTCGTCGGCGTCCCATTCACAGCGGGCGTCGAGTCCCATCAAGCGCATGAGCCGCGCCAGCCCGCCGAGGTTGACGTCGACGACGAAGCGCGGATCGCGTAGCGGGCGGGCGCGCACCCGGGTCAGCGGCCCGACGTCCAGCGTCTCGAACATCGGGTACACCGCGAGCCGATCGCCGGGGCGCGGGTGGTGGCCGAAGTCGACGGAAACGCCGTTCACCAGCATCAGATCGATCTCGGTGTGCGGAACGCCCGCGGCTTCCACGATGTCCTTCACGGTCTGGTGCGGACGCATCGGGCGCCGCTGCGCCGTGTACCGGAGGTCCGGGTGCAGGAAGTCGTTCAGCTCGGCGTAGACGCGCAGTTCGACACCGGCGGTCATACGACCATTGTCGTCCCCGGACCGGCGCTCGGTGATCGACAATGGTGGTATGCCGACGGTGCTGCTCGGCGGCGATGTCATGCTGGGCCGCGGGGTGGATCAGATCCTGCCGCATCCCGGCGACCCGCTGCTGCGCGAACGGTATGTGCGCGACGCGCGGATGTATGTCGAGCTGGCCGAGGAGGCGAACGGCGTCTTCGACCTTCCGGTGGATTTCCGGCGGCCATGGGGCGACGCGCTGCCACTGCTCGCGCAAGCCGACGCCCGACTGATCAACCTCGAGACCGCCATCACCGCCGACGGAACGTTCGCACCCGCCAAGGGCATCCACTATCGGATGCGGCCGGACAACATTCCCGTGTTGACCGCCATCGCGCCGGTCGTCTGCGCCCTGGCCAACAATCATGTGCTCGATTTCGGTGCGCACGGGCTGACCGACACCCTCGACACCCTCGATGCCGCGGGCATCGACCACGCCGGAGCGGGAACGGATCTCGACGGCGCCCGCGCCCCGGCGACCGCGGAACTCGGCGACGGCAGCCGGGCGGTGATCGTCTCGGTCGCCGCCGGCTCGAGCGGGGTTCCGGAATACTGGGCGGCGCGTCATGATCGGCTCGGCCTGTGGCGGATCGGTGAGACGCCGAGCGCCACCGCCGCCGACGAGGTGGCCGCCGTGGTACTGGCCGCCACCGGCGATCAGGACGTCGCGATCGTCTCGATCCACTGGGGACCCAACTGGGGCTACCGTGTGACGCCGAGCGAACAACGCTTCGCGCACCGGCTGATCGACGCGGGAGTCGATGTGGTGCACGGACATTCGGCGCACCATCCGCGGCCCATCGAGTTCTACCGCGGCAAACCGATTCTGTACGGGTGCGGCGATGTCATCGACGACTACGAAGGCATCCACGGTCACGAGAGCTATCGCACCGACCTGCGCCTGCTGTTTCTCGTCGATCTGGATTCCGGAGCGGGACGGCTGCGCATGATTCCGCTGCGGATGCGGCGCATGCGCCTGGAAACGGCCGAACCCGACGAGGCACGGTGGCTGTGCGAGACCATCCGGGAGATCAGCCGCGGGTTCGATACGCGCGTCGACGCGCGGCCCGACGACCTGCCGGTGGTGTATCGCAGGAACTGACGAATACCCTTCGGCGACAACGACTATCGACCGGGAATGCCGAGTTCGTTCAGCTCCCGCTGGAGCCGGTCGAGGGCTTCGCGCATGGCGTCGATCTGCGCGTTGAGCTCGGCGAGCCGCGCCTGATCCACCGGTGGCGGGGCCTGTGCCTGCGGCGGTGGCGCCGGGAGCGGCTGCTGCCCCGGTGGCGGCGGCGCCGCGGGACCACCGCCGGGTGCGGTGGCGAGCCGACCCGTTTCGGGACCGAAGACTTGGACGAGCGCCTCGGCGATGGTCGGGGCGTAACCGACGAGGACGCCGCCGGTGCCTGGCTCCCGATAGCTGACGAGCACCCGCGCGAGCTGCGGGAACGTCGATCCGTTGGGCGCGTTGGATATTCGCTCGGTGAACAGCGGTTCGACATAGAGCACACCGCCGTCGGCGATCGGCAGGGTCAGCAGGTTGCCGTACTGGATCCGGTTCGAGCGCTCCAGCAGCGTCCGCTCGGAGGCGACCCTGGTGTCGGAGATCATCGAGTTCTGGATCTGCTGCGGACCCTGGGTGAGGGTGTCGGTGGGCAGTTGCAGGACGGTGATCTTGCCGTAGTTCTCCGGATCGGAGTCCGCGGAGACATAGGCGGAGAGGAATTCCCTGTTGAATCCGACCATCGCGGTGGCGAGCCGGAACGTCGGCTCGGCGCTGCCCGGGTCGCCGACGAGGACGTAGAACGGGGGTTGGTGCGGGTTGGTCTCGACGGTGGGATCGCTGGGCACCGACCAGAAAGCATTGGTGGTGAAGAACTCTCGCGGCTCGTCCACGTGATACTTGGCCAGCATCTCGCGTTGGATCTTGAACTGGTCCTCCGGGTAGCGGAAGTGCGCCCGCAACTCGTCGGTGATCGACTCCTCGGGTTCGACCGTGCCGGGGAATACCTTCATCCACGCGGCGAGCACCGGGTCGTCCTGGTCGACCTGATACAGGGTGACGGTGCCGTCGTAGGCGTCGACGGTGGCCTTGATCGAGTTCCGCAGGTAGGAGATGTCGTGCGATCGCCCACCGGTCTCGCCGGGCGGCTCGAGCATGTCGAGTGAGGTGTGCTTGGCGTAGGGGTAGCCGTCGATGGTGGTGTAGGCGTCGACGATCCAGACGATTCGCCCGTTCACGACCGCGGGATATGGGTTGTGGTCGGTCGTCAACCAGGGCGCGACGAGTTCGACGCGATGGCGCGGGTCCCGGTTGAAGATGATCTTGGAATCATCGCCGATCGCCTTGGAGAAGATGATGTTTCGTTCGGTGTAGAAGATGGTGAAGGCCATCCGGTTGAACCAGTTACCGATCGGCACGCCGCCGGAGCCGGTGTAGGTGTATTTCGTCGCGTCGGTGTCGTATTCGCGGGGTTCGGCGCCGCCGCCGACGATGGCGTAGTCCGGGTCCGACTCGGCGATCACTTCGCCGAAGTAGATGCGCGGCTGATCGACCGGAATCACCTGCTGCCCGGAGGATTGGGAGGCGATGTCGCTCACCGTGTAGATCGGGTATCCGCTATTGCTGCTCGCGGCGTCGCCCGCGGCCTCGCGCACCGCGGCGTTGACGCGATTGGCGGGCGCGGCGACGAATCCGTTTCCGTGCGTGTAGACGGTGTGCCGGTTGACCCAGTGCCGCTGGTTGCCGCTCAGCGCGTTCGGCGTCAGCTCGCGGGCGGCCACCACGTAATCGCGCAGTTCCCCGTCGATGCGGTAGCGATCGAGGTCGAGATGCGCGGGGAAGCTGTAGAAGTTCTTCAGCTGTTGCTGCTGGGTGAAGGTTCGCGAGAGGACGTTCGGATCCAGCAGGCGCGCGTTGGCGATCGTGGTCACGTCCGCGGGCACCTCCGGCGGCGGTTTGGTGCCGATTCCCGGGTAGTCACGGTATTCGACGTGGTCGCCGCCGATCGCGTACGCCTGCCGGGTGGCCGTGATGTTGCGTTCGATGTAGACGCGCTCCATATCGGCGGCGTTCGGGCGGACCGAGAGCTGCTCGACCAACAGCGGCCAGACCGCGCCGACCAGAATCGATGACAACAGCAGCAGCGCGGCGGCCATCGCCGGGATGCGCAGGTCCCGGACCACGACGGCGGCGAAGACCGCCACCGCGCAGATGACCGCGATCGCGAAGAGGATCAGCCGGGCGGGAAGCACCGCGTTGATGTCGGTGTAGCCGGGACCGGCGAAGGTGGGCTCCTTGCTCCGGGTGGACAGCAGCGAGTAGCGGTCGAGCCAGTAGGCGGCCGCCTTGAGGGTGATGAATGTGCCTGCCAGCACCGCGAGTTGGACGCGAGCCGCGTGGCTCAACCCGCTCGCCTTCCCGGAAAGGAGTAGGCCGCCGAACAGGTAGTGCGCTGCCAGGCAGGCCAGGAACGCGAGGACCGTCGCGACGAACAGCCAGTTGACCAGCAGCCGGTAGAACGGCAGATCGAAGACGTAGAAGCCGACGTCGTGGCCGAACTCGGGATCCGAGAGCCCGAAGGACCCGCCGTGGATGAACAGCTGAACCGTCACCCAGCCCGACTGCCCGATCAGACCGCACAGCAGGCCCAGCGCGGCGGCGATGCCGAGGCCGAACAGCCGCGGCCGTCGCAACACGGCGGTGCGATAGGGACGCAGGACGTCCTCGTCCCCCGTGTCGGGCAGCACGAGCGGACGAAATCGGTACGCCAGCCACATCGCCCCGAACAACGCGCCGCCGATCAGCAGCGCGACGAGGACGAACAGCGCGAGCCGGGTGAGCAGCACGGTGAGCCAGACGCCGCGAAAACCGACCTCCCCGAACCACATCCAGCTGACGTACGCGCCGACCAAGCGCGGAACGACGATCAAGGCGGCCAGCAACAGCACGGCCGTGATCACCAGCACCCGAGTGCTGTGCGGCAACCGCCGCAGGCCGAGACCGTCGCGTGCGCTCATCACCCACTCTCCCGTGGTCGCGCAGGCCGAGAGCAGGCACGGCCGACGCTAGACCGCCTGGTCCGATTCTACCGGGGCCGCTGCCCGAATTAGCTCGAGCTCGAGGCATAGCCTCAGGTCAGCGCGGTAACCTACCCACATGGACGTGGACTCGTCTACGGTCGGGGTCGAGGAGGAATTCCTCCTCGCCGATCCGCGCACGGGTGCTCCTACCGCCAAGAACGACGCGGTCGCCCGGACCGCCGAGGATCTCGGTCTCGACCTGCAGTTGGAGCTGACGCGCTGCCAGATCGAGACCAACACCGGCGTTCACACCCGCACCGGCGACCTCGCCCAGCAACTGCGCGATCTGCGCCGCGGCGTCGCCTCCTGCGCCGAGATGAACGACGCCCGCCTGCTCGCCGTGGCGATCCCGCCGACGGTCCCGCTCCACTACCCCGTCACCGATACTCCGCGCTATCGCCGCATCGCCGACGGTTTCGGAATGCTCGCCCACGAGCAGGGTCTGTGCGGCTGCCATGTCCACGTGGCCGTACCCGATCGCGAGACCGCCGTGCAGGTGAGCAACTACCTGCGGCCGTGGCTTCCGCTGTTTCTCGCGCTGACCGCCAATTCCGCGATCTACCGCGGCGTGGAGACCGGGTACAAGAGCTGGCGCAACATCCTGTGGCGCCGCTGGCCTAGCGCGGGGCCGCCGCCGTACTTCCGTTGCGCCGACGACTACGACGATCTGGTCGGGATGATGCTGTCCAGCGGCATCATGCTCGACGAGAAGATGGTCTATTGGGACGTGCGCCGGTCGATCACCTATCCGACCGTGGAGATCCGGGTCAGCGATGTGCCCGCGACGGTGGCCGAGACCACGCTGCTCGCCACGCTGGTGCGCGCGACGGTGATCATGGCGCGTCAGTCGCTGGACGAGGGCAGGACGGCCCCTGCCGTCGCCGCGGAGATGCTGCGCGCGGCCTATTGGAAAGCGGCGCGAAGCGGCATCGACGGCGACGCGGTCGCGCCGATGGACGGGCGCGTGCTGCCCGCCCGCGAGCTGCTCGGCGAACTGGTGGAACACGTCGAGCCCGCCCTGAAGGAACTCGGTGATCGCGAGTTCGTCGCCGACACCATCGCCGCGGTGCTCGAGCGCGGCAACGGCGCGACGCGTCAGCTGCGCGCCTTCCGCGCGGGCGGTGACGTCGCCGACGTGGTCGCCGAACTGGCCGCCGCCACCCTGGAGGGCTGCGCGTTGCCCGAGGAGCCGCTCGGTTTCGGTGAGGCGGGCGCGGGTAGCCCGCACAGGTAGCTGATCGTCGGCGGAAGGAGCCGGTGATGGGTGCCGGAAAAGCCAAGGGCGCCGAGGAATTCGTCCCCGCGGGCGCGGACCTGGAAACGCTGCGCGCGGCCTCGTGCGGTTGCCACGGCTGCGAGCTGTACCACGACGCGACGCAGACCGTGTTCGGCGAAGGACCCGCGAACGCGTCCGTCTTCGTGGTCGGCGAACAGCCCGGCGACCGCGAGGACATCGAGGGACACCCCTTCGTCGGTCCCGCAGGCCGGTTGCTGGACAAAGCGCTCGAGGAAGTCGGCATCGACCGCGACACCGTCTACGTGACGAACGCGGTCAAACACTTCAAGTTCGAGGAACGCGGCAAGCGCCGGATCCACAAGACGCCGGGACGCACCGAGGTGGTCGCCTGCACGCCGTGGCTGACCGCCGAACTGGACGCGATACACCCGGAACTCGTGGTGTGTCTCGGCGCGGTCGCCGCCAAGGCGGTGCTCGGCCCCTCGTTCAAGGTGAGCGAGGAGCGCGGCAACGTGGTGTTCTCCGACGACTACCGGGTCGTCGCGACGGTGCACCCGTCTGCGGTGCTGCGCGCACCCGATCGCGACACGGCCTACAAGGGATTCGTCGCGGATCTACGCGCGGTGCGCGCCGCGATGGACGCGGGCTGAGCGCGGGCCGTCTCCGGCCCGCGCCGCGCCCCGCCGAGTGCCTCAGATGTGGTCGACGAGAGCGCGGTGACCTGCCTGGTGTGCGCAGTGCGCGCAGCAGTAGATCTGCTCGCCCGCCTGCACGCCGTGACCGAGAATCCGGCACGAGCAGTGCTCGCAGATCGGCGCCAGCGCGCTGACCGCGCATTCGAAGCTGTCGAATGTCGCCGACGAGCCGTTTCGGGTGACCGTGAACGTCTTCTCGTAGTCGTTGCCGCAGGTATCGCATACCGGCATCGAACTCGCCTCCTTGGTGTCGTGGTTCCGGCGTGATCTGCTGGCGCGGTACCCGAGGTTGCCACGGCGAAACCGCCGAACCTGGTAGGAAGAGGTGGTGAGCCCAGACGATTCCGATGCGGACAAAGTGATCGAACTGGCGGGCAAGGTCTTCGACCTGGCGCGTCACGGCGACGCCGACGCGCTGGCCGCTTACGTCGACGCCGGAGTACCCGCGGACCTCACCAACGACAACGGCGACACCCTCGTCATGCTCGCCGCCTACCACGGCCACCGCGACGCGGTCGCGATGCTTCTGGTGCGCGGCGCCGACCCCAACCGGGCCAACGACAAGGGCCAGACGCCGCTGGCGGGCGCGGTGTTCAAGGGCGAGGACGAGATCGTCCGCCTGCTGGTCGCGGCGGGCGCCGACCCGGACGCGGGCACCCCGTCGGCCCGCGACGCGGCCACCATGTTCGGCAAGACGGAGCTGCTCGACGCGCTGAACTGAGCCGGGCGGAATTTCCGCGGCCGACCCCAGGTTGGCCGTGAGGCAACCGGCGACCGGACAGGACCGAGATGAGCGATTTCAACGCACGGGTGATCGAGGAATTCCGCGCCAACGGCGGCCGCGTCGGCGGCATGTTCGAGGGTAGGACCAACATGGTTTTGATCACCACTACCGGGGCCAAGAGCGGACGGCAGGTCACCAACCCGCTGGTCTACCTGCCCGACGGTGACCGCATGGTGCTCATCGCGTCCAACGGCGGCGCCGACCGGCATCCCGCCTGGTATCACAATCTTCGCGCGAAACCCGAGCTCACCGTCGAGATCGGCACCGAGAAGTTCCATGGCGCGGCGGAATTCGTGACCGGCGCGGAACGCGACGAACTCTATGACCGGATGGTCGAGCTGATGCCCGCCTTCGGCGACTACCGCGCAAAGACCACCCGCGTGATCCCGGTGGTCGCGGTCCAGCGCGGCGACGGCTGACTCAGCCGCGCCGCCGTACCTCGGTCACCGCCTTGCGCGCCGCGACCAGCACCGGGTCCCACACCGGCGAGAACGGTGGCGCGTAGCCGAGATCCAGGGCGGTCATCTGCTCGACCGTCATCCGGGCGGTGAGCGCGACCGCGGCGATGTCGACCCGCTTGCCCGCGCCCTCACGGCCCACGATCTGCGTACCGAGCAGCCGCCCGGTGCGCCGTTCGGCCAGCATCTTCACGGTCATGGGCGCGGGTTCGGGGTAATAGCCCGCGCGGCTGGTGGATTCGATCGTGACGGTCACGTACTGCAAGCCCGCCGCGTGCGCGTCCTTCTCGCGCAGACCGGTCCTGGCCACCTCGAGATCGCAGACCTTGCTCACGGCGGTGCCGACCACGCCGGGGAAAGTCGCGTAACCCCCGCCGATGTTCGCGCCGATGATCTGGCCGTGCTTGTTGGCGTGGGTGCCCAGCGCGATGTGCCGCAGACGGCCGGAGACCAGGTCGAGCACCTCCACGCAGTCGCCGCCCGCCCAGATGTTCTCGTGGCCGTGCACCCGCATGGACAGGTCGGTCAGCAGGCCGCCGTACTCGCCGAGCGGCAGACCCGCGGCGCGAGCCAGCGCGGTTTCGGGGCGCACGCCGATGCCGAGCACCACCACGTCGGCCGGATATTCGCCGTCGGCGGTGGCGACGGCGCGGACGCGGCCGCTGTCGTCGGTGCGGATCTCGGTGACCTCTGCGGCGCTGACGATCTCGATTCCCAAGCCGCACATGGCCGTTCGGACCAGCGCGCCCATATCCGGATCGAGCGTCGACATCGGCTCGGCGCCGCGGTCGAGGACCGTCACCCGGTAGCCGCGATTGATCAGCGCCTCGGCCATCTCCACGCCGATGTAGCCCGCCCCGACGACGACGGCCCGTTTGCCCTCCGTCGCGACGAGGGTGTCGATGAGCGCCTGCCCGTCGTCGAGAGTCTGCACGCCGTGCACGCCCGCGGCGTCGATGCCGGGCAGTGCGGGCCGGATCGGGCGCGCGCCGGTGGCGATCACCAGTTGGTCGTAGCCGGTCCACGATTCGGCGCCGGAGCCCAGGTCGCGGCTGCGCACGCGCTGTCCCGCCACATCGATTTCGAGCACCTCGGTGTGTAGCCGCAGATCGATGTCGCGGGCGCGGTGTTCCTCGGCGGTGCGCGCGATCAGCGAGTCGCGTTCGGCGACCAATCCGCCCACCCAGTACGGGATCCCGCACGCGGAATAGGAGGTGAAGCCGCCGCGCTCGAACACGACGATCTCCAGCTCCGCCGGACCGGCCATGCGGCGGGCTTGTGAGGCCGCCGACATGCCCGTCGCGTCGGCGCCGATGACAACGAGACGTTCGGTCATGACGCTCACGCTACGTGGCGGACCGTCGCGGGCGCGCGTGGTGTCGGCGCGCTTGCGGGTCGGATTCGGGTGCGATAAGTTGCCCGTCGCTGGGGGCGGGGTCGTCCGCGCGAGGCCGCCGCCGGGGGCGTCGCGGGTCGTTTGGATTCGCCCGGACGAAACAGGGGTGGTGACGATGGGTGGCGTACGAGAACTACTCGCGGGGGTGGGAATTCCGCTGCTGGTGTTCGCGGCGGTGGCGTTCGTGCTGGCCGCGAGCTGGCGACTGGCGAATCCGCGGACCGCGGGCGCCGATCCGGCCGGGCGCTGGGACCGCAAACTCACCGACCTCGGTTTGATACTCGCGGCGGTCGGCGTCGTCGCCTCCGTCGCCGGGTTGGTTCCGGTGCGCTCCCCCGGCGGCGGCGAACCGAGCGGTTCCTGCTCGGCCGGTGCGGCGACGCTCGGCCGGGAGCACCGGTCGACGGATGCGTGCGCACGCGCCGAGGGCGGCGACCGGGGCCGCTGAACGTTCGCCCCGGAAGGCGATCGTGCCCCGCACCGCGCGGGCCCTCGTCGAGCGGCACGATCGAGAGTCGGCGGGACGGGCGAGGGGCGCGATAGCACACGGAACCGGTGACTGCCGCCCCGGGTTGACCGTTCGGCCGGTGATCCACCCGGCTTTACTTCACACTGAGCTTCTGGCAAACGCTGTATGAGGGCAGCGTTTTCACTTCGGGAGCGATCATGACCGAAACACCGTCCGAGGACGAACGCAGGCTCGCCGAACTCGGTTACAAACAGGATCTCGCGAGATCCTGGTCCGGATTCTCCAACTTCGCCATCAGTTTCACCATCGTCTCGATTCTCACCGGCGGATTGGCCAGTTACGGAATCGGTTTGGCGAACGGCGGCCCGATCACCATGGCGTGGGGCTGGCCGCTGGTGTCGATCATGGTGTTGTTCGTCGGTTTGGCGATGGCCGAATTGGCTTCCGCCTACCCCACTTCCGGCGGACTCTACTGGTGGGCGGCCGAATTGGGCGGCCCGGTCTGGGGGTGGTTCACCGGCTGGTTCAATCTCATCGGCCAGATCGCGGTGACCGCCGCCATCGATTACGGCGCGGCGATTTTCACCACCGTGGTGCTGAACGTGATCGGCATCGATATCGGTACGGACCGCACGGCGATCTTCCTGGTCTTCGCGGCGATCCTGGTGTTGCACGCGGTGTTGAACGCGATCGGCCCGCACCTGTCGGCGGTCATCAACAATATCTCGGCGTGGTGGCACGTCGGTGGTGTGGCGATCTTCGTCCTGGTACTCGGTTTCGGCGCGAAGAACCACCAGAGCGCCGGATTCGTGTTCACCGAGACCGTGGACAACAGCGCGGTCGGCTTCGGCGGCGTGGCGTTCAGTTTCCTGCTCGGTCTGCTGCACGCGCAGTACACGTTCACCGGCTACGACGCGTCCGCGCACATGTCGGAGGAAACCCACGACGCGGCCCGCTCGGCGGCCAAGGGCATCATCAATACGATTCTCGTCTCCGCGGTCGCGGGCTATCTGCTCATCATGGCCGTCACCTTCGCCATTCCGAATCTGGACGACGCGCTGGATCCGGAGAAGAACAGCGGCTATCCGGTGATCTACATCCTGGAGAATTCGCTCGACTCGTTCTGGTCGGGACTGCTGCTGATCATCGCGGCGGTCGCGCAGTTGTTCTGCGGATATGCCTCGGTGACCTCCGCCTCGCGGATGCTGTTCGCGTTCTCCCGTGACGGCGCGGTGCCCGGCTCGGCCTACTGGGCGAAGCTGTCGGCGAAGAAGGTGCCGGTGCACGCGGTGCTGTTCATCTCGTTCTTCGCGTTCGTGCTGCTGATTCCGTCGATGCTGGTGCCCGCCGCGAACGCGCCGACTGCCTACGCGGCGGCGACGTCGGTGGCAACGATCGGCCTCTATATCGCCTACGGCATCCCGATCCTGCTGCGGCAGCTGCACGGTTCGCGTTTCCAGACCGGCCCGTGGCAACTCGGGAAATGGTATCGGCCGATCGGGCTCGTCGCATTGGCGTGGATCGCGGTGATCAGCGTGTTGTTCATCCTGCCGACCGACGATCGCGGCTACCCGTGGAACGGCGACTTCACCTGGACCACGGTGAACTACGCGCCACTGACCTTGGTCGGGGTCGTCGGTGCGATCGCCATCTGGTGGTTCGTCTCGGCCCGGCGCTGGTTCACCGGGCCGAAGCGCACGGTCGGTGAGTCCACCGATCCGAGCGGTGACGAGGCGCCCGTGAACGCCTGAGGCGCAGCGGGCGTTTGGTCGATTTCGACCATGACACGCAACGGTGGCGCGGATCTGCTCCGCGCCACCGTTGCCGATCGTCGACGGTCGGATGAGCGAACTTTCCGCAGCACTTGAAAGCGTGTAAAAGTTTGTGCCTGGCGGTATTTCGGCATTCATCGGGGTGCGTACGCGGCGCGGCGCGGCTAGTTTGGTTGCGTGAGTTACGAGTACGTCGTCGTACCCGCGGGGGTCGTCGCATCGGCGGTGGAAGTGCCGTCCTATTTCCGTTCGCAGCAAGGGCGGCCCGTCGACGACGATCTACGGATCGTGGTGCTCGCCGGATTGGCGGCGTGGAACGCGGCGCTCCCGGCCTCGCGGCCGCACGCCGCCGTGCGGATCGAGGCGGCGGGCGACGCGGTGCGGGTCACGGCCGCCGACGATTTGGATCGGCGACGGACCAGGGGTTCGGCGGTGGACTACGCGGCGGGCCCGGTGCGGCAGCTGCTCGAGGATCTGATCACCGGCTTCGACTACGAGCTCTACGACGGGCGGCAGCGCACCCTCACCCCGGCCCCGGGCTTTCGCGTCGTCGACGTCGATATCGGCGGTGAGCGCAGCTACCGATCGATGACGAAAGACCAAGTGTTGAATTGGATTCCGAATCTAGCCCAGCTCGCGGCCACGCCGTTTCTCATCGTCAGCCGCCCCGACGATCGGGAGACCTTCATTCAGACCTATCGCGACGGGCCGATGGCGTACACGCTGGAAATACACGACAGCGCGCACACCGACCATTTCTTCGCGGCGGCGTTCTCGGATCCGAGTCTCGTCGCGCGATTGATCTGGGAGTGGGCCAGCGACGACTGGTCGACTCTGGACCGGGTGGAATGGATTCGGGAGGGGAAATAGGCCGGAATCAGGAGTGGCCGGGGAGCACGCAGGCGGTGTCCAGGCCGAGCACATGATTCAGCCGCCCGAACGCGAGCCAGGAACCGATGCTCATGCTGAGCTCGACGATCTCGGTCTGGCTGTAGTGCGCCTTCATCCGCGCCCAGAATTCCTCGTCCAGGTTGTGGTGATCGGTGGCGTAGCGTTCGGCGTATTCGGCTGCGAGCCTGGTGCGTTCGTCGAAGGCGTCGGTGGTGCGCCACGCGGTCACCGCGTCGGCGAACTCCTCCTCGACCTTCACACCGTCACGCTCGGTGCGCCAATCCAGACAGAACACGCAGCCGTTGATCTGGGCGATGCGCAGCCGGGCCGCCTCGAACTCGCGCAGGCCGAGCGTGCTGTGTTCGTACACCGCGAGCGAGAAGCCGGACGCGGCGATCCCGATGCCGGGGACCATCTCGCCCCACACGTAACCGATGGGATCCTTGCCCTGGGGAACGTCGACGATCATGGATTCTTCCTTCCGAGTTTGCCGACCGCTGGGCGCAGCGGGACGTCGAGTGCGTCGTAGAGTCCGGGCTCGGCGGCCACCAGCCAGTCGATCGCGCCGACCAATCTGCCCACCGCCGTGGCGTTGCCGCCCGCGGAACGATTACCGCCCTCGTCGGTGGCCTCGACCGTCACCTCGATGCGCGGGCGGCCCTCGATGATCACCCGGTGCGCGCCGTCGCCGTCGGGCGGCGTCGGCCAGTCGGGCGCGCACGAGGCGTGGATGCGGGTGACGTGCTCGATGACGATGCGCGGTTCCCCGCCCACGATGCCCTGCACCTCGAAACGCACCGCGCCCTGGGTGCCTTCGGCGAACTCGCCCATCTTCGCCGTCCGCACGGTGGTCTCCAGCGCGCGCCGGTCCAGGGTCTCGCGGATCTCGTCGAGTTCCACGCCGAGCGCGCGGGCCATCAGCCGAATCTGCCCGCCCCACACCATGGTCGGCACCGTCGGCGCGAGCATCGGCGGTTGGTAGTCCATCGGCTGGCCCATGCCCACCAGGTAGCGCACCGAGTCGGGCTGGTCGTAGGTGGTGTAGTCGAAGATCTCCTGGCAGCGCACCACGTCCACGGTGCTCGCCAGCCCGCTGATCAGCACCGGCAGCACATCGTTGCCCCAGCCGGGATCGACGCCGGAGACGAACAGCGAACCGCCGCCTTCGGCGATGGCGGCAAGGACCGGCTCGCGCAATTCCGTTGGGGCGCTGCGCGGGTCGTAGAGCGCGTAGAGCGCCGGGGTGACCACGACCGCGCCCGCCCGGATCGCGCGAACGATGTCGGCGAGGGCGTCGCCGGGCCGGATGTCGCCGGAGGCGGCATAGACGACAGCGCGCGGGCGAGCGGCGAGGATCGCGTCGATGTCGTCGGTGGCCGCGATGCCCAGTTCGCGGTCGAGTTCGGCGAGCGCGCCCGCGTCGCGCCCGACCTTGGCGGGATCGTGGACTAGCACGCCGGTGAGACCGAGGGCCGGATGGGCATCGACGGCACGGATGGCGGCACGGCCGACATTGCCGGTGCCCCAGACGATCGTGGAGATCATCGCGTGAGCGTAGCAAGCGCTTGGTTTGGTGTCCGGGGGTTGACGAGATCGCGCTCACTTCAGTGGGCGGGATCTGTTCTCGTGGGGTAACGTAAGCGTCAGTCAGCGCCCCCATGAGTGCGCATTCGCCATTCGGCATCTTCGAATCAGAAGAGAATTAACTGTAACCAGAGGTTACATGTAACTATGAGTTACGCATACCTTGGTGGTCAGTTCAGCGGTGCTTTCCGCGCCCGAAATCGCTTCCGGACCGGGGAAAGAACTCATCTTCGTAACAGTCCTGCGCGGAAGGCCTGATCGGCCCCGGATTGGTCCGCCGAGGGCCGTCGCGACTAGTACGGTATAGCCCGCCGCGAGGCGCAGAAGTAGGACGAGCATCCGGCGGAAAGGCGGGACGCCAGCATATGAACGAGCCGTATTCGCAGTGGCATCCCCAGAATTCGGCCCCCGACCTCCCCCTCGCCGCGCTCTACAAGTCCGCCGAGCCGATCCGCTGGAACGGCAGCATGGTCTATCCGATGTACACCGAGCAGTTCGGGCGCACCACCACCCTGCTCAGCATGACGCTGCTGTCCGCCGCGCCGCCCGCTGGACTGCGCGGGCACGGAATCGGTCTCTCGGTGGTCGGTGGTTACATCGACCTCGAAGGACGCCAGCTCGCCGGCCTCGACGTGTGGAGTGACGCGCTCGCCCGCGGCACCACCGTCACCCTCACGCCGACCGGCCCCGACGCGCTGTTCACCCTCACGCCGGTCTGGGTCGACCAGTCCGGCGTGCAGCGCTCCTGGATGGGCAATTACGGCATCCTCATCGAGGACACGCCGGACGGCCGGATCGCGCTGTGGTGCAGCGTCGGCGAGGGTCCGCCGAACTTCGCCAACCTGGTCGTCGGCCTCGGCACCGCGGCCGCTCCCGTCATCGCTACCCCGAAAGAACCTGTGGCAGAAACGATTACGAACACCGAAATGCCGAACGCCGGGACGCCGGGCTCGCTGCCGTACCCCAACGGCACGCCGGCCGGATACGCCGCGACGTCGTCTCCCTCCACCACCGCCCCGAGGAGCGCCACAAGCGCGGCGGCGCAAGCGTATTCGCCGTCGGCCACGTCCGCCGAACAGAATCGTGCGGCCGAATCCGTCGCCCCCGCGGTCGGCGACCCTGGAGAGCCCCGTCCGGTCGAACGCGGATCCGACACCGGGTATCGCGGCGCGCTCTACGATCTCGGCGTCGCCATGTTCGGCCGCGGCGAGGAAGAGCAGGCGTGCGGACTGTGGGCGCAGGCGGCCGCGGCCGGGCACCCCGGCGCCGGATACGACCTCGGCGTCGTGCTGTTCCGGCGCGGTGATCTCGCCGGCGCCGAGGGCTGGTGGCGCCGGGCCGCCGAACTGCGCGACCTACGCGCGATGGCCGGGCTCGCCGAGCTGCTCGACCGGCGCGGTGACCACGCGGAAGCCCGGGTGTGGCGCGCCCGCGCCGCCGACGAGCGGGCCGCCGAAGCAGGCCAGCCCGTCGGCCCCTACTGAGCCGCGCCGAGTTCCTCCCGCACCCGCATCAGCGCGAAACCGAGCAGGTTCGCGCCGAGCCAGCGCGTCGGTTCCGTGAGGTCCGGGTGATCGGCGGCCAACCCGATCCCCCACACCCGGTCCACCGGACTGGCCTCGACCAGCACCCGTTCGCCGGTGCCGAGCAGGAATCGGCGCAGCTCGTCGTGGGTGCCGAACTTCGTCAGGTTGCCCATGACGACGATCTCGAAACGCTCGGCGTCCCAGAGCTTCTCGTCGAAGTCGCGGACCTGGCGGCCGAGGTCCTTGGCTTGTTTCGGGTGCTCGACGGTGAGCACTTTCGCCGCGGTCTCGGTGTCGCCGAACAGCAGCGCCTTGCGCCACATCATGTAGTGCTCGGCCGTCGCGAACGTCGTGCCGTCCACGTCGAACGGTGCGGGCCACCACTGGCTGAAGCAGCCCTTGCCGACACTGCCGTCGGCCTGTGGACGATGGCCCCAGAACGGCAGGTACTTCACGGCGCCACCCGCCGCGGTGAATCGGATCAGATCGTCGACCGAACGCATGGCGCGAGTCTGCCCGACTCGGCGCGGTGCACGCCTTCGATTTATCGCAGCCGGGCCGCGAAAAGAAGTGGCATCGGGTTCGGGTGGGTCGGTAGGTTGGCGGCCATGGGAGGTCCAGGCATCAACGGAGCGTGCGCGGTCGGCGCGTACTTCATCCGGCTGCGCGCGGAGGCTCGGGCCTAGCCAGCGCACCGCACCGCTCCGGCATCACTTCGATCCGGCTTCTTCGACGCCGAGCTGATCCAGCAGCTCTTTCGAGCTGAGCACGCGCCGACCGACGACCGCGTCCGCGGTCCGTCGACTGTGCCCTGGCATGGGTCCGGGCGAATCACCTTTTCCTGATTCGGCCACTCCGTTCGGAGGACACCCATGTCCCGCAATCGTTTCCTGCCGCGCTCCCGCGACGCGCGCGGCCATTCCGGCGTCAGCCCGCGCAAGCGGCTGAGCCAGAACTTCCTCGCCGACGCCGGCACCGCGCGGCTGGTGGTGCACGCGTCGGGAATCGGCGCCGAGGATCTCGTGCTCGAGATCGGACCCGGCGCGGGCATGCTGACGCGTCAGCTGGCCGCCACGGCCGGTCGCGTGCTGGCCTACGAGATCGACCCGCGCTACGCGACACTGCTGCGCAAGCGCTACGCGGGCGACGCGACGGTCCGCTGCTTCCAGGCCGACTTCCGGTCGGTGACCACGCCGCGCGAGCCGTTCGCGGTCGTCGCCAACATCCCGTACGCCAGCACCACCGACATCGTCCGGTGGTGCCTCGCCGCGCGGCACCTGACCTCGGCGACCCTGCTGACCCAACTGGAGTTCGCGCGCAAACACTCCGGCGACTACGGCCGCTGGAGCAAGCTGGCCGTGACGCACTGGCCGATCACCGAGTTCACGATGGGTCCGCGCGTCGACCGCACCCGCTTCCGGCCCGTCCCGCGGGTCGACTCGGCGGTGCTGCACCTGCGCAACCGGTCGCGGCCACTGCTCGCGAAGGATGCCTTGCCCGGCTACCGGCGACTGGTGGAACTGGGCTTCTCCGGCGTCGGCGGGTCGCTGGCGGCGTCCTTGACGACGGCGTTTCCAGCTCGCCGGGTGCGTGCGGCGTGCCGAAGCGCGGATGTGCCCGCCGACGAAGTGGTGGCGACGGTGGACCCGAACCGCTGGATCGCGCTCTACAAGTCGCTGTCCTAGTCGATCTCGTTCCAGAATGCACTGATCAGCGCCACGCCCCGGCGTTAGTATGCGCACATGGCGCACCCCGCTACACCGGTACCCGGGGCGACGGTCGCAACGGGCTCGTCGCCCGCCGCGGCCGGGCGCGGTACCGGTGTAGCGGAGGTGGTCGCGCGGTTCGAGGAGGCGTGGCGGGACGCGCCGGCCCCGCCGGACCTGCCCGCCTTCCTGCCCGACTCCCCCGCCATCCGCCGGGTGTCGTTGATCGAGCTGATCAAGGTCGATCTCGTGAACCGGTGGTCGCGCAACACCGCGCCCAAGCGCCTCGCCGAATACGTCGAGGAGCTGCCGGAGCTGAGTACCTGGCCGTTGCCGCCGGATCTCATCTACGAGGAATTCCACGTGCGCAGGCAGGCGGGCACCTCGGTGCAGGTCGGCGAGTACACCGCCGCGTATCCCGCACAGGCCCAAGAGCTTTCGGAGATGCTGGCCACCGACGACTACCACAGCACCATGCTGACGGCGGCCACCGAACCGGTCCGCCTCGACGACGTCGACGTGGGCCAGCGCATCGATGACTTCGACCTGATGACCAGCCTCGGCCGCGGCGCCTTCGCCAAGGTGTTCCTGGCCAGGCAGCGGTCCATGCAGCGGTTGGTCGCGCTGAAGATCTCGCGCGACAAGGGCGCCGAGCCGCAGACGCTGGCCCAGCTCGACCACGAGTACATCGTGCGGGTCTTCGATCAGCGGGTGCTGCCGTCCCGTCACCTGCGCCTGCTGTACATGCAGTACGTGCCGGGCGGCACGCTGTTCTCGGTGCTGGAGCGGGTGCGCGCGACGCCGCCCGGCGAGCGCCGCGGTGCGCTGCTGCTCGAGGTCGTCGACGCGGTGCTGGCGAGCAAGGGCGAGATCACGCCGGTCGAGTCGTCGGTGCGCGCCGAGCTGGCCGGCCTGTCATGGCCGGAGACCATCGCCTGGCTCGGCCGTCGGCTGGCCGAAGCGCTCGACTACGCGGGCCGCCGCGGTGTGCTGCACCGCGACATCAAACCCGCCAACGTCCTGCTGACCGCGGAGGGCATTCCGAAGCTCGCCGACTTCAACATCAGCTTCAGCGGCAACGTGTCCGGCGCGAGTCCGGTGGCCTATTTCGGCGGTTCGCTGGCGTACATGTCACCGGAGCAGCTGGCGGCGGTGCATCCCGACAAGCCGGGCACGGCCGCCGATCTCGACACCCGCAGCGATCTGTACTCGCTCGCCGTGGTGCTGTGGGAGCTGCTGACCGGAGGCAAACCGTTCCACGACGACGCGGTGACCGGCGGTGACCGAACCACCTTGGACGGCATGCTGGATCGCCGCGCGGCGGGCACGGACGCGCTGCCCTACGAGGACCTGCCGCCGGATTGCCCGGCCGCGCTGCGCCGCGCGCTGGTGCGCGCCCTCGAACCCGATCCCGACCGGCGCTGGGAGTCCGGCGCGGAGATGGCCCAGCAACTCGACGTCTGCCTGGACGCCCGCGCCCGCGACCTGGTCGATCCGCCCCCTGGCAGCTGGCGGACGCGCGTCTGGCAGCTGATGATTCCGGTCATGGCAGGCGCCATCGGCGTGCCGAACTGGTTCGCCATCTGGTACAGCTACCAGCACAACCGGACGCTGATCATCGACAAACTGGACGATCAAGCCCAGGAACAATTCCGCCAGATCGCGCTGAACGCCTACGGCCTCTGCTTCCTGATCGGCTTCATCGTCACCAACGTGCTCATCGCCGATCTGTTGCCGATCGCCTTCGGCTTGCAGAGGGGACGCGAGTACGACGCGGCCCGGCTCGCCAAAGCGCGTTCGGACACCCTGCGACTCGCCCAGCGCAATGTGCTGACCTGCTTCGCGCTGTGGGCGTTGTCCGGCATCGTCGTGCCGGTGACGGTGCAGGCCTCGGGCAACCAGCTCACTTCGGAGGCGTACCTGCACTTCTTCATCACCCAGATCGTGTGCGGAGCCATCGCGATGGCCTACCCGTACTTCCTGGTCAGCTTCTACGCGGTGCGCAGCCTGTATCCGAGATTCCTGCCGCATGGCGGCCTCGGCCCGGCGGACGCGATCCAGCTCGAGCAACTGGACGAGCGCAGCACCTACTTCCTCGCCATCGCCGCCGCGGTGCCGCTGCTCGGCGTCGCGGGCGCGACCTTCATTCCGGCCGAGGACATTCCGGCCGTCATCGTGGCGCTGCGGGTGCTGTGCGTGGGCAGTGCCGCCGCCTTCGTCGGCGTGTACTGGCTGTTCCGCATGCTGGAGAAGGACCTAGCCGCGCTGGAGCGCATCGTCGCGCGGTGATCAGCCGGGCCGGACGAGCGCGCGCTTGAGGATCTTGCCCGTCGCGTTGCGCGGCAACGCCTCGAGGAACGTCACGTCGCGCGGCACCGAGAAGCGGCTGAGCCGGTGCCGGATGTAGTCGCGCACCATCTCCCGATCCATCCGGGCGCCATCCCGGGTCACCACGAACGCCGCGAGCCGCTGCCCGAATTCGCGGTCCGGCACGCCGACCACGGCTACCTCGCTGACCTGCGGCAGCCGCAACAGCGCCTCCTCGACCGGGCGCGGGAAGACGTTCTCGCCGCCGGAGATGATCATCTCGTCGTCGCGTCCGGCGACGAACACCAAGCCGTCGGCGTCGACGTAGCCGAGATCGCCGGTGTCGAGCATGCCGCCCGCTTCGGTGGGCGGCGCGGCATCGGTGTAGCCGTCGAAGAGCATGTGGTTGTTGACGAAGATGCGGCCGGTCACCCCGCGCGGCACCGGACGCAGGTCGGCGTCGAGCACCGCGACTTTCGTGCCGAGCGGCGGGCGGCCTGCGGTGGTCGGCGCGGCGCGCAGGTCGGCGGGGTCGGCGATGGTCGCCCAGGACACCTCTGTGGAGCCGTAAATGTTGTAGAGGACGTCGCCGAAGGCGTCCATGAACCGCAGCACCGCCGAACCGTCCAGCGGCGCGCCGCAGCTGGCGACGATCCGCAGGCTGGAGGTGTCGTAGCGGGCCCGCACGTGCGCGGGCAGGTCCAGGATCCGGTTCACCATCACCGGCACCACGACCATCGCGCTGACGCGGTACCGCTCGATCAGGCGCAGGCATTCCTCGGCGTCGAAACGCTCGGTGAGCAGCACGCTCGCCCGGATCGGCGTGCTGATCTGCAAAGCGGCCAGACCCCAGGTGTGAAACAGCGGCGTGGGCAGGAGCATCGTCTCGTCCATCCGGAACGGGATGCGCGAGAGCAGGGCTGCGACGGTGCCGAAACCTTTGGGCTGCGGGCGTCGTGCGCTCTTGGGCGTACCGCTGGTGCCGGAGGTCAACACGATCAGGCGGCCGGGTTGGGCCGGTCTGGTGAAGGGCGGGGTGTCCCAGGCGACCAGGTCGTCGACCGTCGCGGGACCGCCCTGGTACGGGTCGGAGGTGGAGTAGCGCGGCAGCTCCGGCGACACCGAGCGCAGCAGCGGATCGAACTCGTCGTCGCGGAATACCGCGGCGAGATCGTGCTTCTCGATCACGTCGCGGATCTGGCGCGCGGAAAGCCCGGTGTTCAGCAGCAACGCGTCGACGCCGACCTTGCCCGCGGCGACCATGCACTCCACCATCGCGGCGCTGTTGCGCGAGAGCACCCCGATCGCGCTGCCCTCCCCCATGCCGAGCGCGACCAGCGCACCGGCCAGTCGATGCGTGCGGCCGTGCACTTCGGCGAAGCTGTAGGTCGTCCGGGCGTCGATGAGCGCGGGCCGCTGCGGGGTGTAGGCCGCGGCGGCCGCGTAGCCGCCCGCGAGGGTGAAGCCCCATTTGGCAAGTCCGCCCAGCTGTTTCAGCCCGCGGTCGGGACGATAACTGCGCACCACGCCGGTGCTGACCAGCTGCCGAGCGACGCCGATCTGCAAGCGTGCCAACGAATCCTCGCCATTGACCAGCACCGAGGTCGGCGCACCGCGCACCGCGTCGGCGATCCGGTCCAATCCCGCACTGGTCCAGGCGATCACCGCCGATTTGTCGAACGCGGCGATGCTCGGATGCACCCGCCCCAGCCCGACGTAGGTCACGGTGACCCGGGTGCGTTCTTCGTTGCCGCGCAAGCGAACCGAGGCGAATCCGCCCGCGCCCGGACATTGGAATTCGAGAATTTCGCGCTCCCGCGCGACAACCAGATGAATGGGCGGTACGGTGATCTCGGTGTCGGGCCCAGCGGCGCGAACTATCAGAATGGTTTGCGTTTCTGATGTTTCGGCGCGCTCGCAGGATCCGACCCCCTGAAACATTCGCGCGTAGGTCTGCGGTTCGGTGAGCAGATCCCACACCGCCGTGCGGTCGACTGCGTACTCGGCATCTACGGTGATGACATCGGTAACCAACTGTGTGCATTTCTCTCCGGCCCACCCGTGTGCGCGGGTCGGCGTGGTCACGTATTTGTACCGACAGGTAACAGTTAGGTCAAGGCCCGGTGGAATCCGCCGGACGCGCCGGTGACTTTTCGGTCAAACGTCCAATTATGGGAATCCGTCCCGCATTCCGTGCGGACCTGCACAATGTGATCGAGAAAAGCCTTCGCGGCCCGCCACGGTCGCGGAGGCCGCACGACGGGAGAACGATGACCGCCAGAGCCCACCTGGAGCGCGAATTGGGCGGACCGTTCGCCGCCCTCGATCTGCTGACCGAGCAGGAGATCGACGAACTCGCCGAAATGGTCGACGCCGCACTGCGTACCGAGACCGCTACCCTCGCCGACTCCGTGGACGCGGTGGTCGGCGCGCTGCCGTGGCCGCTGCGCACGGCGGCGAAGAAGATCATGTTCGGAAACCGGCTCGGCTGATGACCGACCTGGTCACCAGGGCACAGCTCGTCCTGCTCGCCCGCACGCTGCACGTCCCCGCCGAACGCCTCGCGCACCTCGAGAAGCTGGGCGCCGCACGGCTGCACGAACTGCAACAGCGCATCGCGCGCCGGATCTTCGACGAGCACACGGCCACCTTCCGGCGCGTCGGCATGCTGGTTCCGGTTGTCCCGCTGAGCATTTCGCTGCCGCTGGTCCAGCGCATGGTGCCGCCGACGATGGCGGGCCGCGCCGCGGGCGCGGTCGGCGTCGAGCATCCGAGGAAGGCCGCCGAGGCGCTCGGCATGCTGGAGGTCTCCTACGCCGCGGACTGCGCGCCGTATCTGGATCCGCGCACGGTCGGCGAGCTGGCCGACGTCGCACCGCCGGGGCCGGTCGTCGCGATCACCAACGAGCTGCTGCGCCGGGGCGACTACGTCACCGCGGGTCCGTTCCTCGCCTACGCCACACCCGCGCTCATCCGCGCCGTCGAGGCGGGCGTGCACGACGACGAAGGCATGATCCGCTCGGCCGCCTACGCGTATTCGAGCGCGAGCATCAGCGCCGTCATCCGGGAGATGCTGCACGGTTCCGCGCAGCGGATCCCGCGCCTGGCCGCCACCCTCCTGTCCGGTTCCGCGGAGCTGCGGCTGACCGCGCTGTCGGTCTTCGCGCGCTGCGACGAGGACGTGATCGCCGCGCTGGGCGGCATTCTCATCGATGTCGGCACCGTCGAGCAGAACGGCGACCTCGTCCGTGTCGCGGCCGAGGCGGGCGCGATCCGCGAATTGCTGACGCTCGTCGGGCATCTCGGCCCTTCGGCGCTCGACACGCTGGCCGCCAATCCGGTGACCGCCGACCACGCCGTCATGTCGGCGCTGGTGGCAGCGGTCGCCGAACAGCTGGAGCCCGCGACGCTGCGCGGTCTGGTGAATCTGCTGGAACGCGCCGACGCCGAGACGACGCGTCGGTGGGGCAGGCTGCTGTTCGAGTCGGCCGACGCGGTGCTCGTCGAGTTGCCCGTGCTCGTCACCGAGGCCAGACTATGGCCCGCGCTGCTGCGGATACTGGCCGAGATCGACGGTGAGACCCAGACCCGCCTCGGCGAGGCATGGGCGAAACTGCCCGCGGCGGACCGCGAGACGCTCGAACGGCGAGTCCACGAACTACGCCTGGACACCCGCCTGGCCACGCTCACCGTCACGATGAACATCTACGGCTGACGTGTCTCCTTCGCGAACGGGTCCCGTGGTAATCCGAAGACCAGCGGATATGACTGTCGGATCTCATGCCGAGGCAAGTCGCCGGGCGATCGCGGCGGCGATCGGAAGCCCGGCCTGCTGCTCGTAGTACGAGAACGCAGGGCTGGGATTGGCCTCGAAGCACACGGCTTCCCCTTCCGGGGTGATACGAAGATCGATTCCGGCGAGCTCCAGCCCCAAGGTTCGGGATAAACGAACACAGCGTCCAGCCAGTTCGTCATCGATCGAATACGCGTCGACCACCGCGAGCGGTGCCCCACTTGCGGACCCGTATCGATAGTCGGTGGCCCAGCTCGTTACCCGCGCGGCGAAAGCGTCGTCGCCGACGGTATGGACGCGGACATCTACGCCGTCCACGTAGGACTGGAACTGGACCGGACACCCTCGGATTCGGTCGAGACGACCGATGTCCAGGTCGGTGAGCAGCTTGACCACAGAACGAACACCGCTCATCGACTTGTAGACGATCCGGCCGTGGCGCGCCCGAAATTCGAGGACCTCGGCGGGATCGCTCGTGATCAGCGTCTCCGGGACGTTGAATCCTGCTGCCGAAATGAGTTGCAGCTGATACGGCTTGGACGCATTGCTGGTCTGGGCCGATGCTCGGTTCACCACCAGCGCGGGGGTCATCTCGAGCCAGGTCATCAGCTGGTCGTGCAGGGTTCGGCGGTGCATGCGGCCAGGCGAGTCGACCGGCTCCGACGCGATCTCAGGAAGGAGTCGATCGTCCATCGTGCGGACGTAAACGCTGCGGATCGACTCCAGTTCGGCCCGCCCCGAGCAGTCCTCGATCGTGCCACCCACGCGCCCGTCCGCGACCTCCAATCGCAGGGTGGTGACGAGAGCCTGTCGCTGATCGAACCAGCGAAACGGGGTTCGCATACGCTCCAACTCGACGGCTACCAGAGCCATTGGCGGCTCCGAACGGATCCCGCACAACATGACGGTCATCGGCTCAGGACCTTCGACAAGGCATCGATCGCCCGGTCACCGGCCACGCGTAGATCGGCCATCGGCATTATCCCCGTGAAGACCGGCGACGTATCAGGTGACCGATCGAGTCCAATGTGGAGCAACGACACTTCGGCGAGATCGGCCAAGCGGCGGCAGGCCGAGCGAACGTCCTCCGAGAGCGGCGGATCCGATAGGACGATGTCCCCGATCACGAGCGCCCAAGACGTCCATTCGTTGTCGGCAGGACATGATTTCGGCATAGTGTCATGCCAGCGCCATGGACGGTGGGGCAAGCCGGCCCGCGTGGCCAGCAGATACCATTCTGCGGGCGAACGCCACCGCCCTGCCAGAACATAGGGATGCGGCAGCTCGACCACGTGCGCTCCCGTCCGACACATCGAGTGCAACGCACTGCACAGCAGGGCGCGGAACTCCTGCTCGGTGTATTCCACATCCTCCTGCTCGATCCTGGCGAGGTAGGACGACGGAATCTGCACGAGGCGATTGAGGACCCAACCGACATCCTCTTGATGTATCCGCCGTCCGTCGGCGAGCACCACGTCGAAACGTGCGCCCGCTGGTCCGACAGTGTGACGCCAGCGCGATCCCGAGCAGAGCGCTTCGGTGGTGACGACTTGCGTGGCAGCTCCGCGCCTGCGCAGCTGCTGATCCACCCATCCGGCAACGGGATCGCCGGGCTCGCACAGGATGAGCCCGAAACGCCGCGCCGCCGCGTGCCCGATCACTCGCGTGGCGGTTCGTTTTGCAGGGCACCGCGACTCGAATCGGGCCGTTGCTCACGCTCGATGAAGTGCGCGATGCGGGCCACCGTGTCCTCGAGCCGGTCCAGACGTTGCCCGATATCGACCAGATCCCCGGACTGCGTCCCGGCATCCGGCATCGGATTCCCGAGTGCGGGGTTGCTGACTTCCACCTCGAGCTTCTCCAGCTTGATCTCCTTGAAGACCTCCTTGATCTCGATCTTCTCGAGCTTGATCTCTTTGAACTCCTTGATCTCCTTCAACTCCTTGACGATCGTCTTGGACGGCAGGAGCGGGGTGAGAGTCTCGGTGATCCGTCGGCGGCACACGGCGCAGAAGGGCCGCGGGGAACACCTGTCCACGGTCCGCATGCGGCAGTCGAACTGCGGGCGGAAGACGCCACAGTGATAGTAGTTCGCGCCCTCGTACGCACCCACCGTGTCCGGCGCGCGCGGATTGGACTGCGGATCGCATATCGAGCAGTCTGTGTTGGACGTCGTCGGCATCGGGGTGCCGGCAAGCACGAGGTCTCGCCATTTGATCGTCGCGCGGTTGCTGTCGATGGTGACGTTCGGAAAGTCCGGCTCCACCGTGGGATGGCGGTCGCGGCCCACATCTCGCCCGCATTCCAGGTAGTACTCGTACTCGTCGGCGAGACCGAAAGCCGTGTGCCCCATTTCGTGGAGTCCGATCTCGGCTGCTCCGGCAGCCATGGAAAAGACTGCCACGGCGCCCCCGGATCCGCCGTAAACCTTGGAGTTGACGAGGACCATGATCATGTTCCAGGCGGGCACATTGGCCCCGACCGTACTCATCACGGTGGCGGTGTCGACGACCAAGAGCCGTCGGGCACCGCTGTTGCAGAAACTGGCGTCGAAGTACGTGGCCGCGACCGAGCCTGTCCCGCAGCACGCAGTGGGATCGTCCGCGCCACTGTCTGTGGACGCCACGTCCAGGCGATAGACGTTCAGGGCCGCTTGCAGCCTGTCGAACGGGGCGGTGCCGAGGAGTGTGCCGACAAAGCTCTGCGCATCCGTCGCGAATTTCTCGATCTCGGCGGCCCGGTAACCCTCGGCAACGAGAACCAACGTCCAGCGATCGCTGTCGGGCCCGTGATCGAGGATCTTGGTAGCACCCAGGACGCTGCCGTCACCGATTCCCATGGGCACGGCCTCGCTTTCGGCGCAGTGGGAAGTGCGCAAGCGGTTCAGCGGGCCCCCCACTCCTCTCGGGATCGAGGGGACTGCTCACCAGTACCAGGCTGTCCGCCGCTGGTAGATCCGGGATGAGGATCGCGAACACGCCGTGCGGCCGGTCCACCTTGTGGCGCTGCGCACCCGTGTCGGGTTCGTGCGCCTCCGCGTCGAACCGGATGGGGTTACTCGCGACGCGCCGGTAGATGACTTTGCCCTTCGCGTCTCGCACCTCGAACCAGAAGCCGCTGCGGCCCTCGTAGCCCTTCAGCGCATCGCTCGGCGGCACCGCCATCTCCACCTCTTGCCGGTCGCTGACCGCGACTCTCCGGCCGTCGTACTTCATGAGGAGACGCAGCGCACGGTTCGGCTGCGGCTGTTGCTCGCTTCTGACACTCACCGACCGTCCTGGCATTTTCGAATTGTCCGACCGAGGAGTGCCACCGGGCGTGAGTACTGCACTACTCGTATTGCGAGCACGCAGAACTTCCCGCGTGGGGACGGCATTGTCGCCGTGCCCCTTGGCTCGCGACGATCGATCACGCGAGCTCATCGGTACCGGGGAAGCAGCCGGGGAGTGGGCGCATACCCACGACCGAAACACCGCGCCGTGCGCATCCCGTGAGGGACGCGCACGGCGCGGTATCGGAATCGCGCACGTCGTTGTGCGAAATCCCGCCGCGGCGCCGACCCGACATCACACACCGCGGCGCTGGAGCACCGGCTACACGGGGGTGAAATCCCGGCTGCCGATGTAGGTGGGTCGCCGTCCCGGCGCGGCGAACGGCTCCTCCAAAACGTTCTCCACGCTGTTGAACACCAGGAAGATGTTCGAGCGCGGGAAGGGAGTGATGTTGTTGGACGAGCCGTGCATGATGTTCGAGTCGAACAGCAGTGCCGACCCCGCCCGACCGGTGAACTGCACGATGCCGTGCTTGCTCGCGAGCGTCGCGATGTCATCGGTGGTCGGCACACCGATCTCCTGCTCCTGCAACGACTCCCGGTAGTGCTCGGCGGGCGTGCTGCCCTGGCACGGGACGAAGGTGCGGTGCGAGCCGGGCATCACCATCAGGCTCCCGTTGACCGGGTGGTTGTCGGTCAACGCGATCGACAGGCTCACCGCGCGCGGGCTCGGCATGCCGTCCTCGGCGTGCCAGGTCTCGAAATCCGAGTGCCAGTAGAACCCCGTTCCGCGAAAGCCGGGCATGTAGTTGATCCGGGTCTGATGCAGATAGACATCCGATCCGAGCACCTGCCTGGCCAGCCCGGCCACCCGCGATTCGCGCACCAACTCGGCGACCGCGTCGCTGAGCTTGTGCACCTCGAAGATGGACCGGACGCGGCGTGACGCCTTCTCCACGATGAACCGGTCGTCGTCGGTCAACGCCGGATCGGCGGCGAGCCTGCCGATCTCGGCGCCGAACAGGGCCACCTCGTCGGCACTGAGCAGGTCCTCGACGACCGCGAATCCGTCGCGATCGAAGGTGGCCAGCTCCTCGGACTCGATCGTCCCCCACACCGTGGGGTCGGGTCGCTCGATGTGCCGTGGGCGCGCACCGGTTCGGGTGGGGTACCGATCGATGCGCTCGACCTCGTCGCGCTCGATGGTCTGTGGCAACACTTCTCGCCGCTCCTTTCAGCCGATCGGCGCCGCGACCAGCGGGTAGACGCCGTTGCTGTCGTGAACCTCCTGCCCGGTGACCGGCGGGTTGAACACGCACATCATCCGCATGGTGCTGCGCACCTCGAGACGGTGGCGTTCGTTGCCGTCGAGCAGGTACATGGATCCGGGGCCGAGCTCGTAGGTGACGTCGTTGTCCAGGTCCGTGAGCGTGCCCTCGCCCTCGATCAACCACACCGCCTCCACGTGGTGGCGGTAGTGGAACTCGTGCACGGTCCCGGCCTCGATGGTGGTCTCGTGGAAGGAGAAACCGACGCCGTCGCCGCCGAGCACGATCCGCTTGCTGCGCCAGCCCTTGCCCGCGACGTCGCGTTCGGTGCCGGTTATCTCCGCGGTGCTGCGCACGATCACTGGAGCTCACCGCCCTCGGCCGGGCCGCGGTGGTGCAGGCGGCCCCAGCCGGTGCACACCGTGTCGATGGCGCCGGTGAGCAGCTGCAAGCCGTGGTCGAGCTCCTCGTCGCTGATCGTCAACGGCGGCAACAGCTTCACCACCTCGTCGGTGGAGCCGGAGGTCTCCACCAGCAGACCGCGCTCGAAGGCCACCTGGCAGACCTTGCCCGCCTGCGACGGGTCGTCGAACGCGATGCCGTGCACCAGGCCGCGGCCGCGGGTGGACAGGCCGGGGAAGTGCGCGGCCGCCGCGCCGAGCGCCGTCGCGATGCGCTCGCCCTTGGCGTAGGTGGCGCGCTCGAGCGTGTCGTCGGACCAGTAGTGCTGCAGCGCGGTCTGCGCGGTGACGAAGGCGGGGTTGTTGCCGCGGAAGGTGCCGTTGTGCTCGCCGGGCGCCCACTGGTCCAGCTCGGACTTGAAAAGCACCAGGGCCATGGGCAATCCGTAGCCGCCGATGGACTTCGACAGGGTCACGATGTCGGGGGTGATGCCCGCGACCTCGAAGGAGAAGAACGGGCCGGTGCGGCCGCAGCCCATCTGCACGTCGTCGACGATCAGCAGGATCTCGCGCTCCTCGCACAGCTTGGCCAAGTGCCGAAGCCATTCGGCGCGAGCGACATTCACGCCGCCCTCACCCTGCACCGTCTCCACGATGACCGCGGCGGGGCGGTCGAAGCCCGAGGAGGTGTCGTCGAGCACCCGCTCCATCCACTGGAAGTCGGCGGTGGTGTTGTCGAAGTAGCCGTCGTAGGGCATGTGCGCCGCGTGCACCAGCGGCACGCCCGCGCCGGCGCGCTTGGCGGCGTTGCCGGTCACCGACAGCGCGCCGAGGGTCATGCCGTGGAAGGCGTTGGTGAAGCTGAGGATGGTCTCGCGGCCGGTCACCTTGCGGGCCAGCTTGAGCGCGGCCTCGACGGCGTTGGCGCCGGTCGGTCCGGGGAACTGGACCTTGTAGTCCAGGTCGCGCGGCGCGAAGACGGTATCGCGCAAGGTCTCCAGCAGCTTGCGCTTGGCCGCGGTGGACATGTCCAAGCCGTGCGTGATGCCGTCACTGGCGATGTAGTCCAGCAGCGGCTGCTTGAGGATCGGGTTGTTGTGGCCGTAGTTCAGTGCGCCAGCGCCCGCGAAGAAGTCGAGGTAGTCCTTGCCCTCCTCGTCGCGCAGCCAGGCGCCCTTCGCGGTGGTGAACACGGTGGGCCAGGCACGGCAGTAGCCGCGCACATTCGACTCGAGCGACTCGAAGACGGTGGTTTCGGCGGTGATCATCGAAGCTCCTTCTCAGGCTTTCGCTGCGCGGTCGGCGCGATGCGGTAGAGGTCTTCTGCGGCGTGGTTGTCGGGGAAGACGCCAGGATCGAACAAGGGGCGCTTGGTCATTCGCGCGCCGCGACGGCGGGCCACCGCCGCGAACATCGCGATCGAGGCCGGATTGTCCGGCGAGACGGTGGTTTCCAGCGCCGTGACCCCGTGCGGGGCGACGGTGTCGAGCAGGTGCTCGATCAGCGCGGAGCCGGTGCCCCGGCCGCGCTCGCTGTGCGAAACCGCCACTTGCCAGACGAATACGGTGTCCGGAGCCTGCGGCCGCAGGTAGGCGATGACGAAGCCGACGACCCTGCCGTCCACCTCGGCGACCACCGTCGTGCCGGGGAAGTCCCGACACCACAGCAGGTACGCGTAGCTCGAGTTGGTGTCGAGCACGTGCGAATCCTTCGCGATCCGCCAGATCTGGGCGGCGTCGCCCAGCTGTGGCGCACGAAGGAGTGGAACACCGATGCGGTCGGATCTGTGCCACGCCGTCGCGGCGCGATCGATCGTTTCCGTGGACAAGGTTGGCAGTGACATACAACTCCCAGGTCGGGTCTGCAGTACTTATCCAGGCTTACGAACCAACTTTGAGCTGAAGTGGTCGATCTCTTTGCGGTTGTATTACGAACAGATCACGAGGCAAAACATAATGTGATCAACGTTGCACGTCGAGGCGATATCCGAGCCCGCGCACAGTGACCACGACGCACGGATCCGATGGATCGCGCTCGATCTTCGTTCGCAACCGCCGCATATGGACGTCTACAATGCGCTCGTCGCCGAAAAACCCGTCGTCCCAAACTCGTTCGAGCAAGAGGGCGCGGCTGAGCACGCGCCCCGGCGATTCGGCGAGTTCGCAGAGGAGTCGAAACTCGGTGATTGTCAGGCGTATTTCCTCGGCGCCGCGGCGTACCGCGCCGCCGTCTTTGTCGAGGACGAGCGGCGCGCCCGGATACGCGTCGAGCACCATTTCTCGCGGCGCTTCGCGCTCGGCGGCCAATCGCGCTCTGCGGCGTAGTGCGCGCATGCGCGCGGAGATTTCCTTGATTTCGAATGGCTTGGTGACGAAATCGTCGGCGCCCGCCTCGAGCGCGGCCACGACGTCGTGCGTGTCGTCGCGCGAGCTGATCACGATGATCGGGACGTCGTGGTCGCGGCGGATCTCGCGGATGCAGTCGAAGCCGTCCATGTCGCCGAGCATCAGTTCGACGATCATCACATCGGGGGCGCCGTTGCTGCGCAGACGCGACAGCGCGTCCTCGGCCTCGTTCGCCTCGGCGACGTCGTAGCCTTCGTCCTCCATGGCCATCCGCAGCGCGCCGCGGATCTGGTCGTCGTCGTCGACGATCATCAGGTTCGCGCTCAAGACCCTCATCCCTTGCAGACAGGCGGAAGCGCGGCGTGATGCGGAAATCGCATGCCCAGACGACGCGACAGTCCGCTTCGAGCAGCTTGCCGACCACACGAATACCCGTACCGACCGCTCGGTAAACATCGGGTGGCTGGCGGGTGCCGCTCCGTTCGGGTACCCACCCTTACCCGCGCGCGCATCAATGGCAAATCGGCAGTGATCCTCGCCACGTCGTCTCGGCGGCGCGAACCGGCCGAACAGCGCCGTCGGAACCGCTTCCGCGCTGTTTGTCCGGTGCACTGCCGGGTAGCTGACCGGTATGGGCTTATCGGTGCGCAATATCGTGTTCAACCCGCTGGTCTCCTCCGTCGCGGGCACGGCGGTCGACGTCGCGCGCTCCGGGGTGGGGCTCGCCGTCGACACCGGGATGAAAGCCGCCACCGTGCCGATCCGCGTCGCCGAGACCGGTGTGCGCGCCGCCGTCGCGGGCGCGGAGCTGATGCTCCCCGACGCCGCCGGCCACCTGCGTGACGACCTGGCCGACCTGGTCGACCCGCACACCGGACGAACCCATCGCCGGATCGCCGTGAGCGAGGATCGCGCGACGGTCGAGGTGCGCGGCCTCACCGACATGGACAACCCGGCCATCACCAAGGCGCTCGGCAAGCGACTCGACCGGCTGCGCGCGGTGCGCTGGTGGGAGGTCAACGCGGTCACCGGACGGGTGGTCGCGGCGCTGGCCAACGGCGCGGCGGATCTGCCCGCACTGCTCGCCGAGGTGGAGCGGACCGAGCGCGAGGTCAAGGTCGCGGATCGGGAGTGGAACCGTCGCGCCGAGTTCCCCTCGGATCGAGAACCGTTGCTGGTGGCGGGGATTCAGGTCGCCGGGGATCTGTGCGCGATGGCCGTGGCGACCACGAGCTGGCTGCTGCCGATCAAGCCGCCGGTGCGGGTGCTGCGCTCGATGGCCGCGTTCACCGACGCCCAGCCGCGGCTGCGGCGCGTGCTGGAAGATCGATTGGGCCGTCCGAGAACGGATCTGGTGCTGAGCACCGCGATGGCGATCGGCAACGCGATCGGCAACGCGCCTGCCGCGGGCATGGCGAACCTGGTCGTCGACACGATGCAGCGCACTATGGTGCTGACCGAGGTCGTGGCGCGACGCGCCCAGTGGCGCGACTGGGAGTGCGAACTCACCACGCACGAGGCGCTGGCCGTCGACGATCCGTTGCCCGAGCACTCCAGGCCCGCCGAACTGCCGCGCGGGCCGGTGGAACGGGTCGCCGACGAGGCCTCGGCGGGCGCGCTGCTCAGCGCGGCCGCGTTCGGCGCCTCTCGGCGCGGGGGCGCGGCGTCGGAGGCGCTCGAGCTCGGCGCGCCGAAGGCCGCCCGAGCGACGCGGGAGGCGTACGCCGCCGCCGTCTCGATGACCCTGTCGCGCGCGGGTGTGCTCACCCTGGAGCCGGTCGTATGGCGTCGGTTGGATCGCCTCACCGCGCTGGTGGTGGACGGCGAATCGTTGCTGACCTCGCGCCGCCTGGTGCTCGCGGCCGAACCCATCGACCCGCGCTGGCGGGACCCACGCAGGCGTCGGCGGCGGGACGGCGCCGCCGCGACGGACAGCTCGTCCGAGACCTCACGGGTGTCGACCAACGGGTCGCGACCGACGCACGACGAGCTCGACGAGCAAGTGAAAGCCGACGAGGAGCGCGCCGCGGCCCACGTGTGGAGCGCCGCGCAGCGCCTGCTGCGGTCCGCGGACGGCTTGGACGACGAAGCGGGGCCGAGTGGTTCGCACGGGTTGCGCTTGGTCCAGCCCAAGAGCGGAGCGCCGGATCGCGGCGTCACGGTGCGCCCGGTCTGGCGCGAACTGCGCGACGGCGGCCGCCCGGTGGGCCGGGTCCTGATCGGGCGCGAGCTGGACCGTCGCGCGCACGCCTTGCTCGGCGCCGCGCGCACCGCGGGTCTGCGGGTGACGCTGGTCGGCGGCGAGGATGTCGCGGAATTGCGTTCCCTCGCCGACGAATTCGTCTCCGCGGGGGTGTCGATGAGCAAGCTGGTGAACGGCGCGCAGCAGGACGGTCATGTCGTCGCGGTGCTGAGTCCGCGTGCGCACAAGGCGCTGGCCTGGGCCGACGTGGCGATCGGCGTGTGCGGCGGCGAGTGCGAGTCGATGCGGCCACCGTGGAGCGCCGATCTGATGTGCCGCGATCTGAGCCAGGTCCAGCGGGTGCTGGCCGCGGTGGTCCCGGCCAGGCAGGCCAGCGAACGCGGCCGCGCGCTGGCGCTGTCGGCGTGCGCGCTCGGCGGATTGCTGCTGGCGACCGGTCCGGCGCGGCGCGGACGCAGCTCGCCGATGGTCACCGCGCACTTCGTCGGCCTGGTCAACGGCGCGTTCGCGGGTTGGCAGGCCGTGCGCGGCGAGCCGCGCGCCACTCTGGCGCCGCTGCTGCCGTGGAACGCGCTCGAACCCGACGAGGTGCTCTCCCGGCTACCGGAGCCGCAGGCGCTGGACGCGCGGGTCACCGAGGAATCGCGCACGCCCGCGCTGCTCGCGCCCTTCGCGTCACTGATCTCGTTCGCCGGGCAGCTTCGCCGTGAGCTGGCCGACCCGCTGACGCCCATCCTCGGTGTCGGCGCCGTCGCCACCGCCATCCTCGGCTCTCCCTCCGACGCCCTGCTGCTCTCCTCGGTGCTGACCGTCAACGCGCTGGTCTCCGCGCGGCAACGCCAGAAGGCGGAGAACGCGCTGCACCAGCTGATCGCCGAAGAAGAGGTGACCGCCCGGCTGCTGGATCGCGCCGCGGTGGGCGAGGGCGGCACCGAGCCGGCCGCCGACGCCGACGAGCGGATCGTGCCCGCCCACCGGCTCGTCCTGGGTGATGTCGTCGCGCTGCGGGCGGGCGACGTGGTGCCCGCCGACGCGCGTCTGCTCTGGGTGGACGACCTGGAGATGGACGAATCCGGACTGACCGGCGAATCGGTCACCGTGGAGAAGCAGCTGGCCGCCACGCCGGGCGCCGAGCTCGGTGACCGGGCGTGCATGGTGTTCGAGGGCAGCACGGTGGTGACCGGCGAGGCCTGCGCGGTCGTTGTGGCCGTCGGCGCCGACACGCAGGCCGGGCGCGCTACCGCGGGCGCGGTGCCGCCCGAAAAGGGCGGTGTGCAAGCGCAATTGCGACGTCTGACCGAGCGCGTGCTGCCGCTGACCCTGGCGGGCGGCAGCGCGGTGACGGCGCTGGGCGGCCTGCGCGGACAACCGCTGCGCATCGCGATCGCCGACGGCGTCGGCGTGGCCGTCGCCGCAGTACCGGAAGGGCTGCCGCTGGTCGCCACCGTGGCGCAGCTCGCCGCCGCCCGCAGGCTGTCCCGGTATGGCGTGCTGGTGCGGGCCAGCCGCACCGTCGAGGCGCTCGGCCGCGTCGACACGCTGTGCTTCGACAAGACCGGAACTCTCACCGAAGGGCGATTGCGGCTGACCACCCTCGCCGACTTGGATCGGCAGTGGCCACACGACGCCGATGTCTACAACGCGCGCCGTCTGCTGCGCGCCGCCGCGCGAGCCTGCCCCGACCCGGACGACGGTCCGGTGCTGCACGCCACCGATCGCGCGGTCCTCGATGCCGCCGACGTGCTCGGCGACGACGACCAGTGGGACCCGATCGAGGAGATCCCGTTCGAGTCCAACCGCGGCTACGCCGCCGCGCTCGGGCACACCACCCGCAGGCTGCGCCTCGTCGTCAAGGGCGTCCCCGAGGTGGTGCTGCCCCGCTGCGCGAAGGTGCGCACGGGCGATGAGGACAAGCAGACGCTCACCGACCACCATCGCGAGCGCGCCCAAGCGGTGGTGCGTGATCTCGCCGAACAGGGCCTGCGGGTGCTGGTGGTGGCCCGCCGCGACTTGGCCGAGAAGCCGGCGGACGTCGAGGAGGCGGTCGGCGAACTCACCCTCCTCGGCTTCCTCGGGTTGGCCGACACGCCGCGCCCGCAGACGCTTCCGCTCGTGCAGGCGTTGCGCGAGAACGGCATCGGCATCCGCATGATCACCGGCGACCATCCGGTGACCGCGGCGGCCGTCGCACGACAGCTCGGCATCGACGCGGAGTCGGTGACCACCGGCGCCGATCTGGACCGCCTCGACGACAGCGAACAGACGAAGCTGATCGAGCGGACGACGGTGTTCGCCAGGGTCGCCCCCGAGCAGAAGGTGCGCATCGTCGCCGCGCTGCGCCGCGCGGGGCATGTCGTCGGCATGACCGGCGACGGCAGCAACGACGCAGCCGCGATCCGCAGCGCCGACGTCGGAATCGGTTTGGCCGCACACGGTTCCGCCGCCGCCCGCAACGCCGCCGACTTGGTGCTCACCGAACCGGACCCGACCGCCCTGCTACACGCGCTCGTGGAGGGACGCGGCATGTGGCAGCGGATCAACGACGCCGTCGGCGTGCTGGTCGGCGGCAACGCGGGCGAGGTGGCGTTCACGTTGTACGGCACCGCCGTCAGCGGACACGCGCCGCTCGGCACCCGCCAGTTCCTGCTGGTGAACATGCTCACCGACATGTTCCCCGCGCTGGCGCTCGCGCTCTCCCCCGACCGCGCCGAACAGGACGCCACCGATCCCGAAGAGCGCGCCAGGCAGTTGTCCGAAATCCCGCCCGCGCGGCTCGGACCGGAGCTGGCGCACACCATCGCGGTCCGCGGCGTCACCACCGCCGCAGGGGCGGCGACCGCGTGGACCATCGCCCGCTACACCGGGTCACAGCGCCGGGCCGCCACCATCGGTCTGGTCGCGCTGATCGGCACCCAGCTCGGGCAGACGCTGGTCTCCGGGCACCGCAGCCCGCTGGTCTGGGTGACCACCGCGGCCAGCGGCGTGGTGCTCGGGGCCGTGGTCATGACCCCGGGTGTGTGCGGCTACTTCGGCTGCACCCCGCTGGGCCCGATCGGCTGGACCATCGCGGCGACGACCGCCGCCGCGGCCACCGCGGGCTCGGTGGTGCTCCCCCGCTTCCTGCCGGCACCGGCGGCGACGGACTGACCGCGGACGCGAGAAGATCGGCGCGGCAACCGGTGCCGCGCCGATCGCTCGGTCGTTTCCGGTCAGGACTCCTCGGGGCCCCTGGTGAGCGGGGGCTGGTCCGGAGCGACGTCCGGTTCCTCTGCGTCGAGACGCTCGCCGATCGACTCGCCCGCGCGCTGCTCGGCAGGCGACCGGGCGTAGCGCTCGGCGCCGGACCACGCGTCGGGCGGGTCCATCGCCTGCTCGAGCGGGTCGGCGTCGAGTTCGTCCTCGTCGAGCTGTTCGGTGGTGGACGGAATCTGATCGGTCCACGCCGTGTCGTCCAGCGGCTCCTCGCCTATCGGTTCACTCATGCTTGGGGTTTTGCCGCTGCCGAGCCGACGAAACGGATCAGCGGTCCTCGCGGCGCGGTCGCTCCAGCCGGTTGAAATTGCTCGGCGAGCCGTCGGCCCGTTGCTCCTGGTAGAGGAAGCGCAGCCGCCGGTCGTCGAAGGTCTCGAACCACTCGTCCCAGCCGACCGGGCGCAGCACCGCCCCGCCGTAGCCGGGGAAGTCGAAGCGCAGCACGCCGAGGCGGCCGTTGTACTCGCTGCCCGGCATGGTGGCGGGACGAGCTCCGCGCTCCTCGGCCCACCGTCTGATCACGTCGTGGTTGCGCGTGATCAGGGTGCGGCCCGCTCGGTCCGGCCGCTGCGTCGGCGAGGTGATCTCCTGTGCCTGCTGCAGCGACCTCGAATGCCCGGGTCCGGTGTACGGAGTCCGGGTGGCGGGTCGTCGTTGATCGTCCATGACGACTCCCTCTGCGCCCTCGTATCTCTTTGTCCGGTTGTTCCCCCTTTACCCGAACCGGATCGTCGGCAAACGAGAGTGAGGCGTACACCGCACCCGATTCGTCCCGTGCTGGGTGGGTACCCGGCTCGGTGACCGGCCCGCTCCGCCGCGCGGTTTCCGGCGCCGCGGGTCACCACCGAGGAGATGTCGCATGGACGACCACACGCCACAGCCGATGCCCGATCCCATTCCGCCGATTCCGGAGCCCGACCCGGTGCCGACGCCGCCGGAGCCGATCCCGAATCCGGACCCCGCGCCGCATCCGTTCCCGCCCCCGTTCCCGCCCGATCCGGGTCCGTCGCCGCTGCCGCCGGAACCAGATCCGAGCCCGGCGCATCCGTTCCCGCCGGAACCGGATCGGCCCACGCCGCCGGTGCCCGGCCCGGACCCGCGCGAACCCGGTACCCCGCCGGTGCCGGGCCCGGGTCATCCCCCGCCGGAACCGTCGCCCAGTCGTCCTACTCCGGGGCCGGATCCGGCGCCCCCACCGCCGAATCCGGTGTGAGCCGCGCGGGCGCCGCGCCAATGAATCGCAAAGCGCCGTGGGCCCGTGCCAACGAGTCGCGGACGTCGCGTCGATCAGTCGCGCAGCGCTTCCTCGCGCAGCCAGCGCAGTGTCTTGGCCAGGATCCGGGAAACGTGCATCTGGGAGACGCCGAGGACGTCGGCGATCTGCGTCTGGGTCTTGCCCTCGAAGAAGCGCATGACGAGGACCTGCCGTTCGCGGTCGGGCAGGTCGGAGATGAGCGGCTTGACTGCCATGAAGTCCTCCACCAGGTGGTAGGACGGTTCGTCTGCGCCCAGGCTTTCCAGCAGCGGAAGCGGGGCGCTGTCGATGTCGTCGCCCGCGACGGCGTCGATAGACGACGATTGGTAGGCATTGCCCGCGATCAGGGCCTGGGTGACCTCGACCAGGTCGACGTCGAGTTCGTCGGCGATCTCCCTGGCGCGCGGCATCCGGCCGAGCCGTTGCGAGAGCGCCTCCACGGTCGCGCCGATGCTGAGCTGAATCTCCTTGGTGCGCCGTGGCACCCGCACGGCCCAGGTGTTGTCGCGGAAGTGCCTGCGGACCTCGCCCATGATGGTGGGCACCGCGAACGCCAGGAACGACGAGCCACGGCTCACGTCGAACCGGTCGGCGGCCTGCACCAGGCCGAGGCGCGCGACCTGGAGCAGGTCGTCGAAGATCTCACCGCGCCCGGAGAACTTGCGGGCGATGTGCTCGGCCAGCGGCAGGCACCGCCCGATCAGTTCCTCTCGGAGGGCTGCGCGGCGCGGGTCGTCGGGGCCGAGGGCGGCGATCTTCTCGAAGAGCGGCTCGATGTTGTCGTAGCTGTCGCCCGCCGATTTCGATTCACCCGCCATCGGCGCCCCCTCGCACCCAGGTGAAGTCGACAACCGTCGGATACCCCGACAGCGCTCCGTCGTAAGGCTCCTGCTGCGCCGCGATCGATTCGGTGAGGGTCCGCACGATGTGCCATCCGAAACCGGCCTGTTCCACTACCGATTCGGTCGTGGCCACCGAGGAGACGTGGACGAACATGCGATTCTCGTCGTAGGTGAAAGCGCAGTCGACATTCGAGCCGGGCACCGCGTCCAAGATCAGCGCGGTGGCGACCTCGTCCAAGGCCAAGCGGATGTCGGTCACTTCATCGATGGCGAAATCCGCGATGAGGGCCACGGTTTCGGCGAGCGCGCGGAGCATCGTCAGCTGCTCGAGGCGCGCGGGCACGCGCACCCCGATGGTCGTCGTTTCCGTAGAGGACTGAGAGGTCCACTCCCCCATAACCCATCACCACCTTGTTTCGCGCGGCCGATCCGTCAGGCTACCGCGCAACAATCACCGAACACCTCGAGGTGAGGCGACCGCGGCGTCCCTCATCGTTGCGCTTACCCGTCGGACACGAACTGAAACGTCGGTTGTCGCCGACGCGGGTACCCACCCTACCGCCGCACCCGTTCGTGGGCGGTCAGCAACAGGTGATCGAATTCCGTGCGCAGGCCGACGGCGACCTGCGTCGTGGCATGCATATCGGCGATCAACTGGGAGGCGAGCGAGCGCAGTTTCACGTTGGTTTCCTGGGAACGCCAGCTCAGCACTCGGAAGGCCTGTTCCGCGCTGATGCCGTACACCAGCATCAGCGCGCCCTTGGCCTGTTCGATGATCGCGCGCGCCTCGTACAACTCCGGCAGCGTGTCGTCCAGCGTCTCCTGCCGGTGCTCCTCGAGCGTGTCGGTGACATCGATGTAGTAACCCGCGGTGCCGACCACCTCGCCGGATTCGTCGGTCATCCGGTCGGCCACCACGATCATGTGGTGCACCGTGCCCTTCGTGTCGATGATCCGGTGCCTGCTGGAGAACGGCTCGCCGGTCTCGATGGAGTTCGCCAATACCGTGGCGACCTGCTCACGGTCCTCGGGATGCTTGTGCGAGAGCAACAGTTTCGTCGTGGGCCGCACCGTTCCCGGCGAGTACCCGTGCATCAACGCCACCTCGTCCGACCACTCCCACCGCTGGTCCGCGAACCAGAATCGGAAACTGCCGACACTCTGCGGCGTCCCCATACCGATCACCCGGTTCAGCGCGAACGCGTCTTCGGGCTGAACCGACCCACTCTCCGTCACACGGCAAGTATCCGTCCTCGCCGGGTGAGCGGCGAGCAGATCGGTGCGGCCGAGGACTATCGGCCTCACGCGTCCAGCGCGGCGCGCATGGAGGGGTAGCGGAAGAACAACGAGCGAACGCCCGCGACGTCGAGCGCCCGTTCGATCTCGGCCCGACCGGCTACGACGCGCAGGTCGACGCCCGCGCACGCGGCCCGTTGCCGGAGCGCGCCCAATGTGCTCGCGGTCCGGATGCTGAGGAATCTGGCGGCGCGTAGATCGACGACCACGGCCTGGCACCCCGCTCGCGTCGCATGTTCGACCGTTTCCTGGAATCGGTCGTGCACGAGCGCGTCGATTTCGCCCTCGACGCGGACCACGACGCACTGTCGGCGCCGGTCGACCCGCTGCGACCACATGCGGCTGTCGTGCTGCGAGTGCGCACCACCTGGACGAGCGCTCGGATCGACTCCGTCGATGCGGTGCCGGGGTAGAGCGGCGTCAACTGGCATGGCAAACCTCCCTTGGCAAAGGGATGTCCGGCTCGGTGCGATCGGCTCGGTCGACGGACGAGCGCCGTCGATGGGAGGGGGCACGGTGGGATGACGGCCCGCTGTCGGGTACGCGGTGCGTCGAGCCGCCGCGTGCCGGGCCTGTCAGCCACCTGGCGGCGCGCTCGGAGTTCGTCCCAGCGCGCCCGCCGATCGGCATCGATCGGCAGTTGCCGTCACGCTCCCGTCCGAATGATCGCGGTGGCCCGTCGTCTGGGCCGACCGCGTCGAACCGGGTTCGGCTGTAGTCTCAACCTCCCTACAGTCTGGCACGTCCGCCCGGCGGTGTCAGGGACTTGTCTCAGGCAGGCACCGCGGCGGTCGCCCGGCGCCAGATGCGGTGCCTGGCCAGCGCGTCGGCGAAGGCGTCCACGAAATCCCCAGGTAGTGAGCCGCCGCTCGACTCAGTGGTGACCACGCCCTGTTCGATGCCGAGCCCGCCATCCGGTGGCGTCTCGGGGATGATCCCGGAGATGCGCAGCACCGAGACGCCCGCGCCGAAGGCGGCGACGGCTTTCGCGTGCTTGAACGCCTCCAGCACGAAGTGCACCGCGGAACCGTTGCGCGCCAACGTCTCCGCCGCGCCGGGACCGCCGGGGACGACAACGCCGTCGTAGAGCACCGAGGCGGCGGTGGCCAGCGACCGGTCGACATCGAGCTGGTCGCCGTCGGATCCGTCGCCCCTGATTCGTCCGCCGTGCAGGCCGAGCACCTCGACGATCGCGCCGCGTTCGGTCAGCGCCGCGCGCAGCGCGCGCACCCCGGCCGCGTCGATGCCGTCGGCGGCCAGCACCGCGATCTTGCGGGTCTGGATCGTGTCCATCGCGGTGTTGGCCTGGGACAGCGCGGGCGAGACGAAGGAATCGGAGGTGTCGATGTCGGACTCCGGGGCGGAAGTGCCCAGCTTGCCCGCCACCCGCACCGCGAGGTCGGTGTCGATGCGGACCAAATGCTCCACGACCCGCTCGCGGATCTCCGTCCGGTTCACCTTGCCCAGCTCGAAGGCGAACGCGTCGACGATGTGCTCGGCCTCGGGCGGGGACATGCTGCGCCAGAACATCCTCGGCTGCCGGTAGTACTCCTTGAAGCTCTCCGCGCGCTTGCGCTGCGCTTCGCCGTCGATCCGTTGCGGATAGTGTTGGTAGGCACCGGAATCGGCCAGGAACGGGCACCCGCCGCCGATGCTGTTCTTGGTGTAGGAGGCGGGCCCGACCGGGATGGCGTGCTGGCCGTAGCCGTCCTGCTGGTGATTGCGGACCTCGGCCACCGGCCGGTTGATCGGCAGCTGGGCGAAATTGGGACCGCCGAGCCGGATCAACTGGGTGTCCAGGTAGGAGAAGTTGCGCAGTTGCAGCAGCGGATCGTTGGTGAAGTCGATGCCGGGCACCAGGTTCGCGGTGTGGAAGGCGACCTGTTCGGTCTCGGCGAAGAAGTTGTTCGGGTTGCGATCGAGCACCATGCGCCCCACCGGGCGGACCGGGACCTGCTCCTCGGGAATGATCTTGGTCGCGTCGAGCAGGTCGAAATCGAAGTCGAACTCACGCTCCTCGGGCACCAGCTGAACGCCGAGCTCCCATTCGGGGTACTGGCCCCCCTCGATGCAGTCCCAGAGATCGCGGCGATTGAAATCGGGATCGCGCCCGGCGATCTGCTGGCATTCGTCCCACACCAGCGAGTGCACGCCGAGCTTCGGCTTCCAGTGGAACTTGACGAAGGTGCCCTTGCCCTGCGCGTTCACCAGCCGGAAGGTGTGCACGCCGAAGCCCTGCATCATCCGGTAGCTGCGCGGCAGGGCCCGGTCCGACATCAGCCACATGATGGCGTGCAGGGTCTCCGGCTGCAGCGACACGAAGTCCCACAGGGTGTCGTGCGCCGAGGCGGCCTGCGGAATCTCGTTGTGCGGCTCGGGTTTCACCGCGTGCACGAAGTCGGGGAACTTGATGCCGTCCTGGATGAAGAACACCGGGAAGTTGTTGCCGACCAGATCGAAATTGCCCTGGGCCGTGTAGAACTTGGTGGCGAACCCGCGCACGTCGCGGACCGTGTCGGCGGAACCGCGGGATCCGGCGACGGTGGAGAACCGGACGAAGACCGGGGTGCGCACGCTCGGGTCGGTCAGGAACGCCGCCGCCGTGACGTCGGCGAACGCGTTGTCGTAGGGCTGGAAGTAGCCGTAGGCGCCCGCGCCGCGTGCGTGCACCACGCGCTCGGGGATGCGCTCGTGATCGAAGTGGGTGATCTTCTCCCGCGCGTGGAAGTCGTCCAACAGCGTGGGTCCGCGATCCCCCGCGGCCAGCGCGTCGTCGGTGCTCTCGACGCGCACGCCCTGCTGGGTCGTCAGATAGCCGCTCTCCCGATCGACACGGTGCGCGTCCAGCTGTCGCTGCTTGGAATCGGCACCGGATCCGCCGACGCCGTTGTCCGATCGCTCGTTCACTGGCTTCCTCCTGCCTGCCGTCAATCGCTCTCGTCCGGCCGACTGCCCGCATTCGGTGCAGGTAAACCGAGCTCATCCGGGCATTTCCAGCCGAAAAGGCCGGGCCGCACCGTTTGCGCGCCACGGTGGCGGGCATATCCCGCACATATCGCCGACGACACGTCCGGCCATGGCCGCGCCGAGTATCGGCATGCGCCCGCCTTCTCGCCGGAACGGAGTAGCCGTGAAGATCGCCATGGTTTCCGAACACATCAGCCCGCTCTCGGATCCCGGCGGCGGCGCGGGCGGTCAACAGGTGCACGTCGCGGCGCTGTCCGCGGCGCTGGCCCGTCGCGGGCATCGGGTCACCGTCTACACCCGGCGTGACGACCCGCACGTCCGGACCGAGGTGGCGACCCGCGACGGCTACCGCGTCGTGCACGTCCCCGCCGGGCCGCCGCGGCCACTGGGCCGCGACCAGACACTGCCCCACCTCGGCGAATTCGGCACGTTCCTGCGCAAGCACTGGGCCATCGACACCCCCGATCTGGTGCACGCGCACTTCTGGATGTCCGCGCTGGCCGCCGAGCTGGCGGCACGGGCGCACGACATTCCGGTGGTGGTGACCTTCCACGCGCTCGGCACCGTCAAGCGCCGCCACCACGGACTGGCCGACACCAGCCCACGCTCCCGAATCCGATTCGAGCGGCTCATCGCGACGAGGGCCGCGCACGTACTGGCGACCAGCGCCGACGAGGCCGTCGAACTCGTCAGGATGGGAGTGCCGCGTTTTCGTATCTCGGTGGCGCCCTGCGGAGTCGATCTCGGGACCTTCCGTCCCGAGGGTGGCGTCGCCGACCGCAAGGCGCGCCACCGGATCTTCGCGGCGGGCCGACTGGTGCGCAGGAAGGGATTCGACCTCGCGGTGCGCGCCATGCCCGACCTGCCCGACACCGAACTGGTGATCGCGGGCGGTGCGGTCGGCGACGACGTGGACGACGACGCCGAAGCCAAGCGGTTGCGTCGCATCGCCGTGGAAAACGGTGTGCACGAACGGGTTCGGCTGCTCGGCCGGGTCTCGCACAGCGCGATGCCGCGGCTGTACCGCTCGGCCGACGTGGTGCTGTGCACGCCCTGGTACGAGCCGTTCGGCTTGGTTCCGCTGGAGGCGATGGCCTGCCGGAAGCCGGTGGTTACCACCGCGGTCGGCGGCATGCTCGACACCGTGGTGGACGGAGTCACGGGCAAATTCGTCGCACCGCCCGAGCCGGATGTCGTGGCCCGTGCGGTGCGCCCGCTGCTCGAGGACGCGACATTGCGCGAAACCTGGGGCGCGGCCGGGTATCAGCGGGCGAGCAGCCGCTATTCCTGGGATGCGGTCGCCGCCGCGACGCTGTCGGCGTATCGGCGTGCCGCGCCCGCGCGGGCCTCAGTGGTCACGGGTGCCGTTGGCTCCGGGCGCGCCATCGCCACGGCGCGATGAGCCAGGCCGCGGCGAAGAGCACCGCGGCGACGACGCCCGCGATCACGCCCGCCACGTCCCCGGCGACCACGTCTACCACCAGGATCAACGCCCCCGTCAGCGCGATACCGAGCAAGGCGACACCCGCCATGGCGCACCGATGCGCGGCCGAGACGACGTTACCCAGCCGATGCCTGCGGAACAGGATGCGATGCCAGGACACCGGCGCCACCAGGAACACCGTGGCGCCGAACGCCGCGCAGACGGTCACCAGATACAGCGTGCGCATCTGCTGCGACACCACCGCGAACTCGGGTTGGAAGGGCAAGAGCAGCAGCGCGCCGATGAGGAACTGCACGCCGGTCTGTACGACGCGCAGTTCTTGGATCAGGCTGGCCCAGTTGCGGTCCAGTCGTTCGAGCTCGGTTTCGTCCCGTCCCTCGTAGGCCCTTGCCGGGCGCTGCGAGGGGTCCTCATTGTCGTGCACTTGCGGTCTTCCGGCGATTCTCCTTCTCGATCGCCGAGATGAGCTCTTCTTTGGTCATCTTCCAGCGCCCGGTGATCGACAGGCGACCGGCGACATTGATCAGGTGCTTCTTCGTCGCATTGGCGTTCACGCCTTCGGCCGTCCGGCCCCGGGCGTTCGGGCCCCCGCTCTCGGCGCGCTCGTCGGAGGGTCCGCGCCGCTCTTTCGGCTCCCAATGGTCGCCGATCTTCTCGTAGCTGTGCTTCAACGCGCTGTAGCCCACACGGTAGGCGCGTTCTTCGCTGCCGTACTCCTCGAGGGCGGCGTCGTGCGCCTTCGCGAACGTTCGCTGCGCCTTGTCGTCGGACCGGCGCACGGTGCTCGGCAGCTCGGACTTCTTCGCCTCTCCACTGCGGGTTGTCTTCGGCATGTCACCGCCCCTTCCTAGTGGTCGGCCGCGGTCGTTTCCGGCCGAGGTGTACGTCATCGCATACCCGGTCAGGCCCTGATTAACCCGGAATCCGCCGGGTACCACCGCAGCATGGTCGCGACGATGGACGAACTGCTGCACGCGCTGACCCGCGCCGCCAACACGCTGCTCGACGCGGAGATCAGGTTCGCGGTGGCGGGTGGCTGCGCGGTGTACGCCCGCGGCGGTCCCGCGTCGGATCACGATGTGGATCTGTTCGTGAAACCCGCCGATACCTCGCGCGCCATCCAGGCACTCGCGCGGGCGGGTCTGCGGGTGTGCCAGCCGCCCGAGGACTGGCTGTCCAAGGTCTACGACGGCGACACCCTGATCGACGTCATCTACCGGCCCAACTGCCGCGACGTCACCGACGAGTTGCTGGACCGTGCCACGGTCATGCGCGTCGGGCCCACGGTGGCGCCGGTGATCAGCGCGACCGACCTGATGATCGACAAGCTCCTCGTCTTCGACGCGCACCGGCTGGATCTGAGCCCGCTGCTGCACATCGCGCGCGATCTGCGCGAGCAGGTGGACTGGTCCGTTGTGCGCAGTCAGACGAAGGAATCGCCCTATGCCCGAGCTTTTCTCGGCCTGGTCGACGACCTCGGTATCACCGACGCGGGCCGGGCCGACCCGGGCACTCGAGACCGAGAAGAAGGCTGAGCCGATGGAAAAGCCCCAGTACCTCGTGGCCCGTCTGCGCCGCGCGCTCGCCGAGGACCCGCGCACCGCCGAACTCGGCGTGCAGGTCACCATTCGCGGTGAGGTGGTGGTGCTCGACGGCGAAGTGACGAGCGAACAGCGCAAACAGCAGATGGAAGCGGTCGTGCGCGAACAGCTGCCGGGCGTCGTCATCCACAACGACGTGCGCGTCTCGGTGCCCACCGCACCGACCGGAACCGAACACCTGTCGACGCACGAAGGGAGCTGACGCCATGCGGATCGCCGCGGTAGGCGACATACATCTGGGCGCCGAGTCCTCCGGACAGCTGCGCCCCGTGCTGCGCGAACTCCCCATGCGCGCCGACGTGCTGCTGCTCGCCGGAGACCTCACCAGGCACGGCACGCTGGACGAGGCGCGGGTGGTGGCGACGGAGTTCACCGATCTCGGCGTGCCCGTCATCGCCGTGCTCGGCAACCACGACCACCACAGCGACGCCCAGGACGACATCACCGCCCTGCTCGGCGACTACGGCATCACCGTGCTCGAGGGCAGCTCCACCACCGTCTCCGTCGACGGGCAGACGCTCGGCGTGGCGGGCACGAAGGGCTTCGGCGGCGGGTTCGCCGGTAAGTGCGCCAGCGTGTTCGGCGAGCGGGTGATGCGCGAATTCGCCTGCCACACCGTGGCATTGGCCGATTCGCTGCGCGACGCGCTGGCCGAGCTGGACACCGACGTGACCGTCGTGCTCACGCACTATTCGCCCGTCAGCGACACCCTGCACGGCGAGCCGAGGGAGATCTACCCGTTCCTCGGCTCCTATCTGCTCGGCGAGCCGATCGACGAATTCGGCGCGGATCTGGCGCTGCACGGCCACGCGCACGCGGGCACCGAGCGCGGAACGACGCCGGGCGGCATCCGGGTGCGCAATGTCGCCGAGCCGGTGATCCGGGCGGCCTACGCGATCTACGAGCTGGAACCCGCCAGGCAGCGGGTCGTCAGCGCGCCTACGTGACCGTGCGCCGCGATGAGCGGCGCACGATCGGTGGACGGGTTCCCGCATCAGAAGTCCAGCGAGACCGCCTCCACCATGTTCCCCGCCTGCGCGTTGCCCAGGGCGGTCGCGACATCGGCTTGGGCGATGATGCCGACCAGCCGCCCGCGATCGAGCACCGGGATGCGCCGCACCTGGTGCTGGGCCATCAGCGACACCACCTTGCGCACGCCGTCGGTGACGTCCACCGTGTACGGCACACCGCCCGCCAGCTCCCCCGCCGTCACCTGCTGCGGATCCTTGCGCGCCGCAACGACTTTCACCACGATGTCGCGGTCGGTGAGGATGCCGTGCAACCGGTTGTCCTCGCCGCAGATCGGTAACGCGCCGATGTCGAGTTCGGCCATCTGGTCCGCAGCCTCGGCCACGGTGTCGCCCGCGCGAATACAGTGCACGCCCGCCGTCATGATGTCGCCTGCCGTTGTCATCCCCGACCTCCCTGGTCCACGTGAGAGGCGCCACGGTATGGGCGCCTCGGTGACCGCGTACCCGGGTCGCGCTCGGGTACACGGGTTCTCGGGTATCCAGGTTTCGGGCGAACGCGCCGGGGCACACCGGGCGTATGGAAGCTCCGACGATTACTTCGAACGGGGCGGCCGGACCGCTGAACGTCCTGGTGTGGCACGCGCACAGCCCGTGGATGACAGCTTTCGTCCAGGGCGGGCACCGCTATCTGGTGCCCTACGACGCACGCCGCGGCGAGTGGGCGCGTGGCCGGTGCGGTCGTCCCTGGCCCGCGAACGCGGTCGACATCGCGCCCGCCGATCTGGTCGACACCGACATCGATCTCGTTGTCCTGCAACGCCCGAGGGAGATGGACCTCGCGCACGAATGGCTCGGTCGCGCGCCGGGCATCGACGTGCCCGCGGTTTACGTCGAACACAACACGCCACATCAGCACGCGGCGCTGACCAGGCATCCCCTGGCTGGCCGCTCGGACATCCCGCTGGTGCACGTCACCCAGTTCAACCGGCTGATGTGGGACAACGGCCGCTGCCCGAGCACGGTCATCCGCTACGGGATCCCCGATCCCGGCCAGCGGTACACCGGTGAACTGGCCAGGGCCGCGACGATCATCCACGATCCGGTGCGCCGCTGCCGCATCACCGGCACCGATCTGCTCGCGCCGCTCTCCGAAGCCGCGCCGATCGATGTCTACGGCGCGGGCACCGAACGGCTGGCTGCCGCGCTGCACCGCCCGCCCGACCGGATCACCGGCGCGGGCGATCTCGAACAGGACCGGCTGTACGAGGAGCTGGCCCGCCGCCGCGTGTTCCTGCACGTGCCGCGCTGGACCTCGCTGGGCATGTCGGTGCTGGAGGCGATGTATCTGGGCATGCCGATCGTGGCGCTCGGCACCACCGAGGTCTCCGCCTCGATCCCCGCGGAGGCCGGGGTGGTGTCGACCGAGCCGGAGATCCTGGCCGAGGCGGTCCGGCAGTTCCTGCACGAACCCCTGTTCGCCGAGCTGGCGGGCAAATCGGCAAGGCAGTGGGCGCAGGCCAATTTCGGTCTCGCCGAGTTCCTGCAAGCCTGGGACCGGCTGCTCACCGACCTCGTCGCCAGCCGCCGCTGATTGACCGGTGATTCCCCGGGTACCCGTCGAACGGCACCCGTTCGCTGGTTGCACTCGGAAGGAGACCACTATGCGTGCCGAGAACAATTTCCGAGACGACAAGAAGCCGGAAGGCGTATTTCCAGACCACCACCGCACCACCCGGACACACGCGGGCGAGGCGATCGAGGACGCGAAGAACTGGCCGGGCATGGTCCTGGTCGGCGTCGGCATCGTGCTCGTCGCGCTGACGCTCACCGCGGCGGGCTACGGCTTCGAGGGCTGGGCGATCGTCGCGGGCATCGCGGCCGGGCTGAGCATCGTCGTCGGCGCCGCGCTGGTCTTCGCCGAACACAAGCGCGTCCAGCGCAAGCACGGCGACTTCTACGACGACCGGGGGCACTGATCGTGCACCACCGATCACCGGAAGCCGACGGCCGAACTCGGCTGCCGAGCCGGAGCCTGGCCGTGCTCGCCGGGCTGGTGACCGTGGGCTCGCTCGTCGCCGGATGCGGCGGCGACGGCAACACCGACCCGGTACCCGCCACCCCCACCGAGGGCACCATCTCGCTGACCATCGCGGCGCCGACGAGCGCCGACGTGCCCGATCCCAACGCCGACGTGCCCAATCCCGACGAGGTGACGCCCGAGGCCGCCGCGCAGCTGTGCGACATGATGCGCGCCGAGGTCGGCAACTGGAGCGAACAGGGTGAGATCGTCGGCCGGGTCAGCTTCAACGGCACGGTGCACAACTGGGCGGTGCGCAACGGCGGACTCAACGACGCCGTGCTCGCGGATCAGTCGATCATCGACACCGCCACCATCCAGCAGTGCCCCGACGTGCGCCAGCAGGTGCTCGACGCGCTCAACCTCGATGACCTGGCCGCCGGCCTCGCCGGATTCTGAGCCGCCCCGACACAGGAGAGTTTCGATGAGAATGCGTAGCCTCGCCGTCGCGGCGCTGGCCTCGGCCGCGATGTTCGCGGCGGGTTGTGCGGAGGCCGAGAAGGCCGTCAACAAGGGCGGCGACACGCCGTGCAGCGAGTTCGTCGAGCAGGACGCCGACAAGAAGCGGACCACCGTCACCAAGTTCCTCGAGCAGGAGCGCAGCGGGCAGGAGGCGCCGGACGACCGCATGGTCGACGCCGCCATCGCCTCGATCGAATTGATGTGCACCGCGCAGGCCAATCCGGACACACCGATCCGGAAAGCGGACCTGACCGGCATCTTCGTTCCGAAGTAAGACAACGAAAAACGGGGTGTCCGGCTCGAGCCGGACACCCCGTTCTTTCACCGCGTGGCGCGGGTGCGGGGACTACTGCCCCTTCTGGTGAGCGCGCTGACGCTGCTCGTCGGCCGACGCCTCGGCACGCTCCTTCTCGGCTGCGGCTTCCTTCTGCGCGGCCTCGCGCTGGGATTCGGCCTTGTCCTGCTGGGCTTTGCCCTCGTCGCGCAGATCGTCGTTTCCGAAGACGCTTCCGGCGGCCTCCTTGGCCTTGCCCTTGACGCCTTCGACAGCGCCTTCGACGCCTTCCCGGGGACCACTCTTGTGCTCGGACACGATATCTACCTCCGAAATATCGGTTATCAGGTGGACAGTGGCGGTCTACCCGGCCGAGGCGGGCTCAATCAGCGGTGCGGATATTCGCCGAAGTCGATCACGCGTGGTCGCCCGTTGGAAGATCGGCCGGTCAGCGCCGGGTTTCGGGCCGGGTCGATCGGCTATGTCCCGACTATGACGTCCTTGTGGATGAACGACGCGCAAGTACCCGCCCGACTGCGGCTGACGCCCGGCTCGCGTTTCGACACCGTCGTGATCGGCGCGGGCATCACCGGGCTCGTCACCGCGCTGCTACTGGCCCAGAACGGCATCCAGGTCGCGGTGGTCGAGAGTCGGCGCGTCGGGCTCGGGACGACCGGTGGCACGACCGGAAAAGTCAGCCTGCTCCAGGGAACTCGCGCGCAGAGCATCGCCGGGCGGCACGGTGTCGGCACCCTCGCGCAGTACCTGGCGGCGAATCGGGACGGCCAGGATTGGCTGTTGCGCTTCTGCGACGAGCACGGAATCGCCTATCAGCGCGCCGCGGCGGTCACCTACGCCCAGTCCGAACGCGAAAAGCGCTCGGTACAAGCGGAATTCGAGGCGACAAGGGCGGCGGGACTGCCGACCGAGCTGGTCGACGACCTGGAAGCGCCCTTCCCGGCGTACGGCGGGGTCCGGTTGATCGAGCAGGCCCAGATCGACCCGATGGCCGTGCTCGCCGCACTGGCCGCCGAGGTGGAGTCGCACGCCGCCCCGATCTACGAATCGACCCTCGCGCAAGGGGTGCATCACGGCTCCGACGGTGAACTGCTCGTGCAGACCGAACACGGCGACCTGACCGCGGGCACGGTCGTGCTGGCCACCGGGACCCCGATGCTGGACCGGGGCGGGTTCTTCGCGCGGCTCACGGCACAGCGCTCGTACCTCGCGGCGTTCCGGGTGCCCGGTCCGGTGCCGCACGACATGTACATCAGCGCGGGGCAGCCCATCCGCTCGCTGCGCTACCACCCCACCCCCGAGGGCGACCTGCTGTTGGTCGGCGGCAGCGGCCACCCGGTCGGGCGGACCGACGAGGCCGCCGAGCACGCCGACGAACTCCTGGACTGGACCGCCGCCTGGTTCCCCGGCGCGGAGGTGCTGCACCGCTGGTCGGCTCAGGACTACCACCCGGTCGGTGAATTGCCGTACGTCGGCTCGCTGCTGCCCGGCCAGGACGACATCCTGGTCGCCACCGGCTACGCCAAATGGGGCCTGACCAACGGCGTCGCCGCCGCGCTCGCGCTGGCAGGCAGGCTCACCGGCAAGCCGCCCGCCTGGTCCGGCACCTTCACCACCTGGCGGCCCGCCGAACTGCGCTCGCTACTGTCCGGTGCGAAAGCGAACACGGCTGTTGCCCAACAACTTTCGACGGGGTGGCTGCGCATGCTCGGTGGCGGCTCGGCGAGCATGCCCGAGGAGGGCTGTGGGCGGGTCGAGCGACACGGGCTCACGCCCTCGGCGATCTGCACCGTCGACGGAGTCACCACCGAAGTATCGGCCGTCTGCCCGCACCTGTACGGCATCCTGCGGTGGAACGACGCGGAACGGTCCTGGGACTGTCCACTACACGGCTCCCGCTTCGCGCCGGACGGCGCGGTCCTGGAGGGACCGGCGACCAAGCCGCTCGCGCGGCGCGCGGTCTTGCGCAAGGACGTGTAGGTGACGGCCGGGGCCTAACGGCCCGCTCGGGATCGGTCCTGTTGCCGCGCGATCGGGCGCGCGGTGTCGAGGATGACGTCGACGGTCTCGGCGACGGTCAGCTCCGACGTGTCGAGCCATAGACCGAGGCGGGGTGTGCTGTCGCGCAGCACGGCGTCCAGGGCCGCCACGGTGAAGGTGTCGTAGGCGTTCTTGTCGCGAGCCGACTCACGGGCGGCGATCGCTTCGTGGCTGGGCGCGAGCACCACCACGTAGAGCGGATCGGTGCGGATCTGGTCGATCGTGAACGGCAGGAACTCGCCCAGCACCACGTCTTGCAAGATCGCCGTGAACCCCGCCGCGGCGTACTCGTCGGCGACCGACGCGGCGAGCCGATGGCGCAGCCGCAGCTGATCGAGGGCGGCGGCAGACGGTTCCGGACCCATCTCCGCGCGGCCACCGACCACGAATCTGCGAAAGGTATCCCCGCGCACGTGCGCCGAACGGGGCAGGCGCTCGGCCAGCGCCTGGGCCACCGTCGACTTGCCCGCGGCTTGGATACCGGTGATCAGATAGACAGCGGAGGCCATCCGGCCATGATCGCAGACCTCAGGCCGGTTCCACGGTGAGGGTGATGGTGGTCCATGCCCCGACGTGGACGCGGTCGCCACTGCGCAGCGCGACCGGCTGCTCCGCCGGGATCAGGTCGTCGCTGTCGTTGAGGCTGGTGCCGTTGGTGGAGCCGAGATCGGTGACGGTGAGACCGGTCGGAGTCAGGTGCAGCAGCGCGTGCGCCCGCGAGACGCCCGCGTCGGCGGGGGCGATGCCTAGATCGATGTCGGGGTTCAGGCCCTGCGAGACGCTGCGCTTGCCGATCAGGATCTCGCTGCCGCGCAAGGCGATTCGGCGCGGCGGATAGTATCCGGGGAACTCCACGCGATCCGCGTCCGGACCTTCGCGCGCCAGCACGCGATCGTAGAAGGCGCGATCGGCGGTGACGGTGGCGATCCAGGTGACGGCCGGTGGCCGCGCGGTGGCCGAATCGGCGACCTCCGGATCGACTTCGCGCGGAACGGGTTCCGGTGTGGACGGCGCGGGCAGCGCCGAATCGTGACCGCAAGCCTCGCAGAAGCGTCCGCCGCTCGGCGCGCCACAGGCCGGGCAGCGTGGCGCGGCGACCGTCGTCGGCGACGCGCCGATCGGTGCTCCGCACACATCGCAGTAGTCGACCGCCGCCGACGGGTGTCCCTCCGGGCAGGTGACCATCAGGACTCCTTGCGTACCCGCGCCGTCTTGGTGGAGCGGGCGTCCAGTGCCATCTCGTCCTCGGCCGCGACACGCGACCGCAGCCGCACCGTGCCGTTGCGCTCGTCCACCTCGACCACGCCGCGCAGCAGCTTCGCGGTGCTCTCGTTGCCCGACTCGGCGGCCAGCTGGACCGCGCGCCGCAGTTTGGCCGTCGCGGTCTCCACGTCACCGTTCTTGCGGGCCGCCAGCCCCTCCTGCACCGCATCGGCCAGCTCGGCCTGACCGGTGTAATGCGCGACGCGCCTGCTGATCCGGGCCGACAATTCCGTCTCGGTGGTCCACACCGCCCGCACCAGACCCTGCCCGACGACCTCGTCGCCGGCGATCACACTGACCCGCGCCGCCAGCTTCTCCCGTCCCGGCGCGGCGGGTTCCACCCGCACTTGCACGTGGTAATCGCGCTCCTCGGCGCCCCACGCTCCGAGCGGATACTCCCCCACCTGCGCGCCCGCCTCGACGCGGCGAGCCGTCAGGTCCTCGATGGCGGGCGCGACCTGCTTGACGAAGCGCACCGTCGCACCGGCCGGAGTCCAGACCCGCAGTGTCAGTTCGGGAATCGCCTTGGCCATCGAGGTGTGCGTCATCGCCGCGAAGTCCGCGGCCAAGTGCGCCGGGTCGGCGACGATGTCGACGGTGCCGTGCAGCGACGAGGCGATGGACCGCAATTCGTCCACCCGCCAATCGGTTCCGACGCCGCGGCAGTCGCAGGTGAACACGCCCTCGGACTGGGCGATCTCGGCGGCGAGGGACTCCGGCGACTCGTGTTCGTTCTTGCCGTCGGTGAGCAGGATCGCGTGCACCATGGCGCCCTCGTGTTTCTTGGCCAGTTGTCGGGCCAAGCCGAGCCAGGTACCCATGGCAGTGCCGCCGTCGGCACGCAATTTGTCGAGCTTTCGGCGCGCCGCCGCGCGCGTGGTCTCGTCCGCGGGCACCGAGGGCACGTCGGTCGGAAAGACCAGGCGGGCCATGGAGGTGCCCTGCACGATCGCGAAGCGGGTGCCGTCGGGCAGCGCGTCGAGCGCGGCCATGGCGGCGCGGCGGGCGCCTTCGAGCTTCTTGCCGTTGCCCATCGACCCCGAACTGTCGATGATCAGGATCTCCACGCGCTCCGGCGGCGGCCCGGCCGCGACGAAATCGGCGCCGGTCTCCACCGAGACCACCGCGTCGACCGTGCCCGAACCTTCCGCGAGGAACTCGTTCTGGTCGACGACCACCGAGATGCCATTGCCGGCAACAGAATTCACAATACTTCTCCTGGCTGGTCGATCAGGGCACCCGCGCGAGCGCGACAGTGATGTTGTCGCTGCCCCCGCTGCGCAGCGCGAACTCGACGAGATCGCGGGCCGCTCGCATCGGTTCCGCGGCGGTCGCGAGTGCGGCGAGCGCGTGGGCGTCCGGCTGGTAGTTCCACAGGCCGTCGCTGCACAGCAGCAGCAGGCCGGGACCACGGGTGCGGAAGACGCGCACGCAGGTGTCCGACCACGGCCGATCCCCCGAATCCGCGCCGAGCCAGCGCAACAGGGTGTGCGCCCTCGGGTCCTTCATGGCGGCCTGCTCGTCCATGGCGCCCGCGTCGACGAGGGCCTGGGCCCAGGAGTCGTCCACGGTGAGCCGTTGCGAGGGCGGGATGTCGGGCGCGCCGGGCGCGGGCACGAGCCAATACGCGCGGCTGTCACCGACGTTCGCCACCGTGATCTCGACCGTATCGGCGTCGTAGCCGCGCACGATGGCCGAGACGTACGTGCAGGACGGCGCGTGACTCTCGTGCACAGCGATATCGCGCACCGCCTGCGCCGCGGCGGCGAGACCGGCCAGCGCGGCGTCGGGGGCCTCCTGGCCTTCGGCCAGCGCGGCGAGCGTGGCGTCCACACCCGACCGAGATGCGGTGCCGGAGGCGGCCTGCGGATCCTCGGAGGTGGACACGCCGTCGCACACCACGATGACGACGGTTTGCGGACCCGCCGCGTCGTCCACCACGGCGGCGGCGACCGAGTCCTCGTTGCGCGCGTGCGCGATGCCACGGTCGGTGGCCACGCACACCGCGCCCAGGTCGGCCTCGAAACGGTCACGCGGAGCGCGCAATTGGCCGCAGCCGCGGCAGTAGCCGTCCGGGTCGTACTCCTGCGCGCCGCAGGCGTCGCACGGCCGCGGAGTCGCCGACTCGGACTCCGGATGCGGCAGCGCGACCCGGCGCGCGCCCAGTTCCCGCCCGCAGGCCTCGCAGTACCGATCGGCGCTCGAGACGCTCTCCCGGCAACCGGGGCAGCGCGGCGAAGCGCTCGGCGGTTCGGCGGGTTTCGCCAGGGGCATGGTCGGCACGGTGTCCGCCGGATGGGTCGGCACTGCGCTCACAGGTGGGGTCACGTAGGCACTCACGGTCGAAGTCGGCTGGTCGGGTGGGGTCGGCGCCGGGCCGGGCTCGGCGGGGTTGTCAGGCTCGGCGGGACGGGCTGTCTCGGTTGGACTGGTCGGCTCGGCGGGGTTGTCCGGCCCGGTGGTAGCGGTTGGCGCGGTGGGACTGGTTGGCGCGGTCGGACTGGCGGGCGCGGCGGGGGTGATCGGCTCGGTGGGTCGGTCGGGCTCGGCAGGGGCGATCGGCTCGGTGGGTCGGTCGGACGCGGCGGAACGGTCGGGCTCGGTGGGTCCGCTCGGCTCGGTGCTCCCGTCCCGGTTCACAGCGTGGTCCTCGGGCGGATGGCGTTGGCGCGGTCCACCAACTCGAAACGGGCCCACATGTCCTCGGTCTCGCGCGCCAGGTCGCGGAAGCAGCGCTCCAACCCGGTGCGCACCCCCTCCTGGTCGAATGGGACGCCGAGCAGCGGCACGTGGTTCGTCACCGCTCGGCCACTGTCGAGCCAGGCCAGCGCGGCGTCCAGCACTCGCATCCGCACCTGTGCGCCGCGGCGTTTGGAATCGAGCGCCAGCGCGTCGACCCGGCCGCCCGCGTCGCGCAGTACCGCCTCGGTCAGCTCGGCGGGCCCGCGTTCGGCGAGCAGCGCGTCCACCGCGGCGACGCGCGCGTCGGTGTACAGCGACGAGGACGGATCGACTTGGTCGAGTGCCGCGACCGCGCCGTCCCGGTCGCCCGCGCGGCGGCGCATCCGCGCCAGACCGAACACCGCGGCGGCGAAGGAGCGGTCGGTGCGCCAGACGGTGTCGTAGTAGCGCGCCGCCGCGCCGCCGTCGGCGGTGAGTTCGGCGACGGCCGCCAGCGCGAGCTTAGGCGCCGGTTCACCGGGCAGCGCCGTGTACACGGCGTCGAATTCGGCTCGGGCGGCGGCGAAATCGCGGGCGAGCAGCCTGGCCTGCCCGCGATACCAGGCCAGCCGCCAGTCACCGGGCAACCGGTCGGCGAGCTCGGTGAGCCTGCGCTCGGCCTCGGCCGGATCGCCGGTGTCGAGTGCGGCGCGCACCAGCCGCAGCGGGATCTCCACCGATTCGCCGCGGCCGGTGACCACCGAACGCAGCCCGTCGGCGAACGCGCGCTCCAGTTCGCCGGGCGTCGTCCCCGCCGTCGTGGCGAGCAGCGCGGCGCCGCTGTCGCTGGGATCCACCAGCGGCACCGGCAGTCCGGCCACGACGTCTTGCGGCGTGACCGCCGCGTCGACGCCGACACCGAAGACCACGCGCGGCGGCCCGAAATACGCCGACATGCCGGGGCGCGGTACCGCGTCGTCGGCGCTGAGCACCTCGCGCAGCACGCCGGTCAGCTGATCGGCCACCTCCTCCATCGAGGCGAACCTGGCCTCGGGATCGGCGTCCGTGGCGCGCAGCAGGAACCGGTGCAGCGAGTCGTAGCGGGTGAGCAGGGGTTCGGCGTCGGGTCCCGGCAGCGCGCCGAAATGCCCGCCCTGCTGTGGCACGTGCATGATCAGCACCGCAAGCGTGCGGCCGACGGTGTACACCTCGGTCGCGACGGTCGGTCCGGTGGCGGCGATCTCGGGCGCCTGGTACCCGATCGTGCCGTAGATGGCGCTGTCCTGATCGTCCATGGCGATCACCGCGCCGAGATCGATGAGCTTCAGTTGCTCGTCGGTCTGCATCACGTTGTCTGGCTTGAAGTCGCAGTAGGCGAGACCGAGCGAGTGCAGGTAGCCGAGTGCGGGCAGCATCTCCAGAATGTAGGCGATGGCTTGGGGCACCGGCAGGTATCCGCCGTCGGTGTCGCGCCGATCGCGCAGGATCTGCTTGAGCGAGGTGCCGCCGACGAACTCCATGACGATGTAGCCGACCGCGACGCCATCGGGTCCGGCGTGTTCGACGAAGTTGAAGATCTTGACGATGCTCGGATGCTCGACCTCGGCGAGGAACCGTTTCTCGGCGACGGCCGCCGCCATGGCGTCCAGGTCGCCGGAGTTGAGCAGACCTTTGAGCACCACCCAACGGTTGCCGACATTGCGGTCGGTGGCCAGATAGATCCAGCCGAGCCCGCCGTGCGCGAGGCAACCGACCACCTCGTACTGGCCGCCGACCAGGTCGCCAGCGCTCAGCTTGGGCGCGAAGGAGAACCGGGCGCCGCAGTTCGGGCAGAAGCCCTCGGTGCGGCCCGGCGCACCGTCCCTACCGCGGCCGACCGGTCGTTCGCAGGCGCCGCAGAAGCGCTTCGACTCGGCGACCATCGGGTCGGCGAGAACGGCGGAGGTGGGGTGAATCCGAGGCACCCGAGGCACGTCGACCATGCCCGCGCCGAGCCGTCCGCGCGCGCTGGGCTTCGACGAGGTCGACCGGCCGGTCCGCACCGAGCGCGCCGATCCCCGCGTGCTGCCCGCGGACGTGCGGGCCGAGGCGGCGACGGTCTCGGTCGCCGCCGGAGCGGTGCCGCAGGTGTCGCAGTATCCGCCGGATACGGTTCCGCCGCAGCCGGGTTCGGCGCAGACGTCGTCCGTCGTGCCCGCCGAATGCCCTGATTTCGATGCCGTCGCGCCGGTCGCAGCCGGTGCGGTCCCGCACACGGTGCAATAACCGTCCTCGACCGCCCCGTCACAGCCTGGCTCGGTGCAGGTCATGATCTCCTCCCCGATTTCCGCGCGACGATCTGCTGGTAGTCGGCGACCGCGCGGGTGGCCGCGGCGAGATCGCACGGCCGGTGCGCGAGCAGGTCGCTCGCGATCCGATGGCTCGCCAGGAGCTCGTCGTCCTCGGCGAGCGCCAGCCTGGCCGCCTTGGCGCGGTACGCGGACAGTCGCCCGCGCAGCTCGGCGCGGCGGTCCAGCAAGCCCTGGGCGAGTTCGGCCGCGCCGGCGGCCGCCTGGGTCGCCGCGGCGATCCGGCGGCGCAGGTTCAGTAGCTCCGCGGCCGCGCCGGGTTCGGCATCGAGGGCGGCCAGTTCGGCGTCGAGCCCCTTGTGTTCCGCGCCGGATGACGGCAGCGGCCCGGTACGGATCTTGCGTTCGGCTTCCGCACGCGCGCGTCCGGCTCGGGCCTCGGTCTCGGCGAGCACGGTCAGCCGGTCGCGGGTCGCCGCCACGGCGGCATCCCAATTCGCGGTGATCGATGTCAGCTCGGCGAGCACGTCGGCCGCGCGGTCCAGGCGCGCGCCGATATCGGCGAGGCGGGCGTCGATCTCGGGCGGTGTCAACGCCAGCGGGTCGGTGGCCGAGCGGCGCAACAGCTCGGCGATGGCCGCCCCGATGTCCCGCAGTTCGGCCGTGACGGCGCCCGCCCGATCCAACCGATCCTGAAGGGGCGCGAGCCCGGACAGCACCCGGTCGTTCACCGCGCCGACCTCGTCGAGAAAGGCGGCGATTCGGGGAAAGGTCGCGCGCATGCGATCCACCGTGTCGGCCAAGCCGACGAACAGCACGTGTTCGCCGGGCCCGGTGAGCGACCGCTGCGCCAACGGAATCGGGGTGCGCGAGGCCTCGTGCGGCCGCCCGTACAGCAGCCGGGTGAGTTCGGCGCGCGTCTCGGCGTCCAGCCGGGGGCGCGTGCCGCGCACAGTGCGCGCCGAGTCGAGGATGGCTTTCAGCCTGGCGAAGTCCTGCCACATCAGGTCCAGCTCGGCGTTGATCGGCGTCCACCGGCGCTCGGTGCGGCCGGTGGGCGGAAAGCGGCGCAGCAGGGTCAGTCCGGGGTGCCGGTCCAGTTCCAGCAGGGTGGCGGCGATCGCGTCGAATTCGCCGGTGCGGGCGGCCAATTCGCTGTCGATCTCGGCGAGGGTGCGTGGCTGCATGATCGCCCGGCTCACGCGGTGTACCGGGTTTCCGGCGGGCCGGGCGAAGGTCCGAGCGCGCTGAGGCGCGCGGCGTAGATGCGCTGCCAGGTGCCGTCGGCGCGCATCCGTTCGAGCACCGCGTTGACGAAGCGCACCAGATCGGGTGCGCCCTTCGCCACACCGACGGCGTAGGCGCCGCTGCCGATCGGTTCGCCGACCACCTCGAGGTTCCGGTCCTGGGCGACGAGACCGAACAGAATGGGGTCGTCGGCGCTGATCGCGTCCACGTGACCCTGTTGCAGCGCGGCCAGGCAGTCGGTCCAGTTGGCCACGCCGAACACCGTGAGTCGCTTGGGCAGCGCGAACAGCGGCCCCGACGCGGTGGTGCCCCTGGTGACGCACACCCGCTTGCCGCCGAGATCGGCCCCGGACCGGATGCCGGAGTTCTTCGGCGCCAGAATCCGCTGCGCCGCACGGTAGTACACGGCGGAGAAGTCGACGTCGCGGCGGCGCTCGCAGGTGGCCGAGAAGGTGCGCACGATCAGGTCGACCTTGTTCTCGCGCAGCGCCGAGATGCGCTCCTCGGCGGTCACCGAGCGCAGTTCGATCCGATTCGGGTCGCCGAACAAGGCCCGAGCGATCTCCCTGGCGATATCGATGTCGAAGCCCTCGATCTCGTTGGTGGTGGGATTGCGGAAACCGAACAGGTAGGTGTTCTGGTCGACGCCGACCCGGATCCGGCCGTTGGCCACGATCGCGGCCATCGGCGAGCCCGCGGGCATCGCGCCCGGCGGCGGCAGCGGGCCCGGCCGCAGGCTGGCCTCGGCATCGCACTCGTCCTCGGCCTGGCCGGGCGTGGTGATCTCGGCGAATTCGGGCGGGGCCGGATTCACCGCGACCGCGGGCGGCGTCGCGGGCACCGAGCTGTCGGTGCTGCACGCGACCAGCGGGCCGAGCGCGGCCAGGGCGACGACCAGTGCGAAGAGCCGTCTTGTCACAGGAACTCCTTCAGCCGCGGCCACAATCCGACGACCGCGGCGCCCGCCGCGAACAGCATCAGCAGCAACACTCCGGAGGGGCTCCAGGTCAGCGCGTCACCGGCGGCGTCGACACCGCCGCGCAGGTCGCTGCGCACCCGCTGCACGTCTGCGCGCAACGATTCGTCGAGCTGGGCGAACCGGGTCGCCGAACTCTCCGGCCCGGCGCCGATGGCCTGGTCGACGGCCGCCGGATAGTCGGCCGCCTGATACGCCGCGAGCTGGCGGCGATGACCCGCGGTCCAGCCCTCGAAGCGCAGGGCCGCGGGCGAATCCGGTCCGGTGACCTCCGCGAGCCGGTCGCGCAGCGCCGCGGTGTGGCGGGTGAAGGTCTCCTCGCCCGCGGCGATGTCACCGCGGGTGATCAGCTGCAAGGTCTCCGCCGTGCGGGCCTGCTGCGCCAGAATCCTTGCCTCGGCGAGAGTTTGGAATCGCAGGGCCGCGGCGTCGTCGCCGGTCTCCAGTGCCGCTGCGGCCACCGAGGTCGCCAGCACGGTCCACAGCAGCGCGACTCCGGTCGCCGCCGCCGCGGCGACGAGTCCGGGGTTGACCCGCCGGTTGGTGCGGCGCAGCAGGACGAAAGAGCCCGCGCCGCAGGCGAACAGCACCAGCAACAGTGTCGTGATCGTGGTGAACGGCAGCGCGCCGATCGCCCGCTGCTCCTCGTGCAGGGCCGCGAAGCGGAGGGTGCTGAGCTCCTCGGCGTTCTTCAACAGCGAATCCTGCATGACCTCGGAGGCCTCGCGCAGGTAGGCCGAACCGACCGGGAACCCTTGCCGGTTGTTCGCCCGCGCCGTCTCGACGAGACCGGTGTAGGCGGGCAATTCGGCGCTGATGGCCGCCACGATGCGGCGGGTGCGCTCGTCGGAGGCGTCCGCGGTGGCCTGGGCCAGCGCGTCGGCCGCGTCGGCGAGCGCCTGCTGGTAGCGTGCGCGCACCTGCGGCGTCTCGATGCCGCCGGTCAGAAATGCCTCGGCCGCGGCGGCGTCGGCCGCCGAGAGCGAGACGTAGAGGTTCTGCGCCGCGTAGGCGAGCGGCTCGGTGCGAGCCAAGGCGGCGTCGCGGCGGTCGATCTTCCCACTCGACTGGTTCGCGCCCGTGAAACCCGCGAGCAGGCACAACACCACCGTCACCAGCACGAGCGCGCCGATCAGTCCCGGTGTCGTGCGCGCGAAGCGCCGCACCCACGCCGCCCCGTCGCGCGCGGTCGCCGGAAGGCGAGGTCCCACACCGTCCCCCCTTCATCTACCCGGCCGGTGTCTCCGCACGCGATAGTACGGTAGGCCGCTGCGATCCGCTCCCCCTTGCCTTTCCGGTCTCGCGACCGCGCGGCAACGGCCGCCGATCCAGTTCGTTCGCGAGTATCAGTCGCCGCCGAGCGCGCGGAAGCTCAGGTAGCTGGGACGGTCAGGGCGCAACAGGATGCGCTGACCGGCGATCTGGCGCTGCTTCCACGGCGGAATCAGATGGCGCGGGAAACTAGTGGGGCTGACCGCGACTCGCAGCCGATGCCCGGCGCGAAGCAGCGCCTCGGTGGGGTTGATCTCGATGTCGATCTCGAAGGCCTCCCCCGGCGTCACCGGCAGCGCGGAATCGGCGGTCATGGGGTGCATGGCGAAAAGCAGTTCGCCCTCGGCGTAATAGCTGTCGGCGGCATCGATCGCGCGGAGCGTCGACAGCAGCGCGCCGCGAGTGAGGGGCGCCGACACACCGTCGGGGCGCACGTCGCACACGGTGACCGACCAGAAAGCGTCGGCCCCGTCGACCGCGGCGAGCAAGTGCAGATTCATCGGACCGGAGAGCACGGTGTCGGTCCCGAACGGCGCGCTGGTGAAGGTGATCGCGGTGGCCTCGCTGCGCCGGTCGTCGTTGCCGAAACGGTCGCCGAACAGCAGCGCGACGCCCATCGTCATGACCGCGGTATTGTTCGAGGCCGCGCTGACTCGGCCCGTCGGCACCGTCAGCGGGTACTCGGTATCCGTTGGCGCGGTCGACAATCCGCCGTCGGCGGCGGCGTGTGCCGCGGTGCCGCTCGGATCGGCGGTGAGGTAGAGCCTGCGCACACGCGTCGCCGGGTCCGGGAACTCGGCGCGGCGGATCCAGCGTCCATCGCCTTGTCTGCGCACCGTCACCGGTCCGTACCGGTCGATTCCGTTGTCGACGCCCTTGACCCAGCGGTCGAAGAACGCGCACTGGAGTTCGTCGAGCGCCTGCGGGTTGCCGGGATCGCCGAAGCCGGAGCCTGGCGTGAGGTGGTAGGAGTCGTCCACCAAGATCTGCTTGGCTCCCGGCGCGACCGGAATACGTTCGTAGATGCGGAAATTCGAGCGGTTGTAGACGTCGTGCCAGCCGCCGTGGATCCAGGTGGGGACGTCGATATCCTCGAAGTGCGCCAGCCGCGCCGCCCACTCCGGATTGAGGTAGCCGTCGGGGTGGTCGATGCTGACGGCGATCCGGATGGCGCGGCGTACCCAATCCGAGCGCCCGGTGATCCGGTCGCGCAGGTACCGGCCGAGCAGCCCGTTGCGGACGAGACCGGGCAGCGCCGGAAGCCGCCCGGCTCCGTGCACGAACAGGATCCACGCGAGCATGCCCGGTGTGGGCACCCCGCCGGTGAGCCCGAGTTCGCGCACCGGGTTCTCTCCCGCCTCGATGGCGAATACGGCGGCGAGTCCCTCGGGGCGCAAGCCCGCGGTGACGAGCGCCGCGATCGCGCCGTAGGAAAGACCCGTCACCGCGACGCGTCCGTCGCACCAGGGCTGTTCGCGCACCCACCGGACCACCTCGAGATAGTCCCGCTGTTCCCGGTGACCGAAGAAATCCCAAGTGCCCGTGGAGCTTCCGGTGCCGCGTACGTCCACCATCAGCCCCACGTACCCGCGCGACACGGCGGTGCGGTTGATCGCGAACGGTTCCAAGACACCGCCCGCGGGTGTGCGCAGCACGTCCCGCGCGGTCATCCTGGCGCGGTCGGACGGTGCGACGCGACCCGCCAGCGTGCGCAGCGCCCGATTCGCGCGCATGCCGTGCCGGTTGATCATCTTGTTGTAGGCGGTGAAGTTGATCAACGCCGGGAGCGGTTCGGTGGTCGGCCCGGAGCGGTCGCCTGGGCGCAGGACGTCGGCGCTCAGGACCGCGCCGTCGGACATCGTGATCGGAACCGTCACGGACGCATGCAGTTTCGGATAGCGCTCCGGTCCGATGTCGAAACGTGCGTCCGGCGGTGCGCCGGTGGCGCTCGTCAGCGGTTCGACCATGGCGATCCCCTCTCCGAGGTGGGTGTCCGGCCGCTGGCGCAGCCGGACGAAGCCCGCCGTCGAGCCGCGCATGGCCGGAGCGAAGGCGGAGGTACGCCTCAGGGTGCGCGCAGCACCCCTGGCTTGTCGACGTACCGCTGCATCGCCCAGTTCAGCCCGCGCATGGCGAGGTTGTAGGCGGGCGGGAAGTAGCGCTGGGCCCAGTGTCCGATGCGAATGTCCTGCGAGGTGTAGATCAGGTACCTGTTCCGCTCGACCCCGCGCACAATGGAATTCGCGGCCTGCTCGGCGGTGACGGCGTGCCGCAGGAACAGCTTCAGCCCGCGCTGTACCGCCTCTGCCTCGCGGTCGACGCCCGCGATGTCCACGCGGTTCACCATCGGGGTCGACATCGCGCCCGGGCACACCAGGCTCACGCCGATGCCGTGCCTGCGCAGGTCGAAGCGCAGCACCTCCGAGACGCCGCGCAGCCCGAATTTGCTCGCGCTGTACGGCGCGTGCCACGGCAGGCCGAACAGGCCCGCGGCCGAGGACACATTGACCAGGTGTCCGCCGCGTCCAGCCTCGATCATCGGCGGCAGGAACTCCTCGATGACGTGGATCGGCCCCATCAGGTCGATGTCGATGGTGCGCCGCCACTGGTCGTGGGTGAGCCGGTCGACGGTCCCCCAAGTGGCGATGCCCGCCACGTTCATCACGATGTCGACGCTGCCGATCTTCTCGTGCACCTTGGCCGCCAGCGCGACGACGGCGGTGTGGTCGCTGACGTCGAGCGCTTCGGCCAGGTGCACGGTGGCGCCCGTCGCGCGCAACTCTTCGGCAGTACGCTGCAGGCCTGCCGCGTCGATGTCGGTGAGGATCAGTGACGCGCCCTTGGCCGCTACCGCGTGCGCGGTGCCGCGGCCAAGACCGCTGGCCGCCCCGGTGATCAGGCAGCTCTTACCGTCGAACTTCGTCATGGCTAGACCATAGTGTTGACGAACATCATTGTCTATAAATCGGGCGCGATCCGTCCCAGACGGAACCGACCATGCGGCTGCGCAGCCCGCCGCCACTGCCTCGGAGCCCGTTGTAGCTCAGGGTTTTTCGTACAGCAGCAGATCGACCACCCGCAGAATCCGGTCGAGGTCGAAGCGCTCGGGTTCGGCGAGCATCTGGCGCGCGACGGTCTGCACGGCGCCTTGCACGATTTCGACGAAGACGTCCAGATCCACCTCGTCGGCGCGCTCTTCGGCAGGTCGGCTCGCCAGCCAGTCGCGCAGCAGCCGCCGCAACGGTGCGCGCAGTTCGTCGCGCGCCCGCTCGATCGGTGCGCGCAGTGCGGCGGGCACCCCGTCGATCGGGTAGTAGACCAGCCGCCAGCTGTCCGGTACGGAGCGCAGATCGCACAAGAAGCGCCTCAGGCCCGAGAACAGCGCCGCCTTGGGATCGGCGGGCGCGGCGGCACTCTCGGCGACGTGCGAGGTGGCGGCGACCATGCGCGCGGTCTCGCGCGCGATGAGATCGCGGAGCAGGTCGTCGCGGTTGGCGTAGAGGTCGTAGACCACCGGGCGGGTCACGCCGCCGCGCTCGGCCACCGCCGCGATGGTGACGTCGGCGAATCCGGACTCGGCGAGGATGCGTAAGGCCGTGTCGAGCAACTGTTCTCGCCGGTCGGCGGGCTGCAGGCGCTTGGCGTACCTGCGGCGCGGCCGCGCGGCGTCGCTACCGGCCCGCGCCACCGGACGCCTCCCCGATTCCAGCCGTCGCCACCGCTCGGCGCGCGATCCAGCGCAAGGTCGAGGCGATCGCGTCGCGGCGCTGCGTTCCGCCTTCGGCCAGCAGCAAGCGCGCGGCGGTCTCGCTGGTGCTGATGGCGGTGTAGCTGACGAGTTCGGCGTCCAGTTCGCGTTCGGCCATGGCGGCGATGATCCGGATCATCGCTTCGGAGCGCTCGCGCAGCGCCATCCGGCCGCGCGCCACCCGTTCGTGCGCCGAGGGCGGCAGGGCTTGGTCGCGCATCAGCACGAAGCGCCACGTGCCGGGCGCGGCCAGCACCATGTCCAGGAACAGGTCGGCGGCCTCGACCGCGATCGCGGTGGGATCGGTCCCTGGCCGGATCTCGGGAAAGGCCGCGGCGGCCATCGTCAACGCGCGCTCTTCCTCCCGATCGAGCAGGGCGGTGAAAAGAGCGTCGCGGTCGCCGAATTCGGCGTAGAGGGCGGGCCTGGTCAAGCCGGCGGCTCGGGCGATGGCGTGCATGCTCGCCTGGGCGTAGCCCTCGCGGAGGACGAGATCGCGTGCCGCGTCGAGGATCTGGTCGCGTCGCGCTGACACCTTCGCCTCCATGGTCGTAGGTTGTTGAGCGTCAGCACTCCCCCAGCGAACTGGTCACTCGATTGAAACAGTGTACGCAGGAGATGACTCGCCGGGGCGGAGCGCGCTCGAACGTCGGGCTGCCACACCTCGTCTTGCCTTCGGAGACAACCGGATTCGTCGAATTCTACGGCGACGACGTCGGCTCGGAGGTAAATTGACGTCGTTGTATTTGCGTGTGACGTGGATTACTTCCGGCCGGTAAAAGTGCTGGCTGTCACATGCGAATGTGTCGTCGGGCTACCGGCTTCCGGTGACTGTCGGGCGACGAGCGCCGAGGCGGATCGGCGTGCGCAACGGGGGACGCAGGGAGGAACCATGAAGGAGGCGCCACCGAGCGTCGCGGACGCGGGCGCGATCCGGATCGTGCGGGAAAATGTCACCGGCACAGCGGTTTCCAGCGTGCGCACCTTCGGAAGGGCCGTCGATCTCGGCATCGAGTCGGTGCGCGGCGCGCTCTCCGATCTGATCGGCCTGCGCTTCCAGTGGCAGGAGATGCTGCGCCAGGCCTGGTATCTGGTGACCGTCACGGCACTGCCCGCCGTCCTGATGGCGGTGCCCTTCGGCGTGGTGGTGTCGGTGCAGGTCGGCAACCTGATCCACCAGCTCGGCGCCGACTCGATGATCGGCGCGGCCGGCGGGCTCGGCGTGATCCAGCAGGGCGCGCCCATCGCGACCGGCCTGCTGCTCGGCGGTGCGGGCGCCTCGGCCATCGCCGCCGATCTCGGCGCGCGGACCGTGCGCGAGGAGATAGACGCGTTGCGCACCATGGGCATCAGTCCCGTGCACCGGCTGGTGATTCCCCGGGTGGTGGCCATGCTTTTCGTCGCGCCCCTGCTCAACGTGCTCATCATCTTCGTCGGCGTGGTCTCCGGCTACGCGGTGGCGATCAGCGCGCAGAACGTCACGCCGGGCAGCTACTGGGCGACGTTCGGTTCCTTCGCGGTCGTCGCCGACGTGTGGATCTCGCTGGCCAAGGCCATGCTGTTCGGATTCCTGGTGGTGATCATCGCCTGTCAGCGCGGGCTGGAGGCCAGAGGCGGTCCGCGCGGCGTCGCCGATGGTGTCAACGCCGCCGTGGTGATCTCGGTGGCCTCGATCATCGTCGTCAACCTGGTGATCACCCAGATCGTCACGATGTTCCTACCGCTGCGGGTGGCCTGAGATGACCGCGACACCGTACGCGCCAAGGGGTCTCGGCTGGGCCTATCGCGTCGTCCGCGAGCGCGGCAGGCTCCTCGCTCCGGTCGAGAACACCGGCTTCCTGCTCGGGTTCGTCTTCCAGGCGCTGTGGGCGATACCGCTGACGTTGCGCCGCTACCGCGCCCAGACGATGCGCACCATCACCGATATGACCTGGGGACGCGGGTCGGTCATCGTCGGCGGCGGCACCGTGCCGATGCTGGTGGTGCTCGGCGTCGCGATGGGCGCGGGTGTCGGCATCCAGTCCTTCGCCGCGCTGGACCTGATCGGGCTCGGACCCGTCACCGGGGTGGTGTCGGCCTTCGCCAACACCAGGGAGCTCGCACCGATCGCGGCGGCGGTCGGCTTCGCGGCGCAGGCGGGCTGCCGGATGACCGCGGAGATCGGCTCGATGCGCATCTCCGAGGAGATCGACGCCATCGAGTCCCTCGGGCTGCGCTCGGTGCCGTTCGTCGTCACCACGCGGGTCATCGCGGGCGCCGTCGCGATCGTGCCGACCTTCCTCATCGCGCTGATCCTGAGCTACCTGGCCTGCTCGGCCGTCATCGTGCTGCTGCACGGTCAGGCGGGCGGGGTCTACAACCACTACTTCTTCCAGTTCACCAGCGGCTACGACGTGCTCGCCGCGGTGATCAAAATCCTGGTGTTCGGCGTCACCGTGATCCTGATCCATTGCTACTACGGCTTTTTCGCCTCCGGCGGACCCGAGGGAGTCGGCATCGCCTCCGGTCGCGCGGTGCGTGCCAGCTTCGTCGCCATCATCGCCCTCGACATGGTGCTCACCATCGTGCTGTGGGGCGTCGACTCCGCCATCGAATTCCCGGGGTGAGCGCATGCCGAACTACGGACTGCCCGGCGTGCCGATGAACAAGCGCGGTTCCCGCGCGCTCGGCGCGGCCGCGTTGACGTTGACGGTCGTCGCGGCTCTCACCTGGCGCGCGGGGCTCGACGACCGGCCACCGGACCGCCTCCAGGTCCAATTGCGCACCGAGCAGATCGGCGAGGGCGTCATCGAGGGCACACGGGTGCGCTACGACGGCGTCACCGTCGGCGAGATCACCGAGATAACCGCCGTCGGCGTGGGTCGCCAGCTGATCACGCTGAATCTCGACAAGACGCAGACGGCGGGCCTGACCGACGCGCTGACCGTGGACTACGCCCCCGAAAACCTGTTCGGCATCAGCGCTCTCACGCTGCGAGCGGCCGACGGCGGCGCCCCGCTCACCGAGGGCGACCTGATCGATCTCGCCGGAGCGCACGCGGACAAGGTCACCGACGTGACCATGGGCAGCCTGCTGCGCGCGCTCACCGAGACCTCCACGGAGGTGCTCACCCCGCGGCTTTCGGAATTGCTCGCCACGGTCAACAGCGAGATGAGCTCGTTCGCACCGCTCTGGGAGGCGATCATCTCGCTGAGCCGCGCCGTGGCCGACACCCAGCGTTATCCGGCGCCGTACCTGATCGACCAGTACTCGGCCTTCTTCGGTGGCGTCGGCGATTTCGCCTCCGCGACCTTCCGGCTGCTGCACTCGGTCATGAACATCGAGATCTTCCTGAACGACCGCCCGCGCTACGACGCCACCATCACCATGGTCGTGGACGGTGCGCTGCCGTCGATCGGCGCGCTCGGCGACGCCGCGAACCGGCAATTGTCGCCGTACACAACCGAACTGACGCCGCTGGTCGCCGCCCTCGCCGCCACCGTGCCCGCGCCGGGTCGCTCGCGCGCCGAGCTGCTGGAACTGATCGATCGGTTGAACCGCATGTTCTCCGACACCCCTGACGGCCCCGCTTTGAACGTGGCCGTGATCCTGCGCGGGATGCCCGGGCTGGCGGTGCCGTTGCTCGGGACGTCGGACTTCGCGGCGCTCGATGGTTCGGGGGGTGCGCGATGACGACCCTGCCGATCCGAGCGGTGATGTGGCGACTCGGACTGTTCGCCGTCGCGATGCTCGTGCTGCTCGTCGTCATCGTGCAGGCGATCACCCGGCCGGTGGACGGCGAGACCGGTTCCTATACCGCGGAATTCACCGATGTGAGCGGATTGAAGACCGGCGACGACGTCCGGATGTTCGGTGTCTCGGTCGGCAAGGTCGCCGAGATCGAGCGGGCGGGCACCAACGCGCGGGTGCGCTTCACGGTTCAGCGCGACCGTCCGATCTACGACTCCAGCGTCCTCGCCATCCGCTACCAGTCGCTCACCGGGCAGCGCTACGTCGATGTGCGGCAACCGGATCGGCCGGGCACGCCGCTGCCGCCCGGTGCGGCGCTCGGGGTGGCCAACACGGTGCCGTCCTTCGACATCACCCAGCTGTTCAACGGGTTGCAGCCGGTGATCGCCGAGTTCTCCCCCGGCGCGCTCAACCAGTTCACCGAGAGCGTGCTCGCGGTGATCGAGGGCAACGGCTCCGGCATCGGTCCCGCGCTGGACGCCATCGAGAAACTCAGTCGCTACACCTCCGATCGGCAGGCGGTGATCGCGACCATCGTGGCCAACCTGCACGCGATCTCCGGGCAGATCGGCGGTCGCTCACCGCATCTGGTCACCCTGATGGCAGGCATCGCCGAGGTGATCAGCGCGTTCCGGGTGAAACTGGACGGATTGCTCGACTTCGCCGCCGCGGCCCCCTCGGCGATGGCGCCCCTGAACCGCCTGATGGAGACCCTCGGATTCACCGAACACGCGAACCCGGACCTGATGACGGACCTGCGGCTGCTGTTCCCCGACCCGGACGCCGCGCTGGACCTGCTCGGCAGGCTCCCCGGTCTGCTCCAAGCGCTGAGCAATGTACTGCCGCCCGCCCCCGGCGCGGCGGGACCGGTGTCGATGAGCTGTTCCAAAGGGTCGTTCCAACTTCCCCAGGTGCTTTCGGTGCTCGTCGCCGGGCAGAGGATCGCGATATGCAACGGATGACGCAACATCTGCTGAATCGGCTCGCGCCGCACGGGTTTTCGCACGACCGGCACCAGGCGGCGAAGAACGCGAGGGAGTTCCGCTTCGGCGTCCTCGGCGGACTGTCCGTCGCCGCGTTGCTGCTGGCCACGGCGGTGATCTATCTGGTCCCGTTCGGCAAGGCGAGCTACACCGCCGACCTGGTGGAGGCCAACTCGGTGAAGGTCGGCGACCAGGTCCGCCTGGCAGGCATCACCGTCGGCTCGGTGACGGCGCTCGAGCTGGGCGAGACGAAAGTGCGGATGACCTTCACCGTCGACCGCGACGTGTTCCTCGGCGACACGACCAGCCTGGAGATCCGCATGCTGACCGCGGTCGGCGGCCACTACGTCGCGGTGTTCCCCTCGGGCACAGAAGCTCTCGGCTCGCGACCGATTCCACCAGATCGAGTCCGGCTCCCCTACAGCCTAATGCGCATTCTGCAGGACGCCGCCGCGCCGGTCTCGGAAGTCGACGGCGAGACGCTGCGCCAGAATCTGGCCGCCCTCCAGCAATCCCTCGACACCAGTCCGGACGCGCTGCGTCAGATGGGCGGCGCGATGCAGTCGTTCGTCGACATCCTGCGCAGGCAGAACCACGAGGTCTCGCGCGCGCTCACGGTGATGGACGAGTACCTGCGCACCATCGACGTCAACAAATCGCTCATCGGCACGTTCGTCCGCGAGCTCGGCACACTGATGACCGTCGGCCTCGGCAAGCGCGCCGAGATCGCCTCGGCACTGACCATCGCCGCCTCGCTGCTGTCCAGGATCGCCGCCATAGAGCCGTCTTGGCGCGAGATCCTCGCGCCGCTGGCCGGGAAGCTTCGCGAGTTGCTGCCCCAACTGGAACAGCTTGCCGCGCAACTGGATCTGGCCCTTCCGCAGTGGAAGCAGCTGCGCGAGCGACTCGTGGCGCTGACCGCCTCCGAGGAGGGTGTCGTCATCGATCAGTCGGCGCTCACCGCGCCGGTGTGCATTCCGCTGCCCGGATGGGAGTGCTGAGCGATGAAACGCATTCTGCGTTCCCAGGGTTTCGTGACCGTGCTCGGCGCGCTGGTACTCGCGGCGGTCGCCGCAGTCGCTTACCTTGTGGTGTTCGATCCCGTGAAGAAGACGGTCGCCTACTGCGCCATGATGCCCGACGCCGTCGGCCTGTATGCGGGCAATCACGTGACAGCCCTTGGCATTCCGATCGGCACTGTGAACTCGGTGCGCCCCGAGGGCACTGGTGTGCGGGTGGACTTCGAGGTGCGGGAGGATCGCGTGTTGCGCGGCGAGGTCACCGCGACCACGGTCTCCGACACACTGGTGGCCGATCGCGACCTCGCGGTCCTCGGCGAGCCGGGCGCCGCGCCGTGGGACCGGTCGACGTGCATCACCAACACCTTCACGCCGAAGAGCATCAGTCAGACGCTCCAAGGCTTCTCCCAGCTCGCCGGACAGCTGACCGGCGGCGGAAATCCGGGCGAGCAGACAAGGATTCGCGACAGCGTCGTCGCCTTCGAAGCCGCCACCTCCGGCACCGGACCGGCGCTGAACAAGCTGATCACCGATCTCGGCGACGCGCTGCGCGCGCCCGACGCGGCCATCGGACATATCGGCGGGCTGCTCGACTCCTACGGCAGGCTGATGTCGAGCATCGCGATGAACTGGGACGACATCCGGATCGTGCTGTTGCAGGCGAGCGAGGGCATCGCCTTCATCAACGAGCTCTGGGACCGGGTGGTGCAGCTCATCGACTCGCTGCTGGTCATTCTGCCGTGGCTGAACAGCATCGCCCGCGAATACGGCAGGCCGATCCTCGGGGCGCTGGACGGCGCGCTGCCCGGATTGCGGCTGCTCTCGGCGAACGTCGCGACGCTGCGGCAGCTGGTGGAGATGATTCCGCCGATCGTGCAGTTCTTCGAGGAGGTGATCGACCCGGCGACCGGCAGGCCGCAGCTGACCTACGCCGCGCCCAGGGTCGGACTGCCCCGCGAGCAGGCCGACCAGGTCTGTGCCGCGCTGAACGCGGTGCTGCCCGGCCACTGCGGCGGAGCCGAAAACGGTTTGGCCGACGTGAATCTCATGTCCCTGGTGCTCGGAACGGTAGGTGCCCGATGACCACGCGATCTGTCCGGCGCGCCGCGCTCGTCCCGGTGCTGACACTAGGGCTGCTGTCGGGATGCGGATTCGATCCCGCGCAAGTGCCGGTGCCCGGCGCGACGGTGTCCGGCCCCACCTACCAGGTGCGGATCGAGCTGGCCAACGCGCTGAACCTGCCCGCCCGGGCGAAGGTCGTGGCCAACGGCGCGCAGATCGGCAGCCTGCGCGAGGTGAGCGTGGTGGATCCGACGCTCGAGCAGCCGGGCCGGGTGGAGGCCGTCGTCGAGATCGCCGAACGGGTGCGGCTGCCGGTCGGCACCACCGTCCAGCTGCGCCAGAACACCATCCTCGGCGACATCTACATCGGACTCACCACGCCGACAAGCGATTTCGACCGCACCATCCCGCCGGGCGGAACCATCCCGCTCGCGCGCACCCGGCCCGCGCTCCAGGTCGAGGATCTGCTGGCCGGCATGTCCACCTTCGTCGGCGGCGGCGCGATGCAGCAGATGCAGGACATCGTCAACCGGGTCAACGCGACCCTGCCCGACCGGCCCGCCGAGACGGCGCGGATCTTCGAGGTCATCGGTCGCGACGTGTCCGACGTGGCCGCCGACATGGCGGTGGTGGACCGGTTCCTGGACACCATCCAGCGGGATCTGGATGCCGCGCTGGACAATCCGCGCGAACTGGACGCGTTGCTCAGTGAGCGCGGGGCGGTCGAGATCCCGGCCGACGCGAAATCGCTGGTCCTCACGCTCGGCGTCGTCGGCGGGCTCGGCATCGTCGGGCACGCGATCGCCTGGCTCGGCCCGCTGCTGGAGGCGAGTGACGCTGCCGCGAAAGCCTTGGTGCCCTTGCTGTTCGCGGATCAGCCACTGGATCTGACCGCGCCGTCGAATCTGAACCGGGTCGTGTCGCTGGTTCGCGACAAGATCATTCCGTTCGTCGAGCGCGGTCCGAAACTGAACATCGGCGCGGTTGCGGTGGACGGAGCCGAGACGCCGGTCGCCACCGACGAGCAGGTGGCGCGAATCATCGCCACCCTCAGGATGATCGGAGTCGTGCGATGACCGTCGCCACCGAGCCCGACTATCCCGGCTACGTTCCGCCTGCTCCCGCGGGCAGCACGAGCGACGAGGTGCTGCGGCGGCTCGGCCCGGTCGCCTCGCTGGCCGCGATCGCGGCGATTCTGCTGATCGGCGTCGGCTACCTGAGTTTCGGCGTGGTGCGGGTCGGCTGGTTCACCGAGCACACCGAGGCCACGATGACGGTCCCGGATTCCGGCGGACTGCTGCCGCGCTCCAAGGTCCTGCTCTCCGGTGTCCAGATCGGGCAGATCACCTCGGTGACCCACACCCGCGCGGGCATCGAGGTCGACTTCCGCTACGACGCCGAATACCGTGTGCCCGCGAACAGTTCGGTGCGCATCGAAACACTCTCCGCACTCGGCGAGCCCTACCTGGAATTCCGGCCGACGGCCGCGGGTGGGCCGTATCTGCGCGACGGCGACCGGTTGGCGGCCGCCTCGGTGCAGCGTCCGGTGTCGATTCCCGAGGTCGCCCGCACCGCCACCCAGCTGCTGGAACAGGTGGATCCAGCGACGGTGGCCGCCATCATCGAGAACTTCAGCACCGGTCTCGCGGGCACCGAGGCGGTGATCCCGCAACTGTCCAGAGCCTCCGATCTGCTGGCCGCGACGCTCGTGAGCCGCACCGACCTGATCCGCGAACTGCTGATCGACATGCAGGCCCAAGCCGCCGAGATGACTTGGGCAGGTGGCGAATTGACCGCCGCCGCCACCCCGTGGGCGGACTTCGGGCCGCGGGTCAGCGAGGTGGCCGCGGCGATCGCGCGAGTCGTGCGGATCGGCGACACCCCGGGCGACTACCTCACCGACACCGAAGACGTGATCGGACTGCTTCCCTTCCTCGACGCGCTCACCCGGAAACTGGACATGCTCGGACCCGAACTGCGCGAACTGTTCCCGGTCGTCCAGCCGCTGCTCGCGCTGACCACCGGCGTGCTCGGCAAGGTCGACCTCGGCAGCCTGATCTCCCAGGCGCTGCACGCCACGACACCGGACGGCGCGCTGCGATTGCAGATCACCGTCCGGTAGGACCGCCCCGCTACCTCGACGTGATGTGGTCGCTCCGATCGACCACGTGACACCGCTCGATCTCGTACTCCAGCACCCGGTCGGTGCGGTACTCGGCTATTGCAGCGACTGCTGGATATTGCGCTGGAACCGATCGAAGGTGGGCGGGGCGCGGGTCGAGGCCAGCAGATCTCGGGGTTCCGGGCAGCTCAGGGCATCGTCGGCGCTTCGAGCACTTTCACGAGGGACGAGGCGAGGAGGGCCACGGCCCGATCATCGTCATCGGCCAGCTGCCGCAGGATATCGAGCGCGATGGTCCCCGGCATCTCGGCGAGTGCCTGTGTCAGTCGCATCCGCACCGCCGAATCCGCTGTGGGGGCGGCGAGTTCATCGGCTATCGCGCTCATGATCCGGGCCGCCCAGTCGGGGTCGACTGCCAAGGTGCCCAGTATCTCGGCTGCCTCCACATCGTTCGGGCCTTCGACCACTGTGCCGACGAGCGTCGGCACAGCTCGGGTGACGCCGCGCGCACCGAGGGCCAGGGCGGCATGTCTGCGGATCGTCGTGTCCGTATCGCCGAGCGCGTCTGTGAGCGCCGCGATCGCTTCGTCGCCGGGTAGTTCGGCGAGCGCCAGGACCGCGCGCCGCCGGATGTCGACGTCGTCCGAACTCATGGCGGGTATCAGACTTGCCACACCGTCACCGCCCGCCCTCGTGAGGGCCCACCGAAGGGCCCCTGCGACGTTCGGATCCGATTCGGTGAGGACCGCCTCGGCCAGCAACTCGGCGGGCATCGCCGGGACCTCGGCCGAGGCCAGAACGGCTTGCTGCCGTCGCGCGGCACTCGGCGATTCGAGTCCGTGCAAAAGCTCGACGATGCGCGCGACGTCCCGCCAGCTCGAGGGCTCGGCCGTATCGACCATGCGGAGCCGCTCGAGTAGCTCCCGCTCCCGGTTCAGTCGTCCCTCGGCTTTTCGGATGAGGTCGCCGACCAGTGCGGATGGAGTGAATCCTGGATCGTCGAGAGCGGATCCGATCTGGCGCAGTGACAGTCCCAGGGATCGCAGACCCTCGACGTGGAAGATCCGCCGGATGTCGTCGGCAGAGTATTCCCGGTAGCCGCCCACGGTGCGGCCGGTGGGTCGTACCAGCCCGAGCGAGTCGTAGTGCCTGAGCATTCGGGCGCTCACACCCGAGTAGCGCGCCACTTCACCGATCAGCACGCGTTTCCTCCTTCCGGTCCGGACCGAGCGCGACGACCCGCCGTGCCTCGTCGACGGCGAGGTCGAATCCGGCGTCCGGGTCGTGCAGCAGCCGCCGCGTGGCGCTCGCATGGGCACGCACCGTCGGGTCGTGACTTGCCGTCGCCGCCTTCAGGATCGGCTCGATCACGTCGCCGAGCGCGACGAGGGCGCGGCTCAGACTCAGCCGTACGTCCCGGTCACCCCGGCCCAATTGACTGGCCAGTTCCGCGGCCAGCACCTCCTTCTCCGCATCGGGCACGAGAACGACGGCGGCGCGCCATGCACTCCGCGCGACATCGTCGTCGGAATCGCGCAGCAACGACCGCGTGAGCGCGGGCCACGCGTCCTTGTCCCCGATCTTCGACAGTGTGTGCAGGGCCTGGCTCCGGGCTTGTGCGCGTTCGGAAGACAGTTCCGCGCGCAGTTTCGGAACCGTGATCTCCGACGGGTGGCGGGTCAGCGCCCAAGTGAGCATGTCGCGCACGAAGAAGTCCGGCTCGATCGCGCACCGTGCTACGAGCGCATCGATGAAATCGGGTGCGGGTCGCGTACCGATCGCCAGCGCCGCCTTCAGCCGCGTCGACGAGTTCCCAGCGGCCAATGCGTCGCGCAGCCGCGTGTCCGGTGAATTCCAGTGTCTCGAGTTGATGGGGACCACCTCCGACCGCCAGTGAAGACCTTCGCACTGTGACAAGGTCAAGCTGGCGGGCAAGACGACATGCACATCTGAAGTGGGCATGGCGCTTACGCAGCGGCCGCCGAGCCGAACCAGTGCGACAGCGCTTCGCGCAGAGTCGGTGCGGCGGTCTCGGCCGGTTCGCCGATCGTGGCGGCCCAGGCGATGTGGCCGTCCGGGCGGATGAGCAGGGCGTCGGCTGATTGATCGTCGGCCTTGGCCGTGCGAATGTCGATGCGGTGCGCCCATTCCCCGGCGATCTCGCGGAGCTGCGAGCGTTCGGCCAGGTCGAGGAAAACAGGCCGCCCGGCGCGCATGAGTTCCGCGACACTTGTCGTGCCCTGGTCGGTGCGCAGGGCGAGATCGGTCGCGAAGACGCCGGTCAGGGCATGCTCGCCGGGCATCGGGTAGCGGATGTCGGTGCCGCCGACCAGCGCTCCGACGCGGCGCAGAGCCGATTCGTCCCGGAGCAATTCCTGGAAGACCTCGCGCAGCGAGTCGGCGGCCTCGTCGTGTCCGCGCCGCAACGCCACCTGCGCCCGGGTCTGCAACCGCGCCCGCGCCCCGGCGAAGTGGCGTTCGTCGTGATAGGTGTCCAGCAGTCCGGCCGGAGCCCAGCCCTGGACGTCGGCGGCCAGCTTCCACGCGAGGTTGACCGAATCGAGCATGCCGACATTGAGCGCGGTGCCGGTGGCGGGCAGCAGGTGGGCCGCATCGCCTGCCAGCAGGATCCGCCCGGCCCGGTACCGTTCGGCTTGCCGATCCTTGAAGGTGAAGCGAGACAGTCGCTTCGGATCCGACATGGGAAGATCCACGCCCAGCACCCGGCGTACGCTGTCCGCGAGTTCGGTCAGGGTCAGCGGCTCGTCATCGTCGTAGTCCGCGGTCTCGTCCTCGACGGTCTGCAGAAACAGACCCCCGGGGTTGGGCGCGAACGCGAACATACCGCGGTCGGTTCGGTTGAACCCGAAGGGAAGCCGCCCCAAACCGGGGACATCGATGTCGCCGTTGTCGTGCACGGTGACCGCATCGCCCACCGAGACCTGAGCGACCCGGTTGACCTCCGGATAGGTGGTGCCGGGGAACCCGATACCCGCCATGTCGCGGATCCGGCTGCGGCCGCCGTCGCAGCCGACCAGGTAGCGGGCGGTCAGCCGGTACGGTCCGTCCGGCCCGCGCACCTCCGCGGTCACCGTGGCCTCGTCCTGGCTCACTCCGACCACCTCGTGACCGCGGCGGATCTCGGCGCCGAGTTCGCGGGCGCGTTCACCGAGTAGTCGTTCGATCTCCATCTGCGGAAGCGGCACCGCCCGCATCGGCGGATCCGCCATCTGTGTGAAGTCGAGATGCGTTCCGCCGAAAGGGAATCGGGCGGCCACGTGTGGGTCGCTGCTGGCCGCTTCGAAGCGATCCAGGATGCCGCGGTAGCGCAGCACGTCCAGGATCCGACCGGCGATACCGCTGGCCTTCGGGACGTCTCGGGGCTCCAGATGCTTCTCCAGCACCAGCGGCCGCACACCGGCCAGGCTCAATTCGGCGGCCAGCGTCAGTCCGGCCGGTCCGGCGCCCACGATGATCACGTCGATGTCGGTCACGCGTTACTCCCAATGTCCGCAGATTCTGGCTCAGGTCGGCAATTCTGCGGTACACCCGGGGTCTTGCCGCAAGGCCCCCGGTCGGCTATACCTTGAAAAGGGAAAGCACCGAGTACCTCCCGTTTCCATGGAGCGGCTGTTCACGAAGAGCCGGTGCGGAAACCTTCTGGCTTACCGGCGATCTGGTGGCCGCAGTCCGCTCAGGGGTTCGGCGGAAGAATCGGCGGCGCGAACACATCCTCCAACGGAGTCGGTCCGTTGTACCGGCGGCACTGACAGCCGACCCACTCCCGCATGCCGTGCATACCTCTCCGCGAGATCTCGGCATGACACTTACCCGTCTCCCGGTCGTGCAGCGCCAGGTCGTGCCCGCAACCGCAGCGCGCGGTGAGCGCCTTCGCCCCCGACCGAGCTCGCCGCCGCCCGAACCTGCCGCACACGAAGCCGACACCGACCAGCGCGGCACCAACCGCAAGGCTCAGGGGATCCATGCCCGAAGTATACGTATACGCATAGCCGCGGTCATTCGAACCGTACAGTGCCGCCAAGGGCCGTGGCCTCGAAGTCGGTGGTTCTCCGTTACGGCTCGTCGGCGACGGTGATGCCGAGGGCGCTTGCGAAACTCGGTGCGAGGTCCATCAGCTGTAATGGGGTGATCGTCGCGCCGCGGAGGCCGTCGAGTCCTTCGGCGACGCCGATTCGGGTGGCGCCGCGTAGGTCGACCTTGCGCATCCGGGTTTTGTTCAGTGCGAGGTCGGTGAGGGTGGATCCGGGGAAGCTCACCGTGTTCAGCTCGGCGTCGCCGAAATCGGGGTGGCGCAGGACGCAGTCGACGAAGGAGACCTCGCGCAGCTTCGCGCCGCGGAAGTTGACCGAGTCGAATTTGCAGCCCTCGAATCGGACGCGGCGCAGCACCGCGCCGCCCGCGTCCACGCCGGACAGCGCGCCTTCGACGAATTCGGCGTCGTGCCAAGAGGTATCGGCGAGCTCGGTGCCGACGAAGGCGACGGCACGCAACCAGACGTCGTCGAACCGGCCGTACCGGAAGCTTCCCCGGGTGACCGTCAGCGAGCTGAACGCGGACTGCGCGAAGCGCACGTGCTCGGCGGCGGGGTGTTCGAGCTGCCGGTCCTCGACGTGCACGCAGTCGTAATCGCCCTCGCGCGCCGGTTCCTCCTCGAACGGCGTCAGGTATCGCGCGAACGGCAGATCCGCCAGCTCACGTGCCACGCCCCACCTCCCTACCTCGGTCGACAACGGTCGGTCCTGTCTATCAGCACCCACCGACAACAGACGTCGTCACCGCAGCGTGCGCAACCAGCGGCGGGTGTCGGCGGGATCGATGACGTCGTCCAGCTCCAGCACGGTCGCCGCGGTGAGCGCTTTGCCGTTGGCGTAGGCGAGTCGCACCAGGTTGTCGAAGGCGGTCTGTCGTTCGGCGGGGTCGTCGATGGCGGCCAGTTCCTTGGCGAAGCCGAGTCGCACCGCGCCCTCCAGGCCCATGCCGCCGATCTCGCCGGTCGGCCAGGCGATCACGAAGCGCGGGGCGCGGAACGAGCCCGCGGCCATGGCCTGCGCGCCGAGGCCGTATCCCTTGCGCAGGATCACCGTGCCCCACGGCACCGACAGCCCGGCGGCCTCGATGAACAAGCGGCTGAACTTGGTCACTGTCGCGTGCGTCTCGGCTTCCGGACCGACCATGAAACCCGGTGTGTCGCAGAGGGATACGATCGGCAGTCCGTGCGCGTCGCAGAGCCGGAGGAACATGGCGAGCTTGTCGGCGGCGGGCGCGTCGATGGCGCCACCGAGGTGGTGGCAGTCGTTGGCGATCAGGCCGAAGGGCCTGCCCTCGACCCGCACCAGGGCGGTCACGACGCCGACGCCCCAGTCCGCGCGCAGCTCCAGCACAGAGCCGACATCCGCGACCGCCGCGATGGCGGCACGAATATCGAAGGCGCGCAGACGATTCTCGGGCACCACGTGACGCGCTAGACGCGGATCGGGCGCCGTCCATTCGGCGGTGCCGCCTTGGAAGTAGCCGAGATAGCAGCGAGCGAGGGCGACGGCTTCCGCTTCGTCGGCCGCGACCAGGTGCACCACGCCGTTGCGGTGCTGGACATCGATCGGCCCGATGTCCTCCGGCGCGTAGACACCGAGACCGCCGCCTTCGATCATGGCGGGGCCGCCCATGCCGATGTTCGCGTCGGGGGTGGCGATCACGACGTCGCACATGCCGAGCAGCGCGGCGTTGCCCGCGAAGCAGCGGCCGGAGACGATGCCGATCAGTGGCACGCGCCCGGACAGCGCGCCCATCGCGCGGAAAGTGGTGACGTCCAGGCCCGAGATGCCCGGGTAGTCGGTGTCGCCCGGCCGTCCGCCGCCGCCCTCGGTGAAGAAGACGACCGGAAGTCGTTGCTCGCGAGCCAGTTCCAGCATTCGGTCGGTCTTCGCGTGGTTGCGCATGCCCTGGGTGCCCGCGAGCACCGTGTAGTCGTAGGAGAGGACGACCGCGCGGCTCGCGTCCGCGCCGAAGCGGTCGGCGTTGATCGTGGCCACGCCGGTGATCAGGCCGTCGGCGGGGGTGTTGGCGATGAGGTCCTCGGGACTGCGGCGCAGCCGCTGGGCGGCGACCGCGAGGGCTCCGTACTCGACGAAGCTGTCGGCGTCGACCAGATCGGCGATGTTCTCGCGAGCGGTGCGCCTGCCGAGGCGGTGGCGTTTGGCGACGGCCTCGGGCCGGGCGGCGTCCAAGCCGACGCGGTGGCGCTCCTGCACCTCGGCGAGGTCGGCGCGAATCGCGTCCAGGTCCACGGCGGTGACGTTTACGGTCTCGCCCTCGTGCTCGGCGGCGGCCCAGACCAGCAGCGCGGTGTGCGGATCGACCGTGTCGCCGGGGGCGACCAGGTGTCGCAGTACACGCAGCGGCTGCTCCGCGCGCAGCACGTGCTGCATCTTCATGGCCTCCAAGACGGCCACCTCGTCGCCCGGCGCGACGACGACGCCCGGCTCGACCACGCTCACGACCGTGCCGCCCATCGGCGCCAGCAGCGCGGTCTCCCCGTCGAGCAGCGGGTCGGAAACGCGGGCGACGGCGTTGTCGGGCGTCGTGTCGGCCACCGGGAGGGCGGTGGCGAGATCCCCTGCGCGAGCGACGAATTCGGCGGCGCGCTGCTCGAACCAGGAGGTGCTCACCGTGCGTCCGTCGGCGAGTTCGTCGAGCACGACGCGCAGCACCGTCGCGTTGGTGTCCACACCGGCGACCACGGTCTCGGCCAGCGCGTCGGCGCACCGACGCAGCGCCGCCGGATACGTCCCGGCGCGCGCGATCATCTTGGCCAGCAGCGAATCGAAGTGCACACCATGCCGCATACCCGCGTACAGCCCGGTGTCGACCCGCACGCCGACGCCGGTCGGCGCGGCGAACCGCGCGACGGTGCCGGAGGCGGGCAGCACTTCCCCACCGGCCGTGACGATTTCGGCGTTCACCCGAGCCTGGACCGCGTAGCCGCGCGGCGCGAGATCGGGCAGCGCGAGCTCGGTGAGCGAGGCGCCGCGCGCCAGCTCGAACTGGATCGCGACCAGGTCGATGCCCGTGACCTCCTCGGTGACGGTGTGCTCCACCTGGAGTCGCGGATTCACCTCCAGGAACCAGTAGTGCGCTCCGCTGACCAGGAATTCGACGGTGATCACGCCGCGACAGCGCACCGATTCGGCGAGCGCGACGGCGTCCGCGTGCAGCCGCTCGCGCAGCGCGGTATCGAGTCCGGGCGCGGGCGCGATCTCGATCAGCTTCTGGTGGCGGCGCTGCACGCTGCAATCCCGGTCACCGACCGCCACCGCCGCGGCGCCGTCCGCGACGACCTGCACCTCGATGTGCCTGGCCTCCGGAACCAGCGCCTCGGCGTACACCGTGTCGTCGCCGAACCCGGCCCGTGCCTCGGCCCGGCAGTGCTCGTAGGCGGTGGCCAGTTCGTCCGGGTCGCGCACCACTCGCATGCCGCGTCCACCGCCGCCCGCCGCCGCCTTGACCATGACGCCCTCCGGATAGCGGGCAAAGAGCTCGGCGATCTCGTCCACACCGGACCCCGCGGGTGTCGCGGGCAGCACGCGCACGCCCGCGCGTTCGGCCGCCGCACGCGCCGCGGTCTTGTCGCCGAAGATCCGCAGTACTTCCGGCGTCGGACCGACGAAAACCAGCTCGGCCGCGGCGCAAGCGGCCGCCAAATCCGCGCTCTCACTGAGGAATCCATATCCGGGGTGGACCAGCGCTCCGGCCCCCGCCTTCCGCGCCGCGGCGACGATGCCCGGCACGTCGAGGTAGGCGGACGCGCCGTGTCCGGACAACGCCACCGCGTCATCGGCCAGGCGCACGTGCATGGCCTCGCGTTCGTCCTCGGTGTACACCGCGAGCGTGGAGTATCCGTGCTCACGTGCGGTCCGCAGGACTCGAACCGCGATTTCTCCTCTGTTGGCCACGACGACGCGCATGCCGCCCAGTGTCGTTGACATTGACGTCAACGTCAATGAGCATGGGTGTCGTGACCTCTTCCGCCTGGTCGGTGCGCGCCGCGCGCGAACGCTCGCACACCGACCGCCACCGCGACCTGCTCGACGCCGCCGCCAGGGTCTTCGCCGCGCGCGGCTACGCCGAGACCACCGTCGCGGCCATCACCGCAGAGGCCGGTGTCGCGCGCGCCACGCTGTACGTGTACTTCGCGTCGAAAGAGGAGATCTTCCACGCGCTGGCCGCCAGGGTGCGCGACGATTTCCTCGCCGCGCAGGAACCCGGGCTCATCGGCGACGATCCGCGAAAGACGTTGCACGCCACCATCGACGCCTTCGCCGCCGCGGCCCGCGACGCCGGTCCGCTGCTGCGGATGATCGAGGAACGCGGTGCCATCGAACCGGCACTAGCGGGTCTCGCGACCGAGATCGCCGAACGTCCGATCCGTCGCTTCGCCCGATGGATCGAGCGCCAGCGGCGGGCCGCGACGGTCGCGCCGGTCGCCGAGCCGCGCGTGGTCGCGGAGACGATCGGCTATGCGCTGGCCAGCGGCGCGCTACAGCGCCGGGCCGCGGATTCGGCGGCGTGGGAGGAGTATCTGCGCAGCATGCGGACGGTGGCGGAGACGCTGCTCGGCATGAGCTCCGCAGCGGCTCCCGCATCCTGAACTCGCGGTCCCCTGCCACCGGGGTGCGGGTGCGGTCCGCTCCGCGCCCCGATAATTGGGCGCCTCAGCCCACCGCCCGCCGCACGAGCTCGCCGATCCTCTTCTCGTCGTCGGCGGTCAGCTTCGTCAGCGCGAAAGCCGTCGGCCACAGGGTGCCGTCGTCGAGGTTCGCCGAGTCGTTGAAGCCGAGCGTCGCGTACCGCGCCTTGAACTTCTCCGCGCTCTGGAAGAAGCACACGACCTTGCCGTCCTTGGCGTACGCGGGCATGCCGTACCAGAGTTTCGGCGCGAGCTGCGGCGCGCTGTCCTTGACGATGGCGTGGATCCGTTCGGCCAGAACGCGATCGGCGTCGGCCATGTCGGCGATCTTGGCGAGCACGTCCTGCTCACCGTCGGCCTTGGTGGCGCGCGAGCCGCGGCGCGCGGCCGTCTTCAGCTCCTGGGCGTGCTCTTTCATCGCGGCAAGTTCTTCGTCGGTGAAGGCGACAGCGCTCTTGCTCTTGGCGGCGGTGCGGGCGGTGGTCTTCTGGGTGGTCATCGTCGGTTCCTTCGTTCGGGGGGTTGATGGGGTCGGGCGGCGCTCAGCTGTCCTGAAGCAACCCGAGGACATTGCCGTCGGGGTCGGTGACGGTGGCCACGAGGCGACCGGCACCGACGTCGCGCACGGGCTCCTTGACCGTGGCGCCCGCGGCGGTGACTTCGGCGAGCTTCGCCTCGATGTCGGGCACGTGCCAGTACGCCACCGGGGCGGTCATGTTCTGCGGTCCACCGCCGGGCACCAGCCCGATGTGCTGGCCCTCGACTTCGAAGCCGACGTAGTAGGTTCCGTCGGTCTGCGGCTCGACGCCGAGCAGCGCGGCGTACATCTTCTTGGCCGCCGCCAGGTCGGAAACCGGATGCAGGACGGTCTTGATTCCCGCGGTCATACTCACTCCTGATGTGGTCGAGATCGTCTTGGGTGCGGAACCGGAGGGCACTCGCACCGTTTCGGCCGTTCCTCCGATGTCCATGGCAATTACGGTAGGCACGGCGCGGGGCACCGACATCCGTGCCGACCACGGAACGCTCCACTGAACGTGTGCGTAGCTTGCCCGTGCGACCCCGGGGACAAGACCCGTACGGGAAGATGGGCGACGTGTCGAAGCAGAAGGTCGCCGTAGGGATCTCCGACCGGGAGGCCGAAGTCCTGAATCTCGTTGGGCAACATCGCAGCAATGCGGAGATCGCCGCGCAGTTGTTCATCTCGGTGCGCACCGTGGAGACCCATGTGTCCTCGCTGCTGCGCAAGGTCGGTGTCCCCGACCGGCGGGCGCTCGCCGCCCGCTCGGCCGAATTCGCGCGGGCGGAGCGGATGAGCGAGACGATCGTCGCCCTCCCCTCGCCCCTGACGTCGTTCGTCGGCCGAGCTCGGGAACGCGACGCGCTGCGCGAAGCCGTCCGGACGCACCGCCACGTGACCGCCCTCGGTCCCGGCGGGATCGGCAAGACCCGGCTGGCGTTGGCCGCCGCCGCGGATCTGGCCGGTGACTTCGCGGACGGCGTCTGGTTCGTCGACCTCGTGCCGGTCACGGATCCCGCGATGATCGGCTCCGCCGTGGCCAGCGCCCTCGGCCTCGGCGAGAACCCGGGTCGCGGCCTCGACGACTCGGTGCAGTCCGCGCTGGCCGATCGCCACACTCTGCTCGTGCTCGACAACTGCGAGCACCTCCTCGACGCCGCGGTGCCGTTCATCGAGCGCCTGCTCGCGCGCTGCCCGCGCGTGACCGTCCTGGCCACCAGCCGGGCTCGGCTCATGGTGCCCTTCGAGCACGTCTACGTGGTGCCCCCGCTGTCCCTCGACCGCGACAACGACGCCATCGCACTGTTCCTGGAACGCGCCTCCGCTTTGGGCTGGGCCGTGGATCCGGAGCAATACGACCGAGTCACCGAGATCTGCGAGCGGCTCGACGGGCTGGCTCTGGCGATCGAACTCGCGGCCGCCCGGCTGCCCACGCTCGGGCTCGACGGTCTTACCGCGAGCCTGGCCGACCCGCTGCGGCTGCTCGTCGGCGGACGTCGCGCCGACGACCGGCACCGGTCCGTGCGGGCCATGCTCGACTGGAGCCAGGCGCTGCTCACCGACCCGGACCGGTGCCTGCTGCGCCGCGTCGCGGTCCTCGTCGCGCCGTTCACCGCCGCCGACGCCGCGGTGGTGGCCGGTTATCCGCCGCTGGCGCCGGACGCCGTCGCGGACGGGCTGGCTCGGCTCGCCGAGCAGAGCCTGCTGACCACCGTCGCGTCCTCGGCCGGTACCCGCTATCGGGCGTTGGAGGCGATTCGCCAGTACGAGACCGAGCAACTCGGCGCGACCGGCGAACTCGCCGAAGTTCTCGCCCGCCACGTGCGCTGGTGCGCGAAGACCGCCGCCGAACTGGCCGTGGAATTGCCCGCGACGAGCGGCGGGTGGCGCACCAGGTTCGACGCGGCGGTCGACGACATCCGGGCGGCGCTGGCCTGGGCGGCGGAACAGCCCGGTCATCGCGCCGAGGCGCACGAGCTGGCCGTGCTCCTGGCCCAGCTGACTTTCGCCCGGAATCTGGTCGGTGAGTCCCAGCAGCGCTACGAACAGGCGGCCTCGCTCACCGACGACCCGGCGGCCGCGGCGTCGGCGCTTCGGTCCGCCGCGGCGGTGGCCGGTTGTCGCATGCGCGGCGAGGACATGTACCGCCTCTACCGCGCCGCCGCCGGGACCGGCGCCCACGACCCCGCCGCGGCCGCACGCGATCTGGCCACGGCCGCGATCACGGTCTATCGGATGACCGACACGTTCAGCCAGCTGCCGCCCTCGGGCGTCGCCGCGATGCTGTTGTCCGAGGCACGCGAGCTCGCGGGGGCGGATCCGGCCGCGCAGGCCGCGATAGCGCTGGCCGAGTGCGGGGTGCTCGCCGACGCCATCGATCCGGATCAGGGTGGGCTCGGCGCGCCCGAGGCGATCGCGCTCGCCGAACGAGCTGTCGATCTGGCGTATCGGACCGGCGATCCGCTGGCGCAGAGCGCGGCGCTCGACGCACTCGCCGCGGCCCAGTGCTGGGCGGGCGACACCTTCGCCACCGCGGCGACGGCGCTTCGGCGAGTCGAGCTCCTCGGGTCCGTGCCGGTGACGCCTGCGGGCGCGGTCGAGCGGGTCAACGCGCTCGCGGAGGCGGCCGAAACCTGCGTCGGGGTGGGCGATTTGGCGAACGCCCTGCGCTGGGGTGAGCAGCTTCGCGACCTGCCGCTGCTAGCCGAGCGGGGCGACTTCGCCACGTCCCGGCTGCTGGTGGCGAATGCGTTGGCGGGCAATGTCGCCGACGTGCTGGCGGGCAGCGGGCGGTTCCTCGACGGATGGGAACTCTCCGGACGCCTGCCCGCACCTCACCTCGGCACGGCGGCGGCCGCGGTGGCGCTGGTCCACGGTTTGCGTGGTGACGACGCGGCGCGCGCCGAGTGGTTGGCCACCGTCGACGCGCTCGGCGTGACGCGCGAGCAGAAGACCGCCTACAGCGCCGTGTTCGACGCGATCGTCCTGCTGCACCGTGGACAAGCCGACCGGGCGCTGGCAGGGCTGGCGGCGGAGCCGGACGAGATGGACGAGCGAGTCGTGTGGGTATGGCGCCATTGGTATCTGGCACTGCGCGCCGAGGCCGCGGTGCTCGCCGGTCATCCGAACGCCCGCGACTACCTCGCCGCGGCGCGAACCGTCGTGGCGGGCAACCCGATCGCCGACGCGATCCTCGATCGGGCCGCGGCCCTGCGCGACAACGAACCCGACGGCCTACTCGCCACCGCGGCCGCCTTCGAAGCAGCCCGCTGCCCCTACCAACAGGCCCGAACTCTGACGCTCCTCGGGGGCGACTCCGTCGAGGTCGGCAATGCCGTTCTGGCAGACCTCGGCATCACCCCTCCCACGCCATAACGAACCCGCACAACCGCTGACGAGCCGCACATCGTGCCCTCGAACGACTTCAGCCCGCCGACGTATCGGCGGCTGAAGATCGACTGTGTCGCGGAGGTCAGGCGCTGCGGCTCTCGAGCAGCGCGTCGGGCCGTTCGGCGGCGGCGCTGAAGGTCAGCACGCCGTCCTCGAGCGGCGCCTTGCGCAGCAGCGCGCGGTCCCGGAAGTAGTTGTTGACGACCTGCCACGGCCCGTTGGTGCCCTGGCGCGGCATCACCGCGTCGCCGCGCTTGATGTAGCCGGAGGTCAGCGCGCCGCCCATGACCGAGTCGGCGCCGCGGTCGCCGTCCTTGGCCACCGCGACGAACTTGGTCAGACCGTTGGACTTCAGGTGGTTGAGCAGGCGGCAGAAGTACTCGGCGGCCAGATCGGCCTTGAGCGTCCACGAGGCGTTGGTGTAGCCGAGCACCATCATCGCGTTGGGCACGCCGTCGAGCAGCGCGCCCTTGTAGACGACGCGGTCGCGGGTCACCACCGGCTCACCGTCGATCTCGAGCGACGCGCCGCCGAGCATCTGCACGGTGAGGCCCGTCGCGCTGATCACGATGTCGGCCTCGAGTTCCTCGCCGGAGGCCAGCCGGATGCCGGTCTCGGTGAACGTGTCGATGCGGTCGGTGGCGATCGAGGCCTTGCCGCTGCGCAGCACCTTGAACAGGTCGCCGTTGGGCACCACACACAGGCGCTGGTCCCAGGGGTTGTAGGACGGCGTGAAATGGCGCATGTCCAGATCCGCGCCGACCTGCAACCGGACCGCGGCGAGCAGCAGCTTCTTGGCCGCCGCCGGGTTGGTGCGGGACAGCTGGAAACTGGCGCGCTGCAAGGCGATATTGCGCGCCCGGCCGATCCGGTAGGCGAGCTTGGCGGGCACCTTGGCCGCCTTCATGCCGACGGCGACCGGGTCGTCGGCGGGCAGTGCGGTGATGTATGTGGGCGAGCGCTGCAGCATGGTCACGTGCGCGGCGTCGTCGGCCATGGCGGGGATGAGCGTGATGGCGGTGGCGCCGCTGCCGATGACGACCACGCGCTTGCCGCGGTAGTCCAGGTTTTCGGGCCAGTGCTGCGGGTGCACGATCTGCCCGCCGAAGTTCTCCTCGCCGGGGAACTCGGGGCGGTAGCCCTTGTCGTAGTCGTAGTAACCGGTGCAGCCGACCAGGAAGTTGCTGGTCCACTCCTCGGTGGCGCCGGTCTGTTCGTCGAGCGCGGTCACCGTCCACAGCTCGGTCTCGCTGGACCAGCGCGCGGTGGTCACCTTCCTGCCGAACCGGATGTGCTCGGTGACTCCGTACTCGGCGGCGGTGTCCTCGACGTACTGGCGGATGTGCGGGCCGTCGGCGAGCACCTTGGTGCCGTGCCAGGGACGGAAGCCGTAGCCGAAGGTGTACATGTCCGAGTCGGAGCGAATGCCGGGGTACTTGAACAGGTCCCAGGTCCCGCCGATGGCGCTGCGACGTTCCAGGATCGCGTAGCTGCGTCCGGTCCGCTCGCGGGTGAGGTGGCAGGCCACGCCGATTCCGGACAGGCCAGCGCCGATGATCAGTACGTCGACATGCCGCGTCATTGAGGTACTCGTTTCGTTCTGGTCGCGCACCCGGGCGCCGTCGTCCGAGCGTGGTAATCGAGAGTACATGTTATTCGCAGTAACGTCTAGAGCGCCAATCCCCTTGATCGGCGATAAAACCACGGTGGTCGCAAACCGTGCCCCCATGCCCAGCGCTCGGATGGTGCGGTTGCACGGCAGCAGCGCCGACCGGCTGGAGATCACGCCGAATCCGTGGGCCGGTGTCGGATTGGTGCGCGTCGGGACGCCGGGCGCGGCGTCGTTTTCCAGCTGACGGGCGTGCGGCCGCTGCCGATCGGCACTGTCTGCAAACCCCCGGTTATCGACCCCGCTACGGCACCCACGAGAATGGATCCTCGGTTTCGGCCCACGAAGGCCGAGCCGAGGATCCACATCTCGTATGGGGACGGGTGAACCGCGTCCCGAGAGGAAGCCGATGACCAGCGCAGAACAACGGTGGCGCCGCCGCACGCCCGACGACGCGAGCCTGCCCGGCGCCGACTCGTCGCTGAAACGCAGCCTCGGGCGGCTCGACCTGACCGCCATGGGCGTGGGCACCATCGTCGGCGCGGGCATCTTCGTCATCACCGGCGTGGCGGCCGCGGAGAAGGCCGGGCCGTCGATCGTGCTGTCGTTCGGACTGGCCGGTCTGGTCTGCGTGCTCGTCGCGCTCTGTTACAGCGAACTCGCCGCGATGGTCCCTGTCTCGGGCAGCGCCTACACCTACACCTACGCCACGCTCGGCGAAGGACCGGCGTTCCTGGTCGGCTGGAACCTGCTGCTGGAATTCGTCATCGCGGGCGCGGCCGTGGCGATCGGTTGGTCCGGCACCACGGTGTCGGCACTAGATTCGATGTTCGGCATCACGCTCCCGCACGCCATCACCGCCGGGCCCGGCGAGGGCGGTGTGGTGAACCTGCCCGCGGTGCTGATCATCGCCGCGATCGTGGCCGTGCTGGTCGGCGAGGTCTCACTCACCGCGCGCATCACCAAAGCGCTCGTCGCAGTGACCATCGGCGTGCTGGTGCTGGTGATCGCCATCGGCGCCCCGCACGTCGACCCGGGCAACTGGGCGCCGTTCGCGCCGTTCGGCTGGAGCGGCATCATCGGCGGCGCGGCGATCGCGTTCTTCGCCTTCCTCGGTTTCGACGTGGTCGCGGCCTCCGCCGAGGAGGCGCGCAACCCGAAGCGCGACGTGCCCTTCGCCATCATCGGCACCGTGCTCATCGCGACGTTGCTCTACGCGCTCGTCAGCGCCGTGCTCACCGGCGTCGCCCCGTTCCCGACCCTGAACAACGGCGCCCCGATCGCCACCGCCTTCGGCGCGCTGAACATCGGCTGGATCGGCAACGTCATCATCGTCGCGTCGATCATCGCGCTCACCAAAGGCCTGCTGCTCATCGTCTACGCGCAGGTGCGGTTGAGTTTCGCGATGTGCCGCGACGGCCTGCTCCCCCGCGGCCTCGCCGCCACCGGCACGCGTTCGACGCCGGTGCGGCTGACGCTGGTGCTCGGTGCGGGCTGCGCCGCCATCGCGGGCCTGCTGCCCATCGACATCGTGGTCGAACTGGTGAACATCGGCGCGCTGTCGGCCTTCGCCGTGGTGTGCGTCGGAGTGCTGGTGCTGCGCAAGCTGGAGCCGGACCGCGAGCGTCCGTTCCGCACCCCGCTCGTTCCGCTGGTGCCGATCCTCGCGCTGATGGGCTGCGCGCTGATGGCGTTCACCCTGGACGAGCTGACCTGGGTGCGTTTCGCGGTCTGGGTCGCTATCGGTGTCGCGGTCTACCTCGGCTACGGACGCAAGCACTCGGCCTTCGCCGCGAGCCGCGTCCCCGTCGCGCCGAGAAGTTAGCCCCGCCCGCCGGGCTGCACCCAGCGCAGCAATGCGTCCACCGTCGTTTCCGGCGAGGTGTTGAAACACAGCCGGATGCCGGGCGCCGACTCGGTCAGAACGTTCACGATGCGCTCGAACAGCAGCGTCTGCTCGGGCAGCATCCGCACCCCGCCGCCGATCATCGCCAATCCGTAGTCGGCCTCCGCCAGCCTGTCCTTGACCATCTCCTCGGCCGCGTCGGGGTCGACCGGAACCGAGCACGACACGACGTCGAAGCCCGAATCTCGCAGCATCGCCGTCCCGGCCTCGACCCGCGCGGTCAGCTCGGCCTCGTCGAGACCGGCGTGTTTGCTGTAGTCGAGCTGGCTCGGATGCAGGCCGATGGACAGGATCTTGGTATCGGAACCGAGGGGCATGCCGTCCACAGTGCCAGCGGTCGCCGATTCGCGCAGATCCACACGTGATGCCGGTCTGCACTCGGTGCAGATCGCGCTGTCACGTGGGAGGTTTCGGATCGCGGCATCGAGTGCAGCCGGAGTTCCACGTGAATCAGGGCGGTTACCAACCGGATTCGCGACGGTCCGCTCGGACGCCCCTCCTCACCGCGTGTACCGATGCTTGACTCCCACCGGGAAGTAGTCCGGATCCCCCAGCGGCCGCAGCTCCACATGCGGCACATGTCGCTCGACCGGCACATAGTTAGCGTATTCGCTGTTGTGGGCCAGCAACTCGTCCCGAACGGCGTCGGCGACGAGCCGGGTCCGTTCGACGGTGTTCGCCTCGTCCGGTCCGAGCTCGACCGTGATCCGCAGCAGCCGATTGCGATCGGCGTCCTCCCAAGCCTCGAGCACGAACTTCCCGGTGACCCAGTCGCTGATCTCCGGGCGCTCCAACCCGAGCGACACCGTTTCGGGATAGACATTGGCCCCGAACACCGAAACCGCGTGGATGGAGCGGCCGAACACGAACACGAAGGGCAGGTCCGGCCCGGTCTCCTCGTCCGGTTCGAACCCGTGCGCCCGGCAGAACTCCACCATGCGTTCGTGCGGGATGACACCGCCGTCGTCGGCGAGGTGATACCGGATCAGCGGCACACCGGAGTCGGCGGTGAACACCAATGTGCCGTCGACTGTTTCGAAGAAGCGGTCGGCCGGGTTGTACTGCATCAGCGCCGGCAGGCGCTGACCGCCGAACAATTCGCGCGCCGCCGCGGGATGTTCGGCGAGGAACCGCCGGATCCGCACGCTGAGCGGGGTCTCGTTGCCGAGCACACCGGCGTCGGCCGTGCCGTAGAGCGCGGCGACATCGCGCACCGGATCGAGACCCGCCCGCTTACCCATGAGATCGCGCCACTGCTCGCTGAACACCTCCCCCGCGCACACCAGTTTCACCGCGTAGCGCGACCAATCGACCTTTTCGCGCAGCCCCGTGTCGATGACGTCCTTGAGGAAGGGCGGATACCCGAACAGCACCACCTGGTCGAAGTGTGAGCCGAGTTCCGGTACCACGCGCAGGATCTCGGCCTTGTTGTTGCCGGGGGCCACGATCGTCATGGCCAGTTCGGCGGCCAGCCCGCGCAGGCAGGACAGCGTGTAGAGGCCGCCGACCCAGGTGCCGAGCGGGAAGCACACCACGGCGAGGGTGCGCCGGTGGGTGGCGTCGAAGCCGTGCACGAGAACCTGTTCGAAGCGGCGGGTCGCGGCCGCCTCGTCGGCGGCGGAGCGAGGCCAGAAGGTCGGCGTGCCCGTCGAACCGGACGACACCGCGATCAGGTCGCACGCCCCCAGATCGCCGTCGCGACAGCGCTGTGGCAGCGAATAGCGTTGGTGATAGTTCTCTTTCGTGACTAGCGGCAGTCGCGCGAATCCCGTGCCGTCGACGACCGAGGCCGCGTCGACACCGTGGCTGTCGAGGAAAGCGCGGTAGGCGGGCACGGTCGCCGCCGTTCGCTGGAACAACGCCACGAGCCGCTGCTGCAAATCCGAATCCATCTCCGAGGTAGCCCTTCCGCGAGGCGAAACCTGCGTGGGTCCAACGTACCGCCGGGCCGTGCCGCGCGGGGCGATCCGCACGGATCGCCACTTTCTCGCTATCTTCGAAGAGACCTGTTGCGAGAGTTCGACGGGCGCGGCGCGATATTCCCGCGGAATGTCGCGGAGGATCGGGGGACGACGGTGCGGTCGAGTCGGTGCGTACTGATGAGCGTCATCGCGGCCGCGGCACTGGTAGCCAGCGGCTGCTCGATCACGCCGACCGTGCAAGGCAGCGCGAGTCCCTCCCCCGCCCCGCTGCCCACGCTGCGGGATTACGAGGCGCAGCGGGTCGAGTGGGCGCCCTGCCGCGAGCAACGCGAGGCCGAGTGCGGCGAGATCCGCGTGCCCGTCGATTACGCCCATCCGGAAGCCGCCGCCCTCACCATGCCGCTGGTGCGTTTGCCCGCCACCAACCCCGCCCAGCGCATCGGAGTGCTCACCACCAACCCGGGCGGGCCTGGCGAATCCGGTTACCAGGACGTGCTTTCCGCGCTGAACCCGGACGACACCGGACTGCGCAAATTTCGTATCCGCTACGACCTCGTCGGCTTCGACCCGCGCGGCGTCGGCCGCACCGCTCCCGTGCGGTGTCTCGGCGACCGCGCGATGGACGAATACTTGGCCACCGACTTCACGCCGGTGAACGACGAGGGTCGCCGCTTGGTCGCCGAGGCGCACCGCCGTTACGCCACCGCGTGCCTGCGCAACACCGGCAACCTGCTCGGTTTCGTCGGCACCGAATTCGTGGTGCGCGATATGGACATCATGCGCTCGGCGCTCGGCGAGTCGAAGCTGAACTTCTTCGGCTTCTCCTACGGCACCCGGCTCGGGCAGCTGTATGCCGAGCAGTTCCCGGATCGGGTCGGGCGAATGGTGCTGGATTCCGTCGACGACCCGAGCCTGACGCCGGACCGGTGGGATTCGCTCGACGCTTCCGACGCTCCCGTGCCCGGTGCGATCTCGGCGCGAGATCGCTTGGTGCACAGCATTCTCGAAGGCTGCGCGAGACGTGCGGACTGCCCCCTCGGCAACGATCTGGACGCCGCCATGCGACGACTGATCGACCTGATCGACCGGGTGGACGCCGACCCCATCCCCGCCTCGGACGGCCGCCGCGTCGGTTCCAATCTGGCCCTGCTCGGCATCTTCATGGCGACCTACGACGAGCGCTACTGGCCGCGGTTCGAGCGCGCCTTCGCCGACGCCTTGCGCGGTGACGGCACCGGGTTCGCGGAACTCGCCGACTTCTACGTCGGTCGCGAGGAGGGCCGCTACAGCTCCTCCGATCCGGCGTTCTGGTCCGTGGAGTGCATGAACGACGACCCGGCCGCTTGGCGCTCGAAGCCGGAAGACGTGATCCTCCGGGATCTGGCGCAGGAGGCCGAGTGGGCGGCCGTGCGCTCACCGCTGTTCGGCGCGAACCGGGTGTTCAGCACCCCGCTGTGCCTGTTCTGGCCGGTCCGGCCGACCCAGAAGTCGGCGGGCGTGGACGCGGCGGGCGCACCGCCCATTCTGCTGCTCAACAACAGCGGCGATCTGGCGACCACGATCGAGGACGCCGAGAACGTGGCCGCCACCTTGGCCGACGCCGTGCTGGTGGTCAGCGAACACGACGGCCACATCGCCTTCGACAACGGTTCGGCCTGCGTGGACGCCATCGTCATGGCCTACCTCTACGACGGAACCCTCCCACCGGACGGGACTCGCTGCACGGACTGACCGGCCGGATAGAGTCGAGCGGTGACCTGGACCGTCGGCTTCGACCTCGACATGACCCTGATCGACTCGCGACCGGGAGTCTCGTACGCCATCGACACCGTCGCCGCGGAATTCCAGCTCCCGCTGCGCGGGGCCGACTTCGTGCAGCGGCTCGGGCCGCCGCTGAATCTACTGCTCGCCGAGGCGGGCGCGCCCGACGAGCTCATTCCCGCACTGATCACCCGCTACCGCGAGCTGTACCCCGACGTGGTGCCGCGCATCCCCGCCATGCCCGGCGCGGAGGCCGCCCTCGCCGCGGTGACCGCGCGCGACGGGCGTGTGATGGTCGTGACCGGCAAGCACCAACCGCTCGCACAACTCCACCTCGACGCGCTCGGCTGGCGAATCGACTACCTCGCCGGTGGGTTGTGGTCCACCGGCAAGGCCGAGGTCCTGCGCGCGCAAGGCGCGGCGATCTACGTCGGCGATCACGCCGGTGACATGCGCGGCGCCAAGGCCGCCGACGCGTTCGCCGTCGGCGTCACCACCGGTCCCTGCGACGCCGCGGAGCTGGTGGACGCGGGGGCCGACGTCGTACTGCACGACCTCACCGAATTCCCTTCCTGGTTGGCGGAATTCGCGGCGGTCGTGGCGCCCTTCGCGTCGGGCTCGCTTCAGGCGTAGCTCCGCCGCCTCCGGCCTGCGCGTTCTGCGTACCTCGGCATTCGCTCCCGCGTGCGCGGGCCAGGGGCGGCGCACTGGCCGTCCGGCAGCGTTCCTGCTCGGGTGTAGTGGCGCAATCGCCCGGGATCCGGCGCTGAGCCCGGCCGAGGATTGAGACCGTGTGACCTGTTTGGCGAATCGCGGGCGTTGTTGTCTAGCGGCTGCCGAACCTGAATTCTTGTGTTGCAGCGAGCTGGGGGTGCGGTCGTCTCGGCCGCCGCCTGCGCAAAACGGAACGGGACCAGACCCTGGTGGCGGAGGGTAGGGGCAACGAGGCTGTCGAGGCCTTTCAAACGAGGGACCATCCAGTTGTCCGACAAATCTCCGCGTAGCAAGATGCCCAAGGCGCAGGGCAAATCCCCGAAGGAGAAGCGAGCGGAGAAGAAAGCCAAATCCGCCGATCCGCAACCCGTAATCGAAGGCTTCGAAAAGAAGAGCAATAAGCACCGCTGACCTGCGTTGACCGCAGCGAGGGCAGGCCGAGGCGAACACGTCGTTCGGATGTGTTGAAACGCTTCAATTTTCGATACCTCGATCATCCAAATCGCAGGCCATGCCTGGCGGAGTGTTCCGCGTCACACAACGCGGGGAATCACGGGCACTTGTGGCATAGTTGGCGATCGAGAACGGGCTTCTCACCAAGAATTTGCCCGGCTCACCTACAGAAAAGAAGTTGCTTACAACATGGCTCAAGGCAGTGTGAAGTGGTTCAACGGTGAAAAAGGCTTCGGCTTTATCGCTCAAGACGGAGGCGGCCCGGACGTCTTCGTGCATTACTCGGCCGTGAACGGCACGGGTTACAAATCCCTCGATGAGGGTCAGCGTGTCGAGTTCTCGGTGGAGCAGGGCCAGAAGGGTCCCCAAGCCCAGGACGTCCGCGCCATCTGATCCCGCGCGAACGGTTTTCGTGAAGAGCTTCGCACCCCTAGGTGCGAAGCTCTTTTCATTTGGCCACCCGACCGCGGGCTGACTGCGTTGGACCTGCATGCGGTGGCTACGGATGCTCCACGTCGCGGACTTCATGCGCGTCGAGGGCGTGCTGCAGAGTGACGTTGAGCGCCTGGGCCTCCGCGAGCTGATCTTCCAGGATCACGATCCGGCACGCGCCCTCCAAGGAGTTGCCTGCGTCGATCAGCTCGCGCACCCGCGCGGCGATCCGCAACTGATAGCGCGAGTAGCGACGATGCCCCCCTTCCGAGCGTTGCGGGGTCAACAGGCGCGCACCATCAAGAGAGCGCAGAAACGCCTGGGTGACACCAAGGAGCTCGGCGGCGCGACCCATGCTGTAGGCGGGGAAATCCTCGTCATCTAGTCGGTCCACCCCGCCTTTATCCGGAGTGGGAGTCATATCCGGTTGCTGCATAGCACCTCTCAATGATTTTCAAACGACAGGAGGCCCCGGCGCACTGGGCGCCGGGGCCTGGGAAATACGTATACGAAGGGGTAGAGCTGATCACCGGCCCTCATAGGCCGATGGCATACATCGCACCCGAGAGCGCTCGGGTCGCGGAACACGATTTCGACTATTCAGTGGCCACCACCTCCATGTGTACGCGTCTTGTCTGCGAGGTTTCGTTTCTTGCTGTGCCCGCCCCGCCAGCGGCGGTCCAGCAGCCAGAGGGCCAGCCGGATTCTCGCCTGCGTCGGCGGGGCGGGGGTACCGCATACCAGGCAGTTCGCCTACCCAGTCACTCGATCTCTCACTTTCGACGGCAGTGAAATTACACAACCACACAGAGAATGTCTAGAGTCACCACTGCAGATTTTCTGGTGAGTGATCGGCCCACCGGAAGCATCAGCCAGCGTCGTCGCGCTGCCAGATCGTGCTTCGCAGGTCGGCACCCCGAATCACCTGGTCGCGCCAGGGGGACATGTCGCCGAACCGTTGCAAGAGCTGCTGCTGCGCTTGGTCGCGCAGTCCCTGAAGACTCCCCTGGAAACCCCCAAGCGGCCCGAGCAGTGTCTGCATCAACGGGCCGAGTTCTTCCAGCATGTCCTCTGCCCCCTGCTCCGGCCGTGCGCGGCTTACGACGGACTCCGTCCCGCTGCGTCGCTCAGGCGGGCACCGGTATTGATGTGCAGGACCGCGTCGGCCGTGTCGAGGATCGCTTGGTCGAGCGGCGAGTAGCCCTGCTGCGGGGTGGTGTCGGTGCGCGGACGAGCGGAGGTCACCGTCTCGGCCGGTGTCAGACCCCAGTCGGCGATGCCGGTCTGGAGGACGCTCTCGTAGGTGCCCGGTTCGGGCTCACCGAGTTCGAGCGTTTCGCTGCGGCCCAGGCTTCCAGCGATGAAGGCGTACCGCTCACCCAGCAAGGAACCCACTATGGCGCCCGCCCCGAACCATCGGAAGTCCATTCCCGCCATTTGGATGCCGCCCATATTCCGCTGTAGGTGGGCGTTGTGGGCGCCGACCATGGTTCCGCCGCGCCGGGCCTCAATGTTTCGGATGTCGAAGAGGTTCTGGGCCATCGACGTCTCGCGGATGTCCAGCAAGCCCGATAGGCGCCTTCGCTCGTCGCCCTGGTGAGCGGCCTGCCGGTGATAGCGCAGCAGACAGAGACCGGCGGTGAGGTGGACCTCGGTCTTCAGCCACGCCGCGCGTGATGTCGCCGCGATCAGTTCCGGTGCGCGCGCGTAGAGCGCGAGGAGCATGTCGTCGGCGACCTCCCGCAGGCGCTCGGCCGCGGCTGTGGCGCCGATCGACATGGACGGATCCATGATCGCCTCCGCGCGATCCCAGCGGTCGTCGTCCCCGAGGAGTTCGGCGAGGTCGAGATCGAGACGCAGATAGTCGCGGGCGTGCTCGAGATAGCGGCGTGGGCTCGCTGCGTTCGGGTTCTCCATCGGGGCGTCGAAACCGTGGAAGGCCAAGCGTTCCAAAGGCGGTCGGTCCCGGTTGTATTCGCGCATCCAGGCGACCAGTTCGCGGTTGGCGTCCAGTTCGCCGAAGCCGTGCGAGAAGCCTTCGCTCATCGCGGTGTCGAGGCTGCCGACACCGTCCTGCACGAAGTCGTTCACGAGGAGCGCGGCGACGCGGTCGGTCTCCAACGCGATCGAGCGGAAGCCGCGGTCGACCAGTTGGACGAACAGCTCGTTGCGGACGAACCCGAAGGACGGTTCCTGGTGCGTCGGTTCGCCGAGCGCCAACAGCTCACATGACGTGGAGACGAAGTCTCGAATGTCCTGACTCATGTGTTTCGATCGTATCGTTGAAAGATCGGTTGAGGCTTCCGCTGCTACGACCTGACATCTGCGCGGTAAAGTCTCGAATCGGTGATAACTGTGCGTCCCTCCGATCTAGCCCGCGAACACGGCCTCTCGACCCAAGCGGTCCGCAACTACGAGCGCGACGGGTTTCTCCCGCCCGCCGAGCGCACACCCACCGGCTACCGGATCTACACCGAAGTGCACGCGGTGGCTCTACGCGCCTACCTCGGTCTCGTCGCGGCGTACGGGCACGCGACCGCGGGCCGGATCATGAACGCGCTCCACGACGACGAACTCGACGACGCCCTGCGCATCATCGACGGCGGCCACGGCCAATTGCTTCGCGACCGGGAAACCCTCGACTCGGTGCGGCGAGCGGTGAAACACCTGACGGCGGAGTCCCACGCCCTCGCCGATCACGCGGAAGACATCGACAGCCGAACCATCCGCGAACTCGCGCACGGCCTCCGCCTCACCCCCGCGACCCTGCGCAACTGGGAAAGCGTCGGCATCCTCGCACCGGTGCGCGACCCAGCCACCGGGTACCGCCGCTACAGTGCGAGCGATGTCCGCGACGCCGAGCTCGCGCACCTCCTCCGGCGCGGCGGCTATCCGCTGGAGCAGATCGCCACCGTGGTGCAACAGATCCGAAATGCCGGTGGCACAGCCGCATTGGCCGCCGCCCTGGACGACTGGCAACGAAAACTCACCGCGCAGGGTCTCGCCATGCTCGACGCGGCCGGTCTGCTCGGGACCTACATGCGCTTGATCGACCACGCTGCGCCGGAACCAGTTTCGACGTCGTCCGCGCCGGTCAGTCGGCGATAACCTCCAGTTCCGGTCGGTGCTCACGCATCGCCTCGGTGACCTTCAACAGCGAGACCGACAGCGATGTCATCGGGATGGACGGCGCGGTGGCGATCGCGAACTCGCGATCCGGATGCGCCAGCACCAGGTCGATGGCGTCGCCACTCGAACACCGGCGCACCCGCACGTGATCCACCGTCGACCACGCGATGCGCCCGAACGCCCGGTGCTCCACACCCTCGTCGGTGATCACCAGATCCGGCCTACGCCGAAACCCGGACCACGCCATCTCCGCACCGATCGCGACAAACACCAGCGCCCCGATCTTGCCACCGATCACCGCGGTATCGGTCACCACCGCGAGCACACAAATCGCGGCGAGCCCCAGACACGCGACCGCCACTCCCAACGTCGTCCGCCACGACCGAAACACCGTGTCCGGCCGCCGAGACGCCCCCTTCCGCACATGCATTGGCGCATCCTAACGGTGGGCCACCGACCACCAGCCCGCGCGTACACGTGACTACGCCCCCAGTCCGGCCAGAACCGTGCCGCGTGTCCGACGGATACCGCGGAGGCCTGCTGGCCGAAAACTGTTGAGCGTCGGGTCTTCGACACGACGTCGACCACGTGGTCGGCGATCTGGATGACATCCGGGTCGCGCTCGACCACTAGAAGGCTTGAACAGCAAGCGTTCGACACGGTGACAGAGTGCAGCCTCCGAGCCGACTCCGGTGCGCTGAGGCTCGCTTCTCCGTGCTACGGCGAGGACGGCGGTGATCTGGTGACAGTTCCGAGGGGGTGGCTGCGGTTGCGCGTGTCCTTGACGACGTCGGCCGATACGGATTTCACCGATTGGCAACACATCCGGATTCAGTGCTGGCCTGCCGAACCCACCGACGCCGTCTTGGTCAAGGGATGGAATCACGAGACAGGCTCATTCCACCCCGTACCGACGAACTGAAACCCGCGTCGCTTCGGTTCGTGTTCGGGCGAGTCGCCGTGACATTGTCACTCTCGACAACCGCTGATGTCAGGAGTTCTTCATCTTCGGGTAACTCCACGCCGGGCCGAACCTCATTCATCCGCAACAACCTTCGGCGAACCCGGCCCTATCGAGCCCAGCGCGACGTGGAATCTCAGACAGTGAAAGCCGCAGGCTGCTGGCCTGCGGCTTTCACAATGGTGGACCCCAGACAGTGCTGCGCTATTTTCCAGGCTCGAAACGCCAGCGCTGGTGTGCACCACCGCGAGGGGTCATGATCAGCTCGACCTTGCCGAACATTCCTTCATTGCCCGGTGCATAGGTGATGACGTTCTCGGGCTGACCCTCCAGGTAGATATATCCATCCTTGGTCTGCAACTGAGCGGCATGGATGGAACCAATACCGACCATCTCCACGTAGTCCGGGTTGTTGCCGTCGCCGAGGCTACTCATGGAATCGGGGCTGATCCGGAGGGCGAAGTTCCCGCGGACGTCTTCTTTGACTGTGTTGATCAACAGGGCGCCGTCGGTGTACCAGCGTTGCCGTGGCTCCCCGGTGACCGAGAGCACCTCGACGGCGGGGTTTCCGGTTTGTGTAGCCATACCGTGACGCGCGTTGTACTCCTGGTTGCCGTCAGTCCTGCTGGTGATGCCGGGCTTGGTGGTCAGGCATAGTCCGGAATCCAGCTCGACGATCCGGAACTCACCCGAAGGAAACCCGTTGGTCTGTGAACTGGTCATGACAATAGCCTCCCACCTGCGCAGACGTGCTGTCCGTAGGCGGAGATCGCGTGTCCGTCATCGCAGCTGGGGCTCTGGCACGGCTGTCCCGCTATGTTCTGACGGCCGTCGCCGGAAACCGCGCGGCCGCACCGATTCTCGTCGGTGCGGCCGCGGGGTTCGGGTCAGGCTCCCTTGTACTTGCGCAGGTATTCGCCGGTCAGGGAGGTCGGGTGGGCGAGGAGGTCGGCGGGAGTGCCGGTGAAGACGATTTGGCCGCCGTCTTTGCCGCCGTCGGGGCCGAGGTCGATCACCCAGTCGGAGTGGGCGACGACGTCGAGGTTGTGTTCGATGACGACGACGGTGTTACCGCGTTCGACGAGGCCGTCCATGAGCGCGAGCAGGGTGTCGACATCGGACATGTGCAGGCCGGTGGTCGGCTCGTCGAGTACGTAGATCGAGCCGGTGTTCTGCAACTGGGTCGCGAGCTTGATGCGCTGGCGCTCGCCGCCGGAGAGCGTGCTCATCGCCTGGCCGAGGCTCAGGTATTCCAGGCCGACCTCGTTCATGGTGCGCAGCTTGCCGTTCAGCGCCTTCTCCGTGAAGAAGGCGAGCGCCTCCTCCGCCGACATCTCCAGCACGTCCGCGATGGATTTGCCGCGCAGGGTGTGGCCGAGCACGTCCTCGCCGAAGCGGCGACCGTCGCAGGCGTCGCAGTGGGTGGTGACCGGATCCATGTAGGCGATCTCGGTGATGATCACACCGCGCCCCTCGCACTGCTTGCAGGCGCCGTCGGAGTTGAAGCTGAACAGGCTCGGCGATTCGCCCGTCGCCTTGGCGAACAGCTTGCGGATGGGATCCATCAATCCCAGATAGGTCGCGGGGGTCGACCGGGACGACGCCGCGATCGGCGACTGGTCGACGAACAGCGCCTCGGGATGTTGGCGCACGAACACGTCTCGGATGAGGGAACTCTTGCCCGAACCAGCCACGCCGGTGACCGAGGTGAGGACACCGGTGGGGATGGCGACGGTGACATCGCGCAGGTTGTGGACGCTCGCGTGCTCGATCAGCAGCTCACCGGTGGCGGCGCGGAAGGTGTCCTTGACGGTGAAGGGCCTGCGCAGACCCGCGCCGGTGGGCGTATCGGCGGAGCGCAGCTCGGCGAAGCTGCCCTGGAACACCACTTGCCCGCCGTGCACACCGGCGCGCGGACCGACGTCGACCACGTGGTCGGCGATCTGGATGACATCCGGGTCGTGCTCGACCACCAGCACGGTATTGCCCTTGTCCCGCAATGCTTTCAGCAGATCGTTCAACCTGCCGACGTCGCGGGGATGCAGCCCGACACTCGGCTCGTCGAAGATGTAGGTCATCCCGATCAGCGTGCTGGACAGATGCTTGATCATCTTGAGCCGCTGGCCCTCGCCGCCGGAGAGCGTCGAGGTAGACCGGTCCAGGCTCAGGTACCCGAGTCCGATGTCGGCGACGCGCCGCAGCGCGGTCCGGATGGCGTCGGCCAGGCCCAGCGCGGCCGGGTCGGTGATCTCGTCGAGCACCGCCATCAGGTCGGTGATCTGCATCCGCGACCAGTCGGCGATATTCCGGCCGCCGATCTCGGTGGCCAGCGCGGCGGCATTGAGGCGGGCGCCCTGGCAGCTCGGGCACACGGCCTCGGTGAGGAACTTCTGCATCTGCTCGCGGGTCTTCTCGCTGAGCGTGGAGGTGTCGCGCTGGAGGCGGGTGCGGGTGAACTTCGCCGCGAGCCCCTCGTAGTCGGCCTTCCAGGTGCCCTTGGCGAAGGTCAGTTCCACCTTGCCGCCGCTGCCGTACAGGAAGTCCTCGTACTCGGCCTCGGTGTAGTCGGCCAGTTTCTTGTCCGGATCGAAGCGACCGGAATTGCCGTAGAGCTGCCAATCACCGCTGCCCACACCGTAACCCGGGAGCAGGATGGCGCCTTCGTTGAGCGACTTGGTGCGATCGATCAGCCGGTCGGGATCCGCGCGGACCGTCATGCCGAGCCCGTCGCAGTCCGGACACATACCCTGCGGCACGTTGAACGAGTAGTTGTAGACGAATCCCGCCGAGGGCGAACCGAATCGGGCGAACATCGCGCGCACCATCGAGTAGATGTCGGTCATCGTGCCGACCGTGGAACGCGGGCCGCCGCCGACCGGCTGCTGATCGATGACGACCGGCGCGGTCAGGTTCTCGATCGCCTCGGCGTGCGGCCGCTCGTAGCGCGGCAGGAAGTTCAGCACGAACGCCGGAAAGGTGGCGTAGAGCTGCCGCTGCGACTCGACGGCGATGGTGTCGAAGACAATGGACGACTTGCCAGACCCGGAAACACCGGTGAAGACGGTGATCTTGTTCTTGGGGATCTCCAGCGAGACATTGCGCAGATTGTGCTCGCTGGCCCCGAGCACCCGGATGACATCGACGGAAGCGGCCGAATCGGTAGAAGGCATGCCGAACACCATGCCATCGCGCACCGACAAAAGGCCCAGTGCCGAGTGACGCAAATCACAACTCCAGGGCATCGGTGTCACCCTCGGCCGCAAAGGCCTGCCCGGGCGAAGCATGAGTCAGGTACACAGGGACGCCGACTCCGAAGCACGGAACTTTCGCAGCCCCTCCGCAGTTCATTCCCCCCATCTGGATTCGTTCACCATCCGTTCCAGGCTGGTGATGTGTGGTGGGGTCGAGCGTTCTCGGACCAGTTCGCCTGCGATGGTGCAGATCGGCGCTTTGTTCGGACGAGCAGTAGCCTGGTCGACGATGACATCGACCAGGGTCCGTGCCAACGACAGGCGAGGATAGGCTCGATGGATCACCGCTGCCTGCGCGTCGCTCACGGCGTCGGGAAAGAGCCCGCCGTCCATGGCGATACCGTTGCGCGTCAGGTCGCACAGGGATCCGCGACGTTCAGCGATGCCCGGCGAGGTGTGCAGGGCGATGGCCATCCAGACCGCGTCGACATCGGCCGCGGCAAGGCCGTGGCCGGAAAGGATCTCCGCGGCGATATCGGCGCCGTCGACCTCGAAGCGCTGATCACCGTTGCCCCGCTCGCTCAGGCCGATGTCATGTAACACGCAGGAGGCGAACAGTAACTTCGTGTCGAAGTCACGTTCGGCCACCATGCCGCGGTGCGCCGCGAGCAGCCGGGCGAACAAGAAGCTGCGGACGCTATGGTTGGCCACCGCCGGTGCTTCCGCCGCGACCACGAGTTCGACCACGACGTTCGTCCACGGCGCTGTCGGCAGCGCAAGCAGTTCCAGGTCGGCACTAGGCGATTGATCAGTCATTCCCCGATCATCGGCGTCGCGGTATTGATCGGCGAGTGGCAGGAATGCCGATATTCGTTAGATTAACGCCATGCCCGTGCATCGTGTCGCCATCCTCGCGCTGGACGGGGTGATCCCTTTCGACCTCGCCATCCCCACCGGCGTCTTCGGCCCACACGCCGGAACTCCCTACCGGTCGACGATCTGCGGACTCCGCGGAGAGGTCGAGACGGCCGCCGATTTCTCCGTGTCGGTGAACGGCCGGATGGGCGACCTGCTCGACGCCGACACCGTCATCGTTCCCGGCTATACACCGCACCGCCGTCCACCTCCGCCGGAGGTGCTGGCCGCGTTGCGCGCGGCGCATCAACGAGGCCGACGGGTGGTGTCCATCTGTACCGGCGCGTTCGCACTGGCCGCCGCCGGGATTCTCGACGGGCGGCGGGCGACGACGCATTGGCGCCATACGGACGAGCTGGCCGCTGCTTATCCGCTGGTGACGGTCGATCGCGATGTCCTCTACGTCGATGAAGGCGAGATCCTGACATCAGCAGGCGTTTGCTGCGGCATTGATCTGTGCCTGCACATCGTCCGGCGCGACCTCGGCGCACACGCCGCCAACGAGATCGCGCGCGCCATCGTCGCGCCACCGCATCGCGACGGCGGACAGGCGCAATATGTACGAACACCATTGGGAGCGCACGCCGCAACGGCGTTGACCGCCACCCGCGCCTGGGCGCTGCAACACCTCGACGAACCCCTCACCATCGCCGCACTGGCAGGCCATGCCAACACCTCGCCGCGCACCTTTGCCCGGCGCTTCGTCCAGGAAACCGGGCTGACCCCACTCCAATGGCTGCTGCGGGCACGGCTCGACTCGGCCAGAGAGCTGCTCGAATCGCGTGACGACTGCATCGATGACATCGCCCGACGCTGCGGTCTCGGCACCGCGGCCAACCTTCGACTGCACTTCCGCAGACACTTCGGCACCACCCCGACTGCCTACCGTCGCACATTCGCCCACGAATCGAAATGACCTGTGAGCAAACGGCAGCCATCGAGATGCGGCAGCGGCCCGCATGAACCCCGGATCAGCGCAGGCGGGCGAGGACCGGGGCGAACTGCTCCATACTGCTCTCCAGCACGGTGAAGTAGCTGAATCCGAAGCGCTCGCGCAGTTCTCGGACGCGGTCGGCAATCTCGTCCGGGGAACCGATGAGCAGGGCCGGGACCCGCTCGGGGCTGTCGGCGGCCGAGGGCGGCAGCGCCGGTGCGTAAGCGTCGGCGAGCGCGGGCCAATCTTCCCGCGAGACAACGCGCTGCAACAGGAGATTGAGTTCGACCTCGCCCGCGCGATCGCCGAGCCGCCCGTTGACGTAGGCCACCCGCTCGGCGATCTTGTCTTCGTCGGCGAGCTGCACGGGGCCGCCCGGCGTCACCGCTCCCCCGCCCGCGAAGCCGACGATGTCCGCTTGCTCGGCGGCGAGCTTCAGCAGCCGATCGCCCCACCCGGCCAGCAGCAGCGGCGGGCCCGACGGCTGCGCGGGGCGCGGCTGGTAGTCCGGGTCGGCGAACAACTCCCGCAGCGTGGTCACGGTCCGCTCGAGGTGCCGCACCCGCTGACCACCGCTCTCGAAAGGGATTCCCGCGGCGTCGAACTCGGCGCGGACATAGCCCGCGCCGAGCCCGAGTTCCACGCGCCCGTCGGTGAGCTGGTCCGCGCCCGCCGCGTCGCGAGCCAGCAGCACCGGGTTGTAGAAGGCGGTGTTGAGCACGAAGGTGTTGAGCCGCACCCGTTCGGTGGCCTCGGCGGCCACGATCATGGCGGGAAACGGCGCGGGCAGGCCGAGGTGGTCGGCGACACCGATCACGTCGAAGCCGAATCCTTCGGCCCTGCGGCACTTTTCGATCCATCGGGACCTGGACTCCGGCGTCACCATGTTCACGCCGAAACGGAGCGGACGCTGCACTGTCACCAGAACTGTCTACCCGCTGGCTCGGCGCGCCCGCCACCCGAGGCCGCCGGACGAGTTCAGCACTGCGCGATCGCGCTCGCCGCGACGGCCACGCCGAGCAGCGCGACCGCCGCGCTCAGCGCGGGCACCGGGCGCTGTATCGCGCTGCGGCCCAAGCGGCGCAAGGCCGCCGCGTCGAGGCGGCGCGCCTGCCCTTCGGTATTCGAGGCGTCCCGATCGCGGCGGAACCAGCGACGGACGAAGCCGAGGATCGCCAGGACGATAGTCGCGGTCACCATGCCGGCCCCTCAGGCGCCGAGCGCGTTCGAGGCCGGCCGCGGCGCGGTCGCCTTCGGCCGCACACCCGGCGCGTCGACGATGCCAAAGCTGAGCAAGCTCTCGGCGGTGTCGAGCACGGTCTCCCGGACCGGGCGCATGGTCCAGCCGAGTTCCCTGCGCGCCTTGTCCGCGCTGACCGACTCGGTGCGGCCGAGCACCGGAACGACCAACCGGAGACCCTTGTCGAAGCGGGCGATGAACCGGATCAGCCAGTCGGGCAGCACCCGGGTGGGCACCCGCAGGCCGCGCGGGTTGTATTCGTCCGCCAGGATCTTGGCCAGCTCGCCCATCCACAGCGCATCGGCCGCGCAGATGTACCGGTTGCCCGCGGCCTGCGGCAGTTCCATCGCCAGCCGGTGCGCCACGGCGAGATCGCGCACGTCGACCGGTGTCCAGCCGGTGCGAATCGAGCCGGGCACGTCGCGCGCCAGCAGCCGCCGAATCGGCTCGTGCGAGGTACTGGTGGCGGGGTGCTGCAGCGGGCCGAGAATCATGCCTGGGTTCACCGCGGCCAGCTCGAGGCCGCGCTCGGCAGGCAGGCCGCGGACGAAGTCCCACGCCGCGCGTTCGGCCAGCGTCTTGCTCTTCTGGTAGGGCGGAATCCGTTCCACCACCGACCAATCCGCTTCCGTGCGCACCTCGTCCACGTCGTGGCCGTAGGCGATCGCGGCGACCGAGGAGGTGAGCACCACGCGGCGCACCCCCGGCTCCGCGGCGGCCGCGCGCAGCACCCGCAGCGTGCCCTGGACGGCCGGTTCGACGAGTTCGCGCTCGTCGTCGGGAACGTACGACGGGAACGGCGAGGCCACGTGCAGCACGTACGCGCAACCCGCGACGGCCTCGGCCCAGCCCGTGTCGTGGTCGAGATCGGCGGCGACGAACTCGAGGTCCGCGCCGAGGCGGCGCGCGAGCTCCACGAGGTGGGCGCGCTTGCCGGTACTCGCGAGGTCGCGCACGGTGGCGCGGACCCGGTAGCCGTGTTCGAGAAGTTCGGCGATGACATGTCCGGCGACGAATCCCGTTGCGCCGGTGACTAGTACCTGGTTGCTCATGTGTCCCACCTGTCTGGGGAAGAGTCGAGACGGCCGGAATCTAAGCGCCGCTTAGATAATCTAAGCACCGCATAGATAGGTTGTCCAGCCCCCGTCGCATACGCTCGGATGGTGAAGCGGACCAGTTACCACCACGGCGCACTACGTGATGAGCTGATCGCCGCCTGCTTGCGCCTGATCGAAACCGAGGGCATCGCGGCGGTGAGCCTGCGTCGCGTGGCCAGGGAGGCGGGCGTCAGCACCGGCGCGCCGTATCATCACTTCGCCGACCGAGCCGCGCTGCTCGCGACGCTGTCCACCAAGGGATTCGAGTTGCTCGCCGCCGAACTCACCGCCACGCGGGCGGCGGCGACCGGCTCACCGCTGGACACCCTCGGCGCACTGACCGTCGCCTATGTCCGCTTCTCGCGCGAGCAGCCCGCCTATTTCCGCCTGATGTTCCGGCCGGAGCTCTCCCAACCGGAGAAGCACCCCGACGCCGTAGTCGCGGGTGACGCCGCGTTCGCGGTTCTGGCCGATGCCATCGGTGACTGCGTTGCGGCCGGTCTGCTGCCCGCCGACAAAGCCGACATCCTCGGCATCACCTGGTGGGGCATCGGCCACGGCCTCGCCTCGCTGTGGCTGGACGGTCAGCTGGAGAAACGGAGCAGCCAACTCGGCACGACCGCTCCCGAACTGGTCGAAGAAGTACTGCGCACGGTGTCTTCGTTTCTCGCGCCCGGGCCTTGACCCGGTACGGCGGTTTCTGCCCTAGAGTGGGCGCCAGATGTTTGCTGTTCCGTCACTGCTCAACCCGATTACCGTGAGCCGAGAGGGATGACCGGATGTCCGCACAGCAGCTCGACCCCGTCGTCCAGGAGTTCGTGGACGCGCTCAACGCCAACGACCCCGACCGCTTCCGCGCGGTGCTCACCGAGGACGCGACCATGTCCGACGACGGCGTGGAGCGAGATGTCGCGCAGTGGACCGATGCGGAGATCTTCGCGAGCAACGGCCGGATGCAGGTCGAATCGGTGACCGACGGCGGCATGGAACTGCTCGCCGACTACACGAATTCGCGCTGGGGATCGATGCGCACCGCGTGGCGGTTCATCGTGCGCGACGGCCGGATCAGCCGATTCGAGACCGGACAGGCCTGACCCCTTGCCGTGGCCGCGCCGATCTTGACATTCTGACCTCGTGTTCGACGCGCCTCCCTACGGCTCGGGTTCCCTGGCCGACCTGTTCCCCTCCGTCCTGGCCTGTCTCGGTGTGCCCGGCGAAATCGATCGGCTCGGCCTGGGCCTGTCCGCTCGCCGGATCTGCGTCCTGCTGGTGGACGGGCTCGGCGCGGAAGCGCTCGCCGCGCACCAGCAGGAGGCGCCCTTCCTGTCGAGCCTCGCGCCCCGCCAGCTCTCTGCGGGCTTCCCGAGCACGACCGCGACCAGCCTGAGTTCGCTCGGCGTCGGGGTGCCGCCGGGCGAGCACGGCATCGTCGGCTACCTGATGAACGTGCCCGGCTACGACCGGTTGGTCAACGCGCTGCGCTGGCGTCTGCACGGCGAGGGTCCGAAAGTGGACCTGCTGCGCGAACTCGTGCCGGAGCAGTTCCAGCCCGCCGCAACGGTATTCGAGCGCGCCGCCCGCGCCGGGATCAGCGTCTCGCAGGTCGCCCCGATGTACCAGGCGGGCTCCGGGCTGACCAGGGCCGTGCTGCGCGGCTGCGATTTCCGCCCGAGCCTGTCGTTCGGCGATCTGGTCGACGGCGTGTCCACCGCCTTGCGCGCGGGCGACCGCTCGCTGGTCTACGCCTATCACGGCGACCTGGACACCACCGGTCATGTGCGCGGTCCGTCCTCGGACGCCTGGCGGCTGGAACTCTCGCACGTCGACCGCCTCGCCGCGACGATCGCCGAAAACCTGCCACCCGACGCGGCGCTGTTGGTGACCGCCGATCACGGCATGGTCGAGCTGACCGGAACGGTGGACTTCGACGCGGTCGAGGCATTGCGCGCCGGTGTCGACCGCCTCGGCGGCGAGCCGCGGGCCCGGCACGTCTACACCGTCGACGGCGCGGTGGACGATGTCGCGGCGGCGTGGCGGGAGACGCTCGGTGCGGATTTCGCGGTGCTGCCGCGCGCCGAGGTGATCGAACGCGGCTGGTTCGGGCCGACGGTGGGGTCGGCGGTGGTCGAGCGGATCGGCGATCTCGTCGTCGCGGCGCGCGGCCCGCGCGGTGTCATCCGCACCGGGGCCGAACCGCTGCAATCGGCCATGCTCGGCCACCACGGGTCACTGACCTCGGCCGAGCTGAACGTGCCGCTGCGCACCTGCCTCGCCTGATCGACACACCGGACCGCCTCGACACACCCGAGCCCGACCCGCTTACCCTCATACCGATCGCGGCGGCCCATCCGCTCGACCAGGCGACCAGGAGGAGCAGATGAACGCCACCGTGACCCGGACCGTCCTCGGCGCGGCGGCCGCCGCGCTGCTGCTGACCGGCTGCACCGACATCGAGCGCGCGCTCAACAAGGGCGGCGACACACCGTGCAGCGAGTACGTCCAGCAGGACGCCGACACCAAGCGCATGACGATCACCAAGTTCGTCAAACAGCAAACCGGTGACGAGCGCGAACCCGCTGGCACCGCCGTCGACGCCACCATCCTCTCGGTCGACCTGCTCTGCGCGGGCCAGCGCAACGCGGAGACGCCCATCAAGAACGCCGACGTGGCGGGCATCTTCCTCAACAAGTGAGACGCGCGCACCCGCCGGTCGGCCTCATCGTGCGCAGCTCAGTGCCGGGCGGGCGGATGGGCGGCCAGCCAGTCGGTGGCGCGCTTGCGTGAGGCGCGGGAGAGCCAGGCGTCCTGGATGATCTCGGTGAGCTCGCCCACGGTGATCTCGTCCAGGCGGCAGGCGCGCACCAGGACCGAAGGGTGTCCGTCGAAGTGCGTGGTCGTGAAGAACGGCGAGTCCGGATCCTGTACCAGCGCTTGCTTATCCGATTCCGAGGGCACCCAGATGACGATGACGTCCGAGTAGCGTTCGCCGGTGTGCGGATCGAAAGCGTCCGGCCGTGGATTGCGGAAGAAGACGAACGACTTCCCGCCGACCTGGTAGATGGCGTTGCCGAGCGGGCCCGCCGCATTGGTCACGTGCGGCATGCCGCGCGCGATGGCGTGTACGTCGGCGACTCGGGCGGGTCGCTCTCGTTTGCCCATGCCCCGAGCCTAATCGGCACCGCCGGACGGAAGCGGTCTTCAGCCGAGCACAGCCGAAGCCGATGCGGAGGAACGCCCTATGGCCGTGGCGTGCGCGGAGGTTCGCCTGATGCCCGCTGCGAAACCGGCGCGTCGGGGTTCTGCGTCCGCCATGATGAGAAGACGAAGAGGCGAGTTCACTCTACGACAAGGGTTTTCCGAGGTGGCACTCTCGCGCACCCTCACCCGGCAGCGGGAAGAACTGGAGAAGGAGTGGAGCCGGTGGGCATCGACCACCGGCTCCCGCGCTCGTGTCCGTCCAGCGTCCAGTGTCCTACGCGACGACGTGGCGCAGTCCTGGCAACGTTCGCTGCACACCGTCGATCCGGCCCGCGCCGTCGCGCCCGCACTCGACCGGATCGACGATCGTTGGGCGGAATCCCCACTGCGCGAGCCGGTCACCGAGCTGGCGGGCCAGATGCGCAGCATCGCCGAGGACGCGAAATACCTGGCGGTGGTCAGCGACGCGGCGGGCACGATCCTGTGGTCCGGCGGCGACCGCAGACTGCGGCGCCAAGCCGAGGATGTGAACTTGGCGCCGGGCGGCTGCTGGGACGAAAGCCATATGGGCACCAACGGGTTGTCCCTCGCGCTGCACGACGACCGCCCGGTCACCGTCTTCTCCGCCGAACACCTGGTCGCCGCGCTGCACGGCTGGGTCTGCTATTCCGCGCCGATCCACGCGCCGGACGGCAGGCAGCTCGGGGTGCTGGATCTGTCCAGCGTCTGGAGCCGGTCGCATCCGATGGCCATGGCCTCGGTGCGGTCTCTGGTGACGGCGGTGGAGACGGTGCTGCGCACGAGCGCGCCGCCGCCCCCAGAAGGGGTTCGGCTCGAATGTCTCGGCACCGCACGGTTGTCGCGGGACGGCAGGCCGGTGCCGTTGCCGCCGCGTCAGCTGGAGATCCTCGCGCTGCTCGCGCTGGAACCGGAGGGCTACACCCCCGAGCAGTTGCACGTGGCGGTCTACGGCGACCGTCCGGTCTCGACCAGCACCCTGAAAGCCGATGTCTCGCACTTGCGCCGGGCCACCGGTGGTGAGATCGCCAATCGTCGCTACATGCTGACCGGTCCGCTGTCCTGCGACGCGGTCGATTTGCTCGCCGCGATCACCGCGGGCGACACTTCCAGCGCGGTGTGGCATTACCGCGGCCCGCTGCTTCCCGGTTCCGACACCCCGGGCGTCGTCGAATGGCGCGACTATCTCGAGGTCGGCATTCGCACCGCGGTCCTGGCCAGTGACCGTCCCGAGCACGCGATCGCGTTCGGCGAGCGCGCGACGGGTGATATCGCCGTGCACGAACACGCGTTGCGGCTGCTGCCCGCCGACGACGTGCGTCGCGCGGTGGTCGCCGCCCGGTTGCACAACGCACTGCACGGCTGACCCGACGCGGTCACCAACCTCGCGCCAACCTTCACCGTCCATAGTGACGTCGTCGATGGGTTTCGCGCGAGGAGTGATTGCGATGATCTACGCCAAACCGGGTTCCGACGCCGCGATAGTCGGTTACGCCACCCGCTACGACAACTTCATCGGAGGCGACTGGGCCGCCCCGATCGAGGGCCGGTACTTCGACAATCCCTCCCCCGTCGACGGCGAAACCTTCTGCTCGGTCGCCCGTTCCACCGCGGCCGACATCGATCTGGCGCTGGAGTCCGCGCACCACGCCGCCGCGGCATGGGCGGCGACTTCCCCGACCGAGCGCGCGAACATCCTCATCAAGATCGCCGAGCGTCTGGAGAACAGCCTCGAGCCGCTCGCGGTCGCCGAGACCTGGGACAACGGCAAACCGGTCCGCGAAACCTTGGCCGCCGACCTGCCTTTGGCGGTGGACCACTTCCGCTACTTCGCGGGCGCCATCCGGGCCCAGGAGGGCAGCATCGCCCAGATCGACGCCGACACCGTCGCCTACCACTTCTACGAACCGCTCGGCGTGGTCGGGCAGATCATTCCGTGGAACTTCCCCATTCTGATGGCGGCGTGGAAGCTGGCTCCCGCGCTGGCCGCGGGCAACTGCGTGGTGCTCAAGCCCGCCGAGCAGACGCCCGCCTCGATCCTGCTCGTGGTGGAGCTGATCGCGGACCTGTTGCCGCCCGGAGTCCTCAACGTGGTCAACGGTTTCGGTGTGGAGGCGGGCAAGCCGCTGGCCGCCAGTCCGCGGGTGGCCAAGGTCGCGTTCACCGGCGAGACCACCACCGGGCGGCTCATCATGCAGTACGCGAGCGAGAACATCATTCCGGTGACCCTGGAGCTGGGCGGCAAGAGCCCCAATATCTTCCTGCCCGACGTCATGGCCGCCGACGACGAATTCCTGGACAAGGCCGTCGAGGGCTTCGTGATGTTCGCGCTGAACCAGGGCGAGGTCTGCACCTGCCCGTCGCGTGCGCTGATCCACTCGTCCATCTACGACGAGTTCCTGGCCCGCTGCCTGGAGCGGACCGCGGCCATCAAGGGCGGGAACCCGCTCGACGACACGACCATGATCGGCGCCCAGGCCAGCAACGACCAGTACGAGAAGATCCTGTCCTACATCGACATCGGCAGGCAGGAAGGCGCCCGCGTGCTGACCGGAGGCGAAGCGCGCAAGGTGGACGGCCTACCCGGCGGGTACTACATCCAGCCCACCGTTCTCGAGGGCGACAACACGATGCGCGTCTTCCAGGAGGAGATCTTCGGACCCGTGGTGGCGGTGACCCGTTTCGACACCGTCGACGAAGCGGTCCGGATCGCCAACGACACCCTCTACGGCCTCGGCGCGGGCGTGTGGACCAGGGACGGCGCCACCGCCTACCGGATGGGCCGGGCCATCAAAGCGGGCCGGGTGTGGACCAACTGCTACCACGCCTATCCCGCGCACGCCGCCTTCGGCGGATACAAGAAGTCCGGCATCGGCAGGGAGAACCACAAGATGATGCTGGACCACTACCAGCAGACCAAGAACCTGCTGGTGAGCTACTCCCCTACCAAGCTCGGATTCTTCTGATGCGGAATCGGATCACTCTGATGTCGAACCGGATCCATCGCGTCGGCATGACCGACGCGGCGCAAGTGGTGTTGCGCCGGTTGATCGAACACCACGGGCCGGTACTGTTCCACCAGTCCGGCGGATGCTGCGACGGCAGCTCGCCGATGTGCTTCCCGGCCCGCGAGTTCCAGGTCGGGGCCGCCGACGTGCTGCTCGGACAGCTGCCATTCCACACCGAATTCTGGATGAGCGGCGATCAATTCCAGCTGTGGAAACACACGCACCTCACGGTGGACGTGGTACCGGGGCGCGGCTCCGGCTTCTCCCTGGAGACGCCGGAGGGCGTGCGTTTCCTCATCCGATCCCGCCTGCTGACCGACGAGGAAGCGGCAGCACTGGCGGCCGGTCCGCCGCCGCGCACCGGAGCCGAACGGCTCACCTGAGGCCCGGCGACGGGACGCCTGGCCGGCTCGCCCGCAGACCGAGCCGGCCAGGCCCCGAACTCAGCGACCAGGAAGGAACCGGAGGCTGCGCGCGACGAACATCAGGAAGCGCTGCCACTTGTCCTGCGAAATCAGCGGCGGCGGATCCAGATTCATGAATCGGGTGACCACGACCGTCTGCGGTTCGGTGAATTTCAGCAGACCGTCCGCGCCGTGCCTGCGCCCGACGCCGGAGATGCCCATGCCGCCCATCGGCGCCGCGGTGGTGCCCCACGCCGGGGCGTAGCCTTCGTCGACGCACACGGTGCCGGCGTGCAGTCGCTGCGCGATCTGCTCGCCCGCCGACTTGCTCTCCGCCCACACGCTGGCGTTGAGGCCGTACTCGGTGTCGTTGGCCAGCCGGATGGCGTCCTCGACGGAGTCGACCGGGTAGATCGACACCAGCGGGCCGAAGGTCTCGTTGCGGCCGCACTCCATCTCGTCGGTGACGTCGGCGAGCACGGTCGGCTCGAAGAACAGCGGGCCGAGGTCCGGGCGCACCTTGCCGCCCGCGAGCACCTTGGCGCCCTTGGAGGTGGCGTCGGCGACGTGCTTGGTGACGGTCTCCAGCTGCGACTCCGAGATGAGTGAGCCGATGTCGGCCGAATTGTCGTAGGCGGCGCCCAGTTTCGCGGCGCGCACCGCGGCGGTGAACTTCTCGGTGAACTCGTCCGCGACCGCCTTCTCGACGTAGAGCCGCTCGATCGAGATACACAGCTGGCCCGCGTTGGAGAAGCACGCTCGCACCGCGGCCTTGGCGGCCTTGTCCAGGTTCGCGCCACGGGTGACGATCATCGGGTTCTTGCCGCCCAGTTCGGCGGAGAAGCCGATGAGCCTGCGCCCGCACTGTTCGGCGAGGGCCCGGCCGGTGGCCGAGGAGCCGGTGAACATCAAGTAGTCGCAGTTGTCCACGATGGCGGTGCCGACCTCGGTGCCGGGGCCCGGCACCACCGCGAGCAGGTCACGCGGCAACCCGGCGCGGTAGAGCAGTTCGGCGGCGGCCAGCGCGGAGTACGGCGTCTGGCTGTCGGGCTTGACCACCACCGCGTTGCCCGCGAGCAGGGCGGGGATCGAGTCGCCGATGGACAGCACCATCGGGTAGTTCCACGGGGCGATCACGCCGACGACGCCCTTGGGGTGGACGTGCACCGCGGCGCGGTTCAGCACCGGGAACGCGCCAGGCACCTTGCGCGGCTCCAGCAGGCCCGGCGCGACCTTGGCGAAGTAGCGCGCCGCGAACATCATGCCCATGATCTCTTCCTGGGCCGCCCAGCGCGCCTTGCCGGTCTCGGCCTGGATGACGTCCATCAGGGCTTCGCGGTTCTCGATGAGCAGCGCCCGGAAGCGGTCGAACACCGCGGAGCGCTCCGCGGCGGGACGGGCGGCCCAGCGCGCCTGCGCGGACCTGGCTTTGGCGAACGCCGACGCCACGTCCTCGGCGGTGCCGACCGGCACGGAGCCGAGCGGCTTGCCGGTGAACGTCTCGGCGATCGTCTTGCGCGAGCGAGCCTCGTGGCCGTCGATCGCGGCGAGCGCGCTCAGACGGTCGAAGACTCCGGCTTCCGGCGCGGGCATCCTTGCCTCCTACTTGTGAGTAACTTCGGGATACACACAATCTACGCTGTCGCGCCCCTCCAGCACACGCGGTCGGGAAGACAAATCGGACCTGCCCATGTTTCGTTCAGTCGTGGATCAGCTTCGTTTCGCGTTGTCAAATCGAGTCCCGCTCAGCGGGACCGGAATTACAGCCGTGTAGTCCGCTGACTTACGGTGTCCCGATGTTCAGAGCGAGGCTCGGTGTCCGGAGCCGGATACTGGCGATCGCGCTCCTGCCGAGCCTGACTCTGCTCGTCATCGGCGTGGGTGCGGCGGGATATCTGGTCGATCAAGGCAACACCGCGAAAGACTGGGCGGCCCAGATGCAGGCCGCGATTCCCTCGACCAGGGAATTGATGGAGGCGACGCAACAAGAACGCCACCTCACCCTGGCGCACTTGGCGGGCGACGATTCGAACGGCCCAGCGCTCACCGCGGCGCGGGTGCGGCTCGACGGCGCGCTGCGCAAGTTGCTGGAGGCCTCCGAGGGAATCCGCGAGGTGGACGACTCGAAGATCGGTGACGACCTCGCCGGGTTCAACACCCTGGCCGAGCATCTGGCCGGCGTTCGCGCGCAGACGGATTCGCGCCAACTGCCGATGGCCGAGGCGTACGGCTTCTACAACCGGCTGCTCGATGTCGTCTCGGTGGGCTCGCAGGTCGCCCAGCAGTCCGCGCCGGACGCCGAGATCGGCGTGGAGATCACCGAGGGCATGCGGTTGCTCTACGCCGCCGAGGCCATGTCGCGCGGTCACGCGCTGGCCGTCGCGATGGTCACCGCGAACGGCGACCTGCCACTGCCGGTCGAGGAGTACCTGCGCCAAATCGGCTTCTACCACACCGAGATCGGACTGCTGGCCAGCGAGATCGACATCGAGCAGCGCGAAGCGGCCGCCGCGCTGACCGGATCCGAGGCGTGGCAGCGGCTGTCCGCGATGGAGAACGCCATCGCACGGCGTTACGTCGCGCCCGTCGAGGACGAATCGTCCACCGGCACCGCGAGCCGCGAGGAGGCCGAGCCGCTGCCGCTCTCCCCGCAGGACTGGCAGGCCGCCGCCGCGGAGATCAACCGCGGGCTGCTCGATCTGTGGATCACCCAGAACAAGCACACTCAGCGGCTGGCCGAGGAGAAGTCGTCCGATTCCGCGCTCACCTCGCTCTTCGGCGGCGGTGGCGTGCTGCTGGTCAGTGTCGCCGCGATCGTGGTCGCCGTGCTGATGGCCAACCGGATCATCCGGCGGCTCAAGGGGTTGCGCGGCGAGACCCTGGCGCTGGCCGACGAGCGGCTGCCCGACATGATGCGCAGGCTGCGCGCGGGCGAACAGGTCGATCCCGCCGAGGAGACGCCGCGCCTGGACTACGGCCGCGACGAGATCGGCGAAGTGGCGCAGGCTTTCGAACACGCGCACGCGGCCGCGGTGTCGGCGGCGGTGGACGAGGCCCGCACCCGCGAAGGAGTCAAGGCGGTCTTCCTCAATATCGCCCACCGCAGTCAGATCGTGGTGCACCGGCAGCTGGAGATCCTGGACGAGGCCGAGGCGCGCCAAGAGGATCCGGCCTTGCTGGAGACGCTGTTCCGGCTCGACCACCTGGCGACCCGCGAGCGCCGCAACGCCGAGAACTTGATCATTCTGGGCGGCGGCCAGCCGGGCAGGCAGTGGCGCTACCCGATTCCGCTGATGGATCTGGTGCGTTCGTCGGTCGGCGAGACGCTCGACTACGCGCGGGTGCGCGTGTCGCGGCTGCCCGAGGTGCGTGTGCTGGGAACGGTGGTCGCCGACCTCGTGCACCTGCTGGCCGAGCTGGTCGACAACGCCACCGCGTTCTCCCCGCCGCAATCGCGGGTGGAGATCTTCGGCAACGTCGTCGGCCGCGGTGTGGTCGTCGAGGTCAGCGACCAGGGCATGGGCATGCCCGAGGCCGAGCTGGAGCGGGTGAACGAGATGCTGCGCAACCCACCGGACTTCGGTGTCGCCACGCTCTCGGCGGATTCGCGCCTCGGGCTTTTCGTGGTGGCGCAGCTGGGTGTCCGGCACGGTGTCACGGTGCGGCTCGCGGAATCCGATTACGGCGGCATCCGCGCCATCGTGCTCCTCCCGACCGCGCTGCTGGTCACCGAGACCGCGCCGAGCGCACCGGAGACACCGGCCACCGATCAGACGCGACGCCCGCGGCATCCGGTGCCGTTCATCGAGGCGCCCGGAACCGAAACGCCCGGCGGCGCTACCGAACCGACGGCCGCGGTGCTCACCATGGACCCGCCCGCCGCGCCGAAACCCGAACCGGCGGCGCCGGATCCGAACGGATCGACCTCCGCCCCGCCCGCGACCACCGCCGACGGCAGGCCAGTGCTGCCCAAGCGCAACCGACAGACCAATCTCGCGCCCCAACTGGCGCAGCCGTCGACCCCGGAACCCGTCGCCGAACGTGAGCGTTCCGCCGAACAGGCCCGGGATCTGATGTCCGCCATCGAGAATGGAACCCGGCAGGGTCGCCGTGCGCAGCCCGCCGACGAACAGGAAGGCGTGTAGTGACCGCTCCCAAACCCGGTGATCTCAACTGGCTGCTGGACGATCTGGTGGATCGGCTGGCCGGTGTGCGGCACGCGGTGGTGCTGTCCACCGACGGACTGCTGCTCGGCCGCTCCGCCGCGATGACCCGTGACGACGCCGAACACTTCGCCGCCATGTCCTCGACGCTGTACGGGCTCGCGCGCAGCGCGGGCAGTCGATTCGACGGCGGCGGCGTGCGCCAGGCGGTCATCGAACTCGACCGCGCCGTGCTTTTCGTGACTTCCGCGGGCGACAACGCCTGCCTCGCGCTGCAAGCCGCCGAGAACGCGAATCTCGGCATGGTGGCGTACGAGATGAACGTGACCGTCCAGCGTGTCGGCTCCTATCTGTCCACCCCCGCCCGATTGCCATGACGCGCCGGGGTGAGCCGTGGTTCGACGACGCGGCCGGACCGCTGATCCGGCCGTACGCGCTGACCCGTGGACGCACCATGGGCGCAGGTCACGATTTGGACATCGTGACGGTGGTGATCACCGCCTCTCCCGCACCGACAATGCGCAGGCCGGAGCCCGAATACGCGGAAATCGTGCGCCTGTGCCGTGATCCGCAATCGGTGGCCGAGGTGGCGGCCAACTTGAAACTTCCCCTTGCGGTGACCAAGATTCTCGTCGGCGACCTGATCGGCGAGGGACAACTGATCTTCCGGGCTCCGGTGCAACCGGAGGCTGGCCCCGGCGATCTCAACATATTGCGAGCGGTACTGGATGGCATCAGAAAACTTTGACCCCGCCCGGCTCGATCCCGACGGGGCCCAGCACTTGGCCGCGTCGGTCAAGATCCTCATCGCCGGCGGCTTCGGCGTCGGCAAGACCACGATGGTGTCGTCGATCAGCGAGATCGCGCCGCTACGCACCGAGGAACTCATCACCGAAGTCAGCAGCGGCGTCGACGATCTCTCGGGCGTCGAGTCCAAATCGACCACCACGGTGGCGTTGGACTTCGGCCGCATCACCATCGACCGCGATCTGGTGCTGTACCTGTTCGGCACGCCGGGACAGGACCGGTTCTGGTTCCTGTGGGACGAGCTGTCCCGCGGTGCGCTCGGCGCGGTGGTGCTGGCCGATACCCGGCGCCTCGGCAATTCCTTTGCCGCCGTGGACTTCTTCGAGCGACGTGGGCTGCCGTTCATGGTCGGGGTGAACTGCTTCGACGGGGCGCCGCGCTACACCGAGGACGAGGTGCGCGACGCACTCGATCTCGACCAGGAGACCCCGGTGATGCTGTGCGACGCCCGTCACCGCGAATCGGCCAAGAACGTGCTGCTGACGCTGGTGCAGCACCTCATCGAGCTGGCCGGACGCGAGCACGTCACCACCTGAGCCGACGCGCCTGACGGGCGCTGCCGGACGTTGTCCGTGCCCAGCTCGCGCACGGCCGGAGCGAAGGCGGAGGTACGCCTACCCGGCCCGCGAGCCGAGGTAGCGGCCGAGCACGCCGTCGACGGTGAAGTCTTCCAGGCAGCCGACGAGGCGGCGTTCGGTGTGCTCGCCGAGCGCCGGTGTGAGCGTCACCGCCCAGGCGTCGCCGTCGGCCACCGGTCCCGCGACCACGAGCACGTGGTTGACGTGGCTGGCGCACTTGTCCCACAAGCGAAGTGCGGGCTCGGTCGCCCCGTCGGCGTCCTTGGCGCGCGCGTCGAAGCGCGCCACCTGCGTGCTCGCCGCCGCGCCCCGATCGGTTTCGAACTTCATGTTCTGCGCCATGACGAGCAGTACCGTCGCGACGAGGACCGCGCCCGCAGCGAGCAGCAGAATCCGGCGCATCGGGTCACCGCCGCGATCGCACCAGCGGGCCGTGCAGCAGATGCAGGCGGTCCGCGCGCGGGGTGAGGAAACCGTTGGGCGGCAAGTGCAGCCGGTCCAGGCGGTCGACGATATGGCGTTCGGTGACGGGACCCGCGGTGGCTTTGGCGAGCCGCTCCACCAGCCACGCCACCCCGGTCAGCAGCACCCCGCTCGCCAGCAGCACCGGAACGAACACCCCGAGCCGATCGGGTCTGCTGAGCCAGGCGAAGGTGACCCGCGGCGCGGGTGTGGCCGCGTGCACGATCCGCGCGGTGCGCGCCCGGTCCGCCGCCGCTCCGAGTTCGCGCTGCATGTCGCGCAGTCGCTTGGTCAACAGCATGGCGACCAGCGCGATCTCGGCGGCGATGAACAGCACCGCGGTCAGAATGGCGCGGTTCCACTCCCACCGGTACAGGTAGACGAAGACGTAAGCGCCCGTGGCGATCAGCGTGCCGATGGCGAGCAGCACGCCGAGCCCGCGCGCACCGCGATCCCGAGTCATCGGGGTTCCTCCGTCTCGATCGATTGCCGCACTTCGCCGCTGCGCCCGTCCACCTGGACCACCGCGCCGTCGGGCAATCGGCGGGTGGCGTCGGGGTAGCCGACCACCACCGGGACGCCGTGCTCGCGAGCCAGGATCGCCAGATGACTGAGCGGACTTCCGGTTTCGGCGATCAGGCCCGACAGCCGCGGCACCACCACGGCGAGCCGCGGATCGAGATGCCGCACGACCAGGACCGATCCCGCGGGCGGACGATCGCCGATGTGCACCATGCCGCGGCCGACGCCGCCGCCCGCGCCGATGCCGCGGTCGGTGCGGCCGCGTCCCCTGGACACCGCGATCGGGAAACCATCGGTGGCGAGCCGGAATTCGGCGGGCAGCGGAAGATCGTCCGGCGCCGTGCGGTCGGCCAGGTCGTCCGGTAGCCGCCGGTATCGCACTGCTGTGCGCAGTTCGTCCAGCGACAACAGGGTCGAAGTTCTTGGGTCGTCCAGCAGTCCGGCCGCGGCGAGCCTGCCGCCGAGTTCCCACGCCGCCCTCGCCCCGAGTTCTTGCACCCAGCGGGCGCGCAGCCGCAGCGCCTCCCTGGCCAGCGCGAGCTCGCCCGCACCGTCGCCGATGGGCAGCGGGTCACCCTGGACTTCGGGCACTCGCGGCGGCGGACCGATCCGCGGCGGGGTCAACGCCAGCACGACCGGCAGTTCCTCGATCACCCGTTCCTCGGGCAGACCGGTGGCGCGGGCGGTGGCGAGCGCCGACAGCGCCATCTCGGCCGCGGTGGGCGCGGATTCGCCCTTCCCGCCGAGCATTCCGGCCAACGCCTCGTAGCCGTGCAGCGCGGTCAGCGCGGTGCGGGTGTTGTCGAGCACCGCGAGCAGCGCGAGGTCGGGGAGTTCGGTGAGCGGCGGCACCTCGGCCAAATCCGTGTCGACGCGCTCGCAGGTCTGCTGAGCCAGGTCGGGCAGCGCCACGGCGAGCCTGCCGACCCGCATGGCCGCGCCGAGCCGCCGCGCTCCTGGCCGCGGATCGAGCAGCCGCGCGAGGCTGCGGCGTGGGCGCACCACACCGAGCAATTCGAGATCGGCGACCGCGATTCCGCGCACCGCGGTGGCGACCGGTGACTCGTGCAGCGCGCGTGACGACGCGGCTCCGGTCATATCGATCGCGACACGGAGGCCATCGGCGAGGGGCGAAAGCCACAGATCCTGTTCGAGCGGGCGCAGCGGGTCGGGAAAGGTCTCGGCCAGCGGACCGGGTCCGAGGACCGGGCCACGCGCCGGTCCGTGCAAGGCGGTGACCGGCCGGGCCTGTAGCAGGATCACCCGGCCACGCCTGTCGATCGCCCATTCGATGTCCAGCGCACCGCCGAACACCCGCTCCGCGCGCAGCGCCAGCCGAACGACTTTGCGCCGCAGCCCGATCGGCAGCGGATCGGCCTCGGGCGTCGCGACCGAGGTCACGCGTCCGCGCCGGGTGATGGTCGCGGTCCACCCGCCCTCGGCGCCGCCGACGACCGCGCTGGGTCCGCGCCGCGAGGCACTGATCATCATGCGGTCGGTGCGCCCGGTCACCGGGTCGGCGGTGAAGACGACGCCGCCCCAGCCCGCCGCGAGGAACGGCTGCACGAGCACCGCCATCGCGGCGTCCACGCCCGCGCCGAGGTCGGCCGGCGGTCCCGAGGCGAGCACCTCGTCGACGGCGTCCCGGAATCCCTGCCAGTCGCGCACGTCGAGCACGGAGGTGAACAATCCGGCCATGGACTGGTGCGCACCGTCCTCGGCGACCGAAGAGGACCGCACCACAAGGGCTTTCGCGCCCGCGCCGGAGAGGCCGCGCCATTCGGCTTCGGGCGGGTCGCCGCGGTGCGACCACGCGGTGGTCAGGACGAAGCCCTCCAGCACGGGCAGGCCGTGCGCGGCGGCCGTGGCCAGCGCCGCCGCCTTGGCGCCGGTGAGCTCGGCATCGCGCGCTCGCGGATCGCGCAGGGCGACGATGCCTGGCCGGTTCGTGGTGGTTGTCGTGATGGTCATCGAACCGCCTTCGACGGAAGAACAACGCTGTTTCGGGGGCCGACCGGTCGAACCTAAGAGGAGATGACCTCTCCACTTAGGCGTCTTCCCAGTGTTTCCCCGGAGTCCGGCGCCTGTCAAGGAATGGACGTTCGTCTTGCGAGTCGCGCAGTTCACTGCCCCGTGGTCTGGCGGCCCCCTACTGTTCACGGTACGATCCCGCGCCCGCGCCGAGCGCCTCGCGCGCACAACGTTATTCACCGGCAACGCGGTCGCGACCCAGAAACGAGTGCCCCGGCAGTTCGGGGCTGTCGGGCCGCCGCTCGCTGCTTCGATACTTGCCGCGAACGAAAGGAAGATTCCAATGTCACTGTCTCCGAATATCAGAAAAGCCCTGGTCACCCTCGCCGTCTCCGGCGCGCTGGTGACCTCGACGGGGCTGGTCACCGCGCCCGCTCAGGCCGCACCGGCGCCGGTACCCGCCGCTTCCGCGGCGGTCGCGGATTCCGGATCGGCCAGCGGCTCGGCCACTTACGGCCGCGACTTCGTCGAGCTCATCGTCTGCCTGCTGAAGGGGCAGTTCATGGGCTCGAAGTACCCGCTCTGCTGACGGGGTCGTTCACACCTGGCTGAGCCAGGACAGGAAGACGAACACCCCCGCTACGGCGAGGACGAGCGCCGCCGGGACCGGCCAGGCCGGCCCGGCGCGTTCGAACAACTTGCGAATCAGCCGCAGTTGCAGTGCGCCGAGCCCGGCGAGCACCGCGAGCCAGACCGGAAGCAGACCGACGCCGAGCGCCGCGTGCACCGCCCACGCCCCCGCCAATGTCGGCCCGCCCCAAGAGTTCTCGTAGTCGTCGGCCGCGACCAGCGGATAGCAGACGCCGCGGACGACGGCGATAGCCGCGAGGAAGACCAGAAACCAGGCCAGCAGGCCGACGCCCGCGCTCAGCACCGAATGCGCCACGACCCGAGCGGGCGTGATCCCGCGTCGACGGATCGGCTCACGCAGCCACCTGCGCGGCATGCGCATCCGAACCGCGACCGGCGCGGCGGCCAGCGGCAGCGCGACCACCGCGTAGGCGGCCCAAAGGGCGAGCGAGCGAACCGACCTCATACTGGGACCGTATCGCGGGGCAGGCGATGCCGCCCGCTCGCACCCCGGAGGCGATGTCCGCTTTACCGAGCCGTCCGTCGGCGCGGTTTCGCGCGTACGGCCGCGTGCGCATCGCGGAGCAGACCGGGCGCCAGGCTCCGGTGAACGGCCGACAACCGGCCCCAGATGCGCTCGGCGATCGGCCGGTCGTAGTCGATGATCGTGGCCAGCGACAGATGCTCACCATCGATGTGGACCACCAGATTGCCAGTGAGCATCCAAGAGGGCGCGGCGAGCGTGATCCAGTTGTCGCCCCGTGCCGCGATCCGCCAACCGGCTACGTGGTCAGGTGACCGCCGCCAGGCGAGGCGTATGCCGAGTAGAACGCGCCAGATGAACTGCCCCTGCAACCCCGCGACGTCCCCGAAGGCGGCGCGCGCCCACTGTTCCGGCGACCAGTCCCCGGCGTCGCCGGTGACGAGCGTGAACAGGTCGATGTAGTCGGGATCGGGGATCGTGGCGAGCGCCAAGATCGCTTCGGGAATCTGGTGCTGCTGGAAGACGGGCAACTCGATGTCGTCCCCGGTCATCTCGTCGGCTCGTGACAACTCCTGCATCGTGCGTCCTCCTTCGCCCACCGGACCGTCTTATACGGTGCCGTATATGACCAGGTTAGACCTTGCATACGGTGGCGTATAGATGATGCCGGTGTGAGAGCGGGCACGGCCTCGGTAGAGCGGATGCCAAGTACGACAAGCGAACCGAGCGGAGTGCGGATCGACCAGGTACGGCCGACCGGCTTCAGTGCAGCAGACCGGCCGCGGCCAGATCGTCGAAGAGCAACTGGTCGACCGGCGGCACGGAGTCACGATCGGCGTAACCGAACCAAGCCATCTCATCGATCTCGCTACTGGCGGTCAGAGTGCCGCGATAGTCGGCGGTGTAGCAACTCATGCGAACGGTCACGCCATCGGCCGGTCCGTGCACTGCCGCCTCGTAAGTGCCGACGTGCCGGGCGGTTTCGGGCACCAGCGTGACGGTGAGCTCCTCCTCGATCTCGCGCAGCAGCGTCTGCAGATCCGTCTCCGCGCCTTCCCTCTTGCCGCCGGGAATGTAGAAGATGCCCTTGCCGCGTGGTCGCGCGCACAGGATGCGACCGTCTTCGATCCGCACCCACGCGACCGTATCGATCACCGTCTCCACCCGCGCGTCCGTCACGCGCGCAGCCTATCGCGGCGGCGCGCTACGGGCCGCGTCCTGGGCCAGCGCGGCCGGGATCAGCGACTTGTCGCGGGCGCCGGGACCGTACACCGGCCGCAGTTCACGCCCCTGGACGCGCTCGCCGCACTCCGAGCACACCGGCTCGATCGTCGTCCGATGGCCACAAGTGGTGTGCACCGTCTCCAGCGGCGGACCGTCCGGCGCGGCCCATTCGTCGCCCCACTGCCGCATCGCGGTGACGACCAACCACAGCGAACGCCCCTTCGGCGTGAGCCGGTAGTCGTGCCGAGGCGGATTCTCCTGGTACGGAACCTTTTCCAGGATTCCGTTGGCCACCAGGTGCTCCAGGCGTTGGGTCAGCACATTGCGCGCGATGCCGAGCCTGGCGCGGAAGTCGTCGAAGCGGGTTACGCCGAACAGGGCGTCGCGCACGATCAGCAACGTCCACCACTCGCCCACCACCTCCAGGCACTGGGCCAGCGAGCAGTTCATGTCCTCGAAGCTCGTCCTGCGCATGCCGACAGCCTAGTCGGTTGCTTCAAAGAACTCACTACCCTATGGTGCGTTTCATGAAGCAACTCACTGACCGGCCGTTGGCCGAGGAGTTCGCGCTCGACGCGACCGGCCCCGGCGCCTGGCAGGCCCGGGTGGATCGAACGTGGCGGGGCTGGACCGGCCCGCACGGCGGCGTGATCGCCGCGCTGCTCGTGGCGGTGGCCCGGCGGGCGACGGGCGAGGAACTCCCGGTGCGCGCCGTTGATCTGCGTTTCCTCGGCAGGCCCGTCGACGGCGCGTTCGTCTTCTCGGCCACCGCGCGCCCACTCGGGCGCGGCACCGCGATCGTCGACGTGATAGCGCGGCAGGAATCGGGCGAGGTCGCCGCGGCCTCGATCACACTCGGCCGCACCGCGCCGAGCTCGGTACCGGACCGCGCCGAACGTCCTGCCCCCGAGGTCGCGGCCGCCGATGCCTGCGCGACCTTCCGATTGCCGCCCGAAATCGTCCCCGTGGGAGCGCATTTCGACATCCGGCCCGCCGCGGGCCCGCTGCCGTTGACCGGCGCCGCGCAGGCGTGGATGTGCGCGTGGATCGCGCTGAGCCCGCCGATGATCATCGACGCGGCCACCCTCGCGATCCTGGCCGACGCGCTGCCGCCCGGCATCTTCCCTACCCTGTCCGCTCCGATCGCCGTCCCGACCGTCGCGTTCTCGATGCACCTGCACACCGACTTCGCAGCGCCCGCCGGGCAGCCGGTATTGGTGCGCGCCGCGAACACCGGCACCGGCGGCGGCTGGTCGGTGGACGACGTCGACATCTGGGACGCGACCGGGCGGTTGCTGGTCTCGGCCAGGCAAACCCGTCGAGTTCTCGGCTGAAGCGGAGGAACGTGTGAATACCGCTGTGCCCACAGAAAATCGGCCCGCTGCCGATTCGCGGCTCGTGCTCGGCATCGTGTCCGTCGGTGTCCTGCTGTCGAGCCTGGACCTGTTCATCGTCAACGTGGCGCTGCCCGACATGGCGCGCGAGTTCGGCGGCGCCGAGCTCGCCGGACTGTCCTGGGTGCTGAACGCCTACGCCATCGTGTTCGCGGCACTGCTGGTTCCCGCGGGACGCCTGGGCGACCGCGGCAGCAATCGGACCACCTTCCTGCTCGGCTTGGCCGTGTTCGTGCTCGGTTCCGCGGCGTGCGCGGCCGCGTGGAATGTGGCCTCGCTGGTGGCGTTTCGGGTGTTGCAGGCGGTCGGCGGGGCCATGCTCACCCCCTCGTCGCTGGGTCTGGTGCTCGCGGCGACACCGCCCGAGCGCCGGGCCACGGCGGTGCGCCTGTGGGTGGCGTTCGGCGGCCTCGGCGCGGCGCTGGGGCCGGTCGTCGGCGGACTGCTCGTCGAAATCGATTGGCGCTGGGTATTTCTGGTGAACGTGCCGATCGGGCTCGTCGCCCTCGTCGCCGGTCTGCGCAGGTTGCCCGATCCGCGCGGCGACGGTGGCGCGCTGCCGGATCTGTTCGGCGCGGTCGCGCTGGTCGGGGCGATCGCCGCGGTGGTGCTCGGACTGGTGAAGGGCGAGGACTGGGGATGGACGTCACCGGAGGCGCTCGGCGCTTTCGCCGCCTCGGCGGTGTTCGGTGTCGCCTTCGCTGTTTCCTCGGCACGTCACCACAGTCCGGTCGTCGACCCCGGTTTGCTGCGGGGCCCGAATTTCGCGCTGATGGCGGCCAATTCGGTGCTGTTCCAGGTGGCCTTCGCGGGCATGCTGCTGTCGGTGGTGCTGTGGGCGCAGAACGTATGGGGGTGGTCGGCGCTGCGCACCGGGCTAGCCATCGCGCCGGGGCCGCTGGTGGTGCCGATTGTCGCCGTCTTGGCGGGCAGGCTGATCGGGCGTGTCGGCGCCGGTCCCGTGATCGCCGCGGGCGGTGTGGCTTTCGCCGCGGGCATGGTGTGGTGGGCGCGCGCGATCGAGCTCGCGCCGGACTATCCCGCGGGTCTGCTTCCCGGCATGGTCGTCAGCGGTCTCGGCGTCGGCCTGACGCTGCCGACCGCGTTCGCGGCGGGCACCAGCGGCATTCCGCCGCAACAGTTCGCCACGGGGTCGGCGGTGTTGAGCATGGCGCGCCAAATCGGTTTGGCCGTCGGTGTCGCCGTGCTGGTCGCGGTCCTCGGCTCTCCCGGCGACCCACTCGCCACCCTCGATGCTTTCCGTCGCGGGTGGTACGTCGTTGCCGCGGTCGCGCTCGCCGCGGGCCTCGTCGGGTTCGGCGCCAGGATGCCGCGTCCCGCTGTGCCGGAAGCCGCCGTTCTCGAAACAGCGCGGCCGTAGCGAACGTTCGCTGCCCGGCACGATCGGTAGTGCCGGGCAGCGAACGGGTTTCAGCGGCTCAATCGCTGGAAGCGACGCACCGCGAGCGGCAGGAAGATCCCGGTCAGCACCAGCGGCCACACCACCGCCATCAACACCGCGTGCTGTTCGATCCACGAATCACCGCTGCCCACCGGCGTTCCGAACAGTTCGCGAGTAGCGGCCACGGTCGAGGAGATGGGATTCCACGCCGCGATGTGCCCGAGCCAGCTCGGCATCAGCTGCGGAGCGACGAAGATGCTGGAGATCATCGTCAGCGGGAACGCGACGGCGAACAACCCACCCGCCGCCTCCGGATTCGGCACGATCAGCCCGAGCCAGACGCCGAGCCAGATCAGCGCGAATCGCAGCCACAGCAACAGCGCGAAGGACGCCGCCGCGCCGAGGATTCCGCCGTCGGGTCGCCAGCCGATCGCGTAGGCGGTGATCATCAGAATGGTCAGCTCGGCGCAGGCCACGATCAGATCGGTGACGCCGCGTCCGGACACCACCGCAGAAGGCGCCATCGGCATCGAGCGGAATCGGTCGATGACGCCCTTGGTCGCGTCGTAGACGACGAGCGTCGCGGTGTTGATGAAGCCGAACGCCATCGTCATCGCGAACATGCCCGGCATCAGGAAGTCCCGGTAGTCGCCGCCGCCGGGCACCGTCATGGCACTGCCGAAGACGTAGCCGTAGAGCAGCACCGACAGAATCGGGAAGCCGAGCTGCCAGGCGATGTTCACCGGCTGGCGCTGGTAGTGGGTCAGCCCGCGCCGCACCACGTTCCAGCAGTCCGCGAACGCCCAATACACGCGGGAGCGGTTCTGCACGAGATCGATCGTGTTCATCAGGCGGCCTCCTCGGCGGTCGTGCGGTGTCCGGTCAGCTGGAGGAAGACGTCGTCGAGGCTCGGTCGGCGCAGGCCGATGTCCTCGACCGCGATGCCCTCGTCCTGCAGCGTGCGCGCCACGTCGGTGAGCGCGGCGACGCGGTCGGTCACCGGCGCGTACACCCGGCGCTCGGCGTCGTCGGTGTCGGGCTCGCCGGTGCAGACCCTGGCGAGCACCTTGGCCACCAGCGGCAGATCGGCGGCCTCCGTGGCGACCACCTCGATCAGGTCGCCGCCCACGGTGTTCTTCAGACCGTCCGGGGTGTCGTCGGCGATTGCGCGGCCCTGGTCGATGACCGTGATCCGGGAGGCGAGCCGGTCGGCCTCCTCGAGGTATTGCGTGGTGAGCAGCACGGTGGTGCCGTCGGCGACCAACGCGCGCACCGACTCCCACACCTCGCCGCGGCTGCGCGGATCCAGTCCAGTGGTCGGCTCGTCCAGGAACAGCACATCCGGGGCCAGGATCATCGAGGCGGCCAGATCGAGCCTGCGCCGCATGCCGCCGCTGTACTTGCCGACGCCGCGGTCGGCGGCCTCGACGAGATCGAAGCGCTCCAGCAGTTCGGCGGCCCGCTCTTTGGCCCCGCGCCCGCCGAGATGGAACAGCCTGCCGAACATCTCGAGGTTCTGCCGTCCGGTGAGCACCTCGTCGACCGCGGCGTACTGGCCCGTCAGCCCGATGCGCGCCCTGACCTCCCTGGCTTGCCGCACGACATCGAGTCCGGCCACCGTCGCGTGGCCGTCGTCGAGCCGGATCAGGGTGGACAAGATGCGCACGGCGGTCGTCTTGCCCGCGCCATTCGGGCCGAGCAGGCCGTGCACCGTGCCGCGTCGCACGGTGAGCTCGAAGCCGTCGAGCGCGTTCTTGTCCCCATATCTCTTGCGCAAGCCCTCGGCCCGCACCGCGTAGTCGTTCACCGCATCCTCCCTGTGGACCCTTAACTGGGTACGTTGTACCCGAATTAGGGTACAACGTACCCAGTTCTGCGCCAAGCGTTTAATCTGAAGCCATGACGACCACCGAGACCAGCGGCAGCGGCGACCTCGCGCGCACACTCGACCTGCTCTGGGACACCGGCCACCGACCGAGTCGTGGGCCCAAACCCACGCTGACACTGGATCGGATCGTCGAGGCCGCGATACGGGTGGCCGACGCGGAAGGCCTTGCCGCGGTCACCATGCGGCGCGTCGCCACCGAGTTGGGCACCGGCACGATGTCGCTGTACCGGTATCTGCCGGGCAAGGCCGAACTGCTCGACCTGATGCTCGACCGGGTCCAGCAACCGCCGGAGACGGCCGTCCCGCCCGACGGCTGGCGCGCGATGCTGCGGGAGTACGCGTACGAAATGCTCGAGATGTACCGCCGCCATCCCTGGCTGCTTCAGGTCAATCAGACCCGACCGGTCCTCGGCCCCGGCACACTCGCAGGCATGGAGCACCTCGTCGGCGGGATCAAACCGATGGGCTTGGCCGACCCCGAACTGATCTCGGTGCTGGTGATGATCTCCGGCTACGTCTGGGGCGTCGCCCGCACCCAAATGTTCGCCGAGGAGGCCGAGCGCTCCACGGGCATGACCGACGCCGAGTTCTGGGAAGCCCAATCCCCCGCCCTCGAAAAGGCCATGGCCACCGGCAATTACCCCATCATGGCCTCGCTCTCCGAATCGGCCTTCGACTCCTCCTTCGACCACTTCGACTTCGGCCTGCAACGCATCCTCGACGGGTTGGAAGTCTTCGTCGCCAAGCGCAACTAGCCGGTTGCTTTGCCCGATACAGGGCTGTGCGAAGGCGCGCACGAACTTTCGGCGTCGAAATTGAGCCCCACGGTCGGTGTGCAGAATGCAGCCGGCTACATCCCTCGATCGATAGCCGAATTCCGGGTCGCCGCGGAGGACGTCGAACCGGGCGCGACCCGATAAGCAGCGTCGAATTCGGCGCCGGTGACCGGTTCGGTCAGCCACCGTTAGTACGGTTGACGCGCGAGATTCAACACCCGGCACGCCACCGCGACGGGGATCCCGTCGACGTCGGCTCGTCCATTTTCGACAGCGTTATCAAGCGGATCCCGAAATCGGCGGCGACCTGGTCCAACGTCACACCGTCGTCACGATTGCGAGCGACGCGCACGACATTGTCACAAAACTCGCGGGGATAGGGCTTGGGCACGATGACACCCTCTCGAGCCACCCGAGGGGAAAGCCAACTCGGTTGTCACCTATCCGTGCGGCAATCCCCTTCGGATTCCTTGCCGAAGTCCGGTTTCGGTGGCTTACTGGATATGTAGCGGTTGCCGCAGAAGATCGACATCCGTTGCAAGATAATCCATTTCACTATTCGGCTTGGAGTCGAACCATGGCAGCTGTACTCACCGCCCTCACACCCAATACCGGCCCAGCGACGACATTCAGCACTGTCGTGATCACCGGCTCCGGGTTCAGCAATGTCGGTCCTCTGACCGTGCGCTTCGGTACGAAGGCGACCACGTTCACCATCGACTCCGACACCCAGATCACGGCCATCTCCCCGACGGGAACAGGCACCGTGGACGTCACTGTCAAAGTGGAGCTGGACGGCATCAGCAACGCACTGCCCTTCACCTACGTCTGACCGCGCGGGTGTGGCCGTCGGTGGGCGACTGCCTGCCGACGGCCGGATCGCGTTGTGTCGCAGGTATGGGCCGTGCTGTCGGGAACCAGCAGGCTACGCCACGCTCGAACGGGTACTGGCGGCGTAGGACCGTGTTGGCAGCGGGCATCGAGATGCGTTCTCGGAGCCGCGGATTGCGTTCAGGGTAGGAAGGTCGCCGAGATGACGGTGGCGTCGGCGTAGCTGAAGTACCAGCCGATCCATGTGTCGGCCATATGGAACTGGATCCCGTGACCGCTCGCCGGTCCGCTCGTGATCGACCACAGGCCATTACCGTATCCGGTCGCCGTACTGACGCGGCCGTCCGACCAGGTGAAGGTAGCCGTACTGGTCGCACCCGCCGCGTTCCACGGAATGGTCACGCTGAACTGTCCGGCGTAGATGCCTGGGAGCAGTGGGCTGGCGCAGTCCCGCAGGGTCGCCTCACGGTGGATGTTCTGTCCGGCGCTACCGGTGCCGGGGGTCGATCGGCCGGTCATCAGACCGCCCTGGGCGCAGCCTCCGTTGCCGGAGCTCGGCGGCTGGGTCTGTCCGTGGGGTGCGGCCAGCAGCGGTATCGCCCACAGAATTACCGCGATCAGTATGGCTCGACGTATAAACACGGCACCACCTCCCTGGGACGAGGACAGCACACGAACGCGGTCGGGCAGGACGGCCGTCGATGATCGCGCGGCACGAATCACTACTGACCCGACCTGCAGCTTATCGGCCGCGGCCTGCGTTCGATCACTTTCGACGCGGGACTGTTCTGTCCGCCCGGCGAGGACGCGGATCGAAACGCCGAACACAGCGCGGCGACAGTGGTCCTCAGGCCGCCCGCACGGCTACCCCGTCCAGACCGGCCGCGCGCGAAACGCGAGCTGCGGCACCGTCGAGGTTCTTCGGCAGCGGCGCACCGTCGAACATGCTGACGAGCAGTTCGGATCCGTCGAGTTCCCAAGTGCCCGCGATACGCCCGTCCACGACGACGAGCGGTGCGATCCAGCCCGCGGTCTTACTGACGCGTGCGCGGTGCGCCTTAGGGAGCAGTTCGGTGTCGCCGGTGCCCGGGCCGAGCACGTACTGGTCGAAGGGGCCGAGCAGGTGGACAGAGGGGGTCGGCTCGGTCGTGGCGAGTTCGTCGGCGTGTTCGGTGAGGATGTAGCCGGTACGACCCTCGACCTCCACCGTCGTGAGCGCGTCGCCGAGTTCGGCGAACCAGCCGCGAACGGTGGTCTTGCGCAGGCTGTTGCGGCTGAGCCAGGCGTCGAAGGTCTCGGGTGTGGCTGGGCCGTAGGCGCCGAGATAGGCGGTGATGGCAGCGGGCGCGGCGACCTCGGGCTCGGCGAGCCCCGGCCAGTCCGCTACGAGTCGCGCCGGGCTGGTGAAGGTCACTTTGCTCCCGCGCGCCGGTCCGTGGCAGATCGCGCCTTGCCAGGCCAGCGGTTTGAGCAGCGCGCCCCAGCCCGAGCGCAACTCCTCGCCAAGCTCGTGGAAGGCCCGGTCGGCGATGAGCGCCTCGACCAGCTCTTCGCGGGTGAGTTCTGCGTCGGCGAGAATCCCGCCCACCGCCTCGGTCAATGCGGCGACCTCCGTGGGCGTCGCGCCGAAAGTGCGCTGCCACGAAGGCTTTTCCCAGGTCCGGGCGGACGCGATGAGTGGAAGCACGGCGGCGGCTCCCGCGGGCGTCATGGCGTGCAGGGTGCCGCGCATGCCCCAGGTCTTGATCAGCGTGCCGTTGGACAGCGCGGCCACCACAGCCCCGTCCTCGGGTGCGGCGCTGCGCAGCGCGACCGCCGTTTCCGCCGCCGAGGTGACCTGCGCTTGCACACCGCACAGGCGACCGACGAGCTCGGGCACGGACGCCGCGGTGGGCCGCGCGACATATTGGCGGGCGAGCCGCCAGGCGAAAACCTGATCCCAGGTGACGCGCACCCGATCCTCCTGTGTCAGCCGATGATCGTGCCGCACGCTACACCCGGGCTCCGACAAACCCGCCATGTGCGGACTCGGTCAGTTGATCAACGTGCTGCAGAACAGAATGCCGACGGCGATCTCGAACAGCCCGATGACGGTGGCCGCGATGACGCCGAGCAGCGCGGTGCGGTTGGTGGCGCGGTGCACGCCGCGCACCGGGGCGACGAGCCGTTCGGCGCGGGCCAGCACCGCGGTCCCGGCCGCGCCGAGCGCGCCAACCGGCACCGGGGCGCCCGCGCCGACCAGGGCGAGCAGCCCGCCGAGCAGGGGTTCGCGACCGTGGACCCGGGCCGCGCGATCGTCGGCGCACATCTCGAGCAGCCTGCCGATCTCCGCGCTGCCCGCGGTGAGCAGCCGCAGTCCGGGCAGGGTGGTCGCCATCGCGCGCAACGTGGCGGTGAGCGCGGCGTGGCGGCCGCGCAGGTGTGCGTGTTCGTGGGCCAGCACCGCGGCCAGCTGTTCGCGGGTCAGCGCGTCCAGCGCGGCGCTGGTGACGACGATGGTCTCGGGCCGTCCCGCGACGCAATAGGCTTGCGGCTCCGGCGAATCCAGCACGACCGCGCCGACCTCGGGCAGCTCACGCCCCACCATCCGCACGGCGCGCCCGTGCGCGAAGGTGCGGCGGCGCAGACGCAGCGCCACCCGCGCGGCCTGCAACGACACCGCCGCGACGCCGGAGGCGAGCACCGCCGCCAGCGAGTAGGTGACGAGCTGCGCGGCCCAGCCGTGCATGTGCATCGGGAACGACAGCACCGAATAGCACGCGCGCAGCGCCTCGCTCGGATGCCGCCAATAGGTGGCGAACTCGACGACCAGCAGACCGGCCGCGAGCACCCAGGCGCCGAGCGCCCCGGCGATGGCGACCAGCCAGGCCAGCACCCCCAGCCGCGGCGCGACGCCGCGGCGGGTGAGCCGGTGCAGCACCGGCGGTCCGAAGACCGCGACGGTGCTGCCGTATGCCATCAGGCACAGCGCGACGTTCACGGGGCCTCGGGGGTTCGTCGCGCGGTCAGCCTGCGCAGTGCCGCCCGCAGTCCCGCCGACTCCTCGGCACTGATCCGGTCCACGAAATGGCTGAGCACCAGGTCGGAGCGACCGCCGGAGCCGAGCGCCTCGAGCATCAGCCGGGCGCTGTGCTCCTCGCGGGTCAGCGTCGGCCAGTATCGGTAGGCCTTGCCCGCCCGCTCCCGCGCCAGCCATCCTTTGCGGTGCAGGTTGTCCATGGTGGACATCACCGTGGTGTACGCGATGCCGCGCTCGGCGGAGAGTTCCTCGAAAATCTCCCGTACCGTCGTGGACTCCGCGTCTCTGTCCCAGATGCGGTCCATGATCACCGCCTCCAGGTCTCCGAATCCGCGCACCGTACCGACTCCCTCATCGTCGTCCGATCTACTGTCGCCCAAAGGGTACCGAGGATCGGCTTTGACTACGGAGGCAAACCGTAGATCGGTGCGGTTCGTCGCCGCGTATGCGAACATATGTTCGTGTCCGATCGCCGTGCCTCTCCCGCCGTCGCGCCGCCGCGCGGCCGGGAACGCCCGCGCATCGAGGCGCGCGCCGAGGCCTCGATCCTGCACGCGGACCTGGACTCCTTCTACGCCTCCGTCGAACAGCGCGACGATCCCGGACTGCGCGGCAAACCGGTGATCGTGGGCGGCGGGGTCGTCCTCGCGGCGTCCTACGAGGCCAAGGCGTTCGGGGTGCGCACTCCGATGAACGGCGCGCAGGCGCGGCGGCTGTGCCCGAACGCGATCGTGGTGCCCCCGCGCATGAGCGCCTATTCCGAGGCGAGCAAGGCAGTGTTCGAGGTCTTCCGCGACACCACGCCGGTGGTCGAAGGGATCTCGATCGACGAGGCGTTCCTCGACGTCGGCGGGTTGCGCCGGATCGCGGGTCCGCCGCTCGACATCGCCCAGCGGCTGCGGGCGCGGGTGCGCGACGAAGTGGGCCTGCCCATCTCGGTCGGCATCGCGCGCACCAAGTTCCTCGCCAAGGTCGCCAGCGCGGTGGCCAAGCCCGACGGACTTCGCCTGGTGCCGCCCTCCGCCGAGCTCGACTTCCTGCATCCGCTTCCGGTCGAAAGGCTGTGGGGCGTCGGCGATGTCACCGCCCGCACGCTGCACGAACACGGCGTCACCCGGATCGGGCAGCTGGCCGATCTCGGCGAGAACGCGTTGCGCGGCTTCCTCGGCCCCGCGGCCGCCCGCCACTTGTACGCGCTCTCGATGGCCAGGGATCCGCGCCGCGTCGAGACCGGTCGCCGCCGTCGCTCCATCGGCGCGCAACGCGCCCTCGGCCGCCGCGCCCGCCCCGCCGACGAGATCGAGGCCTACCTGCACGGTCTCACCGACCGACTCGGCCGCAGGCTGCGCACCGCCGACCGGGTCTGCCGAACAGTGGTGCTGCGCATGCGTTTCGACGATTTCAGCCGCGCCACCCGATCCCGCACACTGGCCGAGGCCACCGACCACACCGACACCCTGCTGCGCGCCGCGCGCCAGCTGCTCACCGACGCGATGCCGATGATCGAGGAGCGCGGGCTCACCCTGATCGGCCTGGCGCTGACCAATCTCGACGACGCGGACGCGGTCCAGCTCACCCTGCCGCTGGAGGCGCGCGCCACCAACACCCTCGACGCCACCCTGGACGACTTACGCCGCCGCTTCGGCTCGGCCGCCGTCACCCGCGCGGCGCTGATCAACCGCGGCGAAGGTCTGTCGGTGCCCCTGCTGCCCGACTGACTCACTACCCGTAAGCTCGTGCGCGGCCGGTTCAGCGGGGGGACTCACTTCGATCTTCGAGAACCGCGAACGGTCCGGGACTTTTCCGTCGTCGCAAGGAGATCGCATGCCTTACGCCGTGCTCGGCTTCCTCACCCTCGCTCTCTGGGTGTACTGCCTGGTCGACATCATCACCTGCCCCGAAGCGGGCATCCGGCATCTGCCGAAGATGGGTTGGCTGCTCGTCGTCGTCCTCATCCCGACCATCGGCGCGCTGCTCTGGCTCTTCGCCGGGCGCCCGCTACACGAACCGCGCACCCGCTCGACCACCCGCTACGCCGAGTACGACCGCCCCGGTCGCCACATCGCACAAAACCCCGACGAGGACGAGGCATTCCTGCGCAGCCTGCGGGAGCGCGCCGAGCAACAGCGCGCCGAGGCTCGCCGGCAGGAAGCGGAGCGGCAGCGGGAACAGGATCGCCGCCGCGAAGAGGGCCAGCTCTGAGGCTCACCAGCTTCGCTTGGGCCGCTTGTCCATCAACCGCAGGATCAGCGGCGTGAAGATCAGCTGCATCGCCAATTCCATCTTCCCGCCGGGCACCACGATGCAGTTCGGCCGCGACATGAACGAGTCGTGCAGCATCGACAGTAGATACGGAAAGTCGATGACCTTCGGATCGGCGAAACGGATCACCACGAAACTCTCGTCGGCGGTCGGAATACTGCGAGCGGTGAACGGATTCGAGGTGTCCACGGTCGGCACCCGCTGGAAGTTGACGTAGGTGCGGGAGAACTGCGGGCAGATGTAGGTCACGTAGTCGGGCATGCGGCGCAGGATGGTGTCGATCACGGCCTCGCTGGAGTAGCCGCGTTGGGTCTTGTCGCGATAAACCTTTTGAATCCACTCCAGATTGATGATCGGCACCACCCCGACGAGCAGGTCGGTGTACTGCGCGACGTCCACCGTCGAGGTGACGGCCGCGCCGTGCAGCCCCTCGTAGAACAGCAGATCGCTGCCGGGAGCGAGTTCTTCCCACGGGGTGAAGGTGCCCGCCGGCTGACCGTACGGCTTGGCCTCGGCGTCGTCGTGCAGGTAGCGGCGCACCGTGCCGACGCCGGTCTCGCCGTAGTCGCGGAACAGCGTCTCGAGCTCCTTCAGCAGATTCGCTTCCTCGCCGAAATGCGAGAACCGCACGTTGCGGTTCTGCTCGGCCTCGGCCATCGCCAGCTTCATCTCGTTGCGATCGAAGCGATGGAAGGAATCGCCCTCCACGATCGCCGCGTTGATTCCCTCGCGGCGGAAGATCTCCTGGAAGGTTCGGGTGACGCTGGTCGTGCCGGCACCGGACGAACCGGTGATCGCGACCACGGGATGTTTGACCGACATGGCACCTCCTGAATTGCCGGACAACGGGTTTCGGCGCGCCGGATCAGCGACCGGCCGAACGGAACAGCGACCGGTTGCCGAACAGCGAACTGTCGAAGCTGGGCCCTTCGTCCGGCTCGTGGTGGTAGCGCTCGATGCGCTCGACCTCGTTGCGGGAGCCGAAGATCAACGGCACCCGCTGGTGCACGTCGTCGGGGGTCACCTGGAGCACCCGCTCCACACCGGTGGTCGCCGCCCCGCCCGCCTGCTCGACGATGAACGCGACCGGACTCGCCCCGTACAGCAAGGCGACCCGCCCGGGCCGGGCGGGCGGGCGGGTGTCGTGCGGGTACAGGTAGACCCCGCCGCGAGTGAGGATGTGGAAGGTGTCGGCCACCAGCGAGGCCACCCAGCGCATGTTGAAATCGCGTCCGCGCGGCCCGTCGACACCGTCCAGGCATTCGTGCACGTATCGCCGCACCGGACGCTCCCAGAACCGCTCGTTCGCGGCGTTGATGGCGAAGCCCGCGGTGTCCTCGGGGATCCGCATGCGCGGGTGGGTGAGCACGAAGGCGCCGATCTCGCGATCGAGGGTGAATCCGTCCACGCCGCGGCCGGTGGTCAGCACCAGCATGGTGGCCGGGCCGTAGAGGGTGAAGCCCGCGCACACCTGCTCGGCGCCCGCTTGCAGGAAGTCCGCTGCCGTCGGCTCGCCGCCTTGCCGCCCCCACACCCGCTCCGGCGCGCGCAGCACGCTGAAGATCGTGCCGACGGGCAGATTCACGTCGATATTGCTGGATCCGTCCAGCGGATCGAACGCCAACAAATATTTCCCGCGCCGGTGCGTGTCCGGCACGGGATGGATCTCCGGCATCTGTTCGGAGAGCAGCGCCGAGAGATGGCCGGTCCATTGGGTTTCCGCGACCATGATGTCGTTGGTGATGGCATCGAGCTTGCGGTGCACCGTGGGCGGCAGGTTGTCCGGTTCGGAGGCGCCGAGCGACCCCACGATCGCGCCACGGGTCACCTGGTTGGCGATGATCTTCGTCGCGGTCGCGACGACGTTCACCAGGGCGGAGAACTCACCGGACGAACCGGGGTGCCGGTGTTCCTCCTCGATCGTGTAGCGGGTGAGGGTCTTCAGTCCTTCTGGCATCGCGTCTCAATCGGTCATGCGGGGGCCCTCGCGGTTGGCCCGTCCGGCTGCTCGGTGGTGCCCGACGAGCGGCGCTCCGCTGCCCCGTCGCGCGCACCGCTGTCGGTGAACACGCTGCTGCCGTACACGTCCCGGTCGGTCAGCGTGATCAGATCGGTCCTGGTCAGCGGTCGCCGCAGCTCCACCAGACGCTTGGCCTGGCGCAGCCGGCACCGGTCCAGCGCGTTGCGGACGCTGCGGGCATTGGAGAAGCGCGGTCGTGTCATCCGCAACTCCAGATACTCCGCGAACGCCGCGGCCGCGGCCGGATCGAAATGGAAGTTCTCCCGCGCCACCATCAACTCGGCGATGGCCATCAGCTCGGCGTGGGTGTAGTCGACGAACTCGAGATGATGCGCGACCCGCGACGACAGACCCGGATTGGCGGAGAAGAAGCGCTCCATCCGATCCGGATAGCCCGCGAAGATCACCACCAGGCTGCCGCGTTCGTTCTCCATCTCCTGGAGCAGGATCTCGATGACCTCCTGCCCGTAGTCGCGCTCGTTCTCCGGCCGGAACAGGTAGTAGGCCTCGTCGATGAACAGCACCCCGCCCGCCGCCTTGGCCAGCGCCTCCTTGGTCTTCGGCGCGGTGTGCCCGATGAACTGACCCACCAGATCGTCGCGGGTCACGGTGTGCACCTTGGGCTTTCGGATGTAGCCGAGCGCGTGCAACATCTCGGCCATGCGCAGCGCCACCGTCGTCTTGCCGGTGCCAGGGCCGCCGGTGAAGCTCATGTGCATGGTGGGTCGCGAGGCGTCGAGACCGAACCGCTGCCGGGCTCGGTCGATCAGCAGCAGCGCGGCGATCTCGCGCACCCGCAGCTTCACATTGGCCAGGCCGACCAGCTCGGCGTCCAGCCTGCTCAGCGTGTCCTCGACATCGTTGCCCGCGATATCGGTCGACAGATCCAGCGTCGCGTCCGGCCCGAGCACGGGCGCCTCGGGCTCGGAGTCGGCCGCGGCGTGCACCGGCCGGGGGTCGTCGACACCCGGCCGGTGCAAGCGGAAACCGGAGCCGTTCCGATCAGCCGCCATACCGCTGTCCCTGCGGGTGATCGGTGGCGTAGGCGCGCAGTCCGTAGGTTTGCACGCGGTCGGGGCCCTCGGTGCGGGTCAAGGTGAAGCCCGGCTCCTCCGGCGGACGCTGCACCAGGAAGCTCAGCGCTGTGGTCTGCCTGGTGTAGCTCGCGTCGTAGGCGAGCACCCGAATGTAGTGCCGCGGGAAGGTCGCCCGGCACGCGTCGATCTCGGCGAGCACGCCGTCGGGCTCGTCCAGATCGAACAGCGGCAGACCCCACATCTCCCAGTACGCGTTGCGCGGGTGCGGATCGTCGGTGTACTCGATCGACACCGGCCACCCGTTGAGCAGCGCGTAGCGCACTTGCGCGGCGATCTCGGTGTCGGTGAAATCGGGCAGATACGAGAAGGTTCCGTGACGCAGATACATGCGAACGCCTTTCAAACGCTGGCCGTCGGCACCGCGTCGGGTGCGTCGGTGGAGGTGTAGTCGAAGGTGACATCGCCCCAGGTCGCCAGCGCGACGTCGAGCGGTCGGCAGATCTCGGCCGCCTTGCGCAGCACGTCCGGCCCTTCCTTCAGCAGATCGCGGCCCTCGTTGCGCGCCTTCACCACCGCTTCCAGCGCCACCCGGTTGGCCTCGGCGCCCGCCGCGATGCCCAGCGGATGGCCGATGGTGCCGCCGCCGAACTGCAAGATCACGTCGTTGCCGAACAGGTCGAGCAGCTGGTGCATCTGGCCCGCGTGGATGCCGCCGGAGGCCACCGGCATCACCCCGGGCAGGCTGGCCCACTCCTGATCGAAGAAGATGCCGTTGCGCGGTTCGGTGCGAATGTGGTTCTCCCGCAACGTGTCGTAGAACCCCTTGGTCGTGGCCGGATCGCCCTCCAGCTTGCCGACCACGGTGCCCGCGTGCAGGTGATCGACGCCGATGAGCCTGCACCACTTGGCCAGCACGCGGAAGCTCACGCCGTGCGTCTTCTGGCGGGTGAAGGTGGCGTGGCCCGCTCGGTGCAGGTGCAGCAGCACCCCGTTGCGCCGCGCCCAATGCGACATGGACTGCATCGCTGTGTAGCCGACGGTCAAGTCCATCATGATGACCACGCTGCCGAGTTCCTTGGCGAACTCCGCGCGTTCGTACATCTGCTCCATACTGGCCGCGGTGACGTTGAGATAGTGGCCCTTGATCTCGCCGGTCTCGCACATGGCGCGGTTCACGCCCTCCATGGCGAACAGGTACCGGTCGCGCCAGCGCATGAAGGGCTGCGAGTTGATGTTCTCGTCGTCCTTGGTGAAATCCAGGCCGCCCTTGCACGCCTCGTAGACCACCCGGCCGTAATTACGCGCGGAGAGCCCCAATTTCGGCTTCACCGTCGCCCCGAGCAACGGCCTGCCGTATTTGTTGAGGTATTCGCGCTCCATCACCGTGCCGTGCGGCGGGCCCTGGAAGGTCTTGACGTACGCGACCGGAATGCGCATGTCCTCCAAGCGCAGCGCGAGCAATGGCTTGAAACCGAACACATTGCCGATGACCGAGGACGTCAGATTCGTGATCGAACCCTCCTCGAACAAATCGATGTCGTAGGCGATGTAGGCGAAGTACTCCCCCGGCCTGCCCGGAACCTCGTCGATCCGGTAGCACTTGGCCTGATACTTCGAGTGTGCCGTGAGCCGGTCGGTCCACACCACAGTCCAAGTGGCCGTGGACGATTCACCCGCGACGGCGGCCGCGGCCTCGATCGGATCCACGCCACGCTGCGGTGTCACCCGGAACACGGCGAGCACATCGGTGTCCGACGGCTGATAGTCCGGAGCGTAATACCCCATCGACGCATACGACTGAACGCCCGGATCCCACCGATCCCGTTCGATCTCTTCGGCCATCGTTCCTCCTGGAGCGTTGTGGGCGTTGCGAATTCCAGGATGACGGGGCCATCGACCACAAACAATTTGAATGTTTCTGGTAATCCTCAACCTTTTCTTCGGGTTTGCTACCGTCGGTGGGTGGGTATGGTGAGTGCGGCGCGGATGGAAACATTCCTGACCGTCGCCCGCCAGGGCAGCATCCGGCGCGCGGCGACCCAGCTGCACGTCACCGAGGCGGCGGTATCGGCCGCGGTCGCCCACATCGAGAAACAGCTGGGCGCCAAACTCATCGCGAAGGCGGGTCGCGGCATCGCGCTCACCGAGGCGGGGCGCGTCTACGCCGAATACTGCCGCAGCATCCTCGGTCTCATGAAGGAAGCCCAGGCCGCCGTGCGGCAGGCCGAGATCGGGCGTTTGCGCATCGGCGTGGTGGCCACCGCGGGCGAGTCCGTGCTGCTGCGCCCGCTGGCCAAGTTCCGCAACCGCTATCCGGACATCGAACTGAGTCTGTCCATCCATCCGCGCGACGTGCTGTTCGTCGAATTGCTGCACCACGAAACGGATCTCGTCATCGCGGGCCGCCCGCCGCGCGACGCGGGCCTGGTCACCCGCGCCCGGCGCGCCAGCCAGCTCGTCGTCGTCGGCGCGCCCGATCGCAGCCGCGACCCGCTGCGCTCCACCTGGCTGCTGCGCGGCCGCGGCTCCGGCACCCGCGACGCCACCCTCGCCCTACTCGACCAACTCCAGATCTCCCCACCCACCCTGACCCTCGGCTCGCACGGCGCGGTGATCGCCGCGGCCCGAGAAGGATTGGGCGTCACCTTGATTCACAACGACGCGGTCGAACACCACATCGAAACCGGAGCACTGCGCGTCCTGCCGGTGGACGGCACGCCCCTGGACCGCGCCTGGCACGCCATCACCACCCGCACCCCCACCCCCACCACGCGCCTGTTTCTCACGCACATCATGGATCGCGCCGAAGTGGGCGAAGACGCCTTCCAAAATCCAACGACGTTGTCGTAGAGCCCGATCGGCTATCGGGTGCGCCGCTGGCCACCGCCAACACTCGCGCCCGGATTCATCGCAGGGTGAGCGGGGTGTCTCATTCGCTCCGAGGGGCTCGAACACAAGACACCGCGGCACCGGCGATCCCGACAGGATGTGATGCGTATCACTCGCGTGTCGGCCAGTCGGTCACCACGATTCGATCAGCGGGGGATCGTGCTCTCGCCGCTGCCACTCCGCTGTGATGCGACGGAGTCGGGCCGGGGCGGCGATGCTGCGCATGCCTGCGATCTTGTCGCCACGGATCTCCAGGATCGCGACGCCGAGGACGCGGTCGTCGAGCGTGAACAGCATGGCCGGGCAACCGTTCACCACGGCAGCGTGGATCGAGGGTGAGCCACCGGCGAATCGCCGCTTGGCCGCAGACGGTTTGAAGCCCGCCCGCACCGCCTCGGCGAGCCGCTGCGGAGTCGAGTACCGGATCAGCCTCGCGGCCAGCCCGCCTGCGCCGTCGGAGATGCCGGTCGCGTCATCGGTCAGCAGCGCCACCAGCCGTTCGGTCCGGCCCGAGGCGGCCGCATCGACGAAGGCCTCGACGATTCGCCGCGCGGAGGCAGGGTCTGTGTCGGCGGCGTTGCGGGCGGCGGCGATTCGACGCCGGGCCCGGTGGGCGTGTTGCTGGCTCGCGGATTCGGTGATGCCGAGAATCTCGGCTATCTCGGCGTGGTTGTACGCGAAGGCCTCGCGCAGCACGTAAACGGCCCGTTCGACCGGCGACAGACGCTCCATGAGGGTCAGCACCGCCAGCGTCACCGATTCGCGCTGCTCGACGGTGTCGGCCGGGCCCAGCATCGGGTCGCGGTCCAGGAGCGGCTCCGGCATCCAGGTGCCTACCGCGCGTTCGCGCCGCACCTTCGCCGAACGGAGCCGGTCGATCGCCAGATTGGTGACGATCTTGGTCAGCCAGGCCTCGGGCACTTCGACGTACTCCCGGTCGGCGGCCTGCCACCGCAGGAAAGCGTCCTGCACCGTGTCCTCGGCGTCGGCGGCCGAGCCGAGCAGACGATAGGCGAGCGAGGCCAGCCGATTCCGGCTGGCCTCGAAACGCGCCACGGTGGCAGTGTCCATGAGCACGACTCTATGCGGCGACCACGTCGAGCGAGTGCTCTCGGGTGGTGGCCAAGCGGTACCGGCGACTCGGCTTTCCGAAGGTCGGGTGGCTCAGGGTCCATGCTGCGGTGGTGAGGATCGCCGACTTGACGCGCGCGGCCGTCCGGCCGCACAGCGCCCCCGACTTCGCCCGCGCGTCACCGTCGACCAGCTGGAAGATCGCGTCCTTGCGGCCGAGGCTGATGTGGTTGCCGACATACGCCAGCGAGGTCGCCTTGATCTTGCGCCCGGTCCGATCGCCGAGTATCGCGGCCGTCGCCTGCTGGCTGGTGAATCCCGCCGAAGCGCACGACATCGGCAACGGCCGACCGTTCTCGCCGATGACGAAGACGCTGTCACCGGCAACATAGACATCCGGGTGCGAGACCGACCGCATCTGACGGTCGACGGTGATCTGGCCGTTGGGTTCCACCGCGAGGCCGCTGGCGGCGGCGATGGGGTGGACGGCGAAGCCTGCGGCCCACACGGTCGCGTCGGCGGTGAAAGCGGTGCCGTCGGCGGCGATCGCCGCCGTTTCCTCGACGCGCTCGATGGCGGTGTGCTCGTGGATGGTGATACCGAACCGGTCGAAGGCTTGCAGCAGGTGGCGGCGGGCCTTGGTACCCAACCAGCCGCCGAGTTCGCCGCTGGTGACGAGGCTGACGCGAAGTTCGGGGCGGGATTCGGCGATCTCGGTGGCGGCCTCGATCGCAGTCAGGTTGCCGCCGACCACCAGCACCTTCCCGCCCTCGCCCAGTTCGTCAAGGCGCGCGCGCAGGCGCAGCGCGGCCGGCCGCGCGGCCACGTGGTAGGCGTGCTCGTCGACGCCGGGGACACCGTGGTCGGCAACGGAGCTGCCGAGCGCGTAGAGGAGGGTGTCGTACTCGAGCAGACCGATGCCCGCGCCGTCGGCGACGGTGACCGTCCGATGCTCGACGTCGACGCCGGTCACCCGCGCCACCCGGAGCCGGATGTCGGTGCCGGCGAACACCTCCGTCAGCGGCCGGTGGCGCAGCTCCTGCCCGGCTGCCAGCTGATGGTTGCGCAGCCGCTCGACGAAATCGGGTTCGGCGTTGACGACGGTGATCTCGAAGTCGTCGGAGTGGAGTTGGCGGGCCAGATACCCGGCGGAGAAGGCTCCGGCGTATCCGGCTCCGAGGACGACGATGCGGTGCTTCATGATTCGCTCCTGTCTGGTTCGCGTGCTCCCTGAACGAGACAGCCCGCGAATTCCTGACAGCATCAATCAGTGAAGTGGGTCACCCCGCGCTCACATCTGACCGTGCTGCGAATCGAAGGTGGCGGTGCGGCCACCGAGGAGGATTTGGGCGCCGGGTTGCAGGATCACCGGGTGGCCGGGGAGGGCGCGGGTCCAGTCCTGGTGGCCGGGTTGACGGATGTGGGTGCCGTTGGCGGAGCCGCTGTCGATCACGGTGACATCCCAGTCCTTCAAACGGATCTCGGCGTGGGTGCGGGACATGCCGCCGGAGGCGTCCTCCACACGGATCGGGCGGGCGCCGCGCCGCGCCGCCTCGGAGTGGTCGGGTTCGCGGCCGAGTACGCAGTCGGAGTAGAGGATGTAGGAGGTGCCGTCGTCGAACAGCAGCAGGCCGAGCGGCGGGCGTTCGCCGTCGGTGAGGACGCAGGTGAGCTGGTCCATGCGGATTCCGCAGACCGCGCAGAACGACACCCGCGGGTCGTTGTGGTGCTGACGCGCGCACTTGTAGCCCTTGACGATCACCCGCCGCTCGTCCGCGCCACGCGACACCGCCGGTTCGGGCTGGCGGCCCGGCCCGGACGCGACATGCCCGCTGTCGATCGGGCGGCCGCCGGACGAGTGCTCCGGCCCGGTGTCAGGCCGCACCGGCGAGCTCCCGCGTTTGTGTCCACCGTCGACCGGTTTGGGCGCGCGTCGATCCGGTTCCGGTGTGAACGGTCGTGGCACCGCGGTCTCGTCGTCGACCGGCGCGCTCGGCGCCAACGTCTCCTGGAGGTCGATCTCCGCGGTCCGCTGCGCGGCACTCGATCGATCGTCGGTCTGCCGCTGCCCCCGTGCGACCGAGGGCTTATGTCCTTTTACCACCGCCACTTTCGACACGGGCTGCCCGTACCAGAGCACCGCACCCGACCCCGGAACGGCACCTTCCGCCAACGTGCACACTCCGCGAATCCCCGGCAGCTCGCTCCCCCGATCCGCCTCGTCCACGAACAACCCGGCGCCGATCGCGGGCGCCGGGATCACCACCCGGTCCACGGTGAAACCGGCGTCGCTGCCGCGCAGCACCTCCGAGCGGTCGGCGCCGGCGAGCACCGCGCTGACCCGCCCGTGCAGGAACACCGCGAGTCCGGTGGCGGCCGGTGTGAGCACTCCGAACTCGACGGCGTCCTCGTCATCGAGACTCATCAGCCAGGTGGTGGCAAGGCGTGCGAACATGCGTCCGGTGCGCTTCGGCTCCTTGGCCGCCGCCTCGTCCACCAGTTCGCGCAGCGCGATCAGGACGGCGCCCGCGAGAGTGTCTTCGGTCGCCGTCACATCGTCCCGGTTGGCCACCACGAGGACCACCCCGCCGTGGCACGCCACAAGGTGCGTCCCAGGCAGCACCTCGACCCGCGGATCCGTCACCGCCGTCCTCCTTCGCGGCGCCCGTCCCGGCTCGGACGGCGCACCGCCCCGCTCACAGGAACCTGCCTCCGTTGTACCGCCAGCGGTGGAAGAACAGCCGGATCGGCCCGTTCACGAAGAGCCAGAACACGATCCAGGTGACCACGAAGTGGATCAGGAACGCCGCCGCCGATGGCCGCAGCTGCTCGGGCAGCACGATCGTGGTGGTGCGGAGCAGCAGCCACATCAGCAGCCCCTCGTTCACCATCGTCAGCAACCCGAACAGCGTCGGCCAGTCCTTCTCCCATCGGAATTGCTGCAGCAAGTGGTACAGCAGCTCCCAGAGCACGCCGACCAGAATCACCGCGAGCAGCACCGACAGCGTCACCCGATAGGACTGGCCCAGTGAGAGCGAACCGGTCGGCAGCAGCGGCGTGATGAACAACGCGACAAGCAGACCGAGCGCGCCGAGCACGAGAACACGGGTCTGGATTCGCCCGTTCAGAGTGGGAGTCATCGCTCAGATCTTCTTGTCGTTGACCCACAGCCACCACTGCCGCGCGGAGCGCAGCGGGCCGAGGCGCCGGCAGAAGCCGAGCGCGGCGAGGTCGTCGGCCATTTCCAGTGCGGCGTATTGCAGCCCGAGGAACGAGTCGACGCCCGCGTAGTAGCCGCCGAGCGTCGCGCTGCCCGCGGCGTACATGCGCCCCGTGCCGCTGCGGGTGCCGATCAGCTCGAAGGTGCGGTCCACGTCGAGTCGGCCGACCGGATTGCGTCCGGCGCCCGTGTGGTCGAGCAGATCGGCCAGCAAACGGTGTTCGCGGATATCGGCTTCCAATCCGGTGCAGTCGATGACGTAGTCGGCGTGCGCCTCGAACGGCTGGCTCGGCGGTCGAAACGGCAAAGGCGCCTCGACATCCGGCGAGATGGTCGTCACCACGCCCGGCCTGCCGTCGGCCGGCCGCAGATCGCGCGCCGTGCCCGCCATCACCTGATACCAGCCCTGCGCGCGGCCCCGCCGCAACTGTTCCTGCCAGCTCTTGCGCACCGGCGTGGTCGTTCCACCGAGCGACTTGTACAGCGCGGCGCGCTGCTCACCTTCCAGCCCGCGCAGCTTCGCCTTGAGCTGCCCGCCCCACGCACCCTTGGGCCAGTTGAAACCCTGGTAGGACCAACCGTCGCCGCCCTTGCGGCGCAGGAACACGCTCGGTCCCTGCGGTCCCGCCACGTAGGTGCGGAACAGGTGCAGGATCCGGGTGTCGAGTTCGTACTGGTCGCGATCATCGATCAAACGCTGCAACACTCGGCTCGCCACGATCCCCGCGCCGCGGATCATGACCGTCCCCGGTCTTCGCTGCAACGCCTGATAGACGTGTTCGTGCGGTTCGTAGGCGTTCACGACGCGGGTGGGGTCGCGGAAGCGCTCGCGATAGGCCTGCAGGTCGGGCAGCAACCGCAATCCCGGATAGCCGACGGCCACGTGCACGTACGTGCTGCGAAAGGCCACGCGCTTGGTCGGCGTCGCGCCGTCGGGTGGAGTCAGGATCGTGTAATAACCGCCGCCGTGGCGCCTGCGCACCATCCGGACCTGCCCTTTGTAGAGCGAGCGGGCGTAGTCGACGCGGTGGTACTCGCGCTCCATCGCGGCGAAGGCCTGACCGGCGCGCGGGGTGTAGTAATTGGTGAGGATCGGCTCGGTGAGCACGTTCCACAGCGGCGCCAGCGACTTGTCGGCAATCGCCTCGCGTACCGCGTACGACGGGAAGCCCCAAATGTTCTCGGGGGTGCTGCCGGAATCGCTGCGGAGTCGCTCGCCGCGCGGAATCTGCGACACCCTGGTCAGATATTCGTACCCGGCCCACGGCACGTCCTGCGGACCGAGCACCGCGATCGAACGCGCGGGCACACCGTAGATCCGGAGTGTGTCGAAGGCGGCGAACGACCCGATTCCGCTGCCGATCGTCACGAACGGTACATCGATGACCGGTATCCCGGCCCTGTCGAGCAAGTCATCGGTCCACACGTCGGTGTCGACGAGGACCGGGGTGAGATCTCCCCGCATTCGCCGGATGGTACCGGCTAATTCCTATGGAGCGCTTGCGATCACCTTGTACCCACGCAACCCACCCGCGACGACGCGCGCATCGATCTGCGCCAACCTGCCACGCCGCGGACCGCCGCGGACGTACCATCCCTGCGTGGCCGACTCGACTCGTTCCACCCCGCTGCGGGTGCTGGTCTACAGCAACGACGCCGATACCCGGCGCCAGGTGATGCTGGCGCTGGGCCGAAACCCGCACCCGGAGCTACCCGAACTCGACTACCTCGAGGTGGCCACGGCGCCGGTGGTCATCGAGCGGATGGACGAGGGCGGCATCGACCTCGCCATCCTCGACGGCGAATCGACGCCCGCGGGCGGACTCGGCATCGCCAAGCAGCTCAAGGACGAGATCGACGAGTGCCCACCGGTGCTCGTGCTCACCGGCAGGCCGGACGACGCCTGGCTGGCGACCTGGTCGCGGGCCGAAGCCGCCGTCGCGCACCCGATCGATCCGATCCGGCTCACCGAGGCCGTCGTCGCGCTGCTGCACGACCGCACCGCTGCCTGATTAATAGCAATTCCTCATCATTCGACCGGTGGATCGCATCGCCGATTCGATCCATCCGGCCCAGCAACTAATGAGCAATCGTCACCAATCGCCCTTCGGGTACGCCGCCGAGCAATACCGTCGCGTTCGGTCGCGCGATCGTCGCGGGCGACTCATCGGTAGCGAAGATACTCGGCGGTAGCTTGGCGTCGTGCGCGCAGCACGAACGACGTGCCGGTTCGTCACGTGACAGACCGTGCGGATTGCCCCACATCAGTCATAAATCCCAGTTCCGAATTCGATCAAACAACCGGGAACAAAGGAGTGGCGGTCAGTCCTATCAGTTGTAGGCTGTGCCGTAGCTCACATGGGCGCGAGCACGGGCATGAGACCCGCTGTGTCTGATCTCCCTGGCGCACGCCCCGCCGAGCGAGGCCATGGGGCGAGTCTGGCCAAGGCGGACAACGACGTCAGCCCGCCTCGGAAGCTGCCACCAGCCGCCGTACAGGAGCCCCGGGAGGGCTCGCAGGAGGGGAAGTGCAGTCGTGAACATGGAGTTGCCGACCCTGGTGCTCGGCGCGGTCGCCGCGGCCTTCGCGGTCTTTTCCATACTCTTGGCCGCTCTGATCGGGCCGAAGCGCTACAACCGGGCCAAGCTGGAGGCCTACGAGTGCGGCATCGAGCCCACTCCGCACGCCGTCGCGGGCGGGCCGGGAAACGTTACCGGACAGCGCTTTCCGGTGAAGTACTACCTCACCGCCATGCTGTTCATCATCTTCGACATCGAGATCGTGTTCCTCTACCCGTGGGCCGTTCACTTCGACGCGCTGGGTCTCTTCGGTCTCGCCGCGATGGCGCTGTTCATCTTCAACGTCTCGGTCGCCTACGCCTACGAGTGGCGCCGCGGCGGACTCAGTTGGGACTGATCGCCACCAAGGTTTCGCCCGCACAGTGGAAGTGAGAGTTAGTCGGATATGGGTCTCGAGGAAAAACTGCCCAGCGGCTTTCTGCTGAGCACGGTGGAGGACTTCGCCGGATATCTGCGCAAGGGCTCGTTGTGGCCCGCCACCTTCGGTCTCGCCTGCTGCGCCATCGAGATGATGGCCACCGGCGCAGGACGATTCGACATCGCCCGCTTCGGCATGGAGGCGTTCCGCGCCTCGCCGCGCCAGGCCGATCTGATGATCGTCGCGGGCCGGGTCAGCCAGAAGATGGCGCCGGTGCTGCGGCAGGTCTACGACCAGATGACCGAGCCGAAATGGGTGCTCGCCATGGGCGTCTGCGCTTCCTCCGGCGGCATGTTCAACAACTACGCCATCGTGCAGGGCGTCGACCACGTGGTGCCGGTCGACATCTACCTGCCCGGCTGTCCGCCCCGCCCGGAGATGCTGCTCAACGCGATTCTGGCACTGCACGCCAAGATTCAGGAGATGCCGCTCGGCGTCAACCGCGAGGAGGCGGTCCGCGCCGCTGAGCAGGCGGCGCTGGCGGCGACACCGACCATCCGGATGGAGGGTCTGCTGCGATGACCTTCGACTCCCCCGAGAACGCCGAAACCAGTTCGCCCCAGTCGGAAATCGACGCCGCCGCGACCGCGGGACCCGAGGGCACGCTGCCGCCGGAGGCCGAACCCGAGCCCGCGGGCGAGGACGTCATCGGCGTGCGGCGCGGCATGTTCGGCATCTCCGGCACCGGCGACACCTCCGGATACGGCCGCCTGGTCCGTCCCGTCACACTGCCCGGCAGTACGCCAGCGCCCTACGGCGGCTACTTCGACGCGATCGTCGACGCGCTGCGAACGGCGTTGGCGCCCACCGGCACACCGTTCGAGAGCGCGATCGAGAAGGTCGTCGTCTTCCGCGGCGAGCTCACGCTGCACGTCCGCAGGGAGCACCTGCTGCTGGTCGCACAGGCGTTGCGCGACGACGCCGCACTGCGTTTCGAACTGTGCCTGGGCGTCAACGGCGTGCATTACCCGAACGACACGGGTCGCGAACTGCACGCGGTGTACCACCTGATGTCGGTCACCCACAGCCGCAGGCTGCGCGTCGAGGTGTCCGCACCCGACGCCGACCCGCACATCCCCTCGCTGTACTCGGTGTACCCCACCACCGACTGGCACGAGCGGGAGACCTACGACTTCTTCGGCATCCTCTTCGACGGTCACCCGTCGCTGACCCGCATCGCCATGCCCGACGACTGGCGTGGCCACCCGCAGCGGAAGGACTACCCGCTCGGCGGGATCCCGGTCGAATACAAGGGCGCGCGCATCCCGCCGCCCGACGAGCGGAGGGCGTACAGCTAGTGAACGACATCGAAACCCAGCCCGGCGTCGACACCACCGACTCCGGGCGCGAACCCGCTGCGCCCCGGCGGGAGCACGCCGCGAACCCATCGGAACCGACCGTCGTCACCGTCGCCGGTCAGGACTGGGACACCGTCACCGAAACCCTCGACGGCGCGGGCGAAGAACGCATCGTCGTCAACATGGGCCCGCAGCACCCGTCCACACACGGCGTGCTGCGGATCATCCTGGAGATCGAGGGCGAGACCGTCACCGAAGCCCGCTGCGGCATCGGTTACCTGCACACCGGCATCGAGAAGAACCTCGAGTTCCGCAATTGGACGCAGGGCGTCACCTTCGTGACCCGGATGGACTACCTCTCGCCGTTCTTCAACGAGACGGCGTACTGCCTCGGTGTGGAGCGGCTGCTCGACGTCACCGAGCAGATTCCCGAGCGGGCGACCGTCATCCGGGTGCTGCTGATGGAGCTCAACCGCATCTCCTCGCACCTGGTCGCGCTCGCCACCGGCGGCATGGAACTGGGCGCGCTCACCCCCATGCTGTTCGGGTTCCGCGAGCGCGAACTCATCCTCGACGTCTTCGAGACGATCACCGGCCTGCGGATGAACCACGCCTACATTCGTCCGGGCGGCCTGGCCCAGGACCTGCCCGACGACGGCGCCACCAAGGTCCGCGAACTGCTTGCCCTGCTGCCGAAACGGCTGCGCGACATGGAGCATCTGCTCACCCAGAACCCGATCTGGAAGGCGCGCACCCAGGACATCGGCTACCTGGACCTGACCGGTTGCATGGCCCTCGGCATCACCGGCCCGGTGCTGCGCGCCACCGGCCTGCCGCTGGATCTGCGCAAAGCCCAACCCTATTGCGGTTACGAGAACTACGAGTTCGACATCCCCACCACCACCGGCTGCGACTGCTACGGCCGCTACCTGATCCGGGTGGAGGAGATGAAGGAATCGCTCAAGATCGTCGAACAGTGCCTGGACCGGCTGCGGCCCGGACCGGTGATGATCGAGGACAAGAAGCTGGCCTGGCCCGCCGACCTGCAACTCGGCCCCGACGGACTCGGCAACTCCCCCAAGCACATCGGCCGCATCATGGGCACGTCGATGGAGGGCCTCATCCACCACTTCAAGCTCGTCACCGAGGGCATCCGGGTCCCGGCCGGGCAGGTGTACGTGGCGGTCGAATCGCCGCGCGGCGAGCTGGGCGTGCACATGGTCAGCGACGGCGGCACCCGGCCCTACCGCGTGCACTATCGCGATCCTTCGTTCACGAATCTGCAAGCGGTGGCGGCGATGTGCGAGGGCGGCATGGTCGCCGACGTCATCGCCTCCGTCGCCAGCATCGACCCGGTGATGGGTGGTGTCGACCGATGACCGAGATCCTGCTCAAGTTGTCCACTCGGCCCGAGCCGTTCCCGCCCTACGTGCGGGAGCGGCTGGAGATCGACGCGGCCGCGATCATCGCGCGTTACCCACACCCGCGTTCGGCACTGCTGCCGCTGCTGCATCTGGTGCAGGCCGAGGAGGGGCACGTCTCCGGCACCGGCATCGAGTTCTGCGCCGAGCAGCTGGGCCTCACCGGCGCCGAGGTGACCGCGGTGGCCACCTTCTACTCCATGTTTCGGCGCACACCGACCGGCGACTATCACGTCGGCGTGTGCACCAACACGCTGTGCGCGGTCATGGGCGGCGACGCGATCCTCGCCGCGCTGGAAACCCATCTAGGCCTGCGCCACGGCGAGACCACGGCCGACGGGTCGATCACCCTCGAGCACATCGAATGCAACGCCGCCTGCGATTTCGCGCCGGTCGTGATGGTGAACTGGGAGTTCTTCGACAACCAGACACCGGAATCGGCGCGAGCCCTGGTCGACGCGTTGCGTGCCGGGCAGCAGGTGACACCGACCCGTGGCGCACCGCTGTGCACGTTCCGGGAGACCGCGCGGATCCTCGCCGGCTTCCCCGACGAGCGGCCCGGCGCGCTCGACGGCGCGGCCGGGGAGGCGACCGTCGCGGGTCTGCGGGTGGCCAAGGACAACGACATGCAGGCGCCGCGGCCGAACGGGGAGGGCCTCCGATGACGATGTTGACGCCGGTGCTCACCGAATACTGGGACGATCCGCAGTCCTGGACCATCCACACCTACCGGCAGCACGACGGCTATCAAGCCGTGCGCAAGGCGCTGCGGATGGAGCCCGACCAGGTCATCCAGACGGTCAAGGACGCCGGACTGCGCGGTCGCGGCGGCGCGGGCTTCCCGACCGGCATGAAGTGGGGCTTCATCCCGCAGGGTCCCGGACCCGACGGCACGGTGAAACCGCACTACCTGGTGGTCAACGCCGACGAGTCGGAACCCGGTACCTGCAAAGACATTCCGCTCATGCTGGCCACGCCGCACGCGCTGATCGAGGGCGTGATCATCGCCGCCTACGCCATCCGCGCCGCCACCGCGTTCATCTACGTGCGCGGCGAAGTGGTGCCCGTGCTGCGCAGGTTGCAGGCGGCGGTCGCGCAAGCCTACGAAGCGGGCTACCTCGGTCGCGACATCCTCGGCTCCGGCTTCGACCTCGAGCTGATCGTGCACGCGGGCGCGGGCGCCTACATCTGCGGCGAGGAGACCGCGCTGCTGGATTCGCTGGAGGGCCGCCGCGGCCAGCCCAGGCTGCGCCCGCCGTTCCCGGCCGTCGCGGGTCTCTACGCCTGCCCGACGGTGGTCAACAACGTGGAGTCCATCGCCAGCGTGCCGCCTATCATCCTCAACGGAACCGACTGGTTCCGTTCCATGGGCAGCGAGAAGTCCCCCGGTTTCACGCTCTACTCGCTGTCCGGCCACGTGGCCAGGCCCGGTCAGTACGAGGCGCCGCTCGGCATCACGCTGCGGGAGCTGCTCGACTACGCGGGCGGCGTGCGCGCGGGCCACCGGGTGAAGTTCTGGACGCCGGGCGGCTCGTCCACCCCGCTGTTCACCGAGGAGCACCTGGACGTCCCGCTCGACTACGAGGGCGTCATGGGCGCGGGATCCATGTTGGGCACCAAGGCTTTACAGATCTTCGACGACACCACCTGCGTGGTGCGCGCGGTGCTGCGCTGGACCGAGTTCTACGCACACGAGTCCTGCGGCAAATGCACACCGTGCCGGGAGGGCACCTACTGGCTGGTCCAGCTGCTGAAGCGGGTCGAGGAGGGCCGCGGCACCGAGTCGGATCTGGACAAGTTGCTCGACATCAGCGACAGCATCAACGGCAAATCGTTCTGCGCGCTCGGCGACGGCGCGGCCAGCCCGATTCTCTCCTCGCTGAAGCACTTCCGCGAGGAGTACATCGACCATCTGCGCTCGGGCGGCTGCCCGTTCGATCCCGCGCGCTCGACGGCCTGGGCCGAGGAAGAAGGGGCTCGATGAGCACGGCATCGCGCAGCGATTCGATGAGGGGTGGCGGCCGGGAGACGGGTGGGCCGGCGACTGTGAGTACCAACACGAGCGGGCTGACGCCCGCGGATCTCGTCACCGTCGTCATCGACGGCACGCCCGTCAGCGTGCCCGCCGGAACCCTGGTGATCCGCGCCGCGGAACTGATCGGCATCCAGATCCCGCGCTTCTGCGACCATCCGCTGCTCGATCCCGTCGGCGCCTGCCGCCAATGTCTGGTCGAGGTGGAGGGCCAGCGCAAGCCGGTCGCCTCCTGCACCCAGACCGTGGCCGACGGCATGATCGTGCACACCCAGCTCACCTCGCAGGCCGCCGAACGGGCGCAGGAAGGGGTGATGGAGCTGCTGCTCATCAACCATCCCCTGGACTGCCCCGTCTGCGACAAGGGCGGCGAGTGCCCGCTGCAGAACCAGGCCATGTCCTCCGGCCGTCCGGAGACCCGGTTCGACGGCGTGAAACGCACCTACCCCAAACCGATTCCGCTCTCCTCGGCAGTCCTGCTGGACCGGGAGCGCTGCGTGCTGTGCGCCCGCTGCACCCGGTTCTCGCAGCAGGTGGCGGGTGATCCGTTCATCGAGTTGATGGACCGCGGCGCGCTCGAACAGGTCGGCACCGCGCAGGCCGAACCGTTCGACTCCTACTTCTCCGGCAACACGGTGCAGATCTGTCCGGTCGGCGCGCTCACCGGCACCAGCTACCGATTCCGCGCCCGTCCGTTCGATTTGGTCTCCAGCCCCAGCGTGTGCGAGCACTGCGCCTCCGGCTGCGCGCAGCGCACCGATCACCGCCGCGGCAAGGTGTTGCGCCGGCTCGCGGGCGACGACCCGCAGGTCAACGAGGAATGGAACTGCGACAAGGGACGCTGGGCGTTCGCCTACGCCACCGAGCGCGACCGCCTCACCACCCCGCTGGTCCGCGGCTGGGACGGCACCCTGCGTCCGGCGTCCTGGTCCGAGGCGCTCGCCGCCGCGGCCGAGGGGCTGGCCGCCGCGCACGGCAACGCCGGTGTGCTCGTCGGCGGACGGGTGACCGAGGAAGACGCCTACGCCTATTCGAAGTTCGCGCGAGTCGCGCTCGGCACCAACGACATCGACTTCCGTATCCGTCCGCATTCGGTGGAGGAAGCCGATTTCCTCGCCGCCCGCGTCGCCGGGCAAGGCGTCACCGTCGACTACGACGCGCTGGAGCGGGCTCCGATCGTGCTGCTCGTCGGGTTCGAGCCCGAGGAAGAGTCCCCAATCGTCTACCTGCGGTTGCGCAAGGCCGCCCGCAAGCGCGGCCTGCCCGTCTACGCGCTGGCGCCGTACGCCTCGCGTGGTCTCGAGCGCATGTCGGGCACCCTCATTCCGGCGACGCCGGGGGCCGAACCGCACCTGATGGAGGCGCTTCGCACGGGCGAGATCCCGTTCGACGGCCAGGAATCCGAGACGATGGCCGCGGCCGCGCGACTGTTGCGCGATCCGGGCGCGGTGGTCATGGTCGGCGAGCGCATGGCGGGCATCCCCGGCGCGCTGTCTGCCGCCGTCCGGCTGGCCGAGGAGACCGGCGCCGCGCTGGCATGGGTGCCGCGGCGGGCAGGTGAGCGCGGCGCGGTCGAAGCGGGGGTTCTCCCCGGACTGCTGCCCGGCGGTCGACCGGTGGCGGATCCGCTTGCCAGGCAACAGGTTCGCGAGATCTGGAACGTCGACGAACTGCCGGTGACGGCGGGGCGCGACACCACGGCGATCTTGGACGCCGCGCCGACCCTGGGCGCGCTGGTCGTCGGCGGCGTCGATGTCGCCGATCTGCCCGACCCGAACGCCGCGCTCACCGCCATCGACGCGGCACGCTTCGTCGTCAGCCTGGAACTGCGGCACAGCGCCGTCACCGAGCGCGCCGACGTGGTCTTCCCGGTTGCCGCGACCATGGAGAAGTCCGGCACCTTCCGCACCTGGGAGGGCAGGCCGCGGCCATTCGACGCCGCGCTCGGCGAATCCACCGTGCGCCGCACCGCCGCACCGCTGTCCGATCAGCGGGTGCTGCAAGCCATCGCCGACGAGATGCGGGTGCGCCTCGGCCTCCCCGACACCGCGACGGCGCGCGCCGAACTCGCCGCGCTCGGCGCCTGGGACGGCCAGCCCGTCGCCGCGCCCGCGCACCGGCCGCATCCGATCACCCAGCCCCGGCAGGGCAGCGCGGTGTTGGCGGGCTGGCGAATGCTGCTCGACCTGGGCCGTATGCAGGACGGCGAACCGAATCTGGCGGGCATCGCCCGTCCGCCGGTGGTCCGGCTCTCCCCCGCGACCGCCGCCGAGATCGGCGCGGCCAACGACGATCCGGTCACCGTCACCTCCGAGCGCGGCATGCTCACGCTGCCGCTGCTGATCACCGACATGCCCGACCGGGTGGTGTGGCTGCCGCTGAATTCCCCCGGCAGCTCGGTGCCCGAACAGCTCGCCACCCAGCCGGGCGGCGTCGTGCAAGTGCGCCACGCCGACGAGAGGATGAAGGAACACCGCCATGAGTGATCCGGCTCTGTTCGCCACGGCGACCGTAGGGCCCTCCGTGGCCACGCGAGCTACCGCCTCCGCGCCTGACACGCTCGCCCTCTTCGGCCACGACCCCCTGTGGCTCGTCATCGCCAAATCCCTGGCGATCTTCGTCTTCCTGCTGCTCACCCCGATGATCGCGGTGCTCGCGGAACGAAAGATCGTGGCGCGCATGCAGATGCGCATCGGCCCCAACCGCGTCGGCCCCAAAGGCTCGCTCCAGAGCATCGCCGACGGCGTGAAGATGGCGCTGAAAGAGGACATCGTCCCCGCCATCGTGGACAAGCCGATCTACATCCTGGCGCCGATCATCGCGGCCATTCCGGCGTTCATGGCTTTCGCGGTGATCCCGTTCGGCGGTGAGGTGTCCATCGCGGGCCACCGCACCGCACTGCAGCTGACCGACATGCCGGTGGGCGTGCTGTACATCCTCGCCATCACCTCGATCGGCGTGTACGGCATCGTGCTCGCGGGTTGGGCGTCCGGCTCGACCTACCCGCTGCTCGGCGGACTGAGGTCGACGGCGCAGGTCATCTCCTACGAGATCGCGATGGCGCTCTGCTTCGCCGCGGTGTTCCTGCAGGCGGGCACGATGGCGACCTCCGGCATCGTCGCCGCCCAGGACGGCACCTGGTACGTCTTCCTGCTGCTGCCCTCGTTCCTGATCTACTGCGTGTCGATGGTCGGCGAGACCAACCGGGCGCCGTTCGACCTGCCGGAGGCCGAGGGCGAACTCGTCGGCGGCTTCCACACCGAGTACTCCTCGCTGAAGTTCGCGATGTTCATGCTCGCCGAATACGTCAACATGGCAACGGTTTCGGCGCTGGCGACCACGCTGTTCCTCGGCGGCTGGCACGCGCCGTGGCCGATCAACATGTGGTCGGGCGCGAACACCGGCTGGTGGGGCCTGCTGTGGTTCACCGCCAAGGTGTGGACGTTCCTGTTCGTGTTCATCTGGCTGCGCGGCACCTTGCCGCGGCTGCGCTACGACCAGTTCATGAATCTGGGCTGGAAGCTGCTCATCCCGGTGTCGCTGCTGTGGGTCATGCTCGTCGCCGCGGCTCGGGTGCTCGACAACGAGGGTTTCACCTGGGCGACCGCCGCCATGATCGTCGCGGGCGTGCTGATCACGGCGCTGATGATCGGTCTGTTCCTGCGGGCCGGACGCCGACCGGGCGCCCCGCCACTCGTCGACGAACCAACGGCCGACGCGCACGCGCCGAGCGGCGTCTTCCTCGGCTTCCCGACACCGCCGCTGCCCGCCGGCATCCGTCACGTGGACGCGACGAAAGGTCATCCGCTGGAACCGCTTTCCGGTTTCGCGGTCACCGCGCTCACCATGTTCAAGAAGCCGAACACCGAGTTCTACCCCGAGCACAAGGTGCCGACCGCGCCCCGCTATCACGGTCGCCACCAGCTCAACCGTCATCCCGACGGTCTGGAGAAGTGCATCGGCTGCGAACTGTGCGCCTGGGCCTGCCCCGCCGACGCGATCTACGTGGAAGGCGCGGACAACACCGAGACCGAACGCTTCTCCCCCGGCGAACGGTACGGCCGCGTCTACCAGATCAACTACCTGCGCTGCATCGGCTGCGGCCTGTGCATCGAGGCCTGCCCGACGCGGGCGCTCACCATGACCAACGAGTACGAACTCGCCGACGACAACCGCGCCGACCTCATCTACGAGAAGGACCGGCTGCTCGCGCCACTCGAACCGGGCATGACCGCACCGCCGCACGACATGTACCCCGGGACGACCGAGGGCGACTACTACCGCGGCACCGTCCCCGGCGCGGACGCCGAATCCGACGAGAAGCAGCGCGCGACAGCAGGCGCGGAAGGAGGGACGCGGTGACGCTACTGATGGCCGCCGAGCCACTGACCCGCACATCCACCGGCGAGGCCGTGCAGTTCTGGATCCTGGCCCCGCTCGCCGTCCTCGGCGCGCTCGGCATGGTGTTCGCGGCCAAAGCCGTGCACTCCGCGATCTGCCTGGCCGCCACCATGATCACGCTCGCGGTGTTCTACATCGCCCAGGACGCGCTGTTCCTCGGCGTGGTGCAGATCGTGGTCTACACCGGCGCGGTGATGATGCTGTTCCTGTTCGTGCTCATGCTGGTGGGCGTCGACTCCGCGGAATCGTTGAAGGAGACCCTGCGCGGCCAGCGCTTCGCCGCCGCCGCGGTGGGACTCGGTTTCGGCTTCCTTTTCATCAGCGGCATCGCCACCGGCGTCCGCGACTCCAAAATCCGCTTCCCCGCCACCGGTTTCGCCGGTCGCGACGTGATCGGCGAACTCGCCGAGCTGATCTTCGTCCGGTACGTGTGGGCCTTCGAACTCACCGGCGCGCTGCTCATCACCGCCACCATCGGCGCGATGGTGCTCGCGCACCGCGAACACTTCGGCCCGCGGATGGATCAGCGCGAACTGTCCCGCAGGCGGTTCCGCGACGGCACGAGCCGCGCCACCCCGCTGCCGACGCCCGGCGTCTACGCCAGGCACAACGCCGTGGACATTCCCGCCAGGCTGCCGGACGGCTCGTTCGAGGAGCTGTCGGTCAGCACCATCTTGCGGCACCGCCGCACCAGGGCGCTGACCGAGGCGGCCGTCATCTCGGTCGGCTCCGGCGACGGTGACGCGAAGACCAACGGCCACGAACCCGCCGACGAGGAAGGCACCCGGTGAACCCCGAGAACTATCTGTTCCTGTCCGCCCTGCTGTTCACGATCGGCGCGGCCGGAGTGCTGTTGCGGCGCAACGCGATCGTGGTGTTCATGTGCATCGAGCTGATGCTCAACGCGGTGAACCTGGCGTTCGTCACCTTCGCGAGGATGCACGCGAACCTGGACGGCCAGGTGTTCGCGTTCTTCACGATGGTGGTCGCCGCGGCCGAGGTGGTCGTCGGCCTCGCCATCATCATGACCATCTTCCGCGCCCGCCGCTCGACCTCGGTCGACGACGCCAACCTGCTGAAGTTCTGACGTGGATACCGCGATCCTGACGCTGCTGCCCGCGCTGCCGCTGGCCGGGGCCGTCATATTGCTGCTCCTCGGGCGCGTCGCCGACAAGTGGGGCCATCTGCTCGGTTGCCTTGCCGCGCTGGCCTCCTTCGGCGTGGCCGTGTGGGCGTTCGTCGTCATGCTCGGGCGCGACGGCGCCGAGCGGGCGGTGCACGCCGACCTGTTCAGCTGGGTGCCGGTGAGCGGCCTGCAAGTGGACTTCGGTCTGCAAATCGACCAGCTGTCCATGTGTTTCGCGCTGCTGATCACCGGTGTCGGCTCCCTGATCCACCTGTACTCGATCGGGTACATGAGCCACGATCCGGATCGGCGGCGCTTCTTCGCCTACCTCAACCTGTTCCTCGCGGCCATGCTGCTGTTGGTGCTGGCGAACAACTACCTGGTGCTCTATCTCGGCTGGGAGGGCGTTGGTCTCGCCTCCTACCTGCTGATCGGCTTCTGGTACGGAAAGCCCTCCGCCGCAACGGCCGCCAAGAAGGCGTTCGTGGTCAACCGGGTCGGCGACATGGGCTTGGCGCTGGCCATGATGGCGATGTTCGCGACCTTCGGCTCGATCGGATTCGGCGAGGTGTTCGCCGCCGCGCCGGGAGCGAGCGAGGGCACGCTCACCGCGATCGGCCTGCTGCTGTTGCTCGCCGCGTGCGGCAAGTCCGCGCAGGTGCCGCTGCAGTCCTGGCTCGGTGACGCGATGGAGGGTCCGACGCCCGTGTCGGCGCTCATCCACGCGGCCACGATGGTCACCGCCGGTGTCTACCTGATCGCGCGGTCCAACGTGATCTTCGACCTCGCGCCGAACGCCCAGCTGGCCGTGGTGCTCGTCGGCGCGGTGACGCTGTTGTTCGGCGCGATCGTCGGCTGCGCCAAGGACGACATCAAGAAGGCGCTGGCCGCGTCCACCATGAGCCAGATCGGATACATGGTGCTCGCCGCGGGTCTCGGACCCGCGGGCTACGCCTTCGCGATCATGCACCTGCTCACCCACGGCTTCTTCAAGGCGGGCCTGTTCCTCGGGGCGGGCTCGGTGATGCACGCGATGAACGACGAGGTCGACATGCGCCGCTACGGCGGACTGCGGAAGGTGCTGCCGATCACCTACGTCACCTTCGGGCTCGGCTACCTCGCGATCATCGGAGTGCCGCCGTTCGCGGGCTTCTTCTCCAAGGACAAGATCATCGAGGTGGCCTTCGCCGAGGGCGGCGCGGCCGGGTACGCGCTGGGCACGGTCACCTTGCTCGGTGCGGGTCTCACCGCGTTCTACATGACGCGGGTGATGCTGATGACCTTCTTCGGCTCGCCACGCTGGAAGCCCGACACGCATCCGCACGAGGCGCCCGCGGTAATGACCGGCCCGATGATCCTGCTGGCCATCGGCTCGCTCGCCTCCGGCCTGGTGTTCGTGCTCGGCAACGCGCTGGTGAACTGGCTGGAGCCGGTGGTCGGCGCGCACCACGGCGAGGAGGTGGTGCCCGCGGGCGTGGTCACCGTACTCGCGCTGGCCGTCGTCTCGGTCGGCGTCACCATCGCCTACAGCCAGTACGCGCAGCGTGACATCCCGGAAACGGCGCCGGAGGAAGTCTCGGCGCTCACCGTCGCCGCCCGCAAGGATCTCTATGGCGATGCGGTCAACGAGGGCGTGTTCATGCGTCCCGGCCAGCACCTCACCCGGTCGCTGGTCTTCGTCGACAGCCGCGGCATCGACGGGATCGTCAACGGCACGGCCGCACTGATCGGCGGGCTCTCGGCCCGCGTCCGCCGGGTCCAGTCCGGATTCGTGCGGTCCTACGCCCTGTCCATGTTCACCGGCGCGGCCCTGGTGGCCGCCGCCCTGCTGGCGGTGAGGATCTGGTGACTACCTATCCCTGGTTGACCACCCTCTGGCTGCTTCCGGTCGTCGGCGCGGTCCTCGTGCTGGCGTTGCCCGCCGCGCGGCGGGTGCTGGCACGCGGTGTGGCGCTGACATTTTCGGTGTCCGCACTGGTGATCGCCGTCGTGCTCGCCATGCGATTCGAGCCCGGCGGCGAGCAATACCAGTTCGTCGAATCCCACGAGTGGATCCCCGCCTTCGGCGCCGGATACACCCTCGGCTTGGACGGCATCGCGCTGGTGCTGGTGCTGCTCACCACCGCGCTGGTGCCGCTGCTGATCCTGGCGGGCTGGCACGACGACCGCGCGGCGGGCTCCGGCAGGCGGGTCGCGCACACCTATATGGCGCTGATCCTGCTCGTCGAGGCGATGGTGCTGGTCTCCTTCGTGGCGCTGGACATCCTGCTGTTCTACGTCTTCTTCGAGGCCATGCTCATCCCGATGTACTTCCTCATCGGCGGCTTCGGGCCGAAGACGGCGGATGTGCAACTGCGCCAGCAGCGTTCGCGCGCGGCGGTGAAGTTCCTGCTGTACAACCTGTTCGGCGGACTGATCATGCTGGCCGCGGTCATCGGTCTCTACGTGCTGACAGCGCGCGAGGGCCTCGGCGCGGACGGTGCGGGAACCTTCGACTTCCGCACCGTGGTCGCCGCCGCCAATGCCGGTGAGCTCGGCGCGGGTCCGGCGGTGCTGAACGCCCTGTTCCTGGGGTTCATGTTCGCCTTCGCCGTGAAGGCGCCGCTGTGGCCGCTGCACACCTGGCTGCCCGACGCGGCGGTCGCCGCGACACCGTCCAGCGCCGTGCTGATGATGGCGGTGGTCGACAAGGTGGGCACCTTCGGCATGCTGCGCTACTGCCTGCTGCTGTTCCCCGACGCGTCGGGAACCTACGCGCCGCTGGTGATCACGCTCGCGGTGGTCGGCATCGTCTACGGAGCGCTGCTGGCGATCGGCCAGACCGACGTGATGCGCCTCATCGCCTACACCTCGATCTCGCACTTCGGCTTCATCATCCTCGGCATCTTCGCCATGACCAGTCAGGCGCAGACCGGGGCGACGCTCTACATGATCAATCACGGCATCTCCACCGCCGCGCTGTTCCTGATCGCCGGGTTCCTCGTCTCGCGGCGCGGCACCCGGGTCATCGCCGACTACGGCGGGGTGCAGAAGGTCGCGCCGGTGCTGGCCGGGACGTTCCTCATCGCGGGACTCGCGACGCTGTCGCTGCCCGGTCTCGCGCCGTTCGTCAGCGAATTCCTCGTGTTGATCGGCACTTTCAGCCGCTACCAGGTGGCCGCGATCGTCGCGACCGGCGCGCTGGTGCTCGCCGCTATCTACGTGCTGTGGCTGTACCAGCGGATGATGACCGGTCCGGTGACGAAGGGCAACGAGAACCTCCACGATCTGGCGCCGCGCGAACTGCTCGTCGTCGCACCGCTGATCGCGGCGCTGCTGTTCCTCGGTCTCTATCCGAAACCGGTGCTGGACTTCATCGATCCCGCCGTCGGCCAGACACTGACCACCATCGGCCGCCAGGATCCCGCGCCGACGGTTCCGGCGCCCGCAGCGGGCGCGGCGAACCTCCAGGAAGGAGGGCACAAGTGACCACGCACTCGATCCCGCTCGCCGCGTCCGTTCCCGCGCCGAGCATCGAATACGGCGCGCTCGCACCGATGCTCATCGTGTTCGGCGTCGCGGTGGCCGCGGTGCTGGTGGAGGCGTTCGTCGCGCGGCGCTACCGCTACGGCACCCAGGTGTGGCTCAGCCTGATCGGTCTCGCGGCGGCGTTGGTGGCCGTCATCCGGTTGGCGGGCACCGAATCCACCGCGGTGTCCGGGGCCGTCGCGATCGACGGGGTGACGTTGTTCTTGCAGGGCACCATCCTGGTGGTCTCGATCCTCGGCGTGCTGTTCATCGCCGAACGCGGCGCGCAACCGCTGCCGCAGGCGCGCTCCGGGCCCGGCACCTGGAGCCTGGCCGCGGCGACCGTCGGTCGCGGCGCGGACGCGTTCACCCCGCAGGCGTCGGCGGTCCCCGGCAGCGCGGACGAGCAGGCCGCGATCCGCGCGGGCATCGCGACCACCGAGGTCTTTCCGCTGACGCTGCTCGCGGTCGGCGGCCTGCTGCTCTTCCCCGCCTCGAACGATCTGCTGACCATGTTCGTCGCGCTGGAAGTGCTGTCGCTGCCGCTGTATCTGCTGTGCGGGCTCGCGCGGCGCAAGCGACTGCTCTCCCAGGAGGCGGCGCTGAAATACTTCCTGCTCGGGGCGTTTTCGTCGGCGTTCTTCCTGTACGGCGTCGCGCTGCTGTACGGGCAGGCTGGGACGGTGCGGCTGTCCGGGATCGCCGACGCGATCGCGGAGCACCCGTCCGACGCGATGCTGGCGCTGCTCGGCGTGGCGATGCTGGCGGTCGGGCTGCTGTTCAAGATCGGCGCGGTGCCGTTCCAATCCTGGGTTCCCGACGTGTATCAGGGGGCGCCGACCCCGATCACCGCGTTCATGGCGGCGGCCACCAAGATCGCCGCGGTCGGCGCCATGTTGCGCATATTGCAGGTCGCGGTGCCTGGCTTGCGGGACGACTGGCGGCCGGTGCTCGCCGCGGTCGCGATCGCGACGATGGTGGTCGGCGCGGTGCTCGCGGTGACGCAGACCGATGTGAAGCGGATGCTGGCGTATTCGTCGGTGGCGCACGCGGGCTTCATCATCACCGGTCTGGTCGCCGCCAACGACGCGGGCGTCGCGGCGGTGCTGTTCTATCTGGTCGCCTATGGGCTGGGCACGCTCGGCGCGTTCGCGGTGGTGAGCCTGGTCCGCGAGCCCAGCGGTGACGAGGCGACCGCGCTGGCGCAGTGGGCCGGGCTCGGCCGCCGCTCCCCCTGGCTGGCGACGGTTTTCGCGCTGCTGCTGCTCTCCTTCGCCGGTCTGCCGCTCACCAGCGGGTTCGTCAGCAAGTTCGCCGTGTTCGAGGCGGCCGCTTCCGGTGACGCCGTGACGCTCGTCATCGTCGGCGTCATCTCGAGCGCCGTCGCGGCGTTCTTCTACATCCGCGTGATCGTGTTGATGTTCTTCACCGATCCCCCGACGGATGCCCCGGTGGTGGTCACGCCCGCGCTCACCCAGGCACTCGTCCTGCTGACCGCCGTGGCGACCCTGGTGCTCGGTGTGTTCCCGCAGCCGCTGCTGGATCTGGCCGAGCGAGCGTCGACCTTCGTGCGCTAGGCTCGTGCGCACACGCGCTGGCCCCGACCGGAGACTCGGTCGGGGCCAGCGCTTTTCGCGCTACTTGTCGAGTTTCGCCCGGAACGGGCCGCCGACGCTGTTGAACAGCAGGTCGCCGTTCGGGAACGCCTCGATGATCGCGTACGCGCCGTGGCCGTAGTTCGACTGCCCGAAGATGGTGCGGTGCACGGTCTCTCCGGTCTTCCAGTCCAGGCCCGTGACCTCCCAGCCGTCGGCCTTGCTGTAGCCGTTGACGAACACGATTCCGGCCTCGGTCGACACCGCGGGCACCATGGAGGTGGACACCACGTCACCGCGCTCCCACACCGACGTCCACTTGTCCGCGGCCGGATCCCATTCGAAGCGCTGCATGCCGTGCGGCGGTTCGTCGACCGGACCGTTGGCGAGCCCATCGACCAACCGGTCCGGATTGCCGCCCGTGCCGATGTTCTGCCCGACGAACGCACCGTAGTCGCGCACGACCACGGACTGCTCGCTCTGGATGAACTCGGGCTTCGGGTCCGACAGTCCCGCGGTCACCTCGATCTGGTCGGCGATGCGGTTGGACTCGGCGTTCGCCTTGGGCTGGAAGCCCGGGGGGATCTCGTTGCGCCAGAAGGCGACCAGCTTCATGTGGTCGGCGCCGTCGGTGATCACCACGAGTTCGTCGGAGCCCTCGCCGAAGCCCATCAGGGTGGGCGTCGATCCGGTGCCGATGCCGAACTTCACCGCGGGCGGCTGGCGGCCGAAGCCGTAGGGCGCGGACCAGGCGCCGTCGGCTTGCTCGGTGGACAGCTTCATGCCGGTCCACACCACCTTGCGCATGATCTTGTCGGAGGCGACGTAGATGCCGCCCTTCTCGTCGACGGCGATCGAGTTCGAGACGGTCTCGTCGTCGCCGAAGCGGATCTGCTGCGGCTGCCCCGACAGTTCGCGGTCGATCGCGATCAGACCGCGCGAGGAGACGACGATCAGATGGCCGTCGTAGGTCATGTTGACGCCGACGATGCTCTCGCGAATGCCGAGCGAGGTGCCGCCCGCGCCGAGACGCGATTGTCCTTGTCCACCAAGCCGTACACGCCGTTGGCGATGCGCTGCCAGGTCGCCCCGCCCCAGTCGTCGCGGATGGCGCTCTGGATCTGGGCGGTGTCGGTGAACGTCTGGTCCAGCACCTCGTCCAGCGCCTGCGGCGGGATGGGCTGCACGCCGGGGGCGTCCATGGCAGCGACCTCGCGGAACCCGCGATCCGAGACGTCCACGTACCGCACGCCGGAGCTCGACGAGATCCACCTGTACTTCTCCGACGGCGAGGCCAGCGTGATGATGTTGACCGGGCCGGTGGCCACGCGCGGCATCTGTTGCGGGTCGACCCGGAAGGTGCCGCGCGGCACGGGATCGGCGAAGCTGTCGGACTGGCCGGGGTCCAGGTGGGTGACACGATGCGCGCAGTCACAAGATCACTTTCCGCACTCGGTGCAAGCAAGAGGCCCTGTCGACTACCAGGACCGCGGTTCAGGTGGCCTCGGGCGAGGCGAGGTAGCGGACGGCGGCCGCGCCTAGGCTCACGCGTCGATGCGCTGGAACAGCCGTCCCGCGAGGTCGATGCCGACGATCCGGCCGTTGTCGTCGCGGGAGAAGTAGCCGAGCTGTCCTCGCAGGCCGCCGTCGGTGACGACGTATTCGTCGCGGTCGCCGGGCAGCAGGCCGATGGCGGCGGCCGGGTAGTCCGGCGGCAGTTCCTGGTCGGAGGCCGCGCGAATCTCCGGCTTGATGCCGACCGCGAGGCTGAGTCCGGTCGCGTCGGCGGCGATGGTGAGCGTCATGGCGTCGATGTCGTAGGTGCCCGCCAGTTCCGGGGCGCGCGTCGCGTTGTAGGGCAGGGGTTCGGGGTCGCGGTCGAGGACGTTCAGGTAGTGCTCGAGCGCCCATCGCACGATCACCTGGTTGCAGGCGATGCCCTCGGGTCCGGCGTTGGACATCACGACGATCGCGAAGTCGTGTTCGGGGACGATGAGCAGTTCGGCGAACTGTCCGTTGCCGGAACCGCCGTGGCCGATGGCCCGCACGCCGTCGATGTCGCGCAGGAACCAGCCGATGCCGATGGCGTCGCCGAACGAGCTCGCCCGCAGTTCGACGGTGGGACGACGCATCGCGAGCAGGCTCTCGGCAGGCAGCACCGCGCCACCGTTGCCGAGCTGGAAACGGGCCCAGCGCAATTGGTCGGCCGCCGAGGAGGCGAGGCCGCCGCCCGGGTTGTTGGCGCGCGTGGGCCGCCATGTGCGCGCGACCGTCAGCGAACCGTCCGGCTCGGCGTTGTGCCCGTCGGCGAATCGGCGGGCGGTGATCTCGCGCGGATCGAAGAAGCTGTGCGACAGGCCGACCGGCGCGAAGACGAGCTCGGCGACCGCCTGCTCGAACGACTGTCCGGTGACCTTCTCCACGATCCGCCCGGCCAGGTTGTATCCGGCCTGGCTGTAGGAGGCTCGGTCGCCGGGTGCGGCGATCATGTCGAGTTCGGGGAGCCGGGCGACGAATTCGGCCAGCGCGTCGTCGCCATCGCCGGTGTCGACGACGAGGTTCCAGTCCAATCCCGCAGTGTGGTTGAGCAGGTTCGCCACGGTGATCCTGGCGGCGGCGTCCTCGTCGGCGAGTACGAGCTCGGGGATGTACTTCCGCACCGGGGCGTCGAGTTCGACGCGCCCTTCCGCGACCAGTCGCATGAGCGCGGTCGCGGTGTAGGTCTTGGTGATCGAGCTGAGCTGGAACAGCGTGTCGCTGTCGACCGGCTGCGGGTTGTCCACGCTGGTCACGCCGTGGCAGGCGAAGACTTCCCGGCCGTCGGCGAGCACACCGACCGCGAGACCGGGAATCCCGAACTTCACGGCGGTCGCTTCGACGAACTCGGACAGAGTGACATCGGACATCGGCGTTTCCTTTCGTGTTTCTGGAACGCCCATGACCATGCCGACCGTCGCTGACAGCGCACTGACAGCGCGCTGATCGCCCATCAGCCGCGCGGCACACCGCGCAAGTATGCGGTGCACGCCATCCCGCACGCTTCCACCACACACCCGACCCGCTGGAGTGTCTCGCATGTGCAAAGCGAGAACGTGGTGAGCCGTTGATGGAGCGTCGATCGACACCTTCGCGCTGATGCGACAGCTCGGCGGGTTGTCCTAGTCGGCGGCCACCGGCAGGCGACCACCGAGCTTCCGCAGTGCCCGCTCGGAGGCGGAGCCCGGTTCGGCGGCGAACAGGTCCAGCCCGCAGCACGACGGCGCGTCGGGAAGCGAGACGAGTTCGCGGTGCAGCGTGAGTTCCCCCGCGATCGGGTGGTGCAGCACGTACGTTCCGGACCGAAGCCGCGCGACGGAGTGCCCCGCCCACATCCGCGCGAAATCCGGGCTGAGAGAACGCATGCGCTCGATGTGCGCCGAGAGATCGCGATCGCCACGATGCCGCCCGAGCAGCACGCGCAGGTGCGCCACGTGCTCGTGTGCCACCCGCGACCAATCGGCGCCGTGCAGGTCGCGCAGATAGGGCTCGGTGAACAGGAGGTGCGACAGGGTGCGGCGGTCTTCGGGCAGTGCGGGGAAGTCGCCGAACACCGCCACGGCGAGGTCGTTCCAGCCGACGATCTGGGTGTGCCTGCCGATCAGCAGCGCCGGTGTCATCACGAACGACTTCAGCAGGTAGCGCAAGCCCGCGAGCGCTTCCGGCGCGGCAGTGTCGTCCGCACACGCCTTGGGACGCCGTGCGATCCGGTGCAGGTAGGCCAATTCGTCGCCGTCCAGGCGCAGTGCCGTGCCGATCGCGTTCAATGCCTCGTTCGAGACACTGTCGCTCTTGCCCTGTTCCAGGCGCGTGTAGTGCGCGATGCTGACGCCCGCGACCCGAGCCAGCTCCTCACGCCGCAGTCCGGCGACCCGGCGCACTCCCCCGTAGTCGCGCAGCCTGACGTCCGCCGGGCGCAGGCGCGCGCGGCGGGACTCGAGGAACTCGCTCAGCTCTGTCCGGTCGTCCACGTGACAACGCTACGCCCGAGCTCGGTGGGTGATCACGCCGTGAGTACGCAAACTCCGGGCCTGGTCGGGTGATCGCGTCGGTTCCATGCTGTCAGTCGGGCCAGGCGCGCACTCGCTCGCCGGTTTCCGTCAACACGAACGAACGGAGAAGTTGTGCCGCACACACTCGCACTCATCGGCAGCGGAATGATCGGTTCCTCTGTTGCCCGCCTTGCCATTTCGGCAGGACTCGAGGTCGTCCTGAGCAATTCGCGAGGCCCCGAGACCCTCGCCGACCTGGTCGCCGAACTCGGCGGGCGCGCCCGAGCGGCAACCCCGGCGGAAGCAGCGCGCGCCGCGGACCTGGTGGTCGCGGCCATCCCGCTCACAGCCTTCGCACACCTGCCCGCCGCCGCGCTGGCCGGAAAAACGGTACTCGACACGTCCAACTACTACCCCGAGCGCGACGGCCACCTGACCGAACTCGACACAGCGACATCGACTTCCAGCGCCCTGCTGCAGAGCCATCTCCCAGATGCCCGGGTGGTCAAGGCATTCAACAACATCACGCCACACCAAATCGTCTCCCTCGCCCGTCCCGCTGACGCACCGGACCGCAGCGCCCTTCCCATCGCAGGCGACGACGCGAAAGCCAAAGCCGAGGCCACCCGCCTACTGGACGTGCTCGGTTACGACGCGGTCGACATCGGCCCCCTCGCCGCCAGCTGGCGCAGCGAACCCAACACCCTGGTCTACATCGAGCCCTATCTCGGCGAACGCCCCGCCATGAACCTCGAGGAGTTCTTCCGCTGGACACTGCAAACCCCCGGTGTCCCCGTACCCGCAGCACGGATCTCCGAGCTCGTCCGGACGGCAGTTCGCCAAAAGCCGGGCGAGGCCAGGCTCCCGAGCGCCGACTGATGCAGGCACTCTTCGCGGCCAGGTAAGCGATTCGACCCGCATTCGGTCAGCCGAGGTCGGCAGCGCTCGAACGCTCGGCGGCTTCGGGTATCCCGAGAGATCGGTTTTCAGCTGGCCTGCGGATAGCCGATTTCGGAGATGTCTCGGGCCAGGTCCGCCAGGGTGATCTCTGTGTTCAGCAACGACACGAGTTCCTGGTTCAGCGGCCGCAGGGCGTACACGGCACGCACCGCTTCCAGGTCCACGGGGACCTCGTAGTAGTCCTCGGCATAGCGCTGGAATGCTTCGGGTGAGCGGTCGATCAGGAGTCGAAACAGATCGGTCGCACCATCGGGATCGGCCCGGTCCGAAGGGAAGTCGATCGTGCCGTGGCGCCAGCGATCGTCTGTCGCGTCCCGCCACAAGCAGGCCGTCACGATGGGCACGCCGTCTTCGTCGGTGAACGCCGGCTCCTCGACGAAGCGTTCGAAGACATCGGGAACATCATCGATCACTCCCGGCCAGGGCTCGCCGTCATTGCCATATGGGCTCATTGGAGATTCGTGACTGAAGCCGCGGACATAGACCCCGGCCGCAGAGAACACGATGGTGTACTCGTCTCCGGACCCGTTGCTCATCGAGGCCATCTCCTCGCCTTCGGTCCAAGCGGCGTCGAAGGAGTAATACCGGCTTTCCCAGTCCGGGCTCAGGATCGCATCGAGCATCGCAAGCGAGCGGCACAGATCCCGCAGGTCGGTGATGGCCGGAAGCCGGCGGGCTACGTCATAGACAGTCACGGCCTCATCCAACCGGATCCCTCCGACATCGACGCCGAGCTGGCGCAGCTCGGCCCGACCGGGTACCGGCCGCTCCAGGTTCGCGACACCCTCTGCTGACCTCGCCCCCAGGCTCCTGCTTCCGTCGGCGCTCGGGATTCGGGGCGACTGCTGTGTTCGTGTCTGGCCGAACCGTTGGGCTCGCGCGGCATCGTAGCCGGGAAATCGATCGCGCAGAGTTCGGTCGAATGCTTTTGCCTGCTCACGCTTTCGGTCGTTGCGGAACTCGTAGTTCGCGAGGAACCACGCCATCAGATCGGAGGCGAGGTCATCGCGGCCGTCCAGCGTGCACAACGCTGCGGCGGATTGCACCAGCCGGGAGTCGATACGCATCCCGTACGACCGCTGCTGTGGCTGTTCGGCTGCGGCAACGAGCTCTGCGAGAGTGGTCCGGCCGGCCCGCCAGCCAGCCATGGGCCGTCGATGAACTCGACGAACTGGCCGACGCCCTCGGCGACCCGGTCCGGATCGTCGAGGGCGATCGAATGAGCCGAGCCGGTGAACAACCGGTCGATGGATATCAACGGTGAGAACCGATCCGGGTCGAGCGGAGCGGCTGTCGTCGGCAAGGCTTCAGGCGAACGGGATTGCGTCCGGATGGCAGCTCTCGCCCTCGGCGGGGAGGGTGCCCGAGGTCAGGTAGTCGGAAATCGCACGGACGCCGCAGCTGGACTGTTGGGTGACGATGTGGCCGATCCCCTCGTGGATCAGTACACGGCTGCCGCCGAGGTGTTGGGCGACGTCGAGGGCTCCGGACAGGGGTGTGGCCGGGTCGAAGCGGCTGTTGAGGATCAGTGCGGGGGTGTCGGTGCGCACCTCCCAGGGGCCGGTGTAGCGGTCCGCAGGTGTCGACTGCCAGAACGCGCACATGCTGGTGCCATAGGCGCGAAGAGTCGCGAAACCTGGTGCGACGGCTTCGCGGCGCTGCGCACTCGCCCACCACGCGGGGGCGAAGCGTGGCAATTGGTTGTCGTTGCAGGTGAAGGCGCTGAAGGGCGCGTCCAACAGCGAGTAGGCGCGGTCGAGTCCGCTCGCATCGATCTGCTCGATCACGAGCTGAGCCAGTTCGGCGGCCTCGGTGTCGGTCGGCGCGGTCGCCACTCGATAGGCGAGGTGCAGCAGCCGATCGAGACCCGCCTCGCGCCACACCCACGGTTGGTAGAGCACGCCACCCACGTAGGCGACGAGCTTGGAGTAGGTGAGCGAGGTGCGGGCGCCGTCCGCCGCGACGAGTGGTATGGGATGTTCCCGCAGCCTTGCCAGCAACTCCGGAAAGGCCCGCGCCGGATCGTCGGCGGCGAAAGCGCAGGACTGCCCCGCGGCGCAGAGTCGGAGCGCTTCGTGCATCGCCTCCGCCGTCGCGACATCGCTCCCGGTTCGTTCCGAAGACACCGAGTCGATGGGTCCGGACCAAGCTTGGACCGGATTCAGCACGCTGTCCATAACGAACGAACCAACCTGGCGCGGAAAAAGATTCGCGTAGACAAGGGCGAGCGCGGCGCCGTAGGACTGACCGAGGAAGTTCAGTCTCGGTTCGCCGAGGGCCGCGCGGACCAGGTCGAGGTCTCGGGCGACCGCCGCCGTGGTCAGATGATCGAGCAGGGTGCCGTGGCGTTGTCGGCATGCGATGGCGAACTCGGCGTCTCGGGCCGAACGCACCGCGGCATCCTGCGGGTTCATCGGAACAACCGTGGCATCGGATCCGAACGCGACGGCTTCGGTCGGATCGAAGCAGGTTACCGCCGGTGTAGCGAAGCCGACGCCGCGCTGATCGACCGCGATCACGTCGTAGCGATCCCAGACCCGGTCGTCCCAGGGGGACGGCACCGCGCCGGACACCAAGCCGGCCAGATAAACCGACGAAGGGTAACCAGGTCCGCCCCGGTTGATGACGAGGCTGCCCAGTCGCTGCCTTGGATCACGCGCTGGCGCCTTGAACAGCACGATACGTGCCGTAGGGCCGCCGGGCACGGTGTGGTCCATCGGCACGTCGAGTGTGGCGCACTTCAGCTGGCCCAGGCCCGGAATCTGTTCCAGCGCAGCACAATCGACCCACTCCAAGGCAGGCTCGTCCGCCTCGGCGATATCTCCGCCCACCAGTGTGGCGGCCACTATGAGAACCATCGCGCCGAGAGCTCGGCACCACCCCCGGATATCGCCCATTCCCCGAAAGTACCTGAGAACGAACGCCTTCGGATTGCTGGGCGCTCGTGGTCGGCTGGAGTGCTGATCGAGGGCGCGGGTGAGCGGCAGCGTGAGTGGATTCGCCAGGCCACCAGCACCGGTGCAGCACAACTCGACAACTCAACCTATGACCTCTAGGGTAAAACCTAGATGTACTAGGTTTGGAGCGATGAAATGGCACCACGCGCCGGTCTGAGCGCTGACCGGATCACCCGTGCCGCGGCGGATCTCGCGGATCGGGTCGGCTTCGACAACATCAGCGTGTCGGCCCTGGCCAGGCAGTTCGGCGTGAAAGACGCGAGCATGTACTCGCACGTGGCGAATTTGCGCGAGCTGCGCGCCCGCGTCGCGATACTGGCGGCGGACGAGAAGACCCTGTCGATCGCCGCCGCGGTGGCCGGGCGGTCGGGCAAGGACGCCTTGGTCGCCTACGCGGGCGCGTACCGGGACTACGCGTTGCGCCATCCCGGCCGCTACGCCGCCACCCAGATCCCCTTCGACCCCGAACTCGCCATCGACGCGCCAGGTTTCGCGCGCGCCATCGAGCTCACCTACGGCATGTTGCGCGGTTACGGCTTGGCCGAGCCCGCACTCACCGACGCGGTTCGACTGCTGCGCAGCACTTTTCACGGCTTCGCCACGCTGGAGGCGGCGGGCGGTTTCGGACATTCCCGTCCGGCCGAGGAGTCCTGGGCCGCGATCCTCGACGCCCTGCACACCGCGCTGACCCACTGGCCGACTACCGACGAGAAGGCGAATCCATGAGCACCCGAACCGAGCCTACGGCCGCGACCTTGCGCGTGCCCGGCGCGACACTGCACTACGAGATCCGCGGCCGTGGCCCGATGCTGCTGCTTCTGCCGGGAAGCGGCGGTGACGCCGTGATCTTCGATGCGATCGCCGACACCCTCGCCGCGCGCTACACCGTCGTCGCGATCGACCCGCGCGGCTACTCGCACAGCACCATCGACTCCCCCACACCGGTCGATCAGCGCGTCGAGGTGCAGGCCGACGACGCCTTCCGGTTGATCGAACACCTCACGCCCGCAGGCGATTCCGCCTCGGTCTTCGGCGGAAGCGGCGGCGCGATCGTGGCGCTGGAGCTGCTCGTCCGTCATCCGGAGCGGATCGCCCGCGTCATCGCGCACGAACCCCCGCTCTTCGAACTGCTCCCAGATGCGGCCGAGCAGCGCGCGTTCGTCGCCGAAGTGCATCAGCTGTTCCGCACCAATGGCCTGGTCGCCGCCTCCGCCCGATTCCTGGAGGGCATCGGCGGAACACTGAAACCGCTCCCTGCTCCCGAATCCGTCCCGCCGCGCACGGCCGCCATGCTCGCCCGCCTGACGGCCAACGCCCCGCTGATGATGGAACACGAACTGCGCCAGTTCACTTCGCACCACCCCGACCTCGCCGCCCTACGTCGCCACACCGACCGCCTAGTCTTGGGCGCGGGCCGCGACACCTCGCTCCACCTGCCCGCGCGCCCCGCATACGTCCTGGCCGCCGAGTTGGGCATAGCGGTCACCGAATTCCCCGGCGGGCACAGCGGTTTCACCGATGCACCGGCCGAGTTCGCCGACTTGCTTCTGCACCTCCTGTCGACCTCGCGGGGCTGAATCCACGAGGAATCCGTCGAACCGGCCCAGGGCGAACGCCTCGTTGTCCTCGGGGCACCAGATCCGATCAGCTGGCTCGAGCTGGCGGGCGACCGAACACGCCTGGCCGCCGAACTTCACGCGGCCAGCGCGCCCGCCGACATCTCCATTCGTCTGCCGCCGAAGCGGTTTCGCATGGCGCGGTCGTGAGTCACCACGACGACCGCGCCGGGATAACCTTCCAACGCGGCCTCCAATTCCTCCACCAAGCCCGGGGCGAGGTGGTTGGTCGGCTCGTCGAGCAGCAGTAGGTCGGCGGGTTCGGCGACGAGCCGGGCCAGTTCGAGCCTGCGGCGCATCCCGTAGGACAGTTCGCCGAGGCGCAAGCGCAGTTCCGCGGGACGGAACAAGCCCATGGCCAGCAGGGTGTCGGCGTGGTCGTCCGGGTGTCCGAGGCGGCCCAGGGCGAATGCCTCCAGCACCGTCAGCCGCGGCGGCCACGGCAGTTCCTCCTGACGAAGGAAACCGACGCGCCCCGCGACCCGCACCGACCCTCGGTCGGGGGCGAGTTCACCGGCGAGGACCCGAAGCAGCGTGCTCTTGCCCGCTCCGTTGGGTCCGGTGATGAGCAGCCGTTCCCCGTCGGCGACGCGCAGCCCGTCGAGCCACAGCCTGCCCTCGACGACAACGTCCTCGAGTTCGGCCACCGGACAAGACATTTCGGCCTCGCTCGCCCGGACGAGGTCGACGCCGAATCGCAACGGATCCGGCGGCGCGGAGACCGGGTTGTCGGTCAGCCGCGCCACTCGCTCCTTGGCGTTGCGGATCCGCGACATCGCCCCGTGGTCGCGCCCCCGCGCGCGAAACGGTCCCGCGGCGAACACCGCGAGCGGCAGCTTCCGCGGAATCGCCTCGAGGCGAACGACGTTGGACTCCGCCAGGCGACGGTTCCTGGCCAACTCGGCCTTCCAGTCGGCGTACTCCTGCTCGCGGCGACGACGCTGCGCGGCCTTGGCGGCGAGGTAACCCGCGTAGCCGTCGCCGTGCCGAGTCACCGCGCCTTCGGCCACCTCCAGGACGGTGGAGGTGATGCGCTGCAGGAACACCCGATCGTGGGTCACCGCGACGACGGTGCCGCGATGCCCGCGCAGGTGTTGTTCGAGCCACGCAACGGCCCGGTCGTCCAGGTCGTTGGTCGGCTCGTCGAGCAGCAGCAGTTCCGGCGCGGCCGCGAGGGTCGCGGCCAACGCCAGCCGGGATCGTTCCCCACCGGACAGGGTCTCCAATCGTCGCGAACGATCCAGCCCGGGCAGGCCGAGGCCGGTGAGCGCGATGTCGACGCGGGTGTCGGCGTCGTAGCCGTCGCGCGCCTCGAAGCGGGCGAGCAACTCGCCGTAGGCGTTGAGCCGCTGCTCGACGGGCCCGGGCAGTGCGAGCGCCGCCTCCGCGGCACGCAATTCGTTTTCGAGCTCGCGCAGGTCGGCCAGCGCCAGGTCGATCGCGTCGGCCACCCTCGCCGATCCCGGGAGTTCGAGAGTCTGTGCGAGATAGCCGATTCCATCGGGGGCGGTGACGGTCGCCGTGCCGTTGTCCGGGTGTTCGCGCCCGGCGATGACCTTCAGCAGCGTCGATTTGCCCGACCCGTTGTCGCCGATGATGCCGACGGTCTCGCCCGGCTTGATGGTCAGCGAGACCCGGTCGAGCACGACCCGGTCGTCGTAGCGTTTGGTGACGTCGGAGAGGGTGAGTTGAGCAGCGGTAAGCAAGGGTGCCTCCTGTTCTCGGCCGATCGGGCCGGATCGATGGGGAACCCGCACACGACGACACGACCGCGACAGCGGTGGGGAGGGTGCGGGGATTACCGACGCGGAGCGAGGCTCGACGCGTACGGCGCGATCAGGAGAACAGGAAAATCAAACCCATGAGGTTTGCTAAGTTAGCGGCCCAATCCCGCTGGCGTCAACCCTCTTTCGCGGGGACGTGATCCGGATTACGCCACGCCGGTGCGCGCAGGTAGGTGACCGCCCGCAACAGCCATTCCACCGGACCGTACCGGTGGTCGCGCAACCACCACGCGCTCAGCGCGAGCTGCGCCGCGTAGGTGAGCAGCGCCAGCCCGATCACCCCGGCGGGCGGCACCTTGTCGGCGAGCGCGAATCCGTAGCCGGTGTAGAGCACCATCAACACGATCGACTGCCCGATGTAGTTCGAGGCCGCCATCCGTCCCGCGGGCGCGAGCCGGGCGATAGCCCGCCTGGTGCGCGGCGCTCGGGCGAGCAGCACGATGCCCGCGATGTAGGCGAAGGTCATCGCCGGATTCACCAACTCCTGCACCCCGAACCACCACCACGGACCATCCCAGCCGACCGAGATCGCGAAGGTCACCGCCGAGATCGGCACACCGATGCCCAGCCCGATCGCCAGCACGCGCGGCGCCCACCGATCCAATGTCTGGCCGTCCTCGAACACACCCCGTTTGCCCGCCGCCATGCCGATCAGGAACAGCCCGAGGCTGGTCATTCCTTGCGCCAGCCAGGTGAGCAGCAGGAAGAGCGGCGCGTAGGACAGTTGAGTGTCGAGGGTGTCGGCGAAACCGCCGGTGTAGCCCTCGCGCAGCGCGGGGAGGTCGATGAATTGTGCCAGCGCCTGGTACGGGTCGCCGCCGGAACCCGGCGCGAACGCCCACAGGCACCACAGCGCGTACAGCACGCCGCCGGTGATCAGCGCGGTGCGCGGCCGCAGCTTCCGCAACAGGATCAGGATCAGGCACAACATCGCGTACAGGGTCAGGATGTCGCCGATCCAGAGCAGGAAGACGTGCGCGAGCCCGATCGCCATCAGCGCCGCGCAACGCCGCAGCAATCGCGCATTGGCCGAGACCCCCGCCCGCTGGGCCGCCGCGATCTGGAGGGTGAACGAGTAGCCGAACAGGAACGCGAACAGCAGGTAGAACCGTCCGGAGAACAGCGCGTCCACCACACCGGTGACGAGTTGGTCGACGGTGCCCTGATACCGCTCGCGCGGATGGTCTCGGGTTCCGTCGAACGACCACAGCATCGTAGCGACGGTGACATTGGTGATCAGAATTCCGAGCAGCGCGAAGCCGCGCAGGATGTCGAGTTCCGCGATCCGCCGTCCGGTAGTCGCGGCGGGCAGCACGGATTCGGTGGCACCGGACATGATTCGACGTTAACGGCCGACCCGGCCCGCACGCGTCCTCCGTCGGAGCGACACGCGAACCGCCCGAAGTCAGGGCGGTTCGCGACCTCCGGCGTATTGACCACGCGGGATCAGAGCGGGCGTCAGCCCAGATCCGCTACCTCCAGGTAGATCTGGCGTTCGACCGCGAGCTCGGCGAGGAAGCCCTGCGCGCCGCCGACCGACGGGGTGGCGCGGAACGCCGCCACCGCGATCTCCCCGGTGCGTAGGCGCTGACCGTGGAACTCGCGCTGCCCCAGAATGATCGGCTGCGCGGTGTCGAAACCGCGTTCGTGCACGTCGTCGGACAACGGCCTGCCGAGCATGTCGGTGACCGTGCCGGGGATGAGGCGCACGGCGACGATCTGATCGAAGCTGGGCCGCCGCGCGATGCGGTGCGCGAGATACAGCCGGCCGGGACGGCCGAAGCACAGGTGCGTCAGCAGTTCGTCACCGCCGTACGGCTGGAGTTCGGCGAAGTACACGACGTCGCGGACCGTGGCCACGACGTCGCGCGCGACGATCGGCCCGCCGCGTTCCAGGTGTCCCCGGTACAGCGTGCCGCGCAGCTCGGTGCGCGGCCGGTCGCCGTGCGGATCCAGCTCCGTGAGCGGGAAGAACTCGGGTTCGAAGGTGTGGAATCCCTCGTAACCGATCCTGCGGTCGGCGCCGAGCGCGCGGCGTCCGTGCTCGTCGAGATCGACCGCGAGCAGCACCTGGAAGTTGTGTCGCGCCTCGAACGTCGGCAGATGCGACAGATAGCAGTCCACGCCCGTGCCGAACACCAGCATGGCGTGCGTGCCGGTGGCCGTGGCGCTCGACCGCTCGATCGCGTGGGTGTGTATGCCGAACATCGATGGGGCTCCTCTCTCTCCAACCCCTGTAGCTAGGGAGAGTGGCACCAAACCCGGTCACAGCCACGAGTGCCGGGCTACTCGATTCCCTGCGTTCCGGCTACTCGCCGGGGCCTATCCGTGTGCGCTGCGCGCTCGGGCCCTCGGTCACACTTCCGTTTACACTTGGATCATCGTCACGATACGCCCGAACGCAACATCTCAGTTATACGACTGAGTGACCCCGTCGAGCAGATGCTCCATGGTCTCGAACGTCGGCGCGTCGACCACATCGATCAGATTCGCGGGTACCGGCACCTTGTTCTCCGTGGTGACCTGCTCGAACTGTGCCGCGTCTCCGGTGCGGAAGCCGTGTTCGGCGGCCAGCCGCTGCAGCTCGGGATCGGTGGACAACAGGCGGCCGAGCCGATCGCCGGATTCGTCCAGCGGCACCAGCGTGTGGGTGGACAGGACCGTCGGCGACGGGTAGGTCAGCACCATGTCCGGCTTCAGCTGTCCCCGCGCGGCCGCCTCGACGAACTGGGCTTCGTAGATCATCACCAGCGGCGTCGGCCCCATCCCCGCGGTGAGGTACTCCTGGAACGGGCCCGCGCTCGAGTTCTCCGCGTAACCCTGGCCGGTGAACAGCCGCGAGACGATCGGCAGCACCCGCTGCTCGGCCTCCGCACCCTGCACGACCGCGCGGTCGTTGGCCACGAACCCGGCGATGGCCAGGTACATCGCCGCGGAGTTGGAGGTCCGCGGGTCTGTGGTGGAGACCAGGATGTTCTTGCGCACCGGATAGGTGGTGTTGTCGGGCAGGTGCGCCCACTCGGTGTTGCGGCCGACCAGTTCGAGGTAGCGGGCCATGTCGAAGGTCGGCACCGGACCGGGCCGCAGCACGCCCGCCGCGGTCAGCAGGTCGGCGATCGGGCGGAAGGTGGCGATCGCCATCGGCGAGGCGAACGGCGTGTACTTGGTGGCGACGTTGCGTGCGCGCTGGATCCGCTCGGCGGCGGGCGCGCTGGAGGGGAACGCGAAGCTGTGGTTCGCCAGGTCGATCGAGGCGATCTGGCGGGAGCCCGCGGGATCGACCTCGGCCTCGAGCCCGTGCCGGGCGAGGGCCTCGACGACGCGGGGGTCTTCGAAGAACGCCATCTTCTCCGAACCGACGACGCCGTGCACGGTGGTGAGCGCGGGCGTCGACGCCGCCGAGGGGGCGGGGTCGGGCTGGCGTACCACGAGCACGACGACCAGCAGTGCGACGACGGCCAGCGCGCCGCCGAGCAGCGCGAGCTTGTTGTTCAGGGGGAACTGCCGTAGCCGGGCGGTGAGGTCCGGACGGTCGCTTGTCACCGGAGCGGTCGCGACGCGTTCGGTCGGGGCGTCCGCGGGTCCGGGTTCTAGCTCTCTGCGCACGATCCGTTCGACGAGGATCGGCACGAACTCCCGCACGGGCCGCCCGTCGAAACGCTGCCGCGCGGAGCCGATCGCGGTCTGGATCCGTTCGGCGGAATGGGTTTCGGTGTAGTTCTCGACCAGGCTGTCGGTCAACCGGCGGATCGCCTGTTCTTCGCGGACGGTGTCGACAGCCACCAGCTCTCCTCGATGTGCTCGGTCGGATCTCGCGACAGCATTCGGGCACCTGCGCGCGCCGAAACCATACCGGCATTCGGGCGAAGCCGATACTCCTCGCAAACCTGCGGATCGGGCAAACCGGCTGCGGGTGAACGCATCTCGGCGGTGCGGCACCGACGAGAAGACCCACCGTCGCGGTGCAGGTCAGCGCGTATCTACCCGTCTCGCAAGTCTCCTGCGCACCCAATGCTGAACCGCCACAAGGCATGCCATGCCGCAGCCACGGCAAACACAGAGTTCAACCCGACATCGGCTGCACGCCATCGAATGTTGTGCCACGGTTCACCGACCGACCGCGGCACGTACCGGGCCGTGATGCCCCTTCCCACACACCGTCTGTACGCCTCGCATAGGCGGTGTCTATGCGAGGCGTACGGAACCTATGTGGGACGGGGCCGTGTGCGGGGTTGGGGCACGAGTTCAGCTGTGTCGGTCGGCGGTTGTGGGTCGCTGGGGATCCCCCACCATGGCGCGGATATCGGGGAGGTTGCCGATGCGCTGGGCGGCGGTGCGGCCGGGGGCGTCGGTTTGTGGGGAGCCGGTGGCGCGGAGCAGTTCGCGCAACCGTGCCGGGTCGCGTCGCCCGGAATCGGCGGTGATGCCCAGGTAGCAGGCGAGCGCGCCGACGACGATCGGTGACGCGCTCGAGGTGCCGCTGAATTCGTCGGTGTACCAGTAGTCTTCGTCGCTGCCGCCCTGCAGGTCGCCGTATCCGGTGGTGGTCACCTCGCGTCCCCAGCCTTGCGCGTCCACGCGGGAGCCGTAGTTGGAGAACGCCAGTCGCGACCGGGCCGGGCCGTGGTCGCGGCCGTGCGTGCCCGGCGGCGGTGCGCCCGCGCCGACCAGCACCGCGCCGGAATCGGCGGCGCCGCCGCGGAACGGGTTGCGCCACGTCTCCGGGAAACCGTCTGGGCGGGTGTCGTAGAGCGCCGCGTCGAGGTCCTCGCCGCCGTTGCCCGCCGCTTCCACCACGATGACGCCGCGTGCGGTGGCGTAGCGGATGGCGGCGAGGTCGTCGGGCCACCATTCGATGGCGATGTAGCCCAGTTGGTCGGGGCGGCCCTGGTAGTTGCGGCGCGGTCCGGGCCGGTGCAGTTCGATGAGGATGATGTCGCCGGGGTTCAACGCGTCGGCGGCGGTGCGGATCGCCGTGGCCGAGCCGGGGCCGAACACCGAGACGGCGCGGATGGTGGCCTCGGGCGCGATGCCGGTGACGCCGAAACCGTTGACGTCGCCGCTGATTTCGCCCGCGACCGCGGTGCCGTGGTTGCGCCAGCCTCCGTCGGCGGAGGGTTCGCCGCCGATGACGCCACCCTGATTCTGGGTGAGGTCCTCGTGGGTGAAGCGCCACGCACCTTCGATGTCGATCACCCGCACGCCCGTTCCGCGCCCGCCGGGCCTGCTCCACGCCCAGCGCGCGTCGATCCCGGTCGGCGCGGCGTCCAGATAGCCCTGCCTGGCTTGGAAATCCGGAGTCACCGCGGGGGCGGCGGCCGCCGAGGCGGACACGGTGGACTGGGGTGCGATGGGCGGTTCCGCCGGTGGTTTGACGTACGCGCCGGCCACCGCGTCGTCCTCCCGCAACTGTTCGGCAACCGCTTCGAGGTCTTCGGCGACGCCGCGCACGGCGAAGTAGTTCAGGTACTGCGCGCCGATCGGTTCCTGGTCGGTGCCGCGCAACCGCCCCGGCAGCCGATCGGCCGGACCGAAGACCGGGGCCAGCCGGGCGCCGCCGGGCAGTGTCGCTTGTAGATGGGATCGACCAGCGACGCTGTCTCGCAAGGCGATCGGGCCGATGGGACGCGCCGCGCCGTGGGTGACGACGATGAGTTCCGCCGGCGATCGCATCGAACCCGGTACCGGAGGCCGTGCCGAACTACGCCGCTGATCCGTTGGTGCCATAGAGACAGTGAACCGGTTGCGCGGGCGCCCCGCCAGTTCAGCTGCGTGGCACGGGCACTCGCGTCGTGCTCGGCACCCGGACCGTGCCGGGTCGACCGACGCCGGACAGTGCGATCTCCAGCCCGCCGAGCACCGCGAGGCACCCGCCGACCAGCAGTCCGAGGGTGTCGAGTTCCTCGAGCGGCAGGACGAGCACGACGATGCCGACGATCATCGTGAACAGCCCGAACAATTCGTGCCGCCCGCTGTCGGAGAGCAGCTCGTCGTCCCACACCGCCACGGTGGCCTGGGTGATGCCGCGGATGGTCCAGCTCAGCCCGATCCACATGGCCAGCAGTAGCACGGAATTGCCTCCGCGCAGACAGGATACGGCCATCAGCACCGTGAGCGCTCCGCTGACGAATACCAGCGTCCGTAGCGGCATCGCGAAGCGTGCGCCGAGGGCGATCCATAGCTGCGCTGCTCCGGAGGCCAGCAGATACAGGCCGAACAACAGCTCCAGTGTCGGCACGGACTTCTCCGGCCAGACCGCGACAAGCACGCCGAGGGCGACGGAGCAGACACCCACGACCAGAATCGCCTCCCGTCCCCCGCGGACCCGCGATTCCCCACGCCCCTCACCATCGATTCCGGGCACAGCTCCATGATATGACCGCAGAACATGGTTAGCCTGAAGTTTGCCCTTTTTGCGGACCTGCTCCGGAGATCAGCCTTGCGCCGAGAGCAGCACAGACCGACCCCACGGTGCGGTGACCGTCGTGATGCCCGGCCCCAGCGCCACTCCCGGTTCGAGCCGCCGATGAACCCGGAGAACCACTCCCCCGACCATGCTGATCTCGGTGTCGTCGACTCCGTCCACCGTGGCGAATTGCCCTGCCGCGAAGCCGGATACCGGGTTCGTGACCCTGACCGGGTCATCTGACATGGTCGTGCGGTGGAGGACAGCCACAGTGCAGCCCAGCCGGTGGCCGGATCCTCGCTCGCGCTCCAGTTTTCGGTCAGTGGCCTTGGACCGGTTCTGTGGGGGCGCCGGTGCGGGTGGCGGCGAGCAGCTCGTCGAGTTGGCGTTCGGCGCGTTCGGCGCGGGCCAGGGTTTGGGTGCGGGCGTCGTCCAGGGCGGCGATCCGTTGGGCGGCTTCGGCGCGGGCCTGTTCGAGGGATGCGGCCGCTTCGGCGCGGTAGGCGGCGGCTTCGGTGGCGGCGGTGCGGCGCAGGTCGGCGAGTTCGGTTCGGGTGTTGTCGAGTTCGGCGCGCAGGCGGGTGAGTTCCTCGCGGGCCTCGGCGAGGGCTTGGCCGCGTTCGGCGGTGGCCTGTTCGGCGCGGTCGATGGCGCGGTCGGCGTCGGCGGCGCGTTGTACGGCGAGGTCGCGTTCGGCGCCCGCCGCGGTGATCTGCTGGGCGGATTCCCTGCGCACCTGTTCGATCTCGGCAGCGGCTTTGCGCCGCGCCTTGTCCACGTCCTCGCCCGCCTGCTGACGTACGCGTTCGACGTCGTCGGCGGCTTCGCGGCGCACCGCGCGGATCTCGGCCTCGGCTTCTGTGCGTACGGCGAAGACGTCGTCGGCGGCCTGCTTGCTGACCCGCTCGACCTCGCGCAGTGCGTCCTCGCGCGCGGTATTGGCCTCGGCGACCAGCGTTTCCGCACGTTCGGCGGCAGCGGCGGCGTCGTCGGCGGCGGACTCCGCGATCCGCCGCGCCTCCTCGGCCTCGCGCCGTGCCTGCTCGGCGGCGGCCGTCGCGACCTCGGCCTCCGCGATGCGCCGGGCGGCGTCGGCTTGAACGGCCTGGACCTGCGCTTCGGCGATCGAAGGATCGGCCAGGGTGGAGAGCTCGACGACGGCCGCATTGAGGTTGTTGCTCAGCTGTTCGGCCAGGCTACGGAACTGAGCGAGCAGCTCATCGGCCCGCGCCCGTGCCGCGGTCACCGGACCCTGTGGCGTCACAGTGACGGAAGCGGCGGGGGTCTGCGACTCCTGTTGCAGCCGTTGCCTTTCCCGCCACGCTCGCCATCGCGTGTGGTCGGGATGTTCGCAATATTCCGATGGTCGCCCGGGGCCGCCGCCGCGTGTGATGGGCCGGGTGCATCCCGGATAGCTACAGGTGCTGGACACCGGAGAATCGTAGCGTTGTTTTCGTCGTCTCCAACGCATTCACACGAAACGAAATCCATGTCGGCACAAGGGGAAGCATCGGCCTAGTGCGCCGATCTAACCGCCGATAAGTGAACATTATCGGCGGTCAGGATCTGAGACTTCCCCGCATACAGCCCGATTCGATTCGTTTACGTTTGGTCGCATCAAACGCAACGCAATGCCTACGAAACCCCTCGAAAACTAGGATGGCTGGCACAGCCGTACCACTCCCGCTCGGACGAGCCGGAATCCGGCCGCTGACCTCCCCCGTCGAGCCTGTGCGTCTGGTGGAATTCGGTTGATCTACCGGAAAGCGGTGTGCGACAGTTCGAGGAAAAGGGGGAAATCCGAGTGACAGTCGAACCTCGAGTCCGCACGGCAGCTGGAGTCGTGCGGGGCAGGCGGGAGGGCAATGTCGCGGTCTTCCGCGGTATCCCCTACGCCGCACCGCCATTCGGCCCGCGGCGGTTCGCGGCTCCCGTCGCAGCCCAGCGGTGGGATGGCATTCGTGACGCGGTGGTGTTCGGTCCGCCGGTTCCCCAAGCGACGAACAGAGCTTCGGTGATGTCGTCGGTGTCCGGCCGCACCGACGACGGTTCCGACGACTGCCTATCCCTCAACGTCTGGTCGCCCGACCTCGGCACCGCGCGCCTACCGGTGATGGTGTGGATCCAGGGAGGTACCTACCTGGAGAACAACTGCGCCAACCCGCACTACGACGGTGCGAAGCTCGCCGCGTCCGGTGTGGTGATGGTGAGCATGAATTACCGCGTCGGCGTGGAAGGATTCGCCCACATCGCCGGAGCTCCCGACAACCGAGGCATTCTCGACCAGATCGCCGCGCTGCGATGGGTCCGGGACAATATCGCCGCGTTCGGCGGAGATCCGGACAACGTCACCGTCTTCGGCCAGTCCGCCGGTGGAGCGTGTATCGCCGCATTGCTCGTCATGCCGTCGGCGGCCGGACTGTTTCGTCGTGCGATCAGTCAGAGCATGCCGGGCACCTACTTCTCCGAACGGCTCGCCGCCGCGATCGCCACGACGATCGCCGCGGAACTCGGCGCCAAAGCCACCGTCGACGAGCTGGCCCGAATCCCGCCGCGCGCGTTGACCGAGGCGACGGCGGCGGTGATCCAGAAGATGCCGGAGTTCGTCGAATCCTGGGGTCCGATGGCGCTGACACCGACGCCGTTCTCCCCCGTCGTCGACGGCGCTGTGCTCCCGGAGGCGCCGTGGCGCGCACTCGCTCGCGGCGCCGCGCGCGACATCGACCTTCTGGTGGGACACACCCGGGACGAATACCGGCTCTACACTTCCCGTCCCGGCGGTGCGCCGAGCGATGCGCGAATAGCCGCAGCATTCGACCACCTCGCGCCGACCGACTGCCGCACCGCCTACCCGGACGCCACCCCGGGCCAACGGTACGAACTCCTCAACACCGACTGGCTGTTTCGCATGCCCAGCCTGCATCTCGCCGACGCCGCCCATACCGGCGGCGGATCCGTGTGGCTCTATGAACTCTGCTGGAGCTTCAACCGGGAACAGGGCGCCTCGCACTGCCTCGATTTCCTGCTCGTCTTCGGCACGCTCGGCGCCGACGAGGTGCGCGCCCACCGGTCCGCCCACCCGAACGCCGCGAACGAGATCACCCAGGTCTCCACGGACATGCGCACCGATTGGGTGAACTTCGCGGCCACAGGCGGACCCGGCTGGGCGCCCTACGATCCGCGGACACGAACCACTCGCGTCTACGACGCCACACCCACTACGCGGCCGTACCCCGAGGAACGCTCCCGCCGCATGTGGTCCACCCATCAGTTCGACACCCTGGACCGGCTTCGCGCGCCCGGGAGCAACGATCGGAAGTCCGGCGCTCAGGAGTGATGCGTAGCTGCCGTGTAGCGTGCCGCGAGCGCGGTGACGGCGGCCGCGAGCTCGGGCGCGTGGCCTGCCTCTAGACGAAAATCGAGGTCCATCGCGGCGAGATATGCCGCGAGCAGTTGCGGGCTTTGGGCCCCGGCCTCGAGCGCGCTGGTGTGCGGATCGATCGGTTCGACCGTCCAGATGCCGGTAGGTATGCGCGCTGCGACGGTTTCGGCAGGCTCGTCGACGATCACTCGGGCGGTGTAGTTCCACAGTGCGGCCATCCGTCCACGGGTCACGAAAGTCGCGAGATCGCGCGGGGGAAGGTCTCTGGCGGTGAATCGAGGCCCGGTCGGTGTCTTCGGTGAGATCCGGTCGAGGCGGTAGCTGCGCCAATCCTGGCGATCGAGGTCGTAGCCGACGAGATACCACCGGCCGCCGGACTGGACCAGCCGGTACGGTTCGACACGACGCTCGCTGGCTGTTGTGTGCCGATCGGTGTAGTCGAAGCGGAGTAGTTCGCTGCGCTCGACGGCCGTGGCGACATCCCGAAAGACGCTGGGTTCCACCGGATTCCGAGAGTCCGGTATCGCCTCGGCAACCGCGCTGATCGTGTGTAGCCGGTGACGCAGCCGGGGCGGGAGTAGCTGCTGGAGTTTGGTCGCCGCGCGGGCCGCGTCTTCGCCGATGCCGACCACACCGGCGCCGACGGCGGTGCGCAGGGCTACGGCTACCGCGATGGCCTCGTCGTCATCGAGTTGCAGCGGCGGCAGTGTCGCGCTGGCACTGAGTCGGTATCCGCCTGCCACACCGGGAACGGCGTCGACCTGGTAGTCGAGCCGCCGCAGGCGTGCGATGTCGGCACGGATCGTGCGGGTGTTCACGCCCAGCCGCGACGCGATTTCGGCTCCGGTCCACAGCCGTTGGGTTTGCAGGAGCCCGAGCAGCCGCAGCAGCCGGACAGTGGTGTCGGCCATGGTCATCAGCTTCTCACCGATTGCGGAGCGATTCGTGCCGCGATCGATGCCACTGTTGCCGACATGACCACTTCGACAAGTCCATCTGCCAGCTCTTGCCACCTGCTTGCCGGGCGGGGCGCCCTGGTCACCGGAGGATCGCGCGGTATCGGGCGCGCGATCACCAGCCGGTTGGCCGCCGGCCAGAACATCCGCGCCGACGGCGGATTGACCTGACCGAACACGCTGGGGTGCCGCTCCGGCGCACGCGGATTCAGAATCCTCGCGCGGTCAGCCAGTCACCGAGCAGACGCCGGAATTCGACAGCGGTCGGCTCCAAGGTCAGGCCATGGGTGGCTTGGTCGATGACATGGGTCGTCACATCGCGGCTGCCGGTGAACAGATTGCCCTGCAGGCGGGCCCGGTCGACGTCGAAGACCCGGTCCCGGCCGCCCGCCACGATCAACACCGGCACCGTGACCTGACCCAGCCTCGCCAGGTCGATCGCCGTGGCTTCGGTCAACGTGACCATGTCGCCGCAGGGATTCAGTTCGCGTTGCGCCGAGGCGGGCGCTCGAACCTCCGGGGGAGATTGCGCCAGGAAATTGTCCTGGAAAGACGCGAGACTCGGCGTCAGGTAGGCGTAGCCGGGCGCGCCCGCGGTCGAGCGCTGGCCGCCGGACAGGCAGGTCGCTCCCCACGTCAGGGTCCCCACCAGCGTCTCCCCGCTCAGCGCCAGATCGGAATAGGACAGCACGCCCAGAGCGTCGACGTCACCGTACGAGTAGGTCGCCACCTGCGCTACGGCGCCGCCCAGCGAGTGCCCCAGCAGCGCGATCCGCTCGAACGCGACCGCTCCCTCGGCGGCCGTGTAGCGGCCGGACCGCAGTTGCTGCACGATCTGGTGCGCGACATCGGCTTGCCCGCCGACACAGCTGAGCAGACCGGATGGTTGCCCGCTCGAGCCGTAACCGATCCGATCGATGGTGACCGAGACGTGCCCGTGCGCCGCCATCTCCCGCGTGTGGTCGTAGCCGGGAGCATCGTCGAACCGCCAGAACCATTCACCCAGTTCGAGCCCGTGCAAGTACAACGACACGCTCTCTGCTGAGGCCCCGGCGAGCTTGTCGAGGGGGCCGGTCAAATGACCGCGCACGTCGTAGGTGGCGCCGTCGGTGCCGCACGGCACGCCCGAGGTATTGGTATTGCGGACCGAGAAGACGACCTCACGGTCGACGATGCCGCTCGCGGGCGCGGCCGACACAGGCGTGCCCGCTGCGGCGACAACCCCCAGAAGCACCGAGCCGACCGCTGTTGCGAAGGACCGTTTCAAAACAGTGGACTGCGACATTTTCCTCGCCTTCGATAGGGAAACCGTCCGTGCTGTACACACTGTCAAGCGCCGCATCGACGGCAGCGGAACCTGGCCGAAACAGCTTCGATCCAGCTGGACTCCGTCACGGCTCCAGATCGACCACGCCTTTGCCGCTCGGGATGTCGAGCGGCACCGAGACCTGGTCGTGCGCGATCAACCACCTGCCGTCGATCTTCCGCATGCCATAGGTGACCCGGACCCACATACCACTCGTCGCCGCCCCGTTCTTCAGCGTGCCGCTGAGACGCGCGAAGGCGTGTCCGAATGCCACATCATCGCCCACGGTGAACGTCAGGTCGCGGACCTCATAGGTCACGGTCTCGAAGAGCGAGAACACCCTCGCCCAGTTCTCGAGTTTCGCCGCTCTACCGACATGCTGGAGTGGCGGCTCGACATCGAAGGACACGACGTCGGTCGTGTAGAGCTGCTTCAGGGTCTCGAGATCTTTGGCTCGCAGTCCTTCGACCGCCTTGTCGATTTGCCTGCGGAGCTCGGCGTCATCCGTCTGGAAGTCGTTGAACATGGTCATGCTCGGCTCCTCAGGACTCGACGAGAGCGGATTCGGTGTCGGCGCGCAGCGGTGCGAGCGCGGCGCTCCAGGCAATGAGCTGATCCAGCGTCTTGTTCAGTGCGGTGACGTGGTGGACGCGCGGTGTGAAGGTGGTGTGGTTCTCGAAGTCGGTGAGCAGCGAGATCGCGACCTGATAGCTCACATCGGCCATGCCCAGCGTGCCACACACCACCCGCAGTTGCGCCACCGCGCGGGTGCCGCCGTGCACGCCGTAGGAGACGAATCCGACGGCCTTGTCGGTCCATTCCGCGCACAGGTGGTCGATGGCGTTCTTCAGCACCCCGGGGGCGCCGCCGTTGTATTCCGAGGTCACGACCACGAAGCCGTCGAACGCGGCGATCCGTTCGGCCCAGGCGCGGGTGTGTTCATGGATCGATGGGCCGAACATCGGCGCCACGGGCTCGTCCAGATGTGGCAGCGGGTGATCGCGCAGGTCGATCAGTTCGAACTCGGCGTCGCCGCGCCGCGATGCCGCGTCCATGACCCACTGGGCTACCTGCGGGCCGTTGCGGTTGGGCCGGGTACTGCCGAGGATGATGCCGATTCTGATCATTTTGCGAACTCCTGCTTTGCTGAGGGTGTGTCGATGTTTCGACGGTGCAGCGGTCCGGAATGTCAGGTCGCCTGATCGTGGCCTCTGGCGTGGCTGACATTTCGGGTTGCTGTTTCGTCGGTTCTGGTGAGGAGATAGATCGAAGGAGTTCGAAGATGTCCGACCCGCAGTTGCCCGTGGTGATGAGTGAGCGTCGTCAGTTGGTCAATCTCGCTTACCGGCTGTTGGGGTCGGTGGTCGAGGCCGAGGATGTGGTGCAGGAGACTTACCTGCGCTGGTACGCGTTGTCGGAGCGGCAACGGCGGGAAGTGGCCGCACCCGGTGCGTGGTTGACGACGGTGGCCAGCCGGATCTGTCTGGATTTGCTCGGCTCGGCGCGCGCGAGGCGGGAACGGTATGTGGGTGAATGGATTCCGGAGCCGGTGCCTGGGCGGTCGGAATGGCTGGATGGTTCCGACTCGGTCGATCCCGCTGACCGGGTCACTCTGGATGAGTCGATCAGTATGGCTTTTCTCGTCGTGCTCGATTCCATGACACCGGCCGAGCGGGTGGCGTTCGTCTTGCACGACGTCTTCCGGTATTCCTTCGCCGAGGTCGCCGAGGTTGTCGGGCGCACCCCGGCGGCGTGCCGTCAGCTCGCCTCCAGTGCCCGCCGACGTATCCGCACCTCGCAGGGTCCGTCGAGCACCGAGCACGCCGGGGTGGTCCGGGATTTCAAACGGGCCTGGGAGACAAAGGATATCGAGGCGCTGGTCGGCCTGCTCGATCCGCGAGCGATCGCGACGGCCGACAGCGGTGGGCTGGTACCGGCCTTCCGCGATCCGATCATCGGCGGTGAGCAGATCGCTCAGGCTTGGATGGAGATCGCCGCTCGCGGCCCCGCGATGAGCCTGCTCGAGCGCACGGTCAACGGCCAGCCCGGCCTGGTCGCACAGTTCGAGGACACCATTGTCTCGGTTTATGCCTTCGACATCGCCGAGGGCCGGATCACGCGCATCTGGGCGATCCGGAATCCGGAGAAACTACGCACCTGGACGGCCAGCTGAACCGAACAACGGAGTGTTCCCGCGACGGCGATCGCGTAGACCTGGTTCCCGTCACGTTGACGCCCACGTTGCCCAGCCGGACTGTGGAGTTGCTTCGTCGAGGGACCACCTACCGTTCGGCCGCCGCCCGGGCGTTCGCCGCGATCGCCGCCCGCACGATCAGATTTCCGCACCACGGCGCGAAAACCCCCACCGAGATAACTTGTTCGACGCGATTGCCCTGGCTTGCCGCGATGACGCTGGCCGTCTGGTCATAGGCGGGCCGCAACTCATCGCGCAGCGGTTTGCCGAGGGGCGTGAGCCGCACGATGCGGCTGTTGCTCAACACTTTCTACGACGAGTCCGCCACCCTGCGAGCAGCGGCGCCTGCCCATGCGCTACGCACCGCACGACGAAGCGGTCGGCGTCTATCGACTCTGGCAGGAACGCAATGGCGGTGAGCGACGTGTCGCGGGAACTCCGACGGGCGGTTAACGGTTCACCGGCGCAGCCAGGGAGCGCGTGCCCATGGCCACCTCGGTCGCGGCGGCCAAGTCGAGGTGGAGTTCGAGGTTCGGCGCTTCGGCGGGACCGTCGTGGTGGCTGATGCCCGTGCCGGTCACCACGTAGTGGAGGGTGGTCTCGCCGATGTGAACGGTGACGACCCCTTCGGTGATCAGCTCGGCGACCGCGCGACCCAGCGGCAGCGCGAACCAGTGCGCGCGCACGGCGTCGGTAGCGCCGCGTTCGCCGAGCAACGGTGCGCCCCAAGCCGAGAGCGCGTCAAGGACGGGTCGCAGACCGTGGCCGGACTCGGTGAGTTCGTAGACCGCGGTGGCCGCGCGCGGACCGACGCGACGGCGGGTGAGGATGCCGTCGCGCTCGAGATCCTTGAGCCGGGCGGCCAGCACGTCGGTGCTGATACCGGGCAGGTCCGCGAACAGGTCGCTGTAGCGGCGCGGGCCCGAGGACAGTTCGCGGACCACCAGCAGACTCCACCGGTCGCCCACGACATCGAGTGCGCGGCTCACGGCACAGAAGTGGTCATAGCTTCGGCGTGGCACCATCCCACTGTAACCAATCGCTTGGAAAATCCAAGTGCATACTTGGAAAAACCAAGTAGAGTGTGCGGCAACCGCACTGAAAGGGACGTTCATGCAGGTCAAGCAGTCGAGCAAGCTCTCTGGCGTGTCGTACGAGATCCGCGGCCCCGTGGCCGAGCACGCCGCGCGACTGGAAGCCGAGGGCCACCACGTCGTGAAGCTCAACACCGGCAACCCGCTGCCGTTCGGTTTCGAGGCGCCCGCGGAACTCCTGCAGGACATCGTCCGCACGCTGCCCGCCTCGAGCGGCTACTCCGCCTCCAAGGGCTTGCTCTCGGCGCGGCGCGCGGTGGTGCAGTACTACCAGACCCTCGGTGTCGACGATGTCGATGTCGAGGAGGTGTTCCTCGGCAACGGCGTCTCCGAACTGATCATGATGGCGTTGACGGCGCTGCTGGAGAACGGCGACGAAGTGCTCGTCCCCTCGCCGGACTTCCCGCTGTGGACGGCGGCGACCACGCTCAACGGCGGTCGTCCGGTGCACTACGTTTGCGACGAGTCCGCCGACTGGTTTCCCGACGTGGACGACATCGCCGCCAAAGTCACCGACCGCACCCGCGCGATCGTGATCATCAACCCGAACAACCCGACCGGCGCGGTCTATCCGCCGGAGGTGCTGCGCGAGATCCTCGAGATCGCCCGCCGTCACAATCTGGTGGTCTTCTCCGACGAGATCTACGACAAGATCCACTACGACGAGCTGACCCACACCGCGACCGCCGCGTTGGCCCCCGACCTGCTGTGCCTGACGTTCTCGGGTCTGTCCAAAGCGTATCGGGCCGCGGGATTCCGGTCCGGCTGGCTGGTGGTGTCGGGTCCCACCCACCACGCGGAGAACTACCTCGAGGGCCTGACGATGCTCGCCGGGCTGCGTCTGTGCGCGAATGTGCCCGCGCAGCAAGCGATTCAGGCCGCGCTCGGCGGACATCAGAGCATCGACGATCTCGTCCTGCCCGGCGGACGGCTGCGCGAGCAACGCGACCGCGCCTGGGAAGCGCTCAACGCGATCCCCGGTGTCTCCTGTGTCAAGCCGAAGGGCGCGATCTACGCGTTCCCGCGCATCGACCTCGACATGTACCCGATCCACAACGACGAACAATTCGTGCTGGATCTGCTACTCCAGGAGAAGTTGCACATCGTGCAGGGCACCGGGTTCAACTGGCACCGGCCCGACCATTTCCGCATCGTCACCCTGCCGCACGCCGACGACCTCGAAGCGATCATCGAACGCATCGGGCGATTCCTGGCGACCTATCGGCAGTGAACGTCGAGTGGCAGCCCCGCCCAGCCGTCGCGCGAATTCGAGGCCGTCACCGCGGTGGGCGCTCGCTTGGAGCGTCCACCGCGGAAATTCGTTGTGGTGCGGGTCTTTTGGCAGGACCGAGCGAGGGCGTCCGGTTCAGCTTCGGGTGGCGATGAATCGTTCGGCGAAGCGTGACAATTCGTCGAGTTGCTCGGCGGGGTCCGGGGCGGTGGCGCTGACGACCACCCGAGTGACGCCTTGTGCGGCGAAGGCGGCGAGGCGTTCGTCGGTCATGTCGATGCCGCTCCATCGGGTGTATTCGAGTGCGTCCGGGTCTCTTCCGGCTTCCTCGGCCGTCGAGCGCGCGAGTTCCCATTGCGTCGTTCGCTCCTGGGGGACCAGCGCGCCACCGGCGAAGTATCCGTCGCCGCGCAGGCCGACCCGGCGCGCGGCCGCCTTGCTCGATCCGCCGATGTGGATGGGAAGCGTCGACGCGTTGTAGGGCTTGGGGTACTGCACGAGGTCGTCGAAGCCGAAGAATTCTCCGTGGAAGCTGACGCCCTCCGCACCGCCCGCCCACAGCAGCCGCAACACATCGATCGCTTCGTCGGCGCGTCGCCCGCGGGCGCGGAAGTCGACGCCCGTCGCCGCGGCCTCCTCGGGGACGACGCCCAATCCCACTGTCAGCAAACGCATTCGGCCCTTGGACAGCACGTCGACGGTCGCCAGCTGCTTGGCAAGCACCACCGGGTGCCGGTACGGCAGCAGCAGCACACCGGTGCCGAGCAGGAGCCGGTCGGTCGCCGCGGCGACGTAGGCGAGGGTGTCGAGCGGGTCGAGGAACGGCAGCGTCGGCGGGACCTCGAAGTCGTGCAGTCGCGCGCCCGGATAGAGGACCAGGTGTTCGGGCAGGTACAGGCCTTCGAATCCGCATGCCTCCGCGTGGCGGGCGTAGGCGACGATCCGATCCGGATCGGTCCCGAAATGGGCGCTGCTGTAACTGACCGCGAACTTCATACCCGCATCCCTTCCGGCCCGACATCCGTTCGGGCGGCTGCACAGTTCTCCGCGTGCACAACCTCTGACCACGCCCGACAATTCCCAGCCTCGGTGTCCGTTGCAGAGGCGTCGAACAGTTCCCGACGGTGTGGCTGGCGCGAGCCGTGTCGATGCTCCGCAAAACCCGTCGCGCCACGATGTACCAGGTGCATTGCGGAGGCACGGGCAGCGCATAGGCTGGGGCGATGAATTTCGGTCGGCGGCAATCTGTTCTGCGTGGTGGCGCGTGAAGGAGGACAGTGTCGTCGCGCTGCCGGAGGTGGTGCGCAGCGAGTTGCGCCGCGGTGTGCGCAGTGTGCTCGTCGACGCGGCGGCGTTGCGGTTGGTGCGCGAACGTTTCGACGATGTCCAGGCCGGTTCGCTGCGCCGGTATCTGGAGGCCTCGCAGTCGGCGAACACGGTGCGCGCCTATCGCGCCGATTGGATCGCCTGGGCCGGATGGTGCGCGGCCGAGGGACGCCAGGCGCTTCCGGCCGACGCGCTCGATGTCGCGGTCTATCTGGCGGCCGCCGCCGACGCGCGACGCCCGAACGGAGAGTGGGCGTTCGGCCCGGCCACGCTCGAGCGCAAGTCGGCGGCGATCGCGGCGGTGCACGCCGCCAACGGACTGCCCTCCCCCACCCGCTCCGACGTGGTCCGTCTGACGCTGCGGGGTATCAGGCGCACCCGCCGCACGCCGCCCGCGCGCAAGCGTCCGATCCTGCTGCACACCCTCGATCAGTTGCTCGCCGGTCTGCCCGAACCCGGCTGGCCCGCCGAACCCGCCCGCCGTCGCGACGCACTGGTCTTGCTGATCGGTTTCGCGGGCGCGTTGCGCCGTAGCGAGCTGGCCGCCCTGCGCGTCGCCGACGTCCGGGTGAGCGTGGATCACGCGACCGGTGAACCGGTCCTGCTCGTACACCTGCCGACCACCAAGACCGATCCGACCGGCGCCGCCGAACAGCGCGTCGCCCTACCCCGCGGGCAACGTCCCCACACCTGCCCGGTCTGCGCCTACGCCGCCTGGGTCCAACTCCTCGAAATTTACACGGCCGCAGGGCCACTCGCCTTACGCGACCAGTGCGCCGCACCCCCACCCGACCCACGCATCCATCGCTGCCACGGCTTCACCGGCACACCCCTCGCCCAGCACCCGGACCTGCCGCTGTTCCCGACCATCACCCGCCACGGCGGCATCGGCGACCGCCCGATGTCGGGTCGCGCCGTCGCCGAACTCGTGAAACGCTACGCCGCCCGCGCAGGCCTCGACCCGAACCTCTTCTCCGGACACTCCTTACGCGCCGGCTTCGCCACCCAGGCCGCCCTCGGCGGCGCCAGCGACCGCGAGATCATGCGCCAGGGACGCTGGTCCAACCCGCGCACCGTGCACGGTTACATCCGCACCGCGAATCCGTTGGAGGACAACGCCGTAACCAAACTCGGCCTGTGATCCGTGAGGGACGGTCGAATGCTGCTGCGGCTTATGCCGGCCGCGTGGAACGACTGGTCTTTGTCATTCCGTTGGTGTGCTGGCTGCTGGCGGCGCGGTCGCCCCGGTATCGCCGACGAGAACGCCCGGTCCGCTGCACAGGGCTTCAGCCACCGGCTGGCCCGAGGGCGCCCCGGAAGGCTCGGTCACCGTGGTGACAATCGGTATGAGCCATCGTCAATGCCATGCATGATGCCCCCGCCGCTGCTCGACGCGGTCGCGGTGCCCCGCCTCGATGGCGGCCCACCCCGACGCGATCCCGATGTGGTGATCGCCGTCCGCGCCTATTCCGCAGCATCGAATCGAACCGAACTCTGCTGCGCCGCAACGGCATCCAAACCGTGATTCCTGAACGCCACGATCAGGTCGCCCAATCGCAAACGCAAGGGCCGCGCCGGTGGCCGGGCACCGAGCTTCGACATCGAGACCTACAAACGGCGCAACGTCGTCGAACGTGCCTTCAACAGAGCCAAGCACTGGCGCGCGGTGGCCACCCGCTATGACAAGCCCGCGATCACCTACCGAGCCGGATTCGTCCTGGCTCTCATCATCGAATGGCTGAAGTCATTGGGAGACACGGCCTAGTCGTGGCGGCCGACTGCCGAGGCCGACGCTGGACCTCGTCGACTGATCTGTTGTCGCCGAGCTGCCCGCCGGAATCGACCGCCACGTCCTGCGCCGTTCGAGCGCTTTCGCGCTGTAGCGGGTTGAAGCGCGTGCCACCGAGTGCGGGACCCGGGGCGTCAGTTCATGCGGAGGTGGGGTCGAATTCGGCGGTGACGCGCTCCACGAGTGCCCTGGCTTCGGGGCTGTTGTGATCGGTGGGCAGCTTTACGGGTTGCCCCGTTGATCGGGACGGTCACCGGCCGGCGGTTCGCCAGTACCTTTCCAGCACCGTCGCCGAGCGGTAGACCGGCCGCCGCCCGGATACGGCCCATGACAGTGTCACTGCCGACCGGCGGGAGGGCTACGACGCCCTGCGGCCACTGCACGCCTTTGATTTCGAAGAACCCATGGTAGCCGCCTATGTGCTGGTAGCCGACCTGGCTCCAGTACAAATCGTCTGGCGTCGAGCCTTGCGTTTGATTTATCTCATTGTTGAACGTTCCTTGGAACACGCCGCTGGTGGGTTCGAAGTGTGCATATTGGCCTGACACGGACGCCTGCGCCTCGAGCAGGTCGAACACAACTTCCATACCACTAGGAGCAGGCTGGTTGTTCTTGGAGTAGAGAGCCTTGGCGCCATCGATGTCGGGCGGGTTCCACATGTGCGGGACGACGTCGAGGTCGTTGGCGTAGCGCTGCACTCGTTGCAGGCGTTGGGTGGTGTAGTTGACGAATTCCTGATTGCAGAAACTCGGTCCGGCGGTCGAGAGCACGCTGATCTTGGCTTTCTCGGAATTGTCCCATAGCCATTGTGTCGCGTAGGAACAGGGCCAGCGTGGGTGACAGGGCACCGCCGAGGCTGTGGCCGGTGACGGTCAGGTCGATCGCCTTGTCGTCGAGCGCGCTCAGGAACTCGGGCAAGGTGTGACCGGCACCGGGACGGAGGCCGGAGGGTCTGATACCGAGGAGAGTTTTCACCCCGATGGCCGTGCCGATCGTGTGCCAGGCGGCGCTATTCGCGAACCACGGCGTCTGGAGAATGAAGGAGTCCTCGACCAGCCAGTCGAACACCAGTGCGTCGCTGCTGCCGGCCATGGCGATCACGTACCGGGAGCGATCCTCGGTGCTTCGCACCATGTACAGGGCGTTGACCGCGTACAAGTCGGTGTCGGACAGCGCTACTCCCGGACCCCAGACGATCTCCCACCCCCCGATGATCTCCTCGTTGGCGTCGAGATACTGCTGGACCTTCTGATAGAGCGTGCCCTCCAGGTCGTTGTCTTCTTTGCTGATGGTGTTGACCAGATTCGCGTACTCGCACAGCTGGTACGTGACCTTGTCCTGGAGAGTCGGCTCATCGATCGTCGTGAATCGTGCAGTCATGTACCGCTCCTTACCGTAGGAGTTTCATCCGAAACAGAGAGGAGAAAGCGGTGACGCGAATTGACACGCCGCGTCCGCATCAGGGAAAGACATCCCGGACCGGTAGCCGTGTATACGAGTCTAGACGATCCACCACACATGCGGGCGAATAACCTGCCTGTCCGGGACTTGGACATTTCAGCCTGCCAGTTTCTGGTTGGGTGGCCCACCACTAGGGTGCGTATCCCGATGATTCTGGCCTCCAGTCAGCTTGGCGTAGTTCGTATTCGACCTCGCCGTGTTCGGTGCCGGGCAGTGGGTCGTCGAAGTGCTGGTGGAAGGTCCGGACGTCGGTGAGGCCGGACTTTCATGACGCGGCGAGACGCGATGTCGACCGCCATGGTCTGGGCCCACACTCGCTTCACGGCGAGTTCGGTGAATCCCTTTCCGGATCAGCGCCCGCGCTGCCTCGGAGACGTAGCCCCGGCCCCTAGACCGATGCTGCGAGCCGGTAGCCGAGTTCCACCTCGGTGACACTGCCGTCGTCCGGTGGTTGCAGGGCAAGCCAGCCCACGAACGCTGCGGTGGATCGCTCGACGACTGCGAAGCAATCGCGTCCTACCTCGAATAATTCCGGCATCCCGCTACTTCCCAGTTTTTGGGAACGGATTGCAGTTTGCGTCCGTGCACGGGGTCCATATGCCTCATGGGCACGTCTCCTGAATTTTCGGGACAGGTATCGATCTCGCCGCACGCCGCCACGACCGGTGGTTGGGTCGCACCCTCTGCGGCCGAAGGTGAACACGGCACCGATGGTGAGATCTGTCCCATTGTGCGAAACAGCAGTTCATGGCCTGCGGCAATCGGGTTCGGCTCTGCCGACACCGCGACCTGGGAGATATGACCGAACGACTGCGTTGATTCGAACTGACGGTCACCCGTTCGACTTTCCCGTTTGCGCGGAGCGACATTCTATGTCCACTGCGGCAGACCGATACCGTCGAATTCATGGATTTGAATCTGTCTTCGGCCGAGAAGCTTTCAGCTGCCTTGCGCGCCGGTGAGGTTACCTCGGTGGAAGTGACCGACGAAGCGATCGCCCGTATCGAGCGGGACGACAAGGTGATCAACGCGATCTGTGTGCCGGACTTCGACCGTGCGCGGGCCGCCGCACACCGGGCCGATCGGGCCCGCGCCCGCGGCCAGGACCGGCCGTTGCTCGGTATTCCGGTGACCGTCAAGGAGTCCTACAACATGGCTGGGTTGCCCACGACCTGGGGCATGCCGCAGCACCGGAACTACGTACCAGCCGAGGATGCGGTCCAGGTGTCGCGGCTCGAGGCCGCGGGCGCCGTTGTGCTCGGCAAGACCAATGTGCCGCTCGGGCTGCAAGATATCCAAAGCTTCAACGAGATCTACGGCACCACCAACAATCCGTGGGATCACGGTCGCACGGCGGGTGGTTCCTCCGGCGGATCGGCGGCAGCTCTGGCGTGCGGATTCGGCGCGCTGTCCATCGGCTCCGACATGGCCGGTTCGCTGCGCACGCCCGCCCATTTCTGCGGGGTCTACGCGCACAAGCCGACAATCGGGCTGGCGGCGACCCGTGGCATGGTCACGCCGCCCGCGCCGGCACTGCCGACCGATCTCGACCTCGCCGTCGTCGGTCCGATGGCGCGCACCCCCCGCGACCTCACGCTCCTGCTCGATGTGATGGCCGGACCTGATCCGCTGACGCACGGCGTCGCGTACGACTCGAGCCTGCCGCCCACGCGCCATGAGCGGCTCGGCGACTTCCGTGTTCTGATCCTCGATGAACATCCGCTCATTCCGACCGGATCCGCTGTGCGGGAAGGGGTGAACCGGGTGGCCGACGCGCTCGCCGACGGCGGCGCCCGCGTCGAACGGCACAGTCCGCTGCTGCCCGATATGGCCGAAGCCGGGACGCTCTTCATGCAGTTGCTGTTTTCGGGCTCCATCGCGTACTTTCCCGTCGACGAGTACGAGCAGCTGCGCAGCCGCGCAGGCGAACTGAGCGCGGACGACCAGAGTCTGGGCGCGGCCCAGTTGCGCGCGATGGTCTTCAGCCACCGCGACTGGCTGGCGGCGTACAACCGTCGCGAACTGCATCGCCACGGCTGGCGGCAGCTGTTCGCCGAGTTCGATGCCGTGGTGTGTCCGATCACGCCGACTCCCGCGTTCCCGCACGACCACGACCCTGATCTGCTGGGACGCCGAATCGACATCGACGGCGTCGAGTACCCGTACTTCGACCAGCTCGTCTGGGCCGGTCTGGCGACTATGCCCGGCCTGCCCGCCACCGCCATACCCGCGGGCCGCTCACCCGAGGGCCTGCCGGTGGGAGTGCAGCTCATCGGTCCGATGTTCGAGGACCGCACCCCGCTGCGGCTGGCCGAACTGCTCGAGCCGAAGATCGGCGGCTTCCAGGCGCCGGTAGTGCGCGCACCGGATCAGGCCAGTGCGTCGCCGTCGGCGCCCCGGCCGCTACTTCACCAATCCCCGGCCGGACAGTCCTCGGCGGACTCGGGGATGCCGACGCAGGTCAGGGACGGCTGCCACGGTGGAGGATGATGGTCGCCATGGAGATCGAGTCGGTCCGCGTCCACCAGCTCGGCCCTGACGATTGGCACCGCTTCCGCCGAATCCGGCTGCTGGCCTTGGCCGAGGCTCCTTATGCCTTCGGTTCCACCCTTGCCTGGGCGCAGGCCCGCACCGATCAGGATTGGCGTGAGTTGCTCGCGGCCCGCACCCAGTTCCTCGCCACCGCGGGCGATCACGATCTCGGCACCGTCGGTGCGGTCGCGGAAGACGATGTGGCACATTTGATCTCGATGTGGGTGGCACCCGAAGCTCGTGGGACCGGCGTGGCCGACCTGCTTGTCCGCTCGGTCATCGACTGGGCCGCCGCCACCGGCCACCTCGGTATCCACCTCGAGGTCTCCGACGGCAACACCGCCGCCGAACGCCTCTACCAGCGCCACGGTTTTCGCCGCACCGGCGTCGCGGGTGCCATTTCCCCCGATGACGCGCGCGTGGAATTCCAAATGCGGCTCACACTACCGACGCACCCGTAGATCTATTGGCGCGCCGGTGACGACTGCCCGTGCACGCTCGGGAGCGGAAAGCATTGGTGCGCAATGGTATCGGCTGCTCTATGAGGGCGAGGCGCGTCCTCACCCCTTCTCGCACGATCACGTCCCACGAACACGCCTCGAGGTATGTGCCGACACCGGCGGCTTGCTGTCGAGTAGCAGCCCTGCGGTCACCATCACCCGGAATCGTGCCTTCACGACTCTCATCGGCACGAAACGAATTCCTCTTACCTGAACAATTCAGTCAGTGGATTCGCCGCCTGGGGCTTGCTCGTTCAGCCGATCCTCGTAGACCGTCGCGAGGTCACGCAACGCTGTCGCGCAGTCCCCGCTGAAGCTCGAACCGTGCATGATCGCCAACGTGGTCGGCCGCAACTGCGCCAGCCTATGCAAGGCGGCGGGCACGGCGGGTCCGAGAGACGTCGCGTGGAAGACGTCCTCGGCGACCGTCGCCGGTTCGACCAGATCGGCGTCGGTCAAGGCGGGACCGTTGCCCAGTTGCGTCATCAAGTCGCCGCAGAACAGCACGCCGGTGGTCTGCTCGTACAGCACCCGCGCCTCCCAATTGTGTGGTGCGTGCGGGGTGTCGAAATGCTGAACCCGCCGGTCGCCCAGGTCGACTACCTCGCCGTCGAGGAGCCGTCGCGGCGGCCGGTCGGCCATATCCTCGATGGAGACCAGGCACCCGAGTACGCCGTGCGCCACCTGCGCCTGCGGTGCGGCCGCGAGGAAGTGATTCATCGCCCCGCATTCGTCGGCCTCCACATGACCGAAGGTGATCCAGCGCAGCTGCTCGACCGGCCGGATCCGCGCGACCGCCGCGGACACCAGCGGAAACAGCGCCCGCATGCCGGTGTGGAACAGCAGCGGTTCGTCGGCGTCGACGAAGAACTGATTGAAGGTGAATCCGGTCGGTCCGATCTCCGGAATGTAGGTGGAGATGCGGTAGATGCCGTCGGCGATTTCGTCGGTGTGGGTTTGCATGACTCGATCCCGTGCTAGTGCCGACCCCCGCTCAAAACCATGCGCAACCTCGCAGTTTACTCATGACACCACCGCGGCACCGACAGCTCACGGAAAAAGGGCGTCCGATCGGTTTCGCGATTGGGTTGTCGATCCACCACGCGAGGGCCGGCCTGGAAATTCCCCGAAGCCGAGCGCACGCGAATAGGGTTTCACTCGTATCCCGAGCACGACATCACCAGCGAAATTCGGACGACCATTCGCCCCGTCGACCCCCGGTTCGGCGGGACTCCTTCCGAGAGAAGTGAGGTGATCGAGGTGGCGGACGCCAGCATGCCCGCGGGGACCGGCGAGAGCTCGGTGGAGGCCGGGGGCTATCGGCAGGAGCTGAAACGGACGCTGGGCTCGTTTCAGGTGTTCGCGATCTCGTTCGCGTTCATCTCGGTGGCGGTCGGCATCTTCGCGACCTACGACGACGTGCTCCAGAACGCGGGACCGGTCGGGATCTGGTTGTGGATCGCGGCCGCGGTGGGCCAGGCGCTGGTGGCCTTGGTGGTGGCGCAGTTCGCCGCGCGCATTCCGCTGAGCGGCTCGTCGTATCAGTGGGCTTCGCGGTTGGCCAACCCGAAGATCGGGTGGGGGTTCGGTTGGCTGACCTTCTGTTATCTGGCGGTGGCCGTGGTGGCGGTGGACAATGCGCTGGCCAGCGAAGCGCTCATGCCACTGCTGGGCATGCGGCCGGACGAGGGCACCGCGCGCCTGATCACGCTGGCGGTGCTGCTCCTTCAGGCGGTGCTGGCCATCGCTTCGACGCGCATCGTGAGCATGATCAACGCGTCCGCGGTGGGCTTGGAGCTGGTGCTGGTCGTGGTGGTGGCGATCGCGCTCGTCGTGGCCGTGGCGGTCACCGGCAACGGCACGACCGACAACCTGACCTCGCGCGGTGTCACCGAGAACGCCTCCGACTATTTCGCCGTCGGCGGTGGCCTGATGATCGCGATGATCATGGGGTTGGGCACGCTCGTCGGTTTCGACGCCGCGGCAAACCTGGCCGAGGAGGCCAAGGATCCTTATCGCAGCGTCCCGCGCGCGATCGTGGGGTCGGTCGTGGCGGCCGGGGTGCTGGGGCTGCTGTTCGTGGTCGCGCTCACCGTCGCGATCGACGACATCCCGAAGATCAGCGCGAGCGGTTCGCCGGTCGCGGCGATCATGCGCGACCAGCTCGGTCCGGTGATGGAACGCATCCTGCTCGTCGCCATCACCTTCTCGTTCTTCGGCGCCGGGATGGTGGTGATGGCCGCCTGCTCGCGGCTCGTTTTCGCGATGTCGCGCGACGCACGCTTTCCCGCTCACCGGCTGATGCGGCGGGTCGACCCGCGCACGCGCACGCCGGTCCCGGCGACGATCCTGATCTTCTGCCTGGGTGTCGTCTTGATGGTCGCGCTGCCCGGCGACGCGCTGCTGGAGCTGATCACCGCGTCGACGATCCTGCCCGCCCTCATCTACGGCTCGACGATCGTTCTCTACCTGACGGTGCGTAAACGATTGGACCGCAGGAAGGGCGCCTTCGATCTAGGCCGCTTCGAGCTTCCCGTCGCGATCGCCGCCCTGCTGTGGTCGGCCGTCGCGCTGTTCGTGCTGGTGACGCCCGAAGACGCGGTGGTCCCGGTGCTGATCGTGGCCGGTCTACTTCTCGCGGGTGGGGCGTTCTTCCTCGCCCTGCTGATCTTCGACCGCGAGGCGCTCGAGACCGAGCCCGGCGAGGTGAACGTCTTCGAGCACTGACCGATTGGGCCGATCACGCGACCCCGCGGCGCCCAGATTTCGCGGGCGGTTCAGCGGAAGATCTGCGCGAAGTGTTTCGTCAGGTCTTCCGGGGTGGGGTCGTGTTCGGCGAAGCCGAGGTAGCCGTCGGGCCGGATGACGTAGGCGGCCAACCCTTTTGCGCCGTAGGCGCGGGCGAAGGCGCCGTCGCGGTCGCGGATGATCGGCAGCGCCGAGGTGTCGGGGTCGGCGGTGGGGGCGGTGATCAAATAGAGGTCGACTTTTCCGTGAGTGGCGCGGCGCGCGGCGTCGGTGAGGGCGCACACGGTGGCGGACGACTCGGGGCCCGCCGTTTCGTCGAGGTAGAGCAGCACGGTGTGGTCGGTACGTCCGAGCAGGGAGAACAGCCGGATCGGGTAGGCGACGGCGTCTCGGGTCAGACCGGCCGCGTCGGGGGCGCGGCATCCGGGGCGCGGGCCGGGCTGGTCGTCGGGTGCGTGGCTGATCAGCGGGCTTTCGGAGTAGTCGATCAGCAGTTGGGCTTCCCTGCGGATGACGTAGTCCGGGTCGGTCTCCCCCGCGCCGATGCCTTCGCGCGCGCTGCGCACGGTGCGGCCGACGACTTCCTGCCCGACCGGTCTGCGCTCGGCGTCGTAGCTGGCGAGGAGATCGCCCGCGCCGATGCCGCCGAGGGTCAGGGCGAGTTTCCAGGCGAGATTGTGCGCGTCCTGGATGCCGGTGTTCATGCCCTGCGCACCCGTGGGCGGATGAATGTGCGCGGCATCCCCGGCGACGAAAACTCTTCCGCGCGAATAGGAATCGACGATGCGGTGACTGATGCGGAACACCGACGACCAGCGCAGGCTCGACGCGGTGACCGGTTCGGGCGCCAGCCGGTCCAGCACCGCTTGGATGTGGTGCAGCTCGGGCGCATGAGCTCCTTCGAAGCCGTGCTCGACCGCCTCGCCGGTGCTCGGCGCCGTCGCGAGTTCCTCCGGCACCAGCATCGATACCCGGTACCGGCGCTTGCCCGGCAGCGGGATGCACACCAGCAGATCGTCGGTGACGCCGTCGGTCCGGTGCATCGATCGGATGCTGTACCCGCGCGGCATCGACCAGTCCAGTTCGACATCGCCGAGCATGTACTGTTCGGCGAACGCCGCGCCTTCGAACCCGAGTCCCAACGCCTTGCGCACGAGGCTGTGCGCGCCGTCGCAACCGATCAGATACTGCGCCTGCACCCGGCGCTCACCCTTCTCGTCGGTGAGCACCACGTGCACGCCGGAGTCGTCTTGCTCGAGATGGGTGAGCGAGGTGCCGCACTCGATGCGCGTGCCGGTGGTCGCCAGACGTTTGCGCAGAATCCGTTCGGTCTCGTATTGCGGCAGCCCGACGAACCGGTACGGGACGTCGGCGGGCAGCGTCAACGCCACGCGCTCGACCTCGGCGCCGTTGACGTAGACGATCTGGCCGCGCAGCAGGATCGACGAGTCGAGCACCTGGCGCAGCACACCCATGCCCTCGAATACCTCGAGCGTGCGTGGCTGAATACCGACCGCTTTGGCGTAGCGCGGCGGTTCGACGGCCGCGTCGATGATCCGGCACCGCACCCCGCGCCGAGCCAATTCGATGGCCGCGGTCAGTCCGACCGGACCGGCACCGACGACGAGCACTTCCGTGTCGACCATGTGACATCACCTCGCAGTGGATGTTCACGGAGCGATCCGGCGAGTCTACGCCCGCTCGCCTGCGCCCATTCGCGCTTCCTGGCAAACACCCAGCATTCGCAGCGGACCGGGCGTCACGGGGCGGCCAGACGCCGCGCGGCCGAAACCACCGCGGCGCGGCGTTCGGCGATGCTGTGCGGTTCCGCGACCCGCGCGGCGTGCACGGCGGCGGTGCGAACCAGATCTGTGAGCATGACGACGAGCGTGACGGGCTGGAAGTCGGTGGTGATCAGACCCTCGCGCTGTCCGCGTTCGATTTCGCCGATCTTGGTGGCGATCACCCGGCGCACCGCGTCCTCGGCCTCGGGAATGCGGATGTGTTCGATCTCGGCCCAGGTTTGCAGGCGGGCGTTCTCCGGGTGTCGCAGATAGTGATCGAACAGGCGGCCCGCGTATCCCGGCAGGTCCGCCGCGTCGAGCGCAGTCTCGTCGGTGGTCTGGCCCGCCCATTGTTCGGTGACCGCCGCGTAGAGCTCGTCCTTGCTCGCGAAGTACGCGTAGAGCCGGTCCTTGCTGGCGCGCGCGGCTGTCGCGATGCGGTTGATCCGCGCGCCCGCGACCCCGTAGCGGGCGAATTCCTCCTTGGCCGCGGCGAGGATTCGGTCCCTGGTGGCGTGGCCTGCTGCGCGCATGCCCGGAATCCTATATTGCCGAACCATTTGGTTCGGGATATGGTTCGCGAACCAGATGGTTCTGCAACTTTGGAAAGGCGACCGACGATGAGCACTGCGTCCTGGCGGGATCTGGCCGCACGAGAATCCGGGGTCTCGACCCAAGCACTGGACGAGCTGTGGGCGGGTCTGCCGACCGTACGGGCCGAACAGATCCTCGGCGACTGGCGCGGCGCCGCGTTCCAGACCGGCCATCCGCTGTGCCGCGCGCTGCCCGCGAGCCGCTGGTACGGCAAGCGATTTCGCTCGCTGACCCACGCCGAGCCGCTGATCTGCCGCGCCGAGGACGGCTCGCTGTACTCGAACAAGGAACTCGGCGACGGCGAGGCGTCGCTGTGGAACGTCGAGTTCCGCGGCGAGGTGACCGCGACGATGGTCTACGACGGCAAGCCGGTGTTCGATCATTTCAAGCCGCTCGACGACTCGACGCTGCTCGGCATCATGAACGGCCGCCCGGACCTCGTGCTCGCCGACGGCGCGCACTTCTACTTCCTGCTCGAACGGGTCACCGCGTGCTGACCACCTCCGCGGTCCTGTCCCGCGATCCGTCCGCGCCGTTCTCCGTGGAAGCCGTGCAGATCGACGCGCCGCGCGCCGGGGAGATCCTGGTCCGGGTGCGGGCGGTCGGCATCTGCCATACCGACCTCGTCACCCGCGCCGCGGGCGGACCGGACCGGCCACTGTTGCTCGGGCACGAGGGCGCCGGTGTGGTCGAGGCGGTCGGCGCCGAGGTCACCACTGTGCGGCCGGGCGACCACGTCGTGCTGACCTTCCGGCATTGCGGACGTTGCGCCAACTGCCGCGGCGGCCGACCCGCCTACTGCCATCGTTCGATCACGTTGAACCAGTTCGGCTCTCGCGAGGACCGCGCACCGCGCGTCACCGCGGCCGGGACGCCGGTGCGGGACGGATTCTTCGGGCAGTCCAGCTTCGCGGGCTACGCGCTGACCACCCCGGACAACACCGTCGTCATCGATCCCGCGACCGATCCGGTCGTCGCCGCGCCGCTCGGGTGCGGATTCCAGACCGGCGCGGGCGCGGTGCTCAACGCCCTGCGACCCGCATCCGACGCCCAGTTCGTCGTCTACGGCGCGGGCGCGGTCGGGATGGCGGGCCTGCTCGCCGCACGCGCGGCCGGTGTGGAGCGCATCGTCGTCGTCGAGCCGAACCCCGCCCGCCGCGCACTGGCACTCGACCTCGGCGCCACCGCCGCACTGGATCCGACGACCGACGACACCGCCACCGCCGTCCGCGAAACCACCGGCGGCGGTGCGACTCACGCCCTGGACACCACCGGACATCCCGGCGTCCTCACCGAAGCGGTATCGGCACTGACGACCGGCGGCACGGTGGTGGCGGTCGGACTCGGCACGGGCGTCCCCGACATCGACGTGCGCGATATCGTCCTGGGCGGCAAGACGATCCGCGGTTGCCTCGAGGGTGACGCCGACCCGCACACCTTCATCCCATACCTGCTCGACCTCCATGCCGCGGGCCGCTTCCCGATCGATCGGCTCGTGGTCGACTACCCGCACACCCGGATCGACACCGCACTCGAGCACCAACGCGACGGCCGCACCGTCAAACCCGTCCTCACCTGGTAATCCGCTGCGGCAGAATCATTGGGGTGGAACGGATCTCCTTCGAGCTCGCGGAACGGCTGCGCGCCGCGATGGCGACACCGATCTGACTCAGCGCACGGTTTCGTTCGACGCGGCCGCCGCGGAGACGGTCGGCGGGATCGCGTGCCGGTAGACGCCCAGCGTCCAGGTCGGGTCCGCGGAGACCACGCTGACCGCCAGCGGTGTGCCGAAGACGTCCTCGCAAGCTTTCATGACACCCGGCGCTTTGGGTTGCGCGACGGCGCGATCGGGCGGTGACGCGGGATCGGCGTAGTCGTCGATGACCAGAATCGCGCCCGGCGCCAGCCGCGGCAGACACGCACGCAGACACAGCAGCGTCGACTCGTAGCGATCGCCGTCCAAGTAGGCGAAGGAGATCCGGGCGGGCAACTGTTCGGGCACGGTGTGGGCGAACCAGCCAGCGTGCACGTGCGGGCGGCGCAGGCCGAACCGCTCGTGCAGGTTCACCACCTCGCCGACCGAGGCCGCGAACTCGCCCTCGGCCAGATAGGCGCTGTCGTGGCGACCCGGCGCGGGCAGCCCGCGAAACGAGTCGTAGGCGTGCACCGGCGGATCCGCGCCTACGGAGTCCAGCACCGCCCGCAGCCACGCGGTCATTCCGCCTCGGTAACAACCGAATTCGACAACGGCGCCCGGAATGCCCGCGCGCACCACGCGGGCGAGCTCACGCTCCACGATCGTCATCCGCCCCCGATCGACGGTCCGGGGCTGGGTCCGCAACAAGTACTCCTGTAACGCGCCGCGACGATCGTGCACAACGCCCTCCGCTCGTGCGGTTGCCACACCGGACTACGCCAGAATAGCAATCGGCTATCTCCAGCGACGGGGAACGCCTAGGCCTCCCGCACACCAGTGGCACCGCCCGACGCTGACCTGGTCTACCGGGCGACCACGGGCACCGCGCCCAGCGCCCCCAGCGCCCGATCCACCGAATCCGCCGCGGCGGGCAACAGCGGCAACCGCACCGCCGGGCTCGGAATGCGTCCCAGCGCGTGCAGCACGCCCTTGATCACCGTCGGATTCGGCTCGGCGAACGCCGTCACCGCCACCCCGGCCAGCTCCGCGCCGATCGCCCGCGCCGACGCGAGGTCCCCGATGCGCCAAGCATTTTCGAGGGCGACGAAACGCGCTGGCGCCAGCTGCGCGGTCGCCACGATGCCGCCCGCCGCGCCCAGCGCGAGCAGCGGCGAGAGGAACGCGTCGTCCCCGGCGAGCACCGCGAAATCCGCGGGCGGATCGGCGAGCAACTCGACCGCGTCGGTGTCCACACCGCCGACCGCGTACTTCACACCGACGACGCCGTCCAAGGCCGCGATCTCCCGCAGTGTGCTCGCACTCAACGAACGACCGGTCCGATAGGGAATGTGGTAAACGATCAGCGGCACCGGCGAACTCGCCGCGAGGTGAGCGTAGTGCGCGACGACCCCGGCCTCGGAAGGCCGCGTGTAGTACGGCACCGGCACCAACGCCGCGGTCACCTGCGGCCACGCCGCCAGCTCCACCAGCCCGGCGAGGCTGGCGCGGGTGTCGTTGCCGCCCGCCCCGACGATCAACGGCGCACCCGTCGCCGCGCACACCCTGGCGCACACCTCGATCACACCGCGCCGTTCCACGGCGTCCAGCGTCGCCGCCTCGGCGGTCGTGCCCAACGCCACCAGTCCCGCCGCGCCCGCGTCGAGCACGCCGCGCGCCAGCGATTCCAGCGCGTCCCACGCGACGGCGCCGTCGTCAATGAACGGCGTGACCAGCGGTACGAAAATTCCTTGGAATCGGTGCATACCGCCAGCGTGCCGCACCAAGAGATTAAGAACCAGTTCGCATTTGTGCTGCCGAACGTAAGCTGAACTGATGCTCGACGTGCGTAGGCTGCGGCTGCTGCGGGAACTCGCCCGGCGCGGCACCATCGCCGCCGTCGCCGAGGCGCTCGCGTTCACCCCCTCCGCGGTCTCCCAGCAACTCACCGCGCTGGAACGCGAAGCGGGCGTCGCCCTGCTGGAACGCACCGGACGCCGCGTCACGCTCACCCCAGCCGGACACACCCTCGTCGCACACGCCGACGCGGTGCTCGCCCGGCTCGAAGAGGCCGAGGCCGACCTCGCCGACGCCAGAGCCGGACTGACCGGACCGCTGCGCATCGGCGCCTTTCCCAGCGCCACCCAGGCCTTCATCCCCGACACCCTCACCAGGCTCGCCACCGCCCACCCCGGCCTGGAACCCCGTGTCACCGAACTCGATCCGGCCCGCGTCGCCGCCGCGCTGCGCGCCGGGGAACTCGACGTCGCCCTCGTCCACGACTACGACCTGGTCCCGTTCCCGCCCGAACCCGGCGTGCACACCGAACCGCTCTACCGCGAAGCCATGTTCCTCGCCGCCGACACCGCGACCCCCGGCGCCACCCTCGACACCTGGCGCGACGCACCCTGGATCGTGGCCACCGCGGGCACCCGCTGCCACACCATGACCCTCCGCGCCTGCCAAGCCGCGGGATTCACCCCGCGCGTCCACCACCAGGTCGACGACTTCAGCACCGTGCTGGCCTTCGTCGCCGCCGGACACGGCGTCGCCCTCGTCCCCGAACTCAGCGCCACCGAACCCCCACCCGGTGTGCACCTCGTCCGGCTTCCGATCGCCCGCACCACGACCATCGCGTGCCGCGCGGGCGCGGGCCGGCATCCCGCCGTCTCCGCCTTCTCCGCGGCCGTGCGATCCGCCCTCGGCTGATCGCGCTCACTCCCGGCGCAGTTCGAAGATCCGGAACTCGCGGCCGCCGGAGAGCTCGTACTCCATCTCGTAGCCGGGCCAGAACTCCACGGCCAGATCCCAGACGCGCTTGCGCTCGACGCCGGTGATCTCGGTGACCCGCACCGGGAAACGCTGGCCCCGATGCCCGACCGTCGCGACACTGGCCGCACGTAGGTTCGCCGACCACACCGGATGCTTCGCACTGCCCCAGTTCGACCCGATCACCAGGAAGTCCGCGCCGCGCGGCACATACAGCAGCGACGTGGTGCGCGGCACCCCGGTCTTGCGTCCGGCCACCGTGACTTCGATCGACGGCAGGCCCACCAGATCGAGCACGCCGAAACGCCCGCGAGTCACCCACCGGATGAACCGCTCCAGCGGCAGCACCAGCGGCGCCGTACGCATCACCCACCGCTGCTGCGCGAGGCGCCTGGCGAGAGTCGGCAACGGATTGGAGACCATAACCGCATGGTGCCACGTCGCGGCGGCCACGTCCGCCCGCGAACGCCGAAGCGGTCCAATTCACACCGCACGCACCTCCTTCGACACCAGAACTCCGGCATCGCCGCACAGATGTGCGAACCGCTGACCCATGAATTCAATAGTTAAACGTCGACATTTCAACAACGTCTGTATTTTTGATGCCAGAAACCCCCGCGAACCCCACGGAAAGGACACGGCCCCTTGGTCTTCCGCACAGCAGGATCGGCACACCGACCGAAACCGGCCACCCACGCCCGCCCCTGCCCCCGCGGAGACCGCTGATGTTCGCGCGATGGGGGGAACTGGTCCACCGATACCGATTCGGCGTACTCGGCATCGTCATCGCCGGACTGCTCGCACTCGCGGGCTACGGCATCGGCATCGAAAACCACCTCAGCTCCAGCGGATTGGAAGACCCCACCGCCGAATCCGCCCGAGCGAGCCGCCTCGCCGACGAAGCATGGGGCCGCGACCACGAATCCGACGTCGTCCTGCTCATCACCGCCCCCAACGGCAAAACCGTCGACGACCCCGACCTCAGCCGCACCGTCGTCGACCACCTCGACAACCTCACCCGCGACCACCCCGACGAGATCACCGGCATCAACGGCGCCTACTGGGCCACCGAAACCGGTAAGGCCAGCGGCCCCCTCTTCGCCGGAGACGACCGCCGCCACGCCTTCGTCCTCATCGCCATCCGCGGCGACGACGACACCGAAATGGTGCGCAACTACCGAAAGGTCAAGAACGACTTCCCCATTCCCGGTGTCGACGTCCAAGTCGCCGGGCTCCAACCCATCGCGGGCACCCTCACCGACACCCTCACCGACGACGTGCACCGCATGGAGGTCGTCGCACTACCGGTCGTCGCCGTCCTGCTGTTCTTCGTCTTCGGCGGACTCGTCGCCGCCGCACTACCGCTGGCCATCGGCGCGCTCACCGTCACCGGCGCCAACGGCATCATGCGGATATTCACCAACTTCACCGAGGTCAACTCCTTCGTCACCGGCGTCGTCTCGATGATCGGCGTCGGCCTCGCCATCGACTACGGCCTGTTCATCGTCAGCCGCTTCCGCGAAGAACTCGCCGCGGGCCACGACACCCGCACCGCCGTCCGGCGCACCGTCAGCACGGCGGGCCGCACCGTCGTCTTCTCCGCGACCATGATCGTCGCCAGCCTCGGCGGACTACTGATCTTCCCGCAAGGATTCCTCAAATCCCTCGCCTACGGCGCGATCGCCACCGTCCTGCTCGCCGCGCTCGCCGCGATCACCATCCTGCCCGCCGCTCTCGGCATCCTCGGACCGCGCGTGGACAGCCTCGGCCTCAGCCGATTCCGCCGAACCAAGACAGCCACCGAGATCGAGAACGGATTCTGGGGCCGCACCACCGACTGGGTGATGCGCAAGCCGCTGCGCGTCGCCGTCCCGCTCGTCCTCGGACTCTGCCTGCTCATCATCCCGATGCAGAACCTCGCCTTCGGCGGCATGAGCGAGACCTACCTGCCACCGGACAACTCCACCCGCCTCGCCCAGCAGCACTTCGACGAACTGTTCCCCAAACGCCAGCCCGACCCGCTCCAGCTCATCGTCGTCTCCGACGACCGCGCCGCCATCGGCGCGCTCTACCGCCAGATCAACCAAGCACCCGGGCTCGCAAGCGAATTCAGCGTGCCCGCCTCCGCACCAGGCCGCACCGACCTCTATCGCATGCGCGCCACCCTCGCCGATTCCGACAACGCGGGCCCGACGATCGACTACCTCCGCGCACTCGACGTGCCCGACGGACTCACCCTCCTCGTCGGCGGCCAGCCCGCCATCCAAGAGGACAGCATCGACACCCTGCTCGAACGCATGCCGTACATGATCGCCGCGGTCGTGCTCGTCACCACGCTGCTGATGTTCCTGACCTTCGGCTCACTCGTCCTGCCGATCAAGGCCGCGCTGATGAGCGCACTCGGACTCGGCTCCACGCTCGGCATCCTCACCTGGATCTTCATCGACGGCCACGGCGCCGAGCTGCTCAACTTCACCCCGCAGCCGATCATGTCCCCGGTGCTGGTGCTCATCATCGCCATCGTCTACGGACTGTCCACCGACTACGAGGTCTTCCTGCTGTCGCGCATGGTCGAAGCGAAGGCCAAGGGCGCCGACACCACCCAGGCGATCCGCGTCGGCACCGCGCACACCGGCGCGATCATCACCGCCGCCGCACTCATCTTGCTGGTGGTGACCGGCGCGTTCGCGTTCTCCGACCTCGTGATGATGCAGTACATCGCCTACGGCATGATCGCCGCCCTGTTCATCGACGCCACGATCCTGCGCATGCTGCTGGTCCCCGCGGTCATGAAACTGCTCGGCGACAGGTGCTGGTGGGCGCCCGCCTGGATGCAGCGGATCCAGCGCAAGATCGGCCTCGGCGAGTCCGTCCTGGACGACGAATCACGAGGCCGCGCCGCGCCCGAGGCCACTCCGGACTCGGCAACGGTGTCCGCGCGGAGCTGATCGGCGGCCGAGTCACCCGGGAAAACGCGGGGTCGCCACCTTCACCCGGAGTACGCTCACCGCCAGAAGGGAGCGTCACCACCCGCCGACCGGACCGAAGGACGTGCACCGATGAGCAGCCGTCTCGACGCCGAGTACGCCGATCCCACACCGCTACGGGTGCGGATCGACACCCACGAGCGCTACTCGGAGATACCCCACGACCCGGGCGGCGAAGTCCTCGCCGCACTCGCCCTCTCCGGCGCGGAATACCTCGCCGACGTCGGCTGCGGTGACGCCCGGTTCCTCGCTCGGCTCGTCGCGTACGGCCATCGCGGCCCGCTGCTCGGCATCGACACCTCCCCCGCCATGGTCGCCGCCGCCCAGGCCGTTCCCGGCGTGCGCGGCGTCCGCGCCGACGCCCGCCATATCCCGTTCGACGACAACAGCTTCGACGTCCTCACCGCACGCCACATGCTCTACCACGTCCCGGACCCGGCGGCCGCGCTACACGAATTCCGGCGCGCCACGAAACCAGGCGGCACCGTCGCGGTCGTCGTCAACCATCGCGAAACCTGCCCGTACATCGGCGAACTCGTCGACGCGCACGCCGCGAGCTACGGCATCGAGCCCGGCGCCGCGCCGCCGCGCACCGTGGATTCGGAGAGCTTGCCCCGGCTCATGTCCGACGTCTTCGGGACCGTGCACGTCCAGCGCTGCGACAACGCGCTCGTCTTCGACAACCCCGCGCCGCTGATTCGCTTCGCGGAAGCCATCTTCGGTTGCCGCGGCATCGAACGCGATCACCCCGATCGCGACGCGATACTGGCCGATCTGAGCGCCGACGTCGAAGACTGGTTCGGCCATCACCCCGGGCGCACCTGGCGCGATCCCAAGGGGTACGTCGTCGCCACCGCACTCGTCGCGGAGTGATCGCCCACCCTTGCGGTAAGAGCTTGGTGGGCGGGCACTTTCGGTTTCTTGTCGGTGTACGTGAGTCGTGGCTTCATTTTGTGAAGGTGAGGTTACATAGTTAGATGCGCATATCTACGTATCAGCATGTTGGTTACCGAGACTATTCAGTCGCTTCACCCGTCCGACCAGCGGGACCTTGCGCAGTCCGAGATCGCCGATACCGGCCTCGCCTACCCCGGCGCTCGTCTCGCTCCAGCCGCTTCTCCCCTACCCCACCGGAAGCCCTGCCGCACTCCGCGATCCTCCCCCGATACGGACGGGCGACCAGTTACAGTGTTCGCCGTGGTCTCACCCGACCCGGTGCCCTACCCCGCACCGGAGGTCCACGAGCGCCGACCACCCATTCGGAACAGGAGTTCGATGCGATCCCCCAGTCGCCGCCACGTCCTGGCCGCCCTCGCGGCCACCACCGCCGCGCTGGTCGTCGGCGGTAACGCGCCCGCGTACGCCCGCCCAGCTCCGCCAGCGCAGGTGCAGCCCTTCGGCAGCGACTTCCTGTGGGGCGTCGCCGCATCCGGATATCAGTCGGAAGGCGATGCGCCGGACAGTAATTGGTCGCGGTACGTCGCGGCGGGCAAGACCCAGGACCCGTACGAGAACGCCATCGACTTCCACAGCCGCTACCGCTCGGACATCGAGCTGGCCGCCCAGCTCGGCGTGCGGGTGTATCGCATCGGCATCGAATGGGCGCGGCTCCAGCCGCGGCCCGGCGAGTGGGACGAAGCCGGATTCCGCTTCTACGACAACGTGATCGCGGCGATTCGCGACGCCGGCATGCGACCGATGCTGACCATCGACCACTGGGTCTACCCCGGCTGGGAGGTCGACCGCGGCGGCTGGCGCAACCCGGCGATCGTCGAGGACTGGCTGGCCAACGCCAGGCGGGTGGTCGACCGATACGCGGAGGCGGACCCGCTCTGGGTGACCTTCAACGAGCCGATGATGTACGTGCTCAACGAGCTTCGGCACGACGGCATCGGCCCCGCCGACGTGCCCGCCATGCACGACCGAATCGCCAGGGCGCACAACGCGATCTACGACCACATGCACGCGGTGCAGCCGGGCGCCATGGTGACGAGCAACGTCGCCTACATCCCCGCCGCTGAGGACGCGGTGAACAAGCCGCTCATCGACAAGATCGCCGCCAAGCTGGACTACGTCGGCATCGACTACTACTACGGCCTCTCCCCCGACAACCTCACGGGGATGACGAACTTCACCGAGCTGTGGAAGAACCCGTTGCAGCCCGAGGGTATCTACTATGCGCTGCAACACTATTCGCGCGCGTTTCCCGGCAAGCCGCTCTACATCGTGGAGAACGGCATGCCCACCGAGAACGGCATGCCGCGCTGGGACGCCTACAGCCGCGCCGACAACCTGCGTGACACCGTCTACTGGCTACAGCGCGCCAAGGCCGACGGCATCGACCTGATCGGCTACAACTACTGGAGCCTGACCGACAACTACGAATGGGGCTCCTACACACCCCGTTTCGGCCTCTACACGGTCGACGTGCTGACCGATCCGACGCTGACGAGGCGCCCCACCGACGCCGTCGCCGCCTACCGCACCATCACCAGCCACGGCGGCGTACCGGCCGACTACCTGCCGACGCGACTGCCGAAGGAATGCTCGTTCGTGGACGCGCTCGCCAGCTGCGCCGATCCCGTGACCGTGCCTCGCTGACCCGCCCGGCGGGCGTGCGGCACGTGGGCTCGCGCGCCGCACGCCCGACGTCAGGGGCGTCGTCCGCGCGGGGGCGCCGCGATGTCGTGCACCACGGCTTCCTGTTCGCCGCCACCGGTTTCCGGCTCGCCGAAGCCGACGGGCGGGGGCACGTCTCCGGTGCGGTGTGCCCGGGCGACCAAGGCCGAGCGCAGATACCACAGGCCCGAGGCCTGGGTGGGGTCGAAGGCGATGAGCTGGCCGATTCGTTTGAGGCGGTAGTCGACGGTGTTGGTGTGCACGTGCAGCAGCCGCGCGGTGCGCTGCCGGTTCAGGTTCGTGCTGATGTGCACCTGAAGGGTTTCCAGTAGTTCGGGGTAGTCGTCCAGCGGATCGAGCAGCGAGCCGAGGAAGTCGCGCGCCGGGCCCGGCCGGGTGAGCTGGTATTCCAGCGCCAGGTCGTTGAAGCGATACAAACCCGACACGCTGTGCATCCGGTGCACCATGTCGAGCAGCTCGTGCGCCTGATCGGCGGCCTGCGGTATGCGTTCCGGGGTGGCCTCGACGGCGCTGGCGCGCACGGGAACCTGAGCGGCCCTGGACAATTGGGCGACCAGCTCGTCGAGTTCCGGGTCGTCGAGGGTGGAGGTCGGGATGAGAATGGTGCCGCCGTCCACGCTCAACAGCGAGAGCGCGCTGTCGCCGCACCGGGTGGCCAGCTCCGCCTGCAACCTGCGTAGCTTGCGGCGAGCGACCACCTTGCTGTCCAGCGTCGGGTTCCGTTCGTCGCGGTGCGGCGGCACCGCGAGCGCGAGCACGTGGTAGGAATCGGCGATTTGGATGCCGCATTCGCGGGCCATGGTCGAGGTGCTGTTGCCGCCGAGCAGTGCCGAGGTCAGCGTGTGCACGGCCGTGTGGTGCTCGCTCACCACGGCGCGCAGTTCCTTCACATACGCCACCGAGACCGTCGCGATGATGGTGTCGAGGATGTCCATGAAGCGGCGGGCCACGTTCACCAGGCTCTCGTGATCCTGCGTGGTGGCATTGGCCAGGATCAGATCGAAGCCGAGTTTGAAGCCCTCGTGGATGGCGTGCTGGATGGTGTCGATCGGAATGCCCTCACGCGCCCAGCCCGCGGCCGCGGCGCCGACTCGCTCGATGTCCTCGCCGACCTCGTTGCCATCCAGCATCCGCACGGCCAGTTCCAGACACACCCGGGTCACCGCGGTCACGTCGCCACTGAGCGCCTCGCCGGGTAGCGTGCCGCAGGGCACCACGTTCTTCACGAAGTGCCCGACCATGCGCTGGGAGAGGGTCCTGGTGTCCTTGAGATGGGTCGAGACCGGACGGCCCGAGACGATGAGATCAGGATCGGCCATGTTGGGAGCGGTCACGAATGGTTCCTTCCGGCCGGAATTGCACAGCGATCAAACGTAACGGGATTCGTGTGCGCGGTGGGCCGGGTCGATCGCGGATTGTGAATACTTCCAATGTGTTTGTGACTTGTCACAAATGCTCAGGCTTGGTAAGTCGGCTCCCCCGCCAGGTACGTGGCGCGCACCTCGATGTCGGCCAGTTCCTCCGGGGGTACCCACCGGGGATCCTGATCCAAAACGACCAGATCCGCGTACTTGCCGGGGGTGAGGGAACCGGTGATGTCGTCGGCGAACAGCTGATACGCCGCGTCGATGGTCTGGGCGCGCAGCGCCTGGTCGACGGTGATCCTTTCCGCCGGTGCGAGTACGCGTCCGCTGCGCGAGGTTCGCGTCACCGCCGCCGCCATGTTGCGCAGCGGTTCCTCCTCGGTGACCGGGCAGTCGTTGTGGAACGACACGCGCATACCCGCGTCGAGTGCCGATCGGGTGCGCACCCAGTTCGCGCCGCGCTCGGGGCCGAACAGGTCGTCGACGAGCACGTCACCCCAGTAGTAGACGTGATCGACGAACAGACTGCACGTGATGCCGAGTCGCGCGGCACGCCGGAATTGCTCGGGCGTCATCGCGCCGCAGTGCTCCAAGCGCAGCCGGTGATCCCGGCGCGGATACCGGGCCAGCGCGTTCTCGTAGACATCGAGGATCGTGTCGACGCCGTGATCGCCGTGCACGTGACAGGCGATCTGCCAGCCCATCGGGTAGTACGCGCCGACGATCTGGTGCAGTTGGTCCGCGGTGTAGTTGGCGTGGCCACGGTGGTCGTGCCCGAGTCCGAGTGCGGCCGTGGCGGGGGTGTTCAGATACGGGAACGAGGTGTCGATGTTGCCGACCCACGGTGATCCGTCGACCCAGATCTTGATGCCGATCTGGCGGAACAGGTCGTCGCCGTTCTCCAGCGGGCAGTAGGACTCCCCGCCCGGATCGGCCATCTCGTAGACCCGCATCCGCACCTTGGCTCGCTGCTGCTGATAGAGCGCGCTGGTCAGCGGACGCATCTGCTGGGCGAAGGCCATATCGCTGCACAACGTGACACCGCGGCTCGCGAGGTCGGCGTGTTCGCGGGCCAGCAGTTCCGGGCCCGCGAGTTGCTCGGCGAGCATGGGTCCGATGAGCGAGAGCACGGCGGGGGCTTCGTAGACCTTGCCGGTGAGCCTGCCGTAGTCGTCCCTGTCGTAGTGCCCGCCTGCGGGATCCGGCAGGTCATCGGAAAGACCGGCGAACCGCATGGCGGCCCCGTTCGCCCACGCGAGGTGTCCGGAGTTCTGCCAGATCACGATCGGCCGGTCGGGTCCGAGTTCGTCCAGCCACGCCCTGGTCGGCTCCGGAAAACCGGTCTGCAACAGCACATCCAAGCCGTAGAAGATCAACGGACGGCCCGCGGGAGCCGTGGCGACCGCGCGCAGAATCTCGGCGTGCGCGTCCTCGGCGCTCGGACAGGTGGTGACCGGGCGAATGTCGATCACGATGTCGGAGTACAGCATCTGATCCTGGGTCGGATGGGTGTGCGCCTCCACGAAGCCCGGCATCAGGCAGCGATCGCCCAGGTCGATCATCTCGGTGCCAGGTCCGCGCATGGCCAGCACGTCGTCTCCGCCGACCGCGGCGATACGCCCGTCGGACACCGCGACCGCGCGCGCACCCTCGCGCTCGGGATCCATCGCGAGGATCGTGCCGCCGGTGAAGATCAGATCGGCTGTGCTCATCGAAACCTCCGTGGAACGGGTCGGGCCAGCGGACGGGCCGCTTTGCCACTCGATTGCGAAGAGCGTGCGATCTACGACGATAACAGTTGGTACAGGTGGTTTGTGTTGACAAATGGATGTTGCCGATCCCCCTTCGCGGCGGTGAGGAGCCCGAGAATCGAGTTGAAACGCGTTCTAGACAAAGAACATAGTTTGTCTTACCGTCGAGATATGCAAGCGGGTTTGTCACACAACGGCGTGTTCCAATTAAGGTCCGGCGACACTTGGCGCGATCCGTGGCCGATGTACGCCGAGCTGCGCGATCACGATCCGGTCCACCACGTGATTCCGGCGGACCGCCCCGACGAGGACTACTACGTGCTGTCTCGTTTCACCGACGTCTACGACGCGGTGCGCGACGCCGAGACCTTCTCCTCGGCCTCGGGCATCACGGTCGACTACCACGATCTGGAGAAGATCGGCCTCGGCGAGAACAAGCCGTTCGTGTTCACCGACGCCCCCGACCACACGATCTTCCGTCGCCGGGTGGCCAAGGGCTTCACTCCCCGACAGGTCGAGGAGATCCGTCCCGCCGTAAGGGAATTCGTCGTCGAGCGCATCGAGCGGCTGCGCGAAGCCGGTGGCGGCGACATCTCCGTCGAGCTGTTCAAGCCGCTGCCCACCATGGTGGTCGCGCACTATCTGGGCGTGCCCGCCGCGGATCGGCCGAAGTTCGACGAATGGACCGACAGCATCGTCGCCGCCTCGGCCACCGGCAACGTCTACTCGGCGCAGGCCGCCGTCGGCGAACTCACGCAGTACTTCACCGCGATGATCGAACGCCGCCGCCTCGAACCGGCCGACGACACCATCACCCACCTGGTGGCCTCCGGCCTCGGCGAACCCGACGACATCCCCGGCATCCTGCAGATCATCGGCTTCGCCTTCACCATGATCACCGGCGGCAACGACACCACCACCGGAAATCTCGGCGGCGCGGTCCAATTGCTGACCACCTACCCCGACCAGCGCAAGCGGCTCGTCGACGATCCGAGCCTGATCCCGGATTCGGTCACCGAGTTCCTGCGGCTGACCTCGCCCGTGCAGAACATGGCCCGCACCGTGACCAGGGACGTGGAGATCGAGGGCATCACCATTCCGGCTGGCAGGCGGGCGCTGATGCTCTACGCCTCGGCCAACCGCGACGAACGCGAATTCGGCCCGGACGCCGCGGAATTGGACGTCACCCGCAGGCCGAAGACCATCCTCACCTTCGGCCACGGCAACCACCACTGTCTCGGCGCGGCGGCCGCCCGCATGCAGGCCACCATCGCGTTGCAAGAGTTGCTCGCCCGCTGTCCGGACTTCACCGTCGACATGGATGGCGTCCGCTACGCGGAGGGCAACTACGTGCGCTGGCCGGTGCACGTCCCGTTCGTGGCGAGCGCATGAACACCGACTGGCTGGCCGAGCAGCGCACCGAACTGGCCGCGCAACGGATCCTGGACGCGGCCGCGCGCCTGTTCGCCGAACGGGGTGTGGCCGAGACCCAGATGGCGGATATCGCCAAGGCGGCGGGATGTTCGCGCGCGACGGTCTACCGCTACTTCGAGAACCGGCACGCGGTGCGGCTCGCCTTCGTGCACCGGGAGGCGCGACGCGTCGGCGCGGCGGTGGTCGCGGAGGTCGACGGGATCGCCGATCCGGGCGAGCGGATCGTGACCGCCATGCTCACCGCGGTGCGCGCGGTCCGCGCGGAGCCGCTGCTGATCGCCTGGTTCCGGCCCGCCGACGCGGGTCTCGCCGTGGAGATCGGTCAGTCCTCGCAAGTGATCGAGGCGCTCGCGGCCGCCTTCCTACCGGAGTCGATCGGCGGCGACCGGGCGCCGCTGGCGCGGTGGCTGACCCGGCTGATCGTCTCGCTGCTCACGGTCCCCGGCGTCGACGACGCGGACGAACGCGCCATGCTGGAGCATTTCGTCGCGCCGCTGTTCGCCTCCGCCTGACCGCTCGGCGACGGTCGCGGGCACCGAAGTCGCTATGCCTTCTTTTCGGGCGCGCCCGCGACCGGTTCCATGACGGCTTCACCGTGCCGCGGCGCACCCCAGCCCACGTGCGCCTCGGCGCGCATGCGATCGATCATGTGCGGGTAGTGCAGCTCGAACGCGGGACGCTCGGAACGGATACGCGGCAGCTCGTAGAAGTTGTGCCGCGGCGGCGGGCAGGTGGTCGCCCACTCCAGCGAATTGCCGTAGCCCCAGGGATCGTCCACCGTGACGGGTTCGCCGTACCGTGCGCTCTTGAAGACGTTCCAGACGAACGGCAGCACCGAGGCGCCCAGGATGAACGAGCCGATGGTGGAAACCGTGTTCAGGCCGGTGAATCCGTCCGAGGGCAGGTAGTCGGCGTAACGACGCGGGAAGCCCTCGTTACCGAGCCAGTGCTGCACCAGGAAGGTCATGTGGAAGCCGACGAACGTGGTCCAGAAGTGCCACTTGCCGAGCCGTTCGTCGAGCATCCGGCCGGTCATCTTGGGGAACCAGAAGTAGATGCCCGCGTACGTCGCAAAGGCGATGGTGCCGAAGAGCACGTAGTGGAAATGCGCGACAACGAAGTACGAGTCGGACACGTGGAAGTCCAGCGGCGGGCTGGCCAGGATCACGCCGGACAGGCCGCCGAACAGGAACGTGACGATGAAGCCGATCGAGAACAGCATCGGCGTCTCGAAGGTCAGCTGACCGCGCCACATGGTGCCGATCCAGTTGAAGAACTTCACGCCGGTGGGCACCGCGATGAGGAAGGTCATGAACGAGAAGAACGGCAGCAGCACCGCGCCGGTGGCGAACATGTGATGCGCCCACACCGCGACGGACAGCGCGGCGATGCCGAGCGTCGCGTAGACCAGCGTGGTGTAACCGAAGATCGGCTTGCGGCTGAACACCGGGAAGATCTCCGAGACGATGCCGAAGAACGGCAGCGCGATGATGTACACCTCGGGATGGCCGAAGAACCAGAACAGATGCTGGTAGAGGATCACCCCGCCGGTGGCCGGGTCGTAGATGTGCCCGCCGAGGTGGCGGTCGTAGGCGATCGCGAACAGCGCGGCGGTGAGGATCGGGAAGGCGAGCAGGATCAGCACACTGGTGACGACGATGTTCCAGGTGAAGATCGGCATCCGGAACATGGTCATGCCGGGCGCGCGCAGGCAGACCACGGTGGTGATCATGTTGACCGCGCCGAGGATGGTGCCCAGACCCGAGACCGCCAGACCGAGGATCCACATGTCACCGCCGACTCCCGGCGAGTGCATCATGTCGCTGAGCGGTTGGTAGGCGGTCCAGCCGAAGTCGGCGGCACCGCCCGGAGTCACGAAACCCGCGGTCGCCATGGTCGCACCGAACAGGTACAGCCAGTAGCTGAAGGCATTGAGGCGCGGGAAGGCCACGTCGGGTGCGCCGATCTGCAGCGGCAGGATCAGGTTGGCGAACGCGAACACCACGGCGGTCGCGTAGAACAGCAGCATGATCGTGCCGTGCATGGTGAACAGCTGATTGAACTGCTCGGTGGACAGGAACTGCATGCCGGGCCTGGCCAGTTCGCCGCGCATGAGCAGCGCCATCAGGCCGCCGATCATGAAGAACGACATGGAGGTGACCAAGTACATCTGGCCGAGCACCTTCGGGTCGGTCGTGGTGACCAACTTCAAGACGAACGACCCCTTCGGCCCCACCCGTCCCGGGTACGGCCGGACGGCCTCGAGTTCCGACTCCGGCCTGGGAGCTACGGCAGTCACCACATCCTCCTCGCGCGTCAGATTCCGGTCCGTAGCTCGTGTCTCCGCTGCGGATCCCCACGATCGAACGACGGCGAGCATACGCCGGGCAATTACGCAAGAGTGCAGTTTCGGGCACCTTGTTGCCGTGTCGTTGCGTACTGTCCGACCTGCGTAAATGTGAACCGCATACTTTTGCCTCGTGGCCGGATTCCGCGTCGGCTTCCGGTGACACACCGCGCCGACCGCGATTCTCCAGAGAACCGCGAAGGACTCGGTTAGGGTCGGCACGTCATGACCGCCGGGCTCGGTGCCCTCGCGACACCACCCTGCGGGTCCGGCGGTCATGGCCATCCCCACCCCCACCGCGTCGAGATCCGCAATGCCACCCGCGCTCTCACCGGTGCTCTAAACTCGAGCCGTGTCGATGTCCTCGTCACCCGCCCCGCAGCCCACCGGTGGCAGGCAGGCGCGCTGGCAGCCGCACAACACTCGGCGGCGCGAACGCATCGTGACGGCCCTGATCGAGTTGATCGAGGAGACGCCGATGGGCGTCGAGGTCTCCATGCAGCGGATCACCGAGCGCTCCGGATTGTCGAAATCGGTGGTGTACCGCCAGTTCTCGGGTCGCGAGGACCTCGACCGACGCACCAGGACCGCGATCGGTGATCAATTCACCGACGACATCGACGCCGCGCTCGACATCTCCGCCGGTTCCATCCACGTCATCCTGCGCCGCACCATCGCCGCGGTCGTGGACTGGATCGACCAGCACGCGCGTCTCTACGACTTCCTGCGCCGCGGTCCCGCGCTCGGCGACCCCGACGACGTGGACGGTGTGAGCAGCCTGAAGGACCGGATCGCGGCACGCACCCGCCAGCTGGTCTCCGGCCTGGCCGGGGTGGTCGGTGTGGTGGACGAGGCGGCCGCGGACACGATGACCTTCGCCATCGTGTCCATGACGGAGGCCACCGTGACGCGCTGGGCGCGCGCTCCGGAACGCTCGATGAGCCGCGACGAACTCGTCACCGAGCTGGCCGGTTACGCGTGGAGCGTGCTGGACGGAGTCGCGCGGGCGCACCGTCTCGCGCTCGACCCCGACGAACCGCTGCTCGCCGCGCTCGCCCGGTTGGCGAGCGTCGAGTCCTGACGGGCCGCGAAATGCCTCAGGCGATGCGGCGTTCGGGTTCGCTGCGGTAGCGCGCGGCGTCGCCATCGATGTGCAGCATCGACCACACCCGCTTGGTGACCGGGTTCATCAGACCGAGTTCGCCCGCGAGCTTGCGGATGTCGCCGAAGTAGCCGGACAGGATCCGGCGCGACTGCGGAGCCCGCCAGAACGCGTCGCGGAACACCTCGCGCGGGATGTCGAAGTCCTTGGCGAACGAGCGCGGCGGCACCATGATCTCCCCGGCAAGCCAGCGCATCGCCAGCGGAAAGGCCAAGGCGCACACGGCTTTACCCGCCGGGCTCATGCGTTCGATGTGCGCCTTCAGGAACTCGTTGGCGAAGGAGATGTGCCGCGCCTCCTCGGCGATGTGGATCTCCATGGTGCGCAGCACGGCGGGCGGAATGTTGCCGCCGTCGCGGATGATCGCCTTCTGGTAGTGGTCGATCGGTTCCTCGCCGCCGAGGATGCCGATGAACAGGATGACGTGCGCGTAGCCGCCCGCCACGCCGATCAGCGGAGAGAGCGCGCGGAAGACCGGCCGCATACCGGGCACATCCACGCCGATCCGGTTGACCAGCTCCTGGAACATCTGGATGTGGTTGCACTCTTCGGTCATCTCGTGCAGGCAGTAACGGAACTCCGGAGAGCCGTTGGGCAGCTTCATGATGTACTGCATCATTCCGCGGATCAGCACGCTCTCGAAGGCCGCGCCCACCTTGATCACGTTCGCGGTGCGCCATCGGCCGATCTCGATCTGCCGCTGCGGCGGCAGGTTTCGATACCAGTCGGTCGCGCCGAGCGGATCGAACTCCGGGGACAGGATCCATCGTGGATCGTCCTTGTCGATCGCGAATTCCGGTCCGTCCCAGTCGATGTCCAGGTAGGGGTCGAATTTCCGGTGCACCGAACCCTCGGACAGGGTGTCCAGCGTCTCCCAGTACTCCCGATCGAACAGTCCGGTACGAACCGATTCGGACAGCGTCATCGATGCCTCCTCGCTCAGGCCGACGCTGGGCGCCGGCACCGCGCACGCTCCTCGCGTGTTGCGATCCAGAATATATGGGACCGGCGGTCCCACACAATGGGCGAGAGAGGTTTGTCCGGCGGTCAGGCGGGGAAACCCAGCAGGTCCAGCAGGTTGTCCAGGACGAGCTCGAACAGCTCGGTGCGGTCGGCGAAGGTGTCGCGGCCGTACATGTCGAACACGTCGAAGCTCACCGCGCCGAACAGCGCGCTCCAGACCCCGACGCCACGCACCACCAGCCAGTCCGGCACGTCCAAGTCGAATTCGTCGCGGACACCGGCGAAGCTGCCCGCCAACGCGGTCGACACGCGGACCGGGCGGGTCGGCTCCCGCAAGCGGCCCGCCCCGTGCGCGTCGGCGAAGATCCTCATCAGCGTGGCGATCACCCGCACACCGGGATCGACGGTCTGCTCGGCGGGCGCCTCGTACCCCGGGACCGGCGAGCCGAAAAGCAGTCCGTACCAAGCGGGTTCGGCCAGCGCCCAGGCGCGCACCGCGCGGCCCGCCACCCGCAGCCGCTCCGCGGGATCGGTGGGCGCGGCGGTGAGGGCGTCGTCCACGGCGTCGCCGAGGGCGTTGTAGCCGTCCACCACGAGCAGGGTCAGCAACTCGTCGCGGCTGCGCACATACCGGTACACCGCCGAGGAGACCACTCCGAGATCGCGGGCCACCGCGCGCAGCGACAGCGCCGCGGCGCCGTGCGTGGCGAGATGCTCGCGGCCGATCCGCTTGATGTCCTCCATCGTCTGGGCTCGTGCCCGCGCGCGCGGCGTCGTCATGGGTGTCACTTTAGTGAACACCGCTCGCGGATCCGTCAGCCGTCCAGTTCGCGGACCGCGCGCTCGATCTCGTCGGCCAAGGTCGCGCCGCCGACCTCCCACGCGGCGGCGCGGAAACGTTCGCGGAACCGGCTCAGGTCCGTGCCGATGCCCTCACCGCCGTAACTCGTCGCGGCCGCGTCGCGGAACGTGCGCACCATCTCGTCGGCGAGATCGGCGATCCTGGCGCGGATGAGTTTGCGCAGCGCGCCGCTCAGGGTGATGTCGGTGCCGACGTCGTACAGGATCAGCGCGCCCTTGAGCATCGGCTGATCGGGAATGCGCCAGCCTGCCCCGCATCGCTCGACGTATTGGGCGGCGACGAGTTCGTCGAGGATGTCGGCGCGGCGATCGCCGAGCAGGGACGACAACTCGTCGTCGTCGATCACCACCGACTGATCCGCCGCACCCGGATACCGCGGATCGAGCACCGAGCGCCAGTCCGCGGTGGCGCCGCGCTGGGCTTCGGCGTCGAACACCTCCCGGATCGCCTCCAGGCGCAGTCCGCGCGCCTGCATACCGGAGATGTCGCGCAACCGATCCAAATGCTCGTCGGTGTAGACGGCCTCCTTGCCCGCGCGGCCGGGTTTCGGCAGCACACCGAGCGAGTGGTAATAGCGGATGGTGCGCGCCGGTACACCGCTGAGATCGGCCAGCTGAAGACGGCTGTATCGGGACACGCGACTCAGCATAGATACCCCGGTCGACTCCTCGTTGACAGCTCCTACTGTCCGCATTAGCGTAACGCGGGTCACTGCCGACCGTTCGAGGAGTTCCGCGCATGTCCCAGCGAGCAACCGACTTCGATGTGCTCATCGTCGGTTCCGGTTTCGGCGGCAGCGTCACCGCGCTGCGCCTGGTGGAGAAGGGGTACAAGGTCGGCGTGCTCGAGGCGGGTCAGCGCTTCGCCGACGACGAACTCCCCAAGACCAGCTGGGACCTGCGCAAGTTCCTGTGGGCGCCCGTGCTCGGCTGCTACGGCATTCAGCGCATCCACTTGTTGCGCGACGTGCTGATCCTCGGCGGCGCCGGTGTCGGCGGCGGTTCGCTGAACTACGCCAACACCCTCTACGTGCCGCCGGAGCCGTTCTTCCAGGACCCGCAGTGGCGCGACATGACGGACTGGCGCTCGGAACTGACGCCCTACTACGAGCAGGCCCAGAAGATGCTCGGCGTGGTGCGCAATCCGCACATGACACCCGCCGACGAGGTCTTCAAGAAGGTCGCCGAGGACATGGGCGTCGGCGACACCTTCGTGCAAACCCCGGTCGGCGTGTTCTTCGGTGAACCGGGCAAGACCGTGGCCGATCCGTACTTCGGCGGTGTCGGCCCTGAGCGCACCGGCTGCGTGGAATGCGGCGACTGCATGGTCGGCTGCAAGTTCGGCGCCAAGAACACTCTCGTCAAGAACTACCTGTACCTGGCCGAGCAGGCCGGCGCCGAGGTCGTCCCGATGACCACGGTCACCGCGCTGCGGCCGCTGCCCGACGGCACCTGGGATGTGGAGACCAAGCGCACCGGCAAGCTGGTCCGCAAGCAACCCAAGACCTACACGGCCGCGCACGTGGTGCTCGCCGCGGGCACCCGCGGCACCCAGAAGCTGCTGTTCGACATGCGCGACAAGGGCGTGCTGCCCGGCCTCTCCGAACGGCTCGGCGTGCTGACACGCACCAATTCCGAGTCGATCGTCGGCGCGGCGACCAGGAAGGTCACCCCCGGCGTCGACTTCACCAAGGGCGTGGCGATCACGTCCTCGATCCACCCGACGCCGGACACCCACATCGAACCCGTCCGCTACGGCAAGGGCTCCAACTCGATGGGCCTGCTGCAGACGCTGATGGTGGACGGCGGCGGCCGCATTCCGCGCTGGCTGCGGTTCCTGCTGCTCGTGCTGCGCCATCCGCTGCACCTGTTCCAGTTCCTGAGCACCAGGAACTGGAGCGAGCGCACCATCATCTCGCTGGTGATGCAGCACCTGGACAACTCGATCACCACCTACACCAAGCGCGGCGTGTTCGGGCGCAAGCTCACCTCGAAACAGGGCCACGGCCAACCGAATCCGACGTGGATCCCGGTCGGCAACGAGGTCACGCGCAAGGTGGCCGACGAGATCGGCGGCATCGCGGGCGGCAGCTGGGGCGAGATATTCAACGTCCCGCTCACCGCGCACTTCCTCGGCGGCGCCACCATCGGCGCCGACCCGGAGCACGGCGTCATCGACGGCTACCACCGCGTCTTCGGCTACCCGACGCTGAGCGTGGTGGACGGCGCGGCGGTCTCCGCCAACCTCGGCGTGAACCCGTCGCTGACCATCACCGCGCAGGCCGAGCGGGCCGCCGCCTACTGGCCGAACAAGGGCGAGGTGGACACCAGGCCGTCGCAAAGCGAGGGGTACCAGCGGATTTCGCCGGTCGCCCCGGTCGCGCCGGTGGTACCGGCCGGTGCCCCCGCCGCGCTCGTGTTGCCGATCGTTCCGGTGCGCCCGGCGAACCAGGAGACCCCGGCCGCCGGCTGAGCGCGGTCGGCCGACGGAGTATCGGCGGCCCGTGGTCGATTCGACCGCGGGCCGTCCTACGTATACCGGCGCTACCAGTCGGTCCAAGCGACGGCGCGCAGCGGAAACGAGCCGGTTCCGCGCACCGGCGCGGGCAGCGCGACCAGCTCGGCGCCGATGTCGGGCACCGCGTCGAGGTTCGTCATCTGCTCGATGATCGGGATTCCCGCGCCGAGCAGCGTGTGGTGACACGGCCGCGTCGGCAGGGACGTGTCGTCGATGTCGAGCGAGTCGATGCCGACCAGCGCCACATTGGCGGCGACCAGCGCGTCGGCGACCTCGCCGACCAGGAACGGATGTCCGGGGCCCTGGTACGAAGCCGAACCCCATCGCGAGGACCACCCGGTGTGCACGAGCACCGCCTTGCCCCACAACCGGGCGGGGTCGCCGAGCAGATTCGGTCCCACCGCGCGGATCCCCGCCGCACGGATCATCACGATCGGCACGTTGAACAGCCGTTCCAGCGGCAGTTCGGCGATGTCGCCGCCGTCGGCGTGGAAATGGAAGGGCGCGGCGAGGTAGGTGCCGGTGTGGCCGACCATGTCCACGCGGGCGATCTCGTAGGCCATGTCGATCAGCGGCGACTGCGTGCGCGGAATATCCGGGGTGATTCGTGGACGAGGCAGGCCAGGGTAGGTGAGCATGCCATCCGAGATCGGATGGGACAGCTCCACGACCGACTTGCTCATGCTGGCGACCGTACCGGCCGCTCCCGCTGTGATCTATCGATCCACACGCATCGTCGGATCGGCCTCCGAGGCGGCGCGGCCGAAACACGATTTTCCGGGGCGCTCGGACCCCTATCGGCGTGTCGCTGGGAGTTTGCCGACGAGGGCATTTGAATGCTGGTGGCTCGTCGACGTATCCGCGCTCCCCTTGGAGGTCAGAGGTCGTGACTCGTCCGTTTTCCCTGTTACCCAGCAATAGATGCCACCGTGTGACCCAGGTCATCGGCACCCTCGGCGGTATGGCGCTTGGTGTGCTGCTGGCAACAACGGCAACCGCGGCACCGCTGTATCCGATACCCGATCCGGACCCGTTCTACGCCGCCCCGGCGGACCTGGCGGCGCACCGACCCGGTGACGTGCTGGACGTGCGGGCATTGCCGCCGCTGCCGCTCTTCCCCGGCGCCACCGTCCGGCAGGTCGAGTTCCGGTCCACCAACTCACGCGGCACACCGATCGCCGCGACCACGACGATCCTCACGCCCCTCGGCAGCCGGCCGGACGCACCGCTGCTGTCGTATCAACATTTCATCAACTCACTCGGCACCCATTGCGCGGTATCGCGCAGGCTCTACGACGGCGATCTGAATCTGGGTATCACCACGCCGATTCTGAACGTCGCGTTGCAGCGGGGCTGGAGTATCGCACTGCCGGATCATCTCGGTCCGCAGTTCGCCCTCGGCGCCGCCCGTCTTGGTGGCCAGATCACCTTGGACGGCATCCGCGCGGCCAAGCGACTACCCGAACTCGGTCTGGCGAACAGTCCGGTGGGGATGGTGGGCTACTCGGGCGGCGGCATCGCCACTTCGTGGGCGGCGGCGCTGCAACCGACGTACGCGCCCGAGCTGAGGCTCGCGGGCGCCGCCATCGGCGGCGTGCCGATGAACTTGATGACCATGGCGGAGGCATTGGGCCCCGACCCGCACCCGGCCTTCGGGCTGGCCATGGCGGTGGCGATCGGTCTGGAACGCGAGTACCCGGACCGGGTACCGCTCAGCGCGCATCTCAACCAACGTGGCCTCGCGGTCCGTGACGCGATGGCCAACAGCTGCACCAATGAGCTGCTCGCCATCGGCGCCAACACCGGTGCGCGCGACTATGCCTCGAACCCCTCGATCTTCGACATGCCCGGCGACGCCAGGGCGGTCGTGGAGGAGAACAGCTTGGAGCTGTACCCCGGCGTGCCGGAAATCCCGATGTTCGAATGGCATTCGCCGAGCGACCCGCTGATTCCGATCGGTGCCATCGTGAACACCGACCGCCGTTGGTGCGAGTCGGGGGTGCAGTTGGAAATGCAGCGCGTGCAGATGCCCGAGCATCTGACCGCGGCGTTGATCGGCGCGCCCGCGGCGATGACGTGGATAGAGGCCCGGATCAAGGGTGAGCCGGCGCCGAGCAACTGCTGAGCGTCGATCGTCCGAACGTCATCGCCGGTCACGATCCCGATCGGCGTATCGCGCAGCGGCCCGTGTGGTGATGTCCCACCCGCGGGCCGCTGCGGCGTTTCGCAGGCCCCCGGGCACCCGACCGCGCGGTCGCCCCGTTCGACCGGAATTTCGCGCCGAGGGCCAGCGCGTGCGTGATTAGCCGTGCGTATGCTGTCGCCGGTGCCGTGCGGAAATACGGCCGGCGAAATCCCGCTCATCAGCGGGGATGAACGGCACAATGTGGGCCATGCGAACATTTGCCCGATTGTTGCAGGCTGCCGTCGTCAGTGCGTTGATCGTGGCGGCTGGTCATGGTGTCGGGGCCGCCCCCGCCGCAAGCATGCCCCATATCCAATTGCCCTGGCTGACTTCCGAACCGGACGGAGTTCAGGCGTCGGGGGCGGTGCTGGCGGACGGATTCACCGGCACGGCGCTGTGGTCGCGACGGCCGGACACCCCGGTCCCGATTGCCAGCATCACCAAGGTGATGACGGCAGTGGTCGTGGTCGACGCAGGCGATCTCGACCGGACCATCACCGTGCCGCAAGAAGCCATCTCCTACTGCATCAGGCACGACGGCAGTACCGCGGGATTGGTCCCCGGCGAGGTACTCACCGCGCGACAGCTTCTCTACGGGCTGATGCTGCCGTCGGGCTGCGACGCCGCCTATGCCCTCGCCGAGGCATACGGGCCCGGCCAAGACGGCTTCATCGCCAGGATGAACGATGTCGCGCGTCAGATGGGCCTGGCGGGAACGCATTTCACCGATCCCAGCGGACTGCCCGTCCCCACCGATCACTCCAACTCCTCCACACCGGCGGACCTGGTGGCCCTCGGCCTGCGCGCGATGCGCCAACCGGCATTCCGCGAAATCGTCAGCGCGCAAAGCCATCATGTACCCGCGGGCCCGAGCAACCGCGAGCACTTCTGGCGGACCACGAACCGGCTGCTGCGCGACTATCCCGGCGCCATCGGGATCAAAACCGGGTGGACCGACGCCGCGGGAACCTGCCTGCTGTTCGAGACGGTCCGGGCGGGAATACCGCTGATCGGCGTGGTCTTGGACAGCTCACCGCACAGCGACGTCATCGCGAAGGACGATGCCGAGCGCATGCTGAACTGGGCCTACGACCCGGTCCTGAGCGTGCTGCCGCTGCGTTAGGCAGGGCGGCAGCGAATCCTGTTGATCGGCTTGGCCCCCGGGCTGATCTAATGGTCGGGATCCGAGGGGAGCAACGGTGCCGGAGACAACGAGCGCGGACGCCACGCCGTCGCGCGCGGTCACCGCGTGGACGCAAGGCCTGCTCTGTGTGGCGATCGTGGCGAGCGGCGTGATCGTCGGCGGACTGCTGCACGACCCGGATCCCGACCTGACGACGACGCCGACGACCACGACCAGCACGGCGGACGAGGCCGAACCGCCGCGGGCGTCGGTCGTCACGCCGCCGGTCACGTATCCGACGCGCATTCCCGGCTGCGACGCCGTCGAACCGCCCGGCGAAGGCGGATTGACGGGCTTCGTGGTCAGCAGCGAATTCGGTTACGACAACCCGGCGTATCCATGGTTCTCCGGGCCCAAAGCCGTGGCGATGTCGACCGCGCTGCACGAGGCGCTGCCCGACGGAGTGGTCATCGGCTTCGAACCCGTCGACGAGTCGCTGTGGTTCCAGCCGATCGTCGCGAACTCAGGCGACTCACCCGAATTCGCGGAGTTCGGCGGCTTCACCGACGCGCGCGCCACGCTGCGGCGGGGCGATCTGGCGGGGTCGCTGTCGGTATCGGTGCGGCAATCCACCGCGCCGATACCGCCCTGTGTCGCCGGGCAACTCGACGAGCGTCGCCTGCTCGCCGACGGTACGACGGTCGACACACACGACACCTGGTCACAGGTCGACGGTGTGCGCACCCTGTCCCGCACCGCCCACGCCTACACACCGGACGGCAGCGGCGTCGTGGCCATTGCCACTGATGCGCCACACGAGCTCGGGCCCACCGGGACCGTGCCGTTGTCCGTCGACGAACTCGTCGGCTTGGCGAGCGCCCCGGGTGTACGGGTCGCAGCGCCCGTGCCACCCGGAACGCCGGACCCGCCCGAAGACTGCCGCCTGGCCGCGGAGGATGCCGCCGCTATCGATGAGGCCGAAGCGAGCAGGCTGGACGCGGTGCTTGCGCGGATCCCACTGGATGGCCTCACCCTCGACCGCCCGCTGGGGGCGTTGCGTCCCGGAGCGGACGACTCCGGCGGGGTTTGCCAGGCGGTGCGGGTCATCGCCGGTGACCACCGATCGCGGCTGAGCATCGCGATCGGCGCCGGTCGAACGGCGCCACTGGATTCCGGGCCGTCGAGCGGAGATCGGGTCACCACACGGCAACTCCCGGACGGAACAGTGGTCGAAAGCCGTGAAGTGCGAATATTTCTCGCGGCGACCTCGGAGATGACGCGCACCGTCGTCGTGACCCGCCCGTCGGGCGCCACGGTGCGTGTGGTTTCCGGCGCGGACAGTCCCCACGAGCCACTGAGCGTCGCGCAGCTCGAGGCGATCGCGCTGACTCCCGGACTGGAGGTGCCGTGATGGCGTGGCCGCCGGGCGTCCGCAATCTGGTGCTGGCCACCGTAGCCGCCGTCGTGACGAGCGCGGGCGCGGTCGCGGTGCTGTTGCACCCCGAGGACGGCACCCGCAAGATCACCGGAACCGGCGACGCCGCACCGGGTTTGGCGTGGTCGATCGACGCGGCGGCCATCGACGGGCGAGCGGCCGCGGAGTTCCGCGATCCCGTCGCAGGCACCGAATACGACATGGACACCACGGGTTTCGTCGACGCGGGTGACACCGTGGTGACCGTGGTCGGGGTGGTGGAAGACGGCACGGTGCGCGACCCGGTGATGTACGGCATCGACGCCGCGACGGGCGCGACGCGCTGGCGGGCGCCCGCGGCCGGGCTCGGCGGATGCGCGGGCACTCCGGTCGACGGCGACATCGTCTGCTTCACGTCTCCGACCGCCGACATACCGGCCCTGGTCGGCTACGACGTCGCCAGCGGAGCGATCACCCGCACGCCCACCGACTGGCTCGTCTTCGCGCTCGCGGCCACCGACGACCGCGTCTACCTCGCGGAGGGCGATGTCGAGTCCGACGACGTGCGGGTACACGCCGGGACGCTCGCGGACCCCGACGCCTACTGGACTCGCGCGTTCGAGATGGGCACGTTGTGGGAGGACCTTCCCTCCGACGCGCTGGACGTCTCGCACGGTCAGGGCGTGCTCACCCTCGGCGCCGACATCGCCGGTTTCGATCCGCGAGGCGGCGATCCGACCTGGACCGCGGAACTGCACGGATGTTCCCACGTCACCCAGACTTTCGACGCCCTCGTCCTACACGACCACACCGGGTGCGCCGGGTATTCGCCGACCGGCGCCGAGATCCTCGACCGCACCGGACGCACGCTCGTCGCGACCGACGGCGAGGACGAGGGCGTGCACGATCTGACGGTCGACAGGCCCGCGGACGCGACGATTCCCGTCCTGCTGGCCGACGTCGCGTACGACCGCCGCGACGGAACCATCCGGTGGACCAACCGAGACCTCGTGCGGACCGGCCCGGACCGCTACGGCAGCGGCGCGAACCGAGGCACCGCGACGGCTGTGCTCGGTGACGTCGCTCTGCTGCACGATCCGGCGACCCTGACCTCGACCGGGCTGGATCTCCGTACCGGACAACGTCTCTGGCGTACGAACACCGAGCGCTTCGGCGCGGTGCACGGCTGGGACGGTCACGTCGCCGTCCTCGCCGACACCACCGGCCTGTGGGCCATCGATCCGCGTACCGGCGAAATCGTCTGGGACATACCGTTCCTCGCGATCCATGCGGACCCCGACGCCCTCACCGGTGGGGGCGAGTTCAGCGCGAAAGGCGACGGCCGCTACATCTACGCCGCCCCACACACGATCATCGGTCTTCGCCCACTCGACGAATAGGCGCGATCGGGGCGGCCGGCGGCGGTGCATCACACGATCGGCTCGTGCGGTTCGACGTCGAGGACGTAGTCGAGCATCCTCATCTGATCCGCGAGAGCGCTGGCGCAGCAGACGACGACGCGGTCGGCGCCGCAGAGCTGGACGACCTCGGCGGAGGTGGGCTCGAGCCAATCGAAGAGTTTCGCCCGGTTTCCTCCCGCACCTTCGGCGTCGGCGAAGTGTGCGGGATCGAGTCGGACGAGGTAGGTGCGGCGCTGCGCTGGCATGGACCCACTCCTCGGTCGTTGGACAGACGTTGGATCAGGTTGGGCGCCCGGTGGGCGGCCACTGCTTCACGCTAGTCCAGAGCGCGGTAGCACCGCGGCACAAAGCCGCAGAAGCCTGTCGATGATCCGCCCGGGCGTGCTCTGCGCGAAACCTCGCCGCGGCGGGGTCGTTGGCCGTATCTTTGCCGTAAGCGGTGTGGATCGGAGTGAACAGTGGCAGCAGGGCAGCTCTCGGCCGACTATGTGATCGTGGGATCGGGCTCGGCGGGCGCGGTGATCGCCAACCGGCTCAGCGAGGATTCCGGGACCCAGGTGGTGGTGCTGGAGGCGGGCCCGCCGGACAAGGACAAATTCGCCCATATTCCCGCGGCGTTCGCGAAACTGTTTCGCTCCGAACTGGATTGGGACTACCTGACCGAGCCGCAGCCGCAGCTCGACAACCGGCAGGTGTACTGGCCACGCGGCCGGACGTACGGCGGCTCGTCGTCGATGAACGCCATGATGTGGGTGCGCGGCTTCCGCGCCGACTACGACGAGTGGGCGCTGCTGGCCGGCGAAGACTGGGGATTCGCGGCGGCCGTCGAACAGTTCCGCCGGATCGAGAACGTGGAGGACGCGCAGTACCCCGACGAGGGCACGGCCGGACCGCTGTACGTCTCGCACCAGCGCAGCCCGCGCTCCTCCACCGCGGCGTTCCTGACGGCGGCGCAGGAGTCGGGGTTCACCGTCGAAGCGCCGAACCGCCCGCAACCGGACGGCTTCAGCCAGACCATGGTGACCCAGCGCGCGGGCCGGCGCTGGAGCACCGCCGACGGCTACCTGCGCCCCGCGCTACGCCGGGACAACCTCACCGTGCACAGCGAAGCCCTCGCCACCCGCGTGATCTTCGAGGGCAAGCGCGCGGTCGGCGTCGAATACCGCCAGAACGGCGAGACGCACACCGTCACCGCGCGCCGCGAGGTGGTGCTGTGCGGCGGCGCGATCAACAGCCCGCAACTGCTCATGCTCTCCGGCATCGGCGACGCCGACGAACTGACCCGCCACGGGATCGAGGTGGTGGAGCACGCGCCGGAGGTCGGGTCCAACCTGCAGGACCACCTGGTCGCGGGAATCGGCTACGGGGTGGCCGAGGATTCGCTGTTCGGCGCCGACAAGAAGCCGCGGCAGCTGATCGACTATCTGCTGCGCCACCGCGGCATGCTCACCTCCAACATCGGCGAGGCCTACGGCTTCGTCCGGTCCAAGCCGGAACTGGAACTGCCGGACCTCGAGCTGATCTACGCGCCCGCGCCGTTCTACTACGAGGGTTTGGTCGATCCGACCGAACACGGCGTCATCCTGGCGACCGTGCTGCTGCGCCCGAACAGCCGCGGACGGATCGCGCTCGGGTCGGCCGATCCGACCGCCAAGCCGGTCATCGATCCCCGCTACCTGTCCGACTCCGCGGGCGCCGACCGCGCCGCCCTGCTCGCGGGCCTGCGTACCTGCGCGAAGATCGCCGACGCGCCCGCAATGAAGGCGGTGCTCGGCAGCCTCATCTATCCGCCGAACGCGCCGGACGAGCTCGAGGCCACCCTCGAACTGGCGATCAACGGTTACTCGCACACCCTCTACCACCCCGTCGGCACCTGCCGGATGGGCACCGATCCGGCCAGCGTTGTCACACCGCGGCTGGAAGTGCGTGGCGTGCAAGGACTCCGGGTCGCCGACGCGTCGGTGATGCCGCTGCTCATCCGCGGCCACACGCACGCGCCGAGCGTGTTCGTCGGCGAGCAGGCGGCCAAGTTTTTGCGGGAGGCCTGACGTTCCCGGCGGGGTCCCCAGCTAGAAGACTGGCACCCGGTCGAAACCGAGCGGCGGCGTGGGGGTCGGGCCGGTGCCGAGCACCGGCTTGAAGTCGGGCAGCGCGGTCAGTACGTCGATGTTGCGGGCCGCGTAGCAGCGCACTTGCGGCAGCGCGCGGGACACTTCGGCTCGCTCCACCGGCTCGTCGTCGACGAACGCGATGGTGTCCAAGCTCAGGCCGAGGGTTCGGGCGATCCGGACGATGCTGGCGGATTTCCGGCCCCAGCCGATCTCCAGCGCCGAGAACATCTCGTAGAGGCCGTGCCGGTACAGCAGGTCCAGCGTGAGATTGCGGTCGCTGCGGCTCGCCACGGCGTGCCAGATGCCGCGGTCGCTCAACGTGCGCAACGTGCGCAGGGCCGCGGGCCTCGGCGTGGAGCTGGTCGCGTCGCACACGACACCGTCCCACATGGTGTTGTCCAGTTCCCAGACAAGACATCTCAGAGCCGGTCTCATCGCCTGCCCCTATCGTTTCGTCAGCGCTGCCTTCCCTGCCGTGGCGTGCCCGGCAGACGGGCTATTGCAACCATCGGGGCACGACACGTGCCGGGCAAGCCCCAGGTTTCTGGGTGGCCGGTCCGGCCCGGGTGATACTACCGGCCGCTCGGCGGAGCGGCACCCGACCCGATGGGGCAAACCGTCAGCTCCCCGCGTCGCGCGAACGACGTTGTCGCGCTTGTACGGTCGGCGCGGTAGGGCGTTCCGGCACCCGAGCCTTCGACCGCACAAGCGCTCGCTTGGGACGGAAGGTGATGCGGGGGTCGATGCCGTGGCTGTTCGTGCCGCTCCTCCCCCGTGGACGATCTCGGTCAGTGAACCTGCGTGCGAGGCGGTTTCGCGCCCTCCCCCTCGAGTGAGCGACCGCCGAGTAAATCCCGAGTCGGGCGCCCGGTGCCATATCGGAAGATGCGCTAGAGGGCCGCCCGGCCGGGTCGCCGAAGGCTCGCGGTCACGCCGCCCGGCAGCCGTGGATGGACGTGTATCCGCTTGCTCGCCAGACCGTCTCGGTCCACACCCTCGATGGGGCCGAGTGGATCGAATAGGGGTATAGCCGCGTCCGTTGCGAGGCGTGACGGCCATATCGTCCCAGACGATTTCGGCGACAATTCGACTCGCAGATATTCCACTTCGCCCGGCCTACGAATTGGCCCGCGGCAAGCCCGGAACCGTATCGGAAACGTCGACTCCTCCCCGTCCTGTGAGCGCTCACAAGGCCGCGAATTCCGCCGCGTCGTCATCTCACAGAACCTGACGAATCGATCCGCGCCGGAGATCGTGCAGTTAGTGTGAATGCGCCGCACAGCAAAATCCCGGCGGAAGGAGTCGCCAATGACCGTCGACAGTGGGGCCAGACCGAGCTTGACTCTGTCCGGCCGACCGATGTCTTCGCCGTTGCAGGACGTCCGGAGCCTATCGCGCCAGATGGTGGGGCATTTCGTCGAGAACGTGATCCCCTGCGGCACCCTCCCCGGCGACGCCATCAGCGGCGACGTCACGACGATCACCCGGCTTTGCCTCGAGTTCGCCGTGAGCATGCTCGACGGGCAGGACATTCCCGCCAAAATGCAGCGGCTACAGGACGCCGCGGCGGGCTGGGCGCGCGAGGGCGTGCCGATCGACACGATCCACCACTCGATCCACGAGGGCTTCAAGATCGGGCTGGATCTGGTGGTCTCCAATGCCACCATCAAGGACTACGGCAACCTCGTCGACGGCGCGAAGATGGTCGTGGAAATGCTCGACCAGATCACCTCGGCGATCTCGGTGGCCTATGTGCGCGAGTTGCGTGCCGTCGTCAGCGAACACCACACCGCGGTACACACTCTCACCTCCGCGCTGCTCGGCGGGCACAGCACCTCCACGATGGCGCGCGAATGCGGCATCGCCATCGCCTCGTCCTACGCGGTGATCGCGGTCGCCATCCCCCAGCATCGCGACGAACGCAATCCGGCCGTGGACGGTCAGGTCGTGGCCAGGCGCAAGCTGCGCCGGGTGCAGGCCGAGCTGGCCACCCGGTGCGGCAACACCGCGCTGTCCTTGCTCAGCGTGGACGGCGGCACCATCCTGATTCCCTCCGGCGCGCTGGACAAAGGACAGCTGGACGCGCTGATCACCGAGCTGTCCCGGTCCGCCCAGGTGGGCATCACCGCGACCATGGTCGAGGCCGGTCCCGAGCAGATACCCAACGCCGCCGACCAAGCGCACGAACTGCTCGACATGGTGCAGCGCCTCCAAGCGGTGGCCGGGCTCTACCGGTTCGACGAGCTGGCGCTCGAATACCAGTTGACCCGACCGGGTCCCGGCCGCGAGTACCTCGGATCCCTGCTCGATCCGCTCGACGAGCACCCGGAACTGCTGGAGACGTTGCAGCGGCACATCGCCAACAACCTCAACCGTCAGCGCACCGCCCGTGTGCTGCACGTACACACGAACACCGTCGACTACCGGCTCAAACGGATCGGCCAGCTGACCGGCTTCGATCCGTCGCAGCCCTCCGGGCTCTGGTATCTGCGTTCGGCGCTGGTAGCGCGCACCTACCGCACCGCGTGATTCCGGGCGGGTGCGTGCACGCTCTCCCCTGTCGGGCGTGCACGCACTCGCCAGCGGCGACGCGGGCGCGCACGCCGTGCCGGATCGGGAATTCGCGGCATCGCGGTCACCCCCGAATTCGCGCCTGTACCACGAAATCGTCACCGCGCCTTGCGTTTCCACGACCTGTCCCACTGAACGGGAAATCCTGAGCGAGACAATGTGAAACACCTGCGCGTCTGTTTCGTCGCCGATAACGTCCCCGCCCATGAGACGCTCTGTTGCAGGCATCGCCCTCGGCATCACCATCACCGCCGTCGCCCCACTGTCCGTCGCGCAGGCCGACACCGGCTCGTCCTCGCTGTCGGGGAGCTCCGGTTCGTCGTCGCTGTCGGGCGGCTCCGGTTCCTCCTCGCTCTCCGGTGGCGGTGGGCTTCCCCCGTACTCGCAGTGGATCACGGAGGTGCAGACGGTCGCCGCCCAGGCTCAGGACTACTTGGCCGGACGACTACCCGGCGCCACGCGACCGGCCATCGTCCTCGACATCGACAACACCTCGCTGGAAACGCAGTACAACCCCGGCCCCGTCACACCCGCGATGGCGCCCGTCCTCCAACTCGCCAAATGGGCCAAATCACAAGGCGCGGCGGTCATTTTCGTCACCGGCCGCCCCGCGCTGACGAACCTCTACACCCAGACCAACCTGACCGCCGTCGGCTACCCGGTGGACGGGCTCTACGGCAGTCCCCTCACCACCCTGTCCGCGGGCTCGGCCGGTCTCGAGCAATACAAGACCAACGCCCGCATCGACATCGAAGGCGACGGCTACACCATCGTCGCCAATATCGGCAACAGCGCGTCGGATCTCGCGGGCGGGCATGCCGAGCGGACCTTCAAACTCCCCGATTACGACGGCAAATTGTCCTGAAACGCGAACGGAATCGGCCGGTTTCGCCGTCGAGCGAGATCGGCCATCGGGCGTCGCGGCCAGCGCACCGGGGCCGCGACCTCAGTTGTAGGCGACGCTCTCGAACCAGACGACGGTGTGGCCGGAACGGTCGAATACGCTCACACACCGGTTGTTTCGGTCCAGAACCCAGCCCTCGTCCCGGCATCCGGACCAGTCGCCGCCGCGACCTCGGTACAAGGACCAATCGTGCGCGCTCTCGAGATGGCGACGAATACGGTCGCTGACGTCCTCGGCGGACACATTCGCGGATGACCCGATCTCGAAGGCGCGCAGACAGATCGTCGACGAATTCCCGCCGCAACCCCGGTCCTGGTTCTCCAGCAAGACCAATCCCTCGGGCAGCGGCAGCAGCGCGTCACTGGGCGGAACCGAGGCCCGTTGCCCTTTCATGACCCCGACCACGGCGAGGGCGCCCAGCACGCTGAGAACGCAATACCAGATCACCAGCTTCCGCCCGATACGGCGCACCGCCGGGTTTTCCGCGTCCTGCGCGCGATCCGACATCAGACCCCACACCACGGCAACGCAATTCAGCACCACCAACAAGACCATCACCGTCATCGTCCCGCTGCGCAGCACCCACCCCAAGCTCACCAGCATCTCGGCAACGGCGATCGCTCCCAGAACGACTCCCACCCGAACCCGAATGCGCGGCGTCGCCGCGGCGATCGGCCAACACAGCAAAGGAACGAGGAACAGCGCTCGAATCACGGTGTCAGCCTATGGTTCTCGCGCGCGTCGGCGAAGCCGACCGAAGTCAGTACGCGTTGGAGGTGCAGAGCACCTCGCTGATCTCCGCCCCCGACTTGTCCGCGGAACCGACATGGGCAAGCAGCGCAGGCGGGTAGTACTCGGCGAGGCTGGTGTAGGCGGCGAACAGCGCGTCCGAGCGGGTCGGACCCGCGCCGGTGCCCACCGCGGCGGACGACTGTCCGATTCGCCCAATTCGTCTGAGGAATCACGTTCAGGCCCGACGGCTATCACCACATCGACGAGAACTCCGAGTTCGCGCTGCCCAGGGCCGTGGCATGCCGGAAGGCGGCGCTGGGAACAGGCCGGTTCTCGGGGAGGGGGATGTTCGAGGTGCGGGCGGAGAACTCGGAATGCCAGCGAACGAGGGGCTAACGGGTGGAGAATGGGCGTATGCGAACCGTGCTCATTCTCGGCGCCGGGTTCGGGGGGTTGGAGCTGGCCACGCTCCTGTCGCGTTCGCTGGCCGAGGAGGTCCGGGTCGTTCTTGTCGACCGGAACGACTCGTTCACCTTCGGCTTCGCCAAGCTGGAGATCCTGTTCCGGGATGTAGCGCCGGAGGCCGTTCGGGTTCCCTATGCCGACCTCGCGCATCCAGGTGTCGAATTCCGGCGTGAGGAAGTCACCGAGATCGATCCGAGGACCCGCCGCGTGGTCACCGATCGGTCCGAGTACGAGCCGGACATCCTCGTCGTCGCGCTCGGCGCCGACTACGACCCGGCCGCGACCCCGGGCTTCGTCGAAGACGGCTACGAGTACTACTCGATCGAGGGCGCCGCCAGGCTGCGCGACCGGCTCGACAGCTTCGACGGCGGCTCCGTCGTCATGGCGATACTTCGTGTTCCCTTCAAGTGCCCGCCCGCGCCGTACGAGGGCGCGATGCTGTTGCACGAGAAGCTCGCGCGGCGCGGTCTCGGCGGCAACACGCGCATCCGGATGATCAGTCCGATGGATTCGCCGATCCCGGTGTCAGCGGACACCTCCGCCGCGCTCGTCGAGGCGCTGACCCGGCGCGGGATCGAGTACACGCCCGGGCAGCTGGTCCACGGCCTGGATCCGGATCGTCACGTCGCGCTCACCCGTGCGGGCGATATCGCCTACGACCTTTTCATCGGCATCCCGGCACACCGCGTGCCCGCCGTCGTCGAAGCGTCGGGGTTGACCGTCGGCGGCACGGACGGCTGGGTGGCGGTCGATCCGGCCACCCTCGAAACGCCGTATCCGAACGTCTACGCACTCGGCGACTGCGCCGACGCGCCGGTGCCGCGGGCCGGGGTCTTCGCCGAGGATGCCGCCCGCACGGTCGCCGCGGGCATCGCGGCGAAACTGCGCGGATCGGACGCGACCGACCGGTACCGCGGCCGAGGCGCGTGCCATATCGAATTCGGAGACGGGTTGGTCGGCAAGGTCGACGCCGATTTCCTGTCCGGTCCGGCGCCGCGCGCGCCCTTCACCGCGCCCTCGGTGGCACTCGCCCGCGAGAAGGCCGAGGCAGCCGCCGCTCGAATCCACCGCTGGTTCCCGGGTTCGCTGGACCGCGCCTCGGAATAGCCGGGCGACGCGCGCTCCGAAATCCAGGCGGTCAGGGGCTCGCAGAGGAAAGGGCATGGCGAGCCCGCCGCGATAGCCGAAGCGGCACCCGAACCGAATTGTGTACCGACACCGATTTCCGACCGCGGCGTTCACCTCCGACACCACTATTCCGTCCTCGGAAACTAAATTTCCGGGGAAATATTGTGATTCGCGACGAATTCCACGTGCGCCGGGCGCACCCCAACGCGGACAGGGGACAATTCGCGCGAATCGGGGGTGGAGCGGGGTGGCGGCCTCGCTTCGTGCGCGAGATCACCCTCGCGCCGGGTCGCGCGCTCGGCGGTGGCGGCATAGTTTTCTCTGAAACCTCCAGTAGGTCAACAGCTTCCGCGCTCCCGACACGACGCCTCGCACGGCGGTGCAGTCGGGCTCATGCGTCACGCGGGATGGGAGACGACCGGTCCGCGTCTGCGGCGCAGGGGGATACGACAAGGGAGGCACGCGTGACCAAGACGTTCGCAAGACACGATCGAACCGAAAACCTACATCGCTACGGCGATTCGAAGCTGCTGATCGTCCCGCTCGATCACACTGTCGGCGAAGGCGCGCTGTTGCGTGCGCACCGCCTGCGCGAGGTGCTCCACGCACTGCGCGTCGGCGGCGCGGACGCCACCGTGCTGCACAAGGGCGCGCTCGATCACGTCGACCCGGCGGTCTTCGACGACCTCGCTCTCATCGTCCACCTGTCGGCCAGTGCTCGCTGGGGCGCCGATCCCGATGACAAGGTCATCGTCACCGGCGTCGAGGAGGCGTTGCGGCTGGGCGCCGACGCTGTCAGCGTGCACGTCAACCTGGGCTCACGCACCGAGTTCCAGCAGCTGGAAGACGTCGCGCAGGTCGCGCGGGCGTGCGACCGCTGGAGCGTTCCGCTGTTCGCGATGGTCTATCCGCGCGGTCCGCGCGTCGCGAACCCCACCGATCCGGAGCTGGTCTGTCACGCCGCCGCGGTCGCGGCCGAACTAGGCGCCGACATCGTGAAGGTGCCCTACACCGGCGACCCGGCGAGCATGTCCGAGGTCGTGGCCTCGGTCGACATCCCCGTGGTCGTGGCGGGCGGACCCGCGCAGCGCACCGACATGGCGGTCGCGCACGCGGAACGCATCCTGTCCAGCGGTGTCGCGGGTTTGGCGTTCGGCCGCAATGTCTTTCAGGCCGACGACCCCGCTTCGTTCGTCCACCGTCTGCACACCGCGGTGCACACCGATCGGCCGCACGCCGCCCCTGCGCCCCACTCCCCCGCGCTCGCGCGATCATGACGCGATCGCCGGAATACCCGGCCGAAGCGACCGCGCCCGATGTTCTGCGCGGGCCCGGCATGCGATTGTCGAAGCGGGGACGACAAACCGATTCCACGATTTCGGCGGATTTCCGAACAAACCGTACGAGTTGTGACACCCATTACAGACGTTTCTGCTACCAGACGGTAATGAAAGCGGTCACATTTTCCATCGCTGATGAAGGTTTGCCGAGCTCCGCAATAGCGCGCCGCACATGCGGCGTCGAGTAAAAACGTCGTGAATCGAGTGGGATTCGGCAATGAGATGTGGTACCGCCCAATTCAATTGGAAAGTACCGATAGGTTGGTTTCAATTTTCACCCGTCCGTTCGGTGAACCGATCGTGAACAGCGAACTTTCCCGTGAGCTACCGACCGGCGGTCTACCGCTGCCGATTCGGACGCATACCCGTAACTCGCACTCGCAGCTTCCACGGTTCGCCACGACGCGCCGTCATACCCCATTTCTTATGGGTTACAACACGTTTCACACACTGCGAACACGCTGATTAGCCACTCGATTGCTCGTCGGCCAGAGCCGCTGCGGGACACCGCTTTTCACATTGCAGCGCGCTGAGTACCGGTGTACAGATTGGTCGAAAGCGCGACTGTGATCGGTGACAGTTGTGCACAGTGACGAGATATGAGGCATAACAGTCTTGGTTGTCGATAGCGGAAGGCAAGTTTTCGAGGTTTCGGCAGTCGCCGAAACCTACGCTGACCAGGGAGAAGTCAAGCTCTGGCCACCACGGTCGAGCACTGCGGCGGTAGTCGTGCCGCTCGGGTACGGGGAAGACCCGAGCGCGACGGGGGGCTGGATATGAGCGCGCACGGAGACGTGTCCGAGCGCGTGCGAGAGCTGTTTCGCGCCGGTTTGCAGGTGCGCGACATCGATCTCGACACACCGTTGCTGGATTATGGCTTGGACTCGGTTCGATCGGCCGAGATCATCATCGAACTCGAGCGCGTCTTCGGCGTGGAGATCTCCGACGAGGAGGCCTCCGCATTGCATACCGCGCGTGACGTGATCGAGTGCGTGACGACCAAGACCGCACATCGCAGCGGGGTCGGTGCGTAACGGCATGGCCCCGAGAGCGCAAGACCATGATGCCGCGGCGTCCGGCTCGGACGCCGCGGCGCAGCAACTGTTCGACGACTTCGCGCGGCACAACCGGCCCGGGCTGGCACGCTTGCTGCGCGCCTGCCACCTGGACGTGGTGTACGCCGGAGCCGAGGGCGACCATCTGATCCGAGCGGACGGTGCGCGCGTGCTCGATCTGGTCGGCGGCTTCGGCGCGGCACTGTTCGGGCACAACCATCCGGCACTGGTGCGGGTTGCCACGGCGCGGCTGAACCAGCACACGCCGTTCGTCTCGCAGGGCAGTGTCCGTCCCGGCGCCGCCCGGCTGGCCCATCGGCTTTCGGACCTGGTCGGGGCGAGCACCGGGGGCGAGTACGTCGTCACCTTCGGGTCCACCGGCGCCGACGCGGTCGAGGCCGCCGTCCGGCACGCCGCGGTCGCGCACAACCGCCGCCTCGCCGAGTTGCGCACCGAACTGCGACGGACGCTGCGTCGGCTGCGTCGCGACGGACTGCACGCGGTACGTCCGCTCCAAGGACGCACTTCCGATCCGGAACAAGAGGAAACACGCTCGGCCGCAGCGGTTCTCGAAGACTCACTGCGTGTGGTCGAGGAAGTCGCGCGGCGCGGTCCGGTGTACGTCTCGCTGGCCAACGCCTTCCACGGCAAGACGGCGGGCGCTTTCGCGCTCACCGAGCAGGCCGACACGCCCGCGGACCTGGTGGTGCCCGGCCCCGAACGGCGCAAGCTCGACACCTGGGCGCCGGACGAAATAGCGGCGGCCTTCGCGGACGAGCTGCGACCGATCGACCGGATCAGCGTGGACGCCGCCGGACGCCCGGTACTGTCCCGGACCTCCCTCTCGCCCATCGCCGCGGTCTTCGCCGAGCCCATCCAGGGCGAAGGCGGGGTGCGCGAGGTACCTGTCGCGACGCTGCGCGCGCTGCGCGAACTCGCCGACCGGCACACGGCCGCGCTGGTTTTCGACGAGATCCAATCCGGCATGGGCCGCACGGGCACCTTCTTGGCCTCGGCGCCGTCGGGGGTCGCCGCGGACTACTACCTGCTGTCCAAATCGCTGGGCGGCGGACTGGTGAAGATCTCGGCGCTACTGGTCGAGCGCGGGGGGTCGGTCTCGGACTTCGGCAGGTACCACACCTCGACCTTCGCCGACGACGACCTGTCCTGCGCGGTCGCCGAAGCCGCGTTGGACCTGTTGCGCGACAACCAGATCCGCATCTCCGATACCGGTGTGCGGCTGCGGTCCCGCTTGGAGGCGGTGGCGCGCCGCTGGCCGCGGGTGCTGGCGGGCGTGCGCGGGCGCGGGCTCCTCCAGGGCATCGAACTCGTCCCGCCCGCGACGGAATCGGCCCTGCTGCGGGAGATCTGCGAACCCGACATGTTCGGCTACGTGGTCGCGGGCTATCTGCTGCACACCCACCGCATTCGGATGCTGCCGACGCTGTCCGCGCCGACCACGCTGCGCATCCAGCCTTCGGCGTTCCTCGCCGAAGCGGATCTGGCCCGGTTGGAGTCCGCGCTCGACGAACTCGCGGCCGTGCTGCAGCGCGGCGACATGGCCACGCTGCTCGCCCACCTCGCGGCACCGGTCACCACGAATTGGCAAGTGCCGGACAGCAAACCACTCACCGATCGGCACACCGCCGTGGTGGCGCGGGATTTCGGCGCACCCAATCGGGTGGCCTTCCTCGCCAACCTGCCCGAGGCGGCCGATCTGCGCCGATTCGCACCGGAGCTCGCCGAGTGGTCGGACGCGCAGTTCGCCGCGCTCTTCGAGCGACTGCGCGGTGTCGCCGAGCCCTTCGAGCTGACCAGGCAACTCGTCACCTCGCCCACCGGCGCCACGGTCGAGGTCTGCCTGATCGCGGTGCCGATCTCCGCGGAACAGATCATCGAATGCCAGCGCGCCGGGCACCGGGCCTGGCTGCGCGATCTGGTGCTCGACGCCGTCGAACAGGCGATCGCGCTGGGCGCCACGGTGATCGGTCTCGGCGGCTACACCTCCATCGTGACCAACGCCTCCCGCGACGTGGTGGAGGACTCCGTCACGGTGACCTCCGGCAATTCGCTCACCGCCGCCTCCGCCTACGAGGTGGTGCGCGGTGAACTGGCCCGGCTCGGTCCCGGGCGACGGCACGTCGGCATCCTCGGCGCGCTGGGCAATATCGGCGCGGTCATGGCGGAACTGCTTGCCCCGCACGCCGATTCGATCACGTTGGTGGGGCGTCCCGGCTCCGCGAGCCGACTGCGCCGCGTGGCGGACCAGCTCGGCGCGGGCGCGGTCGAGGTCAGCGAGGACCTCGCCGCGCTGCGGGACTGCGACGTCGTGCTCACCGCGACCAATTCCGCGACGCCGCTCGTCACCGCGGACCTGCTGGCGGCGGACCATCCGGTGCTGGTGTGCGATCTGGCGGTCCCCGGCGACGTGGATCCCACCGTCGCCGAGCGCCCGAACATCACCCTGGTCTCCGGCGGTCGCATGGCGCTGCCGCTCGGCCAGACACCTCCCTTCCCCGAAACCGGACTGCCCCCGGGCATCGTCTACGCCTGCATGGCCGAGACGGTGCTGCTCGGCTTCGAGCCCGACACCGCGAGCCCCTCGTACGGCGGGCTCACCGCCACGGGCGTGCACGCCGCGCGCGAACTGGCGGCTCGCCACGAGGTGCGCCCGGTTCTGCTTCCGACAGGAGCTTCCACCGTGTCCGACAACCCGACACTTGCGCCGATGTTCCTCGGCGCGGCGGATTTCGTCCCCGAACGAGCCGGCGGCAAGGCCGCCACCCTGCACGACCTGATCGTCGCGGGCTTCGAGGTGCCGCCGGGATTCGTGGTGCCCGCCGAACTCGACCTCGACGCGATCGGCGACGACGACCTCACCCGCTGGGTGCAGGCGCTGGGCGGATTCCCGGTCGCCGCGCGTTCCAGCGGCGTGCTCGAAGACCTCGACGATGCCAGCTTCGCCGGGCAGTACGAGTCCTACCTGGACATCACCGACATCTCGGCGCTGCGCGACTACATCGGGCAGTGCCGCGCCTCGGTCCACAACGACCGGGTGCGCACCTACCTCGCCAAGCACGGCTACACCGAGGCGAAAGCCACCGTGGCGGTGCTGGTGCAGCGAATGGTCGACGCGCGCTACGCCGGTGTGGGTTTCAGCATCGACGCGCTCACCGGCATCGAGGAACACGCGGTCGTCGAATGCTGCGTGGGTCTCGGCGAACGACTGGTCTCGGGCCAGCTGACGCCGACCCGGTACACGCTGCGGCTGTTCGACGGCACCGTCGTCGAGCGGGACGCGGGCGGTGAGGACGTGGAACTCGCGCCGACCGACACCACGGGACTCGCCGCGCTGATGCTGGCCGTGCAGGCGCACCGGCACCGTCCGCAGGACATCGAGTGGGCGATCGACGGTGCGGGCAAGCTGTGGCTGCTCCAGGCCAGGGCCATCACAGCGATCACCTGGCGCACCGACATCGACCAGTTCTCCGACGCGGATTTGCGCGACGGCGGTGTCTCGGCGCGTGTCTGCACACCGATGATGTTCTCGTTGTACGACAACGCCTTCCAGCATTCGATGCAGCGGTTCTTCGAGCGGCTGAAGCTCGCCGACCCCGGTGTGGAACGGGACTGGATGGCCATGTACTACGGCCGCGCCTACTGGAATGTCAGCGCGGTGAAGAACTGCTTCTTCAAGATCCCCGGCTTCGATGAGCAGCACTTCGACGACGACCTCGGCGTGCTCAACGAATACGGGCCCGAGGGTCCGCACCGCACCCCGAGCAATGCCAAGACCATCGCCAAGGCGCTGCCGGCGGCGCTGGCCGTCCAGCAGAGCTATCGCGACCAGCTGGCCGCGGTGGACGCCTTCGCGGCGGAATGGCCCGCGAAACACGCGCTCTGGCGGGAACGGGTCGCCGGCCTGGCGCAGACCGACGAGGCCACCTTCGCCGCCGACCTGACCGACTGCCTGCTGACCTTCCACGCCGGCACCGAACGCACCTACTTCACCACCATCTACAACAACTCGAGCGTGCAGACCGACTTCAAGCAGCTGCTCGACAAGGTCGACGCCGCCACGCAGGGATCGACCTCGGCCATCGACCTGATGGGCGGACTGGCCGAGATCAGCCACATGCAGTTGCAGCGCGGCATCGTCGAATTGCACCGCGTGGCAACCGAACACGGGCTCGACAGCGCCGCGTGGGACACGGCGCTCGCCGAATTCGTCGCCGAGCAGGGCTTCCACGCCGACGCCGAGCTTGATCTGACCTGCCCGCGCTGGTCCGAGGCGCCCGACCGGGTGCGCTCGATGATCGCGGTCATGCTCCAGCACGGCACCGCGCCCGCGGATCCCGACGTGACACAGGTGGAGCAGCGCAAACGCTACGAGGCCGAGCTCGCCGCACTGCGGACCAGGGTGCGGTCCAAGCCGCTGACCCGGGTGAAGTACGCCAAGGCGATCGACAAGCACGTCGACCGGATCCGGCGCTATCTGGTCGCGCGCGAACGGATGCGCGAGTTCTCCTCGCAGTGCTACGCGATCGTGCGGGCCTACGTGGTGGAAGCGGGCGTCCGGCTGGCCGCGGCGGGCACGCTCGAACACGCCGACGACGCGTTCCAGCTGAGCATCCACGAGTTGAGCGATCTGGTCGCGGGCCGCGTGGACATCGACGAGCTCGCGCCCCGAATCGCCTACCGCCGTGCGATGTACGCGGGATACCGGGATCTGACGCCGCCGCACGAACTCGGCGGCGGGGTCACCGTCGGGGCGGTCCGCGAGATCGGCGACGGCGACCTGACCGGGCTCGGTTGCAGCCCCGGCGTCGCCGAGGGCACCGCGAGGGTGATCACCTCGCTGGCCGACATCGATCAGCTGCGCGAGGGCGACATTCTGGTCACCCGCTTCACCGATCCGGGCTGGACCCCGGCGCTCGGCCTGGTGGCGGCCGTCGTCACCGAGGTGGGCGGCATGCTCTCGCACGCCGCCGTCATCGGGCGCGAATACGGGATTCCGGCGGTGCTGAACGTCGCGGGCGCGACGAGCGCGGTGCGGTCGGGTCAGCGCATCCGGGTCGACGGCAGCGCGGGCGTGATCAGCGTGCTCGACGCGGCGACGGATACTGGTGCGGGCGAAAGTGGCGGGACGGTCGCCCCGGCAACCGCGAGCGCCGAAAATGCCAGCGGCACAGCCGAATTCGACCGATCCGCAGCCGCGGCAACGTCGACCACCCCCTCCGAAGAACCACTCCGCCCGGCGCCCCCGCGCCCGGCGCCTAGAAGGGATGAACCACTGACCGCACGCAAACGCCTGATCTGCATCGCGGGGGGCGACGGGTCGGGCAAGACCACGCAGGTGGCGCGGATCGCCGCCGAGTTCGAGGCCCAGGGACAGAGCGTCGCCGCGGTCACGATCTGGGACGCCTTCCTGGATCCGAAGGTCTCCTCGAAGCTGCCGTGGCAGAGCCCGTCCGAGATCTACGGCTACCTGAAGCTGCTCACGCCGTTGAGCCGCGCGCACTTCCTGTTCCACGCCATGCAGCTGTCCTTCGATCTGGCCGCCGCGCGCGGCGTGGACATCGTGCTGGCCAACGCCTACTGGTACAAGTACTACGCCACCGAGGTCGCGCACGGCGGTGATCCCGCGGTGTTGCGTCAGCTCACGGCGGGTTTCCCGGAGCCCGACCGCACCTTCTATCTGACGGTGAGCCCGCAGGACGCGTTGGGGCGCAAGCAGTTGCGCAGCGATTACGAGAGCGGTTACGGCGACGAGAAGGCGTTCCTGGACTTCCAGCAGCGCAGCCACGAGGCGCTGGAATCGCTGTCCGAGGAGCTGGGCTGGGTGCGCTTGGACGGCACCGCCGCGCCCGCCGAGATCACCAAGGCCGTGCTGGCCCAGCTGCGGGAGGACGACCGATGACCCGCCGCGTCGCCATCGTCGGCATCGACGGCGCGGGCAAGTCCTCGGTCATGGCGCGGTTGCGCGAGCTGGCCCCGGCCGGGGATCACGTCTCGTTCGCCTCCATGACCTGCCCGGACTTCCACAACACCCGCGACGTTCCGCTCACCGATCTGTCCAAGCAGCTCAGGGCATTCAGCGTCGGCTGTGACGAGATCTCCAGCCTGGAGATGAAAGCCACCGCCATGTACCTGCAGATGACTCTGTTCGGTCCGGTGGAGCGGCACTTCCTCGACACCTGGGCGCCGGATGTCCTTGTCTTCGAACGGCATCCACTGATCGAGCTGCTGGTCTACGGCCCGCTCTACGTGGCGCTCGCGCGCCCGGAGTGGAACGGCCACGATCGCGAGGCCGAGATCGCCGAGGTGCTCGAACGGCACCGGCCGGGCACCTTCGACGACATTCTGGCCTGGCAGCGCTCCGAGTCCACCCGGCTCGGCAGCGCACCCGACATCTGGCTGCTGCTCTCCGAGATCGCCGACTTGGTCGGCCGCGACATCACCAGCTCGGTCGCGGGTTTCGCCGCCCGCTTCCGCACCACGCTGCCCGACGCCGTGCTGTGGCTCGACGTCCCGCCCGCGCAGGCGGCGGCCCGTTGTGCTGAACGATCCGGCGACGGCCCGACGGAGGCGCACGAGACCGCGGAGCGCCTCGCCGCCCTGCGCGACGGCTACCTGCGGGTGCGCGACACCCTGGCCGCCGCCTACCCGGAGGTCGGCTTCCATCGCATCGACACCGGCGACGGCGTCGATCTGGACGAGTCCGTCCGCGCCTGCGTCACGGAAGGAAAACTTTTCGGATGAGTGCACAAACCCGTTCCACCGCCGAGATCGAGGCGCGCGTCCGCGTCATCGTCGGTGAGGTGCTGTGGGTCGCGGCCGACGACATCGACGCGGGCACGCAGCTGATCGACTACGGGCTCGACTCGCCGACCGCCATCGAGCTGACCATTCAGCTGGAACAGGCGTTCGCCATCGAGATCCCCGAAGACGTGGCGGCACAGTTGAATACGGTCGCCGAGATCGTCGAGTACGTGCGGGGCGAGTCGTGAACGCGCGCCTGGCGCCGCGGCATCCGAGCCTCGTGCACGCGCTGCTCGCGAACGCCGAACGCGGAACCGACGGCCCGTCCACGATCTTCGTGCCGGAACGCGGCACGGACGGCGAATTCTCCTGGCGGCACGATGATCTCGCGCTGGCGGCTGGACGCGCCGCGGCCGCGCTGTCCGACGCCGGGGTACGCCCCGGCGATCGGGTGGTGCTGTCGCTGCCCACCTCCCCCGAGTTCGTCACCGCGTTCTTCGGCGCGCTGCTGCTCGGTGCCGTGCCGACGGCGGTGGCGACGCCGGGCGGATTCGGTTCGGCGGAGCTGTTCTACGAGAAGTTCCACCGGCTGATCGGCTACCTCGAGCCGAAGGTGGTCGTCGCCACCGCGACCGTGCTTGCGGCGGCGGAACTCCCGTCGGGGCTGACCGGCCTCGACGGCGCGGCGCTGCACCGGCGCGCGGGCGATCCGGACGCGCCCGCGCTGCCGCCACGTCTCCCCGACCCCGGCGACCTGGCGTTCATCCAGGCCACCTCGGGCTCCACCGGGACGCCGAAGGGGGTGCAGATCACCCACGCCAATCTGGCCGCGAACTGCGAGCAGATCGCGCTGGCCGCGGCGATGGGACCGGGCGACACCTGGGTCGGCTGGCTGCCGCTGCACCACGACATGGGACTGATCGGCGGCTTCCTCACCCCCATGTTCCGCGGCATCGACGCGGTGCTCATGCCGCCGAGCCGGTTCCTGCGCAGCCCGGGCGACTGGCTGCGCGCGGTGAGCAAGTACCGCGGAACATTCACCGCCGCACCGAACTTCGCCTACGGCTACGCGGCGGCGCGGGTCACCGACGCCGAACTGGCCGGGGTGGACCTGTCGAGCTGGCGTTTCCTGTTCTGCGGCGCGGAGCCGATCCACCCGCCCACCGTGCAGCGCTTCGTCGATCGTTTCGGCGCGTGGGGACTGCCGTCGGACGCCCTGGTGCCCTGCTACGGCATGGCGGAAGCCTCGCTGGCCGTGACCGTAGCGCGCCCGCACGCGCCGGTCGCCTACGACTCGGTCTCCCGGCGAGGGCTGACCGGAGACGGTGTGGCACTGGATGTTTCGGCGGGCGATCCCGACGAGTTGCAGATCGTGGACTGCGGCGCGCCGGTGCTCGGCACCGAGGTCCGGATCGTCGACGGCGACGGCGTACCCTGCGGGGAGGATACGGTCGGGAGCATTCAGTTCCGCGGTCCGTCGACGACCGTCGGCTACTTCCGGCTCCCCGAGGCGACGGCCTCGGCGCTGTCCGACGGCTGGTGGGACACCGGCGATATCGGCTATCTGCGGGCGGGCAGGCTGCGCATCACCGGCAGGCAGAAGGACCTGATCATCATCCGCGGCGCGAACTACCTCCCGACCGATTTCGAGATCGCGGCCGAACAGGTGGACGGCGTGCGGCTCGGCGGAGTCGCGGCGGTCGGCCACGCGGATGCCGCTGGCCTGTCGGAGGAACTGCACCTCGTGGTCGAAACCGCCGTCGCCACAGACGAACACGAGGCGCTGCGGCGCGCGGTGCGGGTCGCGGTGAGCAAACGCACCGGCGTGCTGGCCGCCGATGTCCATGTGGTGGCGCCGCGCAGCATTCCCAAGACCACCAGCGGGAAGGTGCAGCGCGCCGAAGTACGTCGCCTGTTCGTCGAGCGACCCGCGCCGGAACTCGTCGACGCGGGAGGTGCGGTATGACGGCTCGTGCGCTCGCCGGTCCCGCGCTGCGGCATCCGCTCGGCGCCTACCTCGACTACCGCGCCGACCCGCTCACGCTGTTCTACGAGCAGGCCGTCGCGCACGGCGGCAGCGTCCGGCTGCGGCTGGTCCATCAGCAACTGCACCTGCTGGTGAATCCCGACCACATCAACCAGGTGCTGGTGACCAACGCGGCCAAGTACGCCAAGGGCATCAGCTACCAGAGCCTGAACTATCTGCTCGGCCCCGGCCTGCTGACCAGCGGCGGCGAACTCTGGAAACGCCAGCGCGCGTTGATCAAACCGGCGTTCGCGCGCAGGCACGTCGACACCGAGATCCCGCTGATGATCGCGTGCGGGCAGCGGATGCTGGACCGGCTGGACAAGCGCGCCGCCGACGGCGCGGCGTTCGATCTGGTGCCCGAGGTGATGGGTTTCGCGGCGGATGTGGTGTGCCGCGCGACCATGGGCGCCGACATCGACGGTGTGCTGCCGCAGATCGAGGACGACGTGCGCGAGGGCGTCTCCTGGGTGATGCGGCACATGGCCGCGCCGATCCAGATCCCGCCGAACGTGCCCACCCCGGCCAACCGGCGCTTCCAAGGCGTGCTGAACCGCTTGCACCGGGTCGTCGACGACGTCGTCCAGGGACACCGCGCCGCCGCGTCCGGCGCGGCCGATTCGCTGCTCAGCCGCCTGCTCGTGGCTCGCGACGACGCGGGCCACGCGATGGACGACGAACAGCTGCGGCACGAGGTCCTGACCTTCCTGCTCGCCGGGCACGAGACCACCGGCGGCGCACTGGCCTGGACCATCTACGAGCTGTGCCGCAATCCCGCCGTGCTGGAACGGGTTCGGGCCGAGGTCGACGCGGCACTCGGCACCGGAGACGTCGCGGGCGCGTTGCCCGCGCTGGAACTGACCGGCCGGGCCATCGACGAATCGATGCGGCTGCACCCACCGGCGTGGGCGTTCAGCCGCACCGCTCTCGAGGCCGACAGTTTCGACAGCTTCGATGTGGAACCGGGCGCGATCGTGGTGATCAGCCCGTTCGTCAACCACCGATTCCCGGACTTCTGGGACTCCCCGTTGACCTTCGACCCGGACCGATTCACCAAGGAGCGCAACCGGGCTCGTTCGTCGTTCAGCTACTTCCCGTTCGGGTGGGGCGCGCACCTGTGCGTCGGCCAGCACATGGCGCTGACCGAGCTGCGCGTCGGTCTGGCGATGTTGCTGGCGCGGTACGACATCGAACTGGTCAACGGTCTGCGGGTGCGGGAGAACCCGGAGATCTCCAACACCCCCGATCCGGTGCTGGTGCGACTGACGCGGCGCGAACCGGTGGCCGCGACCACCGACAGCATGGCGGAGCCGGCCCGATGAGCGCACGCCCCCTTGCCCTTTCGATACGCAGAGGCACATACCTATGAAACCGACGAACACCGGCGCGGTGGTGCCCGCCGCGACGCTGGCCGCCCGGCCGGACGCGGCGCCGGAGCACACCGCGCGTTTCGGGGCCAAGGCCGCGAACCTCGGCCGCCTGCTGGCGGCCGGTCACCGGGTGCCGCCGTTCGCGGTGGTGACCACCGAGGCGTGCGCGGAGATCCTCGCACCCGTCACCGAGGGCATCGCCCAACTGCTGGAGACCCTGGACCACACCGACCCGGCGTCGCTGCGGTCGGTGTCGGCGGCGATCCGCGGCCTCATCCTCGGCCTCGCGCTGCCCGCCCAGACGGCGGCCGAACTCGACGCCGCGGTCGCGGAGTGGTCCGCCGACGTGCGGCTCGCGGTCCGTTCCTCGGTCAGCGGCGAGGACTCCGCTACGGATTCCTTCGCCGGGCAGCTCGATACCATCCTCAATGTGGCGCCGGACGGGGTGGCCCACGCCCTGCTGGAGGTGCTCGCTTCGGCCTATTCGGAGCGTTCGCTCTTCTATCGGGCGCATCGCGGCCTCGACAACGGCGGCGTCGAGTGCGCGGTCCTGGTTCAGGTGCTCGTGGACAGCGCGGTCGCCGGCGTGGTCTTCAGCTGCAATCCGCAGACCGGTGACCCGTCCGAATCGGTGGTCTCGGCGGCGTTGGGTCTCGGCGAAGGCGTGGTGGCGGGCACGGTGGAGTGCGACACCTACTTCGTCGACAACGCTTCGGGCGCCATCGTTTCCCGCAACGTCGTCGACAAGCGGAGCCGGGTCGTCGCCGAAGCCGGTTCCGGCACCGCCGTGGCGGAAATCGCCGGCGGCAGTGCCGATCCCGCGCTGACCGACGAACGGATTCTTCAGCTCACCCGTACCGCCGCCGCGCTCGCCGAAACCTTCGGCGCGCCACAGGACGTCGAGTGGGCCTATGACGCGGACGGCACGCTGTTCCTGTTGCAGGCCCGCCCGGTCACCGCGACGGGAGCCCGCGAGACCATCTTCGACAACGTCAATGTCGCCGAGTCCTACCCGGGACTGTCCAGCCCGCTGACGTTCTCGATCCTGCGCGCCGCCTACGAGCAGGTCTTCCGCGCCTGCCACCGGGATTTCGGCGCGACCGGGGCGATCGTGGACCGCAACGCGGCTAGTCTGTACCCGTATCTGGTCGGCACCGCGCACGGGCGGATCTACTACAACATCAGCAACTGGTACCGGCTGTTCCTGCAGATTCCCGGCATGGAGTTCGCGATCGAGGGCTGGGAGGCCGCCCTCAACATCGAGAACCGCTACCAACGCCCCGCCACACCGAAACGCGGTCTCGCCCAGCTGCGGATGTACGCGCTGCGGGTGCGGGTCTTCGCGATCATCGGTGCCGGTTGGCTGCGGCTGCCGCGCAGGCTGCGGGCGTTCTTCACCGAACTGGCCGCCTTCACCGCGGACCTCGACTACCGCCTCGACCCCGAAACGCCGGAGCGCGAACGCGATCCGGAGGCGCTGCTGCGGTGGATGGAGCGCTGCCTGCACGAGCTGGTGCCCGCGTACTCGGTGCAGATCTTCAACGACTTCCTCGCCCAGCAGCTGTTCCACGTCGTCGGGCTGCTGCTGGAACGCCAGGGGCTGGACGAGACCGAGGCGATCACGCTGCGCAACGAATTGTTCTGCGGCGAGGAAGGTGTCGACAGCGTCGACCCGGTGCGCTCGGCGCTCGCGTTGACCGCGACGATCCGCGACGACTCGGCCCTGCGCGAACTGTTCACCGGCCCGTTGGACGCGCCGACAGTGTGGAAGACATTGGCACAGCCCGAATTCACCGCCTTCCGCGCGGCCTGCCTGCGCCATATCGCTCTGTTCGGCGATCGCACCGTCGACGAGCTCAAGCTCGAGACCGACCCGCTCGGCGAGCACCCCGAGCGTCTGGTGCCGTTGTTGCGCAACTACCTGCGCGGCGGGCAGAACATCGACGAGATGGCGGCGCGCGAGAAGGCGATCCGCCGCGAAGCCGAGCGGACCGCGGCCACGCTGTTCCGCGACAGCTTCCCCCGGCGCCTCGCCTTCCGCCTCGCGCTGGGCCGCGCACGCGAGCACGTGAAGCAGCGCGAGAACATGCGATTGGGCCGCAGCCGTTCCTTCGGCTTGGTCAAGCGGGTGTTCCGGGAGTTCGGCAAGCAGATGCACGGCGCGGGCCTGCTCGACGATCCGCGCGACATCTTCTGGCTCACCTACGAGGAGATCGCGGCGCTGACCCGCGGCACCGCCGTCGACACCGACGCCGCCCGCACCGTCGCCACCCGCAAACGCGATCACGAGCGCTGGCGCGGCACCGAACTCCCCACCCGGATCGTCACCACCGGCATCGCCGCGGCGAGCATCGACGACCCCGCCTTCGACGCCTCGATTTCGGCAGTCGACGCGACGGCGCAGACCGTGCTGCGCGGCATCGGTTGCGCGCCGGGGCGTGTCGAGGCGCCCGCGCTGGTGCTCGGCACCCCGGATCCCGAAGTGGAGATCGACGGGCAGATCCTGGTCGCCGCGACCACCGATCCCGGCTGGGTCTTCCTCATGGTCGCCGCGGGCGGCCTGGTGAGCGAGAAGGGCAGTGTGCTCTCGCACACCGCCATCATCGGCCGCGAACTCGGCATTCCCACTGTCGTCGGCGTTCCCGGCGTCACCCGCCTTGTCGCGACCGGAGACCGCCTGGTGCTCGACGGACGCGCGGGCACCGCAACCATCGTGCACGAGGACAACTAAATGGGCGCCACTACTACCGCTACGACCGCCGGTCACGGCGAGAACTTCAGTCTCGAACACTATCTCGACCCCGCGGCGCACACCTTCGAGCAGCGCTTCGAGGAATTCCGGCCGTACGTCACGAACGCCAGGGGCAGCGGTTTCGTGCTGCGCGAGATCACCGGCCCGGCCGGGCCGGTCGTCCAGGTGCGCGACCCGGACGGCGGCGAGGTCCGGGAACTGATCATGCTCGGCTCCAACAACTATCTCGGGCTCGGCAGCGAGCCGGAGATCATCGAGGCCGCGGTCGCCGCGACCAGGGAGTTCGGCGTGGGATGCGGTGGACCGCCGTTGCTCAACGGCACCACCTCGCTGCACCGGCGGCTGGAGGAGCGCCTGGCGGAGACCAAGGGCTGCGAGTCGGCGATGGTGTTCTCCTCCGGCTACGCGGCGAACGTCGGCTGGGTGACCGGCCTGCTGCGCAACGGCGACACCCTGCTCTACGACGAGCAGAGCCACGCCAGCCTCTACGACGGCATCCAGCTGGGACGCGTCCGATCGATGGCCTTCCAGCACAACGATCTGCGCCACCTGCGGCACCGCCTGATGCAGGTGCGCTGGCGCAATCCTGGCGCGAACATCGTGGTCGCGGTCGAGGGCGTCTACTCCATGGACGGCGACATCGCCCCGCTGCCGGAGATCCGCGCGCTGTGCGATTCGTTCGGCGCCTGGCTGGCCATCGACGACGCGCACGGCACCGGCGTGCTCGGCGCGAAAGGCCACGGCACCGCCGAGCACTTCGGTCTCGGCGACGGGTCGGTGGAGCTGTACATGGGCACCTTCTCGAAGGTGTTCGCCACCACCGGCGGCTTTGTCGCCGGGTCCAAGGACCTGGTCGACACGCTGCGCTTCTTCGCACGCTCCTACATGTTCTCGGCGTCGCTGTCGCCCGCGGTGGTCGCGGCGGTGCTCGCCTCGATCGATTTCATCGACGCCCATCCCGAGCGGGTCGCCCAATTGCACGACAACACCGCCTATTTCGCGCGGGAATTGCGCCGGATGGGTTTCGCGGTGGATCCGCAGACGGCGATCATCCCGATTCTGGTGCCGCAGCGCCTGGCCGTCGCCGAGGTGGTCGCCGCGCTGCACCGGGCGGGCGTCTTCGTCAACGGCGTCGAATTCCCCGCGGTGCCGAGGGAGCAGCAGCGGTTGCGGGTCTCGATGATGGCCACCCTGACTCGCGATCAGCTCGACTTCGCGCTCGAACAGATCTCGACCGTCGCCAGAAGCTTCGGTTTTCATCCAGAACAGGAGGGTGCGGCATGACCGGAACCGAGATCGCCGCGGGCGGCACCGCCGTCGAACGGCTACTGGTGCACGCGGCACTGGCCGCACCGAGCGCCGACGAGCGCGCCGAGATGGCCAAGCTGGCCCACGACGTCACCGATTGGGCCGAGTTCTTCGCGCTGGCGAAGGTCAACGCGACAGTGCCGCTCGTACAGCGCAGGTTGGAGGCCGAGGAACTCTACGAACTCGTGCCGGACGCGATCCGCGCCGAGTTCGCCGCCGTCACCGACCACATCGCCGCCGTCAACGAGCGCAGGCTGGCCGGGGCACTGGAGTTGTTGCGCCGCTTCGACGCACGCGGCGTGCGGTGCGTGGTGCTCAAGGGGATGCTCTTCTCGACCGAGATCTACGGCGACCCGCGCTACAAGCGGATGAACGACCTGGACATCCTGATCGAGCTGGATCAAGTCGACACCGCCATCGAGATCTACCGGGAGCTGGGGCTTTTCGCCACCTCCGAGCTGCTGGGCAAGGCTCCGAAGGTGCGGTCCGAGCGCTCGCACCATCTGCCCTCGTTCGTCTCGCGCGACGGCGCGCTGGTGGTCGGCACGCACTGGGGACTGATCACGCCGCTGGCCCCGTACACGATCGATTACGCCGCCATCTGGGATCGGGTGCGCCGCATCGACTTCTACGGTGTGCCCGCCTGGGCCATGGCGCACGAGGACAACCTGCACCACCTCGGCGTGCACCTGCCGTACTACAAGACCGGCGTGCGCGAACTCGGCGATCTGTGGAACCTCGCCCGTTACGCCACCGATCTCGACTACGACCTGCTCGCGGGCGAGATCGCGAAGGCGGGCACCGAAAGCCTGATGTACCACGCGCTCTCACTGAGCCACCGGCTGGTGCCGAACCCGGCGTTCGCCGCCCTCGTCGACCGGGTGCGGCCGAGGATCAACCGCTTCACCCGCTACGACACCGCGCGCAAGACCGCCGACATCCACGCGCTGCTGCACAGCCGCTCCACGCACACCTCGCGGATCGAGAAGGCCTACACCGAATTCAACATGACGGCGCAGGCGCACGAGAAGCGCGCCAGCTTCGGGCGGCTGTGGTCGGATCTGCTGCTGGTGCCCGCCGACGAGGCGGAGCGCATGAGTTCGCTGCGCGAGCCCAAGGCGCTCGCGGCACTCGGCGCGCGGGTGTCCGCCCCCTACCGGCTGACCCGGGTGTTCCAGCGCGATCTCGGCCGCTGGCTGTTCCCCGCGGCGCTGGCCAAGACGGTCGTCGACCTCGGGGCGGCCTACGGTGCGGAGCTCGCGCAGCGCGCGGGCGTGCGGACGGCCACCGCCCGGCCCGGGATCGACGAGTACGCCGCGGAACTCGGGCTGACCCGCGCCGACCTGCAAGCCGTGCTGGACAGTCAGGAATGACCGGGGCACACCGCACCGTGCTGTGGGACCTGGACGGCACCTTGGTCGGCCTGCGCAGACGCGGCTTCAAGACGCTGATGCCGCTCACGGCGGCGCTGGCCTTCCGCGACCTGACGCCGCCGCACCGGTTCCTCCGGGTGCTCTCCGGTGTCCTTCCGGAGGTGCGTCGCAACGAAACCGACCGCACCAATACCGAATTCATGGTCGACCTGCTCGCGGATCGGCTGGACATCGGACGCGAGCGGGTGGACGATCGGCTACGGCGGCTGGCCGAGCACGATTTCGTCCGGCTGCGCCGCTGTTTCCCGGCGCTGCCCGAGGCGGTGTCGACGGTGCGCGAGCTGCGCGAGGCGGGCGTCCCGCAGATCGTCGCCACCAATCCGCTCTGGCCGCTGAGCACCGCGACCACCCGATTGCGCTGGGGCGGCCACGATCCCGGCGTCTTCGAGTTCATCACCAGCGGGGAGAGCATGCGCCGGTCGAAGCCGCGCGTGGAGTTCTACAGCGAGCTGCTGGACCGGCTCGGCCTCGCGGCGCGGGACTGCGTGATGATCGGCAACGACGCCGCCAACGACGCGCCCGCCGCCCGGATCGGTATCCCGGTCTTCCTGCTGGGTGTCGCGGAAACCGCTGTGCCACACGATTGTTCGCGGACCGGTCTGGTCACAACGGGAGATTGGACCCGGCTGCGCGTGTGGCTGGGCAACGAGGAGAAGTCATGCTCGTCATCTTGAATCCGCAATCCAACGCGGGGACCGCCCTGCGACGCTGGCAGCCGGTGGAACGTGCCCTGCGGGAACGTCATCCCGGCATGACCGTCGAACTGCCCGCCGATGCCGACCAAGCGGTGAAGCTGGTGCTCACCCACATCGAAACGGCCGACGGCGCGAAGCCGGAGGCGATCGTCGCGGCGGGCGGCGACGGCATGGTGAACCTGGTGCTCAACGCGATCATGGATCCGGAGACCGATCGGCCGCGCCGCGGCGCGGAAGAACTCGCGCTCGGCGCCATCGGACTCGGCAGCTCCAACGACTTCCACAAGCCGGTGCGGCCGTCGGCCCTCGTCGACGGCGTCGCGGTCCGGGTCGACGCGGCGCGCGCGGAGGCGGTCGACGTCGGCAAGGCGACGATGCTCCTGCCCGACGGCACCCGCGCGGTGCGCTACTTCCTGCTCAACGCGAGCATGGGACTGGTCGCGGCGGGCAACGATTCGTTCAACAACGCGACCGGCGCGCTGGCCTGGCTGAAGTCGCGAAACGTGGAGGCCGCCATCGTCGCCACGGCCCTGCGCAATATCGCCACCCATCGCCCGCTGCGTCTCGAGGTGCGCGGCACCGACTGGACGCACACCGCGCCGATCACCAATATCGGGGTGCTCAAGAGCGTGCACTTCGCGGGCGGCATGTACTACGACACCCCCGTCACCCGGACCGACGGCCGGTTCGACGTGAACATCTGGGCGGCCGCGGGACGACTGCGCGTCCTTGGCCTGATCGCCGGGCTGTACCGCGGCGCGTTCACCGGATCGCCGCTGGCGGTCTGTCATCGCGACACCGCCGTGGAGCTGCGGCCCGAACGGCCCGTCCCCCTGGAGCTGGACGGCGAGATCACCGTGGTCGAATCCGCGCGGCTGGAAGTGCTGCCGCGGGCGCTGAAGGTGTGTGCGGCATGAGCAAAGTCGTTTTGCTGACCGGCGCGGCCAACGGCATGGGTGCGGCGACGGCGGAGCATCTGGCGCGCGCGGGCTACACCGTGGAAGGTTCCGATCTCGTCGCCGGGCCGTCCCACGCGACCGTGGACGTCCGGGATACGGAGGCAGTGCGCGCCTGGGTGAAAGACGTGGTCGCGCGGCACGGCCGGATCGACGCCGTGGTCACCTTCGCCGCCTACGGCGTGGTCGGCTCGGTGGAGGAGACCGAACCGGACGAGGCCGCCGCCCTGTTCGACACCAATGTCCTCGGCACCCACCGGGTGGTGCGCGCGGTCATGCCGATCATGCGCGCGCAGGGTGGTGGCCGGGTGATCGTGGTCAGCTCCGGCGCGGGCGCGATCGCCGAGCCCTACGGCGGCTGGTACTCGGCCACGAAGGCCGCGGTGGAGCGGATCGGCGAGGCGATGCGGATGGAGGCGGCCGGGTTCGGCATCGCGGTGTCGGTGCTCGCGCCGGGGTGGACGGTGACTCCGATCATCGAATCGGCCGTGCGCGTGTCCGCGCCGCTGCCGGAATACGACGCCGATCGCCAGGCGGTGCTGGAACGGGTCAGCGGGTATCTGGCCGAGGGCCAACCGGCCGTCGCGGTCGCCAGGAAGGTACAGGACATTCTGGAGACCTCGCGGCCGCGCCAAACCTACTTGTGCGGCAACGATGTTCGACTGTCGTTCTGGACCCGCCGTCTGGTTCCGGGCCGGTTGTACGAACGGCTGGTCCTCGACTACTACGGACTCCCGCGCGCGCGGAGCTAGACCGTGTCACCCATGATCCGCCTCGACGTGGGACGATCGCGGAGGTGAGCAGCAATTCCGCCTCGGAGCTGTACCTGCGCGACCTCGCGCGGTTGCGCCGCGTCCGCGATCGTATCGACCGGGAGTACGCCCAGCCGCTGGACGTCGAGAAGCTCGCCCGCGACGCGCACATGTCGGCGGGGCACCTCAGCCGCCAGTTCAAGCTCGCCTACGGCGAGTCGCCGTACTCCTATCTGATGACGCGGCGTATCGAGCGCGCGATGGCGCTGTTGCGGCGCGGCGACCTCAGCGTCACCGAGGTCTGCTTCGCGGTCGGCTGCTCGTCGCTGGGCACCTTCAGCACCCGTTTCACCGAGTTGGTCGGCGTGCCGCCCAGCGTCTACCGGCGCGAGGCGGCGCAGGCGACCGAGGGGATGCCGTCGTGCGTGGCGAAACAGGTGACCAGACCGATCAGGAATAAAGAAGCGTCGGCGACCGCGCCGCATCTAGCCTGATCAGCATGGATATCAGCATTTGCGCGAGCTTCCTTCCGCAGAACGACCCGGACGCGGCTCTGGCCTTCTACCGCGACACCCTCGGCTTCGAGGTCCGCAACGACGTCGGGTACAGCGGGATGCGCTGGATCACCGTCGGCCCCGCCGACCAGCCCGGCACGTCCATCGTCCTGTACCCGCCGCAAGCCACGCCCGGCATCACCGACGAGGAACGCCGCACCATCGAGGAGATGATGGCCAAGGGCACCTACGCCACCCTGCTGCTGGCGTCCAAGGACGTCGACGCCGTCTTCGATCGGATCCAGGCCGGTGACGCCGAGGTCGTCCAAGAGCCGACCGATCAGCCCTACGGCGTCCGCGACTGCGCGTTCCGCGATCCCGCGGGCAACATGGTCCGCATCCAGCAGGTGAGCTGACCGGCCGGGCGGCACCACGAGCCGTCCGAACCGCATCGTGAAGTAGTCCCCGCCCACAGACGGTGGCCGCCGCCCGGCGACCACCGCGATGAGCAGGACCCCTGCTTCCGACATCCCGGCCGGGCGGCTATGAAAAAGACACGACGCACTGCTCGAAGCTGGTTGGATCGAGCCAGGCCACTTCGACGGAGACCGCGAAACCGGTCCCCGAACCAAAGGGAGAAACGATGGCGACGGCCGCGAGGAAGAACACCGGAAAGGCCACGAAGACGGGCACGACATCGCCCGCACGGCACGCTGCCGACAGCCACGATCTGATCCGTGTGCACGGAGCGCGGGTGAACAACCTCCAGGACGTCAGCATCGAGATCCCCAAACGCAGGCTCACGGTGTTCACCGGCGTCTCCGGCTCCGGCAAGAGCTCGCTGGTGTTCGGCACGATCGCCGCCGAGTCGCAGCGGCTGATCAACGAGACCTACAGCGCGTTCGTGCAGGGTTTCATGCCGACACTGGCGCGGCCCGAGGTCGACGTGCTCGACGGCCTGACCACCGCGATCACGGTCGACCAGCAGCGGATGGGCGGCGACCCCCGCTCCACGGTCGGCACCGCCACCGACGCCAACGCGATGCTGCGCATCCTGTTCAGCAGGCTCGGCGATCCGCACATCGGCCCGCCCAGCGCGTTCTCCTTCAACACCGCCTCGGTCAAGGCGGCCGGCGCCATCACGGTCGAACGCGGCGAGGGCAAGACCAAGGCCGTCAAGGCGACCTTCTCCCGCACCGGAGGCATGTGCACCCGCTGCGAAGGCCGCGGGACGGTCTCGGATATCGACCTCACCCAGCTCTACGACGATTCCAAGTCGCTGGCCGAGGGCGCGTTCACCATTCCCGGCTGGAAGTCGGACAGTTTCTGGACGGTGCGGGTCTACGCCGAGTCGGGCTTCGTCGACCCCAACAAGCCGATCCGCAAGTACACCAAGAAGGAGATGCGCGACTTCCTCTACAAGGAGCCGGTCAAGGTGAAGGTCGACGGCGTCAACCTCACCTACGAGGGACTGATTCCCAAGGTGCAGAAGTCGTTCCTGTCCAAGGATCCCGAGTCGATGCAGCCGCACATTCGCGCGTTCGTCGAGCGGGCGGTCACCTTTGCCACCTGCCCCGAATGCGACGGCACCCGGCTCGCCGAGGGCGCGCGCTCGTCGCGGATCAAGGGCATCAATATCGCCGACGCGTGCTCGATGGAGATTCGCGATCTCGCCGAGTGGATCCGCGGCTTGGACGAGCCGTCGGTCGGGCCGCTGCTCGAAGCGCTCGGGCACACACTGGACTCGTTCGTGGAGATCGGCTTGGGCTACCTCTCCCTCGACCGGCCCGCGGCCACGCTGTCCGGCGGTGAGGCGCAGCGGGTCAAGATGATTCGCCACCTCGGCTCCTCGCTCACCGACGTCACCTACGTCTTCGACGAGCCGACCATCGGCCTGCACCCCCACGACATCCAGCGGATGAACGGCCTGCTGCTGCGGCTGCGCGACAAGGGCAACACGGTCCTCGTCGTCGAGCACAAGCCGGAGGCGATCGCGATCGCCGACCACGTCGTCGACCTCGGGCCCGGCGCGGGTTCGGCGGGCGGCACCATCTGCTACGAAGGCACGCTCGAGGGGCTGCGGGCCAGCGACACCGTCACCGGCCGCCATCTCGACGACCGCGCCTCGCTCAAGCCGACGGTGCGCAAGCCGACCGGCAAGCTGGCGATCCGCGCCGCGGCGACCAACAACCTGCGCGATGTCGACGTCGACATCCCGCTCGGCGTGCTCGTCGTCGTCACCGGCGTCGCCGGGTCCGGCAAGAGCTCGCTGATCCACGGTTCGATCCCTGCCTCGGAGGGCGTGGTCGCGGTCGACCAGGCGCCGATCCGCGGCTCGCGGCGCAGCAATCCGGCGACCTACACCGGACTGCTCGAGCCGATCCGCAAGGCGTTCGCCAAGGTCAACGGCGTGAAGCCCGCGCTGTTCAGCGCGAACTCCGAAGGCGCGTGCCCCACCTGCAACGGCGCCGGCGTCATCTACACCGATCTGGGGATGATGGCCGGTGTCGAGTCCCCCTGCGAGGACTGCGAGGGCAAGCGGTTCCAGCCCGCCGTGCTGGAGTACAAGCTCGGCGGCCGTGACATCAGCGAGGTGCTCGCGATGTCGGTGAGCGAGGCCGAAGAGTTCTTCGGCTCGGGCGAGGCGCGGATTCCGGCCGCGCACGCCATCCTGGACCGGCTCGTCGACGTCGGGCTCGGCTACCTCGGCCTCGGCCAGCCGCTGACCACGCTGTCCGGCGGCGAGCGGCAGCGGCTCAAGCTGGCCACCCACATGGCCGACAAGGGCGGCGTCTACGTCCTCGACGAGCCGACCACCGGCCTGCACCTCGCCGATGTGGAACAGTTGCTCGGCCTGCTGGACCGGCTGGTCGACTCCGGCAAGTCGGTCATCGTCATCGAGCACCACCAGGCGGTGATGGCGCACGCCGACTGGATCATCGACCTCGGCCCCGGCGCAGGCCACGACGGCGGCAAGATCGTCTTCGAGGGCACACCCGCCGAGCTGGTCGCCGGTCGTTCCACCCTCACCGGCGAGCACCTCGCCGACTACGTGGGCGGCTGACCCGAGACCTTCCGGTGGCGCTCCGGCGGTTTCGCCGCGGGCGCCACCGGCCCGCGCAACTCGTAACTGAATAATTGCTGATATCTCGTCCGAGGCGGTGATTTCCGCCTCGAGCGGGGCGTAGTGCGCGTTATCCTCCAAACAGCGCGTCGGCAGCAATCTTCCAACAACGATCGGGGTGCTCGATGGCGACCGATTTCAAGGGCAAGATCGCACTGGACATCCGCGACTCCGAACCGGATTGGGGCCCGTTCGCGGCGCCCACCGCGCCGGAGGGGGCGCCGAATGTGCTCTACCTCGTCTGGGACGACATCGGCATCGCCACCTGGGATTGCTTCGGCGGCCTCGTCGACATGCCGAACATGACGCGGATCGCGGAGCGCGGCGTGCGGCTGTCGCAATTCCACACCACCGCGCTGTGCTCGCCCACGCGGGCGTCGTTGCTCACCGGTCGCAACGCCACCTCCGTCGGCATGGCGACGATCGAGGAATTCACCGACGGCTTCCCCAATTGCAGCGGCCGGATTCCCTTCGAGACCGCGTTGCTGTCGGAGGTACTCGCCGAACGGGGTTGGAACACCTACTGCGTCGGCAAGTGGCACCTGACGCCGCTGGAGGAGTCGAATCTGGCTGCCACCAAACGGCATTGGCCGCTGGGCCGGGGTTTCGAACGCTTCTACGGTTTCATGGGCGGCGAGACCGACCAGTGGTACCCGGAGCTGATCTACGACAACCACACCACCGCGCCACCGGCCACCCCGGAGCAGGGCTACCACCTGTCGAAGGACATCGCGGACAAGACCATCGAATTCATCCGCGACGCCAAGGTCATCGCGCCCGAGAAGCCGTGGTTCTCCTACGTCTGCCCCGGTGCGGGCCACGCCCCGCATCACGTGTTCGCCGAGTGGGCCGACCGCTACGCCGGTCGGTTCGACATGGGCTACGAGGCGTACCGCGACATCGTGCTGGAGAACCAGAAACGGATGGGCATCGTCCCGCCCGACACCGAGATGTCACCGGTCAACCCGTATCTCGCCGCCAAAGGTCCCAACGGCGAGCCGTGGCCGTTGCTGGACACGGTGCGCCCATGGGACTCGCTGAACGCCGAGGAGAAGCGGCTGTTCGCCCGCATGGCGGAGGTCTTCGCGGGGTTCCTGAGCTACACCGACGATCAGATCGGCCGGATACTCGACTATCTGGAAGAGTCGGGCCAGCTGGACAACACCATCATCGTGGTCATCTCCGACAACGGCGCGAGCGGCGAAGGCGGACCCAACGGATCGGTCAACGAGGTGAAGTTCTTCAACGGCTACATCGACACCGTCGAAGAGAGCATGCGGTTCTACGACCAGCTCGGCGGCCCGCAGACCTACAACCACTACCCGATCGGCTGGGCGATGGCGTTCAACACGCCCTACAAGCTCTACAAGCGTTACGCCTCCCACGAGGGCGGCATCGCCGATCCCGCGATCATCTCCTGGCCCAACGGAATTCGCGCGCACGGTACGGTCTGCGACAGCTACGTCAACGTCTGCGACGTGACGCCTACCGTCTACGACCTGCTGGGCATCACCCCGCCCGACACCGTGCGCGGCATCCCGCAACGGCCACTGGAAGGCGTGAGTTTCGCAGCGGCGCTTCATGATCTGTCGGCCGAGACCGCCAAGGACACGCAGTTCTACACGATGCTCGGCACCCGCGGCATCTGGCACCGCGGCTGGTTCGCCAACACCGTGCACGCGGCCACCCCGTCCGGCTGGAGTCACTTCGACCAGGATCGCTGGGAGCTCTACCACATCGAAAAGGACCGCAGCCAGAACCGCGACTTGGCCGCCGAGAATCCCGACAAACTCGAAGAACTGAAGGCCTTGTGGTTCTCCGAGGCCGCCAAGTACAACGGGCTGCCGCTGGCCGATCTCAACATCCTCGAGACGCTGAACCGCTGGCGGCCCTACCTGGTGGTCGACCGGACGAACTTCACGTACTACCCCGGCACCGCCGAGGTCGGCGTCGGCGCCGGGGTCGAGATCCGCGGCCAGTCCTATTCGGTGCTCGCCGAAGTCACCGTCGACTCCCCCGCCGCCGAGGGCGTGCTGTTCAAACAGGGTGCGGGACACGGCGGACACGTCCTCTTCGTCAAAGACGGCCGGTTGCACTACCTCTACAACTTCATGGGCGAGGACGAGCAGTGGGTGTCGGCGCCGGACGCCCTGCCGCTGGGCAGCCACCTGTTCGGCGTCCGCTACGAGCGCACCGGCACCGTCGACGGCAGCCACACCCCGCTCGGGGAGGTCTCGCTGTATGTCGACGACGCGGTCGTCGCGTCACGGTCCGGCATGCGTACCCACCCGGGCACCTTCGGACTGGCGGGCGGCGGAATCGGCGTGGGACGCAACGGCGGACAGTCGGTGTCGAGCGCCTACACAGCGCCGTATCCGTTCACCGGCGGCACCGTCGCCAAGGTGATCGTCGACACCTCGGGCACCCCGTACATCGACGTCGAACGGGAACTCGCCGCGGCGTTCGCCAAGGACTGACGGCCGCGTCGCCGACTCCCCCGACAACTAGAACATGTTCTACAGTTGGGCGTCGGTCGGCGCCCAACGAGGAAGATCCCGAACCTCTGCGGCCCGGCCAGCCGGTCTCGCGAGGAGTGGATGTGCAGTTCAACCTGGCCGATGTCTTCGAGACGGTCGCGGCCGCGGTCCCCGACCGCGTCGCGCTGACCTACGAGGGCGAGCACCACACGTACGCCCGGCTCGACGCCGAGGCGAACACGGTGGCGCGATTGTTGTCGGAGGCGGGCATCGGCGCGGGAGAACACGTGTCGCTGTTCCTGAAGAACAGCGTCGAACACGTCACCGCCATCCTGGGCCTGATCAAGATTCGCGCGGTGCCGATCAACGTCAACTACCGCTACACGCCCGCCGAGCTCGAATACATCTTCACCAATTCGGACTCCGTAGCCGTGCTCGTCGAACTGCCCGAACATCAGCGGACGCTGGCCGGGCTCCTCGACGCGTGCCCGCTGGTGCGGACCGTGATCGTGATCGGTGCGATCGAGGGCGAGCTGCGCGCCGCCGCGGACGCGCGCTCGATCGCCGTGGTGCCGTTCGCCGATGCCGAAACCCTCTCCCCCGCCGTGGAATTCGCGCCGCGCACCGGAGACGAGCTGTATCTGCTATACACCGGGGGCACCACCGGGTACCCGAAGGGGGTGATGTGGCGGCACGACGATTTCTTCCGCAAGCCGCTCTCCGGCGGCAACCCCTACGGCGACGATGCCCGTCAGGATCTCGCCGAGATCGCCACCGCCGCCAAGGAATTCCCGGAACTGGCTTTCCTGATCGCCGCGCCGCTGATGCACGGCGCCGCGCTGTACTCCCTGTTCACCTTCTTCACCCTCGGGGCGCGCGTCGTCCTCATGCGCGACTTCGATTCGCGCCGTGTCGTGGAAGCGATCGAGCGGGACAAGCTCCAGGTAATCCTCATCGTCGGAGACGGTATGGGACTTCCGCTGGTCGACGAGATGGAACGTCGCCGGGGCGAGATCGACTTCAGCTCGCTGTTCTCGATCACCTCGGGCGGCGCGATCTGGTCGGTCGGCGTGCGCGAACGCATGCTCGCGATCAAGCCGGATCTCCTGCTGCGCGACAACTTCGGAGCCTCGGAGTCCGGCAACGACGGCGCCTTCACCGTCGACGAGCACGGCAATCTGCGCATGCCGCCTTCGCCGACGATGCTGCTCGTCGACGAAGACCTCGACGACATTCCCCCGGGCAGCGAGCGGATCGGATACATCGCCCGCGTCGGCAACATCCCGCTCGGGTACTACAAGGACGACGAGAAGTCCGCCCGCACTTTCCGCACGCGCGCCGACGGCACACGCATGTCGATCCTCGGCGACATGGGGCGCGTGGAGGCGGACGGCACCATCGTGTTCCTCGGCCGCGGCTCGCAGTGCATCAACACCGGCGGCGAGAAGGTCTTCGCCGAGGAGGTCGAGGCCGCACTGCACGACCACCCGTCGATCGCCGACGCGCTCGTCGTCCCCGTGCCCGACGAACGCATGGGGCAGAAGGTCGCCGCGGTCGTCGCGACCTACCCGGACGCACCGGCGCTCGAACTGGAGGAAGTCCAGCAGCACTGCCGAAAGACATTGGCAGGCTATAAGATACCGCGAACCATGGTCGTGGTCGACGAGGTCCGGCGCACACCGGCGGGCAAGGCCGACTATCGCTGGGCGGCCGCGGTCGCGGCGGGATAGAGGGCGCGCGCGGCAGGCTTGCCGGGCCACCAGACCCGGTCGCCGAGCATCGCGAACAAGGCCGGCACCACCAGTGTGCGCACCACGAAGGTGTCCAGCAGGATGCCCACGCCGACGACGATGCCCAACTGGGTCAGGGTGATCAGCGGCAGCACACCCAGGACGCAGAACACCGCGGCGAGGACCACGCCCGCGCTGGTGATGACCGCGCCGGTCGAGGCGACCGCGCGGACCATCCCCCGCGTGGTGCCGTGCGGGTTCGCTTCCTCCCGCGCCCTGGTCACCAGGAAGATCGTGTAGTCCACGCCGAGCGCCACGAGGAACAGGAAGCCGAACAGCGGGACGTTGGTGTCCAGCGCCGGGAAGCCGAACACGTTGTCGCTGAGCCAGCTGCCCGCGCCGAGCGCGGCGAGCGCGCTGAGCACCGTGACACCCACCAGCAACAACGCGGCGGGCAGCGCACGCAGCAGCACCACGAGCACCAGCAGCACGACGGCGAGGATGAGCGGGATGACCAGAGCCTGGTCGCGGCGGGCGGCGTCGCGGATGTCGAGCGCTTCGGCATCGGATCCGCCGACCAGCGCCTCAGCACCGGGCACCGCCGCCATCGCCGACCGGATGTTCTCGATGGTGGTGAACGCCGCGGCGGAGGCCGGAGCCGCGTCGAGCACCACCGACCAACGGGTCCACCCGTTTTCGGATGTTCCCGTCACCGTGGCGCGCGAGACTCCGGAGACCGTGTCGAGCGCCGACTGGACCTGCGCGGTAGCGCCGCTCCGCGCGATCACGAGGGCCGGGTCCGACGCTCCGGACGGAAAGTGCTCGGAGAGGACGTTCAAACCGTCGACCGACTCCGCTCGGACACGGAACTGTTCGGTGCGCGAGAGTCCGATGTCGGTGGCCGCCAGACCGGCGGCGAAGACGACGAGCACCGCCGACGCACCGCAGGCGACGACGGCCGGGCGGCGCACCACCCGCGTCGCGACCGCCGCCCACGCCCCGTCCTCGGCGGCGTCGCGGCCATCCGGCCGCGGCACGAACGGCCAGAACACCCGTCGTCCGCACAGCGCGAGAGCGGGCGGCAGGGCGGTGAGCACGAAGACGACCGCGACCACCAGGCCCGCCGCCGCGAACGCACCGAGGCTGCGGGTGTTGGGCAGCAGGGCCAGCAACAGGGTCAGCAGGGCGAGGACCACGGTGACGTTACTGGCGACGATGGCGGGTCCGGCGTGCCGCACCGCCGCACGCAGCGCGTCCCGATGGTCGGTGTGGCGGTGCAGTTCGTCGCGGTAGCGCGACACCAGCAGTAGCGCGTAATTGGTTCCCGCCCCGAAGACCAGCACGCTGGTGATGCCGGAGGTCGATCCGTCGAAGGCGAGGCCGGTGAGGTCGGCGAGGGCGGTGCCGACGCTGGTGGCGACCCGGTCGGCGAGCCCGACCACCGTCAGCGGCACCAGCCACAGCACCGGCGAGCGGTAGGTCGCGATCAGCAGCACCATCACCACGATCGCGGTCACGGCGAGCAGCAGCGTGTTGGCACCCGAGAACGAGTCGGCGATATCGGCACCGAACGCAGGTCCGCCCGTCACCTGCATTCGGAGTCCCTCGGGCGCGTCGGCGGTGACGGCGGCGCGCAATTCCTCGATGCGGTCGGTGAGCGCGAAGCCGTTGAGATCCGCGGGCACCGCGACACGGCCGAGGGCTGCTCGACCGTCCGGGGCCACGATCACGCCGGTCGGTCGCGCCCCGGCATCGGCGCGGGTGAGCGCCGCTTCCAGCGCGGCGAGATCCGCTTGCGTCAATTCGCCGTCGTCGGAGCGAGTCGCGACCACGATGGCGGCGGCCGTTCCCGCGTCCGGGAACTGGTCGGCGACCACCGCGGCGCGGGCGGACTCGGTCGAGGCGGGTAGCGAATCGGGCGCCTGGCCCGCGCTGTCGTTGCCGCCCGCCAGCACCATGACCGCCATGGCCGCCGCCACGACCGCGAGCAGGACACCCCACGATCGTCGCCCGGTGACCAGCCTCGCGAATCCGTCCCATGCGCTCCCGTTCACGTCGGTAACTATTTCAGAAACTTAACTAATAGGCAACGGGCGCCTACCCGAGTGACTAAGCTCTGAGCCGGACAGACAGGAGGCGGCCGGTGGGCGACAGCGTCGCGAACACGACGGACCCAGGCATCGAACGGACGGCATTGGAGACCGAGATCGCTCGGGACCTTCGCGCGCTCACGGCCGTCTCGGAGCAGATCGGTCATGTCTTCGCGCGGGCGAACGACCTGCGCCCCAACGATTTCCGCGCCCTGATGCACGTCGCGACGGCTGATGCCGAAGGCACGCCGGTCACCGCGGGGCAGCTGAGCAAGTTGATGGGGATCTCCGCGCCCGCCGTCACCTACCTGGTCGAGCGCATGCTCGACTCGGGCCACCTGGAACGCACGCCGGATGCCGCCGATCGGCGTCGAGTCCACCTGCGCTACACCGATCACGGCATGTCGGTCGCGGCGGGCTTCTTCGGTCCGCTCGGTGAGCGGACCCGCGCCGCGCTGGCCGAGTTGCCCGATGCCGACCTGCGGGCGGCCCATCGGGTCCTCGTCGGCGTCACCGCCGCGCTGCGCGAGTTCCACGCCGAATTGCCCGCGGCCGGAGGGCCGGTCCCGGAATAGTCGTCCGGCGGACATCGGCACGTGCGCGGCGGTTTCCGAAAGAGCAGAATGGAGCAAGGAAGGTCACCATGCGACTGCTCAAGGGTCTGCTCGACGTAGTGCTCGGAGTGCTGACCGCCGTGCTGGGCACGGTGGTGGGGATCCTCGCCGCCGTGGTGTGGCTCCTCGGCGCGGTGCTGTGCGTGACGATCATCCTTCTTCCGCTGGGCCTCCCCGTGGTGCGGCTCGCCCGCCGCCTGTTCGGCCTCTCCCGACAGCTGATGCGTCTGCCCTGAGCACGCGACGCCGTGTAAGCCCCCCCCCCGCGTCATCCCCGGAATCGAGTCAGTTGATCGCGGCGGCCCGCGCCGTACACAGTCGGCCGGGGTCAGCGATTTCGTCGTCGGCTCGGACGCTCAGGTGTGGCCGATGGTCGAAGCCGGTGCGGGCAACGATCTGATCATGGCGGCGCGCAATCTACGTCCGCTCTTCGAGAACTCGGATCGCCCCTGACGCGCGAACCCCCGCGGCAGCGGTCTGCGCGGGGGTCCGGTCACTCCTCGTCCCGAGTGATCCAAGCGCTCAAGGGGTGTCGAAACCGGCGGCGGCGAACACCTGCTTGGCCCGATCCGAACGGACGAAGTCGACGAAGGCGGCGGCCGCGTTCGGGTTGGGCGCCTTGGCCAGCGGCGCGATCGGGTAGGTGTTGACGGCCTGGGTCGATTCGGGGAAGTCGATGCCCTCCACCTTGTCCCCGGCGGCCTGGACATCGGTGCGATACACCAGGGCGGCGTCGACCTCGTCGAGCGTCACCTTGGTGAGCACGGCCTTGACGTCCTGCTCTCGGGTGTCGGGTTGGGGTGCGATGCCCGCGATCTCGAAGACCTTCTTGGCCGCGGCGCCGCAGGGCACCTGCTCGGCGCACAGCGCGATGCGCGGCTCGGTCTTGCCGAAGTCGGCGAGACCGGTGATCTTGCCCGGATTACCCTTGGGCACCGCGATTTTCAAACGGTTGCTCACGAACGCCGTGGGCTGGGCGGTGATTTCGCCACGGTCGACGACCTGCTGCATATTGGCGGGCGCCGCCGAAGCGAAGACATCCGCGGGCGCGCCCTGCCCGATCTGCTGGGCGAGCGACGAGCTGGCGCCGAAGCTGTACACCACCTTCACCCCCGGATGCGCGGCTTCGAACTCCTTGCCGAGCGCGGTGAAGGTCTCGGTGAGCGACGCCGCCGCGAACACCGTGACGGTGCCGGAGACCTGATCAGATCCCGTCGGCGTCTGCGTGTCGTCCGAGCCGCAGCCCACCAGTCCCGCGGTGACGGTGAGCACGGCAGCGCCCGCACTCAGCGTCCGGAATGTCTTCATCCTCATCAACTTTCTGTAGTTCGACCACGAACTGGGCCGAGTTCACTGTCCCGCGGATTCGTCACGGCTGGCCATATTTTGCCGCGTCTGCGGCACATAGGCCGGGTCATTGCGGAATCGGCAGGACTTCCACGAGCGCGCCGCGACCAGACCCGGGCGGAAGTAGGGCCAACGCCTGCGCGGCGAGGAGATCGGCCAGGTGTGGGGTCCGCGCCGCGCCGACGGTTCGCCAGACGCCGCCGTCGACCTGCCGGGCGGGCACGACGCGGGTGCATCCGAGCTCCAGCGCCAACGCGTCGGCGATCCGGCCCCAGCGTGGTGGCGACGGACTACGGCCGGTCAGGGCACGGACCAACGATTCGCCGGTGACCAGCAAAGCCGAGATCGCGGCCAGCGGATTGCCCGGGAGGGCCAGCAGTGTGCGACCATCGGCGAGGCGCGCCACGATCTGCGAGCCTCCCGGCCGCATGCGCACACCGTCGATCAGGATTTGCGCGCCGATCTCGGCCAGCACATCGCGCAGCCCGTCGGCGGCGCCGCGTCCGGTCGCCCCGACCGAGACCACGAGTTCGGCATCGGTGTCGAGGTCGAACCAGGACCGCAGCACCGCACGGTCGTCGGGCAGCCGCCAGACCTGTCGGCAGTCGATGTCGCGACCGCGCAGATAGTGCGGCAGCACCGGGCCGAGAGCGTCACGCACCCGCCCCTCGGCGCGGAGGCCGGGCGCACGGATCTCGTCGCCGGTGATGAGTACATCGGCGCGCAGCGGACCCCGGATCGCGGCGATCGGCGCGTCGGCACTGAACGCGACGGAGACGAGCGCCGGATCGACCCGCGCCCCGGCGGGGGCGAGTTCGTCACCGGCGCACCAGTATTCGCCGCGCCGTCGGATGTCGTTGCGGCGGGAAACCTCGGGCGCTTCGGTCACGACCCATCGCCTGCCACGCCGTTCGGTGCGGACATGCTCCCAGCGGACGACAGCCGTCGCGCCGGGCGGGGTCGGCGCCCCGGTGGAAATGCGGACGGCCTCACCCGCGCCGAGCGCGATCGGTGCGGGCTTGCCCGCCGCACAGAGCCCGGGTCGCAGCGTCCACTGCGGTCCGGGACCGCTGACCGCGAAGCCGTCCATGGCCGCGGTATCGGCGGCAGGCAGCGCGCAGTCCGCGACCAGTGGGCCGACGAGGGTCGCGCCGAGAGCGTCGACCAGTGGTGCATACCTGACCGGCACCGGCGGAAGGGCCGCCGCCAGAACCGCGTCGATGTCGTCCACACTCACCGCCGCGCCGGTGTCCTCCTCGAGGGATACCGCGCCCACGCATCGTCCTTCCCGTCGGCAACCATTCGGACGCACATCCTCGCATACGGAGACTTCTCGCCGAAACCGCCGCAGTTGCCGGTCAATTACCGAAATCTCACCCGCATACGCGGTCAGCGGTGCGGCGCCGGTTTCCTCACGATCCCGACGACCGGGCAGCCAGGCGAACGTAATTGAGCCGTTGACGAGCAGGTAACAGACCGTTCCTAGCGTGGCGCGCTCACATACGGCACGAGAACGCTAGCGAATCCGCATTCGCGGAGAAATCCGCGCGTTTCACCCTCGGTTTCGCCTACCCTTGGTGAATGAGCTCGCCGGACCTCCCGCCCGACCTGGTAGACATCATCGGCAGGTACGACCTCGCCTTTCTCGTCAGCATCGGCGACTTGGGGCCGCACACCACACCCCACCATCCGGTGCTGGAGGACAACCGCTTTCACATTCCCGCGCCGGGACCGGTCACCTGCCGCAATATCACCGCGAACCCGGCGGTCACCCTGCTCTGGCCGCCGGAGGCACCGACCGGCCACGTGCTGATCGTCGACGGTCACGCCGCGCTGTCCGGCTACACCCTCGAGATCGTCCCTACGCAAGCCGTCCTGCACCACACGGGCACGGCCGACGCCATGTCGCGGCGCTGTGCCGACTGCCGCCGGTTCAATCTCGCACCGCCGTATCTGCTCGGCGAGCGGCGCGGATTCCCGGCGTGAGCGAGCGTCAGCGAGCGAACCATAGGCACAGCGCGCATTCGCGCACGACGGAGCCGAGCGTCAGCGAGGTGCAGTCGTGAGCTGACCCGACCGCGCCGACCTCCATCGATTGCGCCGAGCCCATCGGCGATTGCCGACCAACCGGGCTCAAACAGCCTTGAAGGTACCGAGTCCCGAGGACACATTGATGGCGACGCCACCGGCGGTCGCGAGTGCGACGATCGAACCCGCTCCGGTGAACACCCGCACCGGCGCCGGGCGGCAGTCACAGGGCCGCTGCGCCGTTTCCCGATCCGGCACGTCCACTACACCGACCGCTCCGGTCGTCAGATTCGTCCAGTGGATCCGGGCGTGGGAGTCGAAAACGGTGCCACCGCTGAACGGTCCGGGGTTGGCGACACCGAAGGTGGTGACTCCGGGTTCGTCACCGACGGTCGCGGTCAAGTAGACGCTGAATGTCGATGGAACACCCCATGTTTGGGACAACTTGATCAGTGGGAGATGAAATGTGGTCGTCTCCGCGGCGTGCGCGACGGTGTGCTGCCCAAGCACCAAGGCACCGACCGCCGCACCGACGACACCCAGCTTGGCGCTCACGCCAGCAGCCCGGTGAACCACCTTGTTCGTCACTAGCCCTCCTCATAGTCGATTCCGGCCCGCATAGATGCTGGCAGCGCCATGACGATCGACGAGACGATCGCCGGATCGGCGCTGCCCACAGCCGCATTCACGGTGCCGCCTGCGCCTTCGACAGGGCTCCGTGAACGAGCAGCACGCCAAGTAAACAACCCGAGGGGCGATATTCACGGCATCGACCCGCCCCGACTTGTGGCTTGCTTGCCCAGTGGTGATCGAGCTCGATCTCGACCCCGCCTCGCCGCCCGGCGGCCAGCGAGACAGCGTGCCCCTCTTCGCGCAATCGGCGTCCCCGTCACTGGACATCCCTTCCGGTCCAGCGGCACGCCGATGACCGCGCGACCGGCGATCTCCGCCTGGGGTCGTGCGGCCCCAGGCGGAGACGCATCCCCAATACCTTGCGGCGGCCGCCATTCCAGACCGGTGAAGCCAGGCAGCTTCGTCACCGTGGATGGTTTCGCGACCGCCGCGGGCCGGGCCGAACGACTACAGGCAGAAGCTCAGCTCGATGTGACCGAGCGGGATACCGGTGCACACTTCCACCGAACCCGACACCGGTGTGGCCGCGGTGGCGGTCCCCGCGGTCAGCGAGCCCGCCGACAGCACCAGGGCGGCGATGGCAAGCGGGCGAACAATTTTGGAGGTCATACATCATCCTCTGGTTGTGCATTCAACACGTCCCGGGTTCGGGACGGGCCCATCAGACCACGCTTCGTTACCCGCCGGTAGCCATCCGCGATCGCCTCGTGGAGATCCCAAAGTGTCGGCGAAACTTTGTGTGAATCCGATTTGCAGACAACGGGATCCGCCGCGACGAACGATCCGCGGCATGTCGGCCGTCGCGGCCCTCAGCCTCGTGCACACCAACCGCCGACGAGACGGCGACTGGGCCCCGCGCTCCGAATACCGCGTTCCCATAACAGATTTGCTCTTCGACACCGGATACGGCACGACCGCGACAACGGTCGATTTCCGCGCGAACCGGACATTGCCCACGGACGAACCGTCAGCCGAAAAGCTGGCGCGCTCGACATCTCATCGGCGACACCTGTCCGCCGACTCGACGACGAGCACCCCGGCGTGAGAAGGACGTGAGCCGATGACCGGCGCGAACGAATTGCCTACGAGTTTCGGTCGACAAGTCCACGCACGGCGTATGCAGTATTGCGCAGGCCGGATTTCGATCGCCGAACTCGTTGGCGCACAACGCTAGTTCTGCGGTAACCCCCAGCAGGGGTAGTCGCGGCCGGCGTCGATGAGGCCGACGCTGGCCGGTGTCCGGCAAGTTACGTGCGGTTTGTGGCGATAATCGACCACCAAATGCAGGTTCGCGGCCTTCTCACCGGTGAACGTCTGATGGCATTGCGAACAATGGCACACATTGTGGGCGCTCAATGGCCACCAGCACTGACATCCCCGGCATTTCACCGTCTCCGGCGATTTCGTCTTCATGATCACTCACCTGCTCGCGCGAACACGCGCGGTCCACACCGACACCTCGGTCGTACCCGCACCGTGCTGCGTCACACCTTCATACTCGATCGCCGTAGCGGCGGCTTTCCCGGTTCCGAACTCGACGTGCTTGCGCGGTGAGCATCACCGATCGCGAGCGCGACGAACAGTGTATGCCTGATGTCCTGAGGGCTCGGCCTGGCGCGGAAATGCGTCCGGCACACGGTGTCCGGCGTTGGTTCGCGCAGCGTGGCGAAGACCGACGGCGCGGAAGTGATCCGCCGCCGCGGCGGGGTCTCCGGTCAGTGATGGCTCTCTGCTCGCAGGTCCTCGACCAGCGTGTCCAGGGTGTCCACGAGCCGCGCGATCGACCGGGCCTGCGGGTGCGGCAATTCGACTGCGACAGCGCTGCCGACAGCGGCTCGCAGCAGTTCGACCGCCTCGGCGATCAGCGCCGCGTTCCGCGCCAAGCGCTGCCGAGAGATACGGTGCTGGCCGACCGGGCTTGCCCAGTCCGGGCGCGGCAGCTCCTGCAGCATCTGGCTCACCCGGGCCCGGATCGCGCTGGCCAGTGCGATGGCTTCGGCCCACTGCTGGGCGAGCGCGGCGGCGCCGTGGGTGCGGCGCGGGTCGTTCGGTTCGGGGCACGCGTCGTCCAGCTTCGCCGGAAGCTGGCGCAGCAGCTCGATCAGCAGGTCCACATGGTGGCCGGTCAGGCTCGACTCATCGGTGAGAGTGGGATCGATGTCGAAGATCTCCGCCGCACTTCGCGATTGCGCGACGGCGTCGGCCAGCAGCGCCCGCGCGCGGCGGCGTTCCTCGTCGGTGCAGCCGGGGGTCGACGCGAGATGCCCGGCGGCCACGCGGATGGCCTCGAGCAGACGGCGTTGCTCCGGGCAGGGGCGGGCGATCGGGCGGTGATGCACGCCGAAATCTTCCGCACGGTCATCGCTCGTCGACGTCGGCGTCCACCCCGATCCCACCGCGGCGGGGTCGTGGGGACGACTCACGGTCACATAGCGGTCGATGACGCGGTCAGTAGTCGTGATCACCCAGCGACCTTCTCACCTGCGGCGACGGCAGCGGCTGATCCGAGCGCGTGTCTCGCCGACATTTTCGTGCGGCGTCGCGATCGACGCGGTCGGCGCGACGCACGGCCCGCGCCCACACACCCTCCGAAGCCGCGGTGACGATCGCGCGGCCCATCGAGCACGACCCACCCCGCCTGTAGTACGACAGGTACGACGCGCTTCGGAACATCGCGCGCCCGTCGACCTCGCGGCGGCATAGATCGGAGTTTTCTGAGAATTTCTCGAGATTGTGCCGACGTATGGTAACGAAGGTCACTCACTGCTATTTTTGTGACTCGCGAGTATCGCTCCAACTCACTTACATCAGGCCTTCACCTGCCGCTGCTGTCAGGTGTCGCGGAGGGTAGCGATCTCCATCCCTATCTGCAGAAGAATAATTCCAAGGCGTATGCCGCCATATCGGCGCGCCTTGCCCAGGAGATCATGTGACTGGCGAAAGAAATTCGAATCTCGCGCATTCACCGGCGACCCCCGCCAGGCCTGCCCGGCGAGCGTGACCGGAGATGGCGGCGCCAACTTCACGTTTACGTGTGCCACGGCAACACGGTCCATTTCTCGCACCGGACGATCTGCTGCGCGCGATCAGCGGACGTTCGAACTGCGATCGACCATTGTCGGGCTGGGCGCGGAAGCTCGGATCGCTGCACCGCGAGTGGCTCGGCGCGCCGTCCGAATGCCAAATCCGCCAGCAGGTAGCGGGAGTCGTCCACGAGATCGACGCGTGGATCACCGCGCAGCTTCCGCGCCCGCGGCCGGGCGCTCCCCGCGGGACCGATTCGGTGGGCGGGGTGATCGCGCGGGTCGCCGAAGCCGCGGCGTGCGCCCATTGGGCGCTGCACCACGTGGAGGACGCGGTCCAACGCCACCGGGCCTGGGATCATCTCGCTGAAATGCGCGAGGGTTACGAGGATTTGGTGGCGCTGGCATTGGACGGGTTGATCAGGCTGCCCAAATCCTGGCCCGGCATCGGCTGGCCCGCCACCGCTACCAAGAAGTAGTAGTCGGCGCCCGGTCAGGAGCTGGCTTCGGCGGCGGCCTTCAGATCCTTCAACCAGGCTTCGAGGCCCATACCGAGGAAAGCGGTGGAGGTGGGCACGTCGGCTTCGACCTGCGCGCCGGTCCAGTTCTCTTCGGTGCGCACCAGGACGCCGCCGTCGACCTCGGTGAAGGTCCAGACGTGCACGCCGTTGTCGATGCGCAGGCCGTCGCCGATGCCAGGGCCGCTCCAGCGGATGCACGTACTCGGCTGCATCTGGTGGACGCTGGAAGTGATGACCAAGGTGGTGGCCGGGGTCGTGGCGGTGGCGGGCGCCGGAGTCGTCCACTGGAACCGCGAGCCTTCCCGCAGCGGTCCCTGGTCCAAGAGCTTCATGCTCGTGACGGGCTTCTGCCAGGAGGGCCAGCGTTCCACGTCGGTCTGCAGTTCCCAGATGGTGCGCAATGGCGCCTCGATCAAGGTCTCCGTCCGGTAGCGGATCGGCGCATCGCGATCGATACCCGCCCCACCGCAAGTCAGGGGAGCCGGGTGCGCGGGGTCGGTGGTAGTCGCGGCTCGGCCCGCGGTTTCGTTCTCATCGCCGCCGCATGCGGTGACGGCAGTCAGCGCGAGCGCGGCGGCCAACGGAATGAGGAAGCGGGCGGCGCGGCGAGCGGTTCGCGGGGTGTGGGACATGAGGTTCTCCTCGTTCAGGGCTTGGAGCCGACAACCATCGAGTTAGAGTCACTCGATTTAGTTAGAAGCTATAACCGCGATCAAGTGAGTGTCAATAGTAAAAGTGATACGGTCTAACTGTCATGTCGCGGAGCCCGTGCGGAGGTGGTGGACGATGGTCGCCAGTGGGGCGAGTTCGCGCGAGCGCTATCGGACCCAGGTGCGCGAGGAGATCAAGCAGCACGCGTGGGAGCAGATCGCCACGGCGGGCGTGTCCGCGCTGTCGCTCAACGCGATCGCCAAGCAGGTCGGCATGAGCGGCCCCGCCCTGTATCGGTACTTCGCCAGTCGCGACGAGTTGATCACCGAGCTGATCCGCGACGCCTACCGAAGCCTCGCCGACGCGATGCGCGCGGCGTTCGGCTCCGGCGCCGACGTCACCGAGCTGGCCTACACCGTGCGGGAATGGGCCTTGGCCGACCCGCAGCGGTACTTCCTCATCTACGGCACACCCGTCCCCGGCTACCACGCCCCCGACGACACCACTCAGATCTCCGCCGAAATCATGTCGGTACTCGTCGAGGCTTTCGCCGGGCTGCCCCAGGACAATCCGACGACGCCGTTCGACGCCCACCTCGACGAGCACCGTCGATGGGCGGAAGGCCGCTCGGCGCCCGCCACCGTCCTCCACCGCGCCGTGTCCTTCTGGACCCGGCTCCACGGCGTCCTCTCCCTCGAACTCGCGGGCCACTTCACCGGCATGGAGTTCGATCCCGCCCTCCTCTACGCCGACGAGCTGAACACCCTCCTGACCTGACCGCGACCTTCCACGAGTGACGACTGCCGCCGACGAGTTCGGCCATGCCGCTACGGCGCGCCCACGACTGTCGCCGGAGTCGGCGCGGCCCGTTCCCGCGGAAGCGAATTCGCGCCGCCTCGAGCGCAAGGGTTGTGCGCTCGAGGCATGGGATGATTCGATACCGCCCGTGACCGAGCAGATCGATGAGATTCGTGTAGTCAGCGCCAGCCGGGAGATCGCGGCGGACTCGGCCGACATCTTCGAGCTCATCGCCGACCCCGCGCAGCAGCCGCGGTGGGACGGCAACGACAATCTCGCCGAGGCGCCGACCGGACAGCGGGTGCGCGGCGTGGGCGAGGTGTTCAGCATGACGCTCACGAACGGCGCTGTGCGCGACAACCATGTCGTCGAGTTCGCCGAGGGCGGCCGCATCGCGTGGCGGCCGTCGGAGCCGGGCAAGGAGCCGCCCGGTCACCTGTGGCGCTGGGAGCTGGCACCGGCGGGCGAGGGTCGCACGCTGGTGACGCACACCTACGACTGGACGGCGCTGACCGACGAGAAGCGTCTGGTGCGCGCCCGCGCCACCACCGCGGACAAGCTGTCCGCGTCCATCGAACGCCTCGCCGAATTGGCGGAGCGGCAAGCGAATTCCGCCGAGTAGTCCTCTCAGCTCAGGCGGCGGACGTGCAGGTCCTGGGTGGCGCGGGCGATCGCAGTGCCGTCGGCGGCGCGGATCTCGGTGACGTGCGTGGTGACGGACCGGCCGGTGTCGTCGACTCGCGCGCGGATCGCCGCCGCCTCGTCGGGCGTCAGCCGCATGGTCGCGGTGACCACGTCGTAGCCCGGGGCGAGGAACTCGATGGCGCCCTTGCTGTTCCAGATGCGATAGCCGCCGCCGAGCTGGCCCGCCGCCATGACCGCGTAGAACGGGTCGGTCATCGCGAAGAGGGTGCCGCCGAAGGCGGAACGGTTGACGTTGCGGTTCCAGGCCCGCACCCGATGCGAGACCCGTACCGAACTCCAGTCTTCGGCGACGTGGCGGACCCGCACCCCCGTGAACAGCAGTGGCGGATACAAGTTCATCAGCAGGTGGAACGCCCTCGGGCTGGACAAGGCACGGGCATGGGCCGAATTTTTCGCCATGGAAACACCTTTCGCTGAAACGCCGGATTCGCTCATCGCGCCGCGGGGACCGGCGCGGGCGGCTCGCCGAGGAAGGCGGGCACGCAGACGACGCGGTGGCGCGCCCGGCGAGCAACCGTCACGCCGGATCTCCCGTTCGGGGCGCCGTCGGCGGGATGCGCGGGCGCCGGTCCCACGATGACATGCGCGTTGGTGCCGATGATGCCGAACGCGCTCACGCCCGCCAGCGGTCCCGAATCGTCCGTCGACCAGCGCGCGGACTGCCCCGACACCCGAATATCGGTGCCATCGAGGGTGATTCGCGGATTCAACGTGCCGAAATGGACCAGCGGCGGGACGACGCGTTCACGCGCGCACAGCAGTGCCTTGACCAGGCCGACGACACCGGCGGCCGCTTCCAGGTGCCCGAGATTCGTCTTCAGCGTCCCCACGTGCAACGCGCGGCCGCCGTTGCGCGCGCCGAGCGCGGCGACGATCCCGCTCATCTCGATCGGATCGCCCAGCGAGGTGCCCGTTCCGTGCGCCTCGACCATGCCGATGTCGGCCGCCGAGCATCCGGCGTCGTCCAGCGCCGACTCGATGACGCGCTGCTGCGCCCGCGCGTTCGGCGCGGTGAAACCCGACGAGCGGCCGTCCTGATTGACCGCGCTGCCGTGGATGACGCCGAGGATCCGGTCGCCGTCGCGTTCGGCGTCCGCCAGACGCTTCAACACCACCGTCGCGCACCCCTCGCCGCGCACATAGCCGTTCGCCCGCGCGTCGAAGGATTTGCACAGCCCGTCCGGCGCGAGGGTGCCGGTCTGATCGATCAGCCGGGTCGAGTTCGGGGCCAGCACCAGATTCACGCCACCCGCGACGGCCACCGCGCACTCCCCGCGGCGCAGCGACTGGACGGCATGGTGGATCGCGACCAGCGACGAGGAGCACGCGGTGTCGAAAGCGATGGCGGGTCCGGTGAATCCGAAGGTGTAGGCGATGCGGCCCGCGGCGAAACTGTGGCCGTTGCCGAGCGCGGCGTGCGCGTCGACGTGCCGCGCGGACCAGTCGGCGTAGTCGAAACGGCCGGTGATCCCGACGAACGTGCCGATCGGTTCCTCATGCGGCCCAGCCGGTTCCAGACCCGCGTGTGCCATGGCGTCCCACGTCGTTTCGAGCAGCAGCCGGTGCTGCGGATCGATCGCCTGCGCCGCGCGCGGGCTGATGCCGAAGAACTCCGGGTCGAAGTGCAGCGCGTCGTCGATGAAGCTGCCCATCGTCGGCAGCCTGCTCCATTCGTCCTCGAACGGCCAGCGGCGGTGGATGGGCATGTCCGCCACCAGGTTTCGCCCCTCCCGCAGCGCCGTCCAGAAACTTTCGAGGTCGGTGATGCCGCCCGCGAGGCGCAGGCCGACGCCGACCACCGCGATGGGTCCGGTCGCCGATCGCCGCGTCAATTCCTCGCGCAGCCTGCGGATCGTCTCGGTCGCGCGGCGCAGCGCGGCGTCGGCGGGCTGCGGCGCGGGCGCGAGATCCGTGTCGTTCATATCGCTTCCTCTCGGGTGGGAATCGCGGCCGCCAGCCGCTCGCCGATCGCGCCGGACAACGCCTGGGTCGTTCCGTAGGTCCACAGCACGGTCGCGGAAAGCTCCAGCCGGAAGGTGAATTCCAGCTTGTTGCGCATCTCCAAACTCATCAGCGAGTCCAAGCCCAGTGTCTTCAGCGGCGTCGCACCGTCCAGCCCGGCCGGTGGCATGCGCAGCACCTGCGCGGCGATCTCGGTGACCTTCGCGTGCACGAGCCGATGCCGTTCGTCGCCGGTCGCGCGCGCGAGCGTGTTCAGGAAATCGTGGGCGGCGGTGTCGCCTCCGCCGACCTCGGCGCTGTCCCGCAAGGCGTGCCAGCTCGATTGGGCCGCGCAGTCCGGGTAGGCGTCGAACCACTGCCGCCGGTTGAGCGACAGGTATCCGACCACCGGGCGGTCCTCGCACAGAAAGTGATCGAGGGCGCCCCAGGCCTCGGCGGCGGCGATGCCCGTGAGGCCGCGTGCCGCCAGGCGGGCGCCCCGGTTGTCCTGCGTCGCCGCCAATCCGATGTCGTCGAACGGACCCCACTGGACGCTCAATCCCGGCCGCCCGTCCCGTCTGCGCGCGGTGGCCAGCGCGTCGAGATAGGCGTTGGCCGCCGCGTAGGCGCTCTGCCCCGGGTTGCCGATCAACGCGGCCGCCGAGGAGAACAGCACGAACGCGTCGAGCGGGTCGTCGGCGGTGAGCGCGTCGAGATGGCGGGCGCCGTCGATCTTCGGCCGCAGCACCCGCTCGATCTGCTCCGCGGACACCGTGGCGACGGTCGCGTCGTCCAGCACGCCCGCCGCGTGGAACACGCCGCGCAACGGCGGCAGCTCCGCGCGGACGGCATCGAGGACGGCGGCGAGTGCGGCACGATCGGCGACGTCGGCCCGATATTCGCGCACCACAACGGAATCGGGATCGCGACCCGAGTCACGGATCGGATCCACCGACCACGTTCCCGGATCGGACGTGCCGCGGCTCACCAGCGCCACCGCTCCCGCGCCGTGCGCGAGCAGATGGGTGGCGAGACTGCGACCGAGCGCACCGTGCCCGCCGGTGATCAGATACGTCCCGCCGCTGCGGAACCGGCCGTCGGGCATCGGCTCGGGAACGACCCGGTCCACGGTGTCGGGACGGGTCAGCACGAGTTTGCCGAGGTGGGTACCGTCGGCCAGCTGCCGCAGCGCCCGCGGTCCTTCGGCGAAGTCGTACACCGTCACCGGCGGCGCGGCGAGCCGTTTCGACACGACCTGGCGCCAGGTCTCGCGCAACACCGTCGCGAACCGTTCGGGCCGTCGGGTCATGAGCCCGGCCAGATCTACCGCGCTCACCGTGATTCCCTTCGCGAAGGCGCCCAATCCGATCCTGCGGTCGGCGTAGATGTCCTTCTTGCCGACCTCGAGGAAGCGGCCGTCCTCGGCGAGTACGTCCAGGCCGCGATCGATGGCCGCGCCCGCGAGCGCGTTGAGCACGACGTCCACGCCGCGTCCGCCGGTCGCCGCGCGCACCTCGTCCGGCCAGTCCGACGAACGCGAGTCGAAGACGTGCTCGACACCGCAGGTATCGCGCAGGTATTCGCGGCGGCGCTCGGTGCCCGCCGTGGCGATCACGGTCGCACCGAGCGAACGGGCGACGCCGATCGCGGCCAACCCCAAACCTCCTGCGGCGGAATGGATCAGGATGACATCGTCGGCGGTCGCCGCCGCCAGCCGGACCAGCGCGTACCAGGCGGTGGCGGTGACGATCGGCAGCGCGGCGGCGGTCGCGGCGGGCATGTCGTCCGGTACTACGGCCGTGTGGTCGGCACGCACGGTCAGATGCGAAGCCAGCGAACCGAATCCGCAGGCGACGACCCGGTCCCCGACCGCGCGATCGCCGACGCCGGGGCCGACGGCGCGCACCACGCCCGCGCATTCCGCGCCGAGCAACTCGCTGCCCGCCGAGGTGTCGGGATAGGCGCCGGTGGCTTTCATGACGTCCATGAAGTTCAGGCTCGCGGCCTCGACCTCCACCAGCACCTCGCCGACACGGGGCGCACGGATGTCCAAGGGCCGGAAGGACAGTCCGTCCCAGAACCGGCCCGGCGTCGGCCAGAGCCGGAAGGGCTGCGCCACCGTTCGCAACGGCGGTGAACTGGTGTCGTCACCGGCTGGCGTCCCTTGTTCGAGCCGACCGACGTAACGGCCGCCCTGGCGCAGCACCACTTGGTCGTCGCCCGGCGCGGCGAGGAGCTCGGCCGCGCACTCCTCGACTCCCGCCCCGCCCACCGGATCGAGATCGATGAGGTCGGCGGACAATTCAGGGTGTTCCCGGCGCAGCACTCGCACGAATCCCCAGAACAGCGCGCCACCCGGGTCCGGCCGATCCGCCGGTTCCGCGGCCTGGGCGTTCGCCGTCACCACGACCAGCCGGGCCGGTGTCGCCGTGGCATCGAGGAAACGGCGCACCAGCGCCGCGAGTTCGGTCAGCCCGTGCCGCTGAGCGTCGAGTCCGTCGCGGGCGGTCGGCGCCAGGAACACGACAGTCTTGCCCGCCCAGCTGGGCACCTCGGCGTCCGGCTCGATCGAGACCGCGGGACCACCGCCGTCGCGCAGCGCCGCGGACAATTCGGCATGCGAGTGCGCGGTTCCGGCCAGCACGAAAGTGCCTGCGGACGTGCGTTGTTCGCGTGGCACGGGCCGGAATTCGAGGCTGAACTCGCGGTCGGAGCGGCGCCCGCCGGTCCGACCGCCGTCGATCGGGTGCAGGCGCAACCCGGTGATCCTGGCCAGCGGTGCGCGATCGTCGGTGAAGAGGTGGAGGTCCACGCGCGTCTCGGATCGGCGCGTCGCGTAGGCCCAAGCGGCATCGACGTATCCCGCCGGTTCGCCGTAGAGCCGCAATTCGTCGATGCCCGAGGGCAGCATCGTCCGCTCGTCGTCGAACAGGGCCAGGGCGGTCTGCAGCACCCCGTCCAGCAGGACGGTGTGCAGTTCCGCGCGGCCGGTCTGCGCGCGGCACTGTTCGCCGAGCGCGACCCGGCTCAGCGCGGCTCGACTCGCACCGTCGCCACGCACCCGCAGCTCGCGGATCACCTGGAACTGCGGACCGTAGTGCAGTCCGCGCCGGTCGCAGTCGCGATAGAAATCGGCAACCGGGACCGGGGCCGCGTCGAGCAGGTCGGCGGGGAACGCGGCGGGTGCGTCCGTCGGCTCGGCGGACCGCTCGGCGTGGCCGCGCGCGTGCACGACCCAGCCGTCGGCGTCGCCGGTCAGGGATGCGACCTCGAAGCTGGTCCGCGCCGCGAGGTCGTCGCGCAGGCCGACTTCCACGCGCACCGGCCGCACCCCGAGCACGAGGGTGTCGACGAACCGCAGACCGCGCAGCGCGACGGGCGTAGCGCCGAAGCGAGCGCGCGCGGCGGCGATCACCAGCGCTGTCATCATCGCGGCGGGCGCCAGCACCGCGTCGCCCACCCGATGGTCGGCCAGCCACCCCAACGCGCCGGACAGGTCCCCCACCCGCGCCAGCCAGGCGCCGGGTTCCAGGGAACTCGGCGCCACCTCGACTCGCAAGGAGGCTGCGGCGCGGCTTTCCGGTGCGGCCGAGGAAGGCAGCCAATGGCTTTCGTGCTGGAACGGATACCGGGGCAGCCGCGCCGCCCCGCGCGCCTCGACATCGGCGAACGGGACGAGACCGGAGACGTAGGCGCGGGCGCGGCTGCGGTTCATCTCGGCGATCGGATCGCTGTCCCGGTACAGCGACGGAAGCACCGCCGGTGGTCGCGGGCGCGTCGCGGCCAGTTGCTCCGCGGCGGGCAGCAGGACGGGATGCGGGCTTATCTCGACGACATGGGTGACGCCGTCGTCGTACAGCGCCGACATCGCCTCGGCGAAACGCACACGCAGACAAAGGTTGTCGATCCAGTAGTCCGCAGTGAGGTCCCGGGGCGTCACCTTGCGCACCGAGACGGTGGACATCATCTCGACGCGGCCGGGACTCGGCGTGACCTCGGCCAGTTCGGACAGCAATCGCGGCCGCAGCACCGACATCCGCGGACTGTGCGAGGCGTAATCCACGTTGACCATCCGACAGTAGGCGCCCTCGGCGGTCAGGATCTCCCGCAGCGCTTCGATGGCGTCGGTGTCGCCGGAGAGCACGCAGGAGCGCGGGCCGTTGTGCACCGCCAGCGCGACAAGGTCCTCGAAACCCACCACAGCCGAGGCGATTTCGTCGATCCCGAGGTCGACCGCCAGCATTCGCCCGGTGCCCGCGACGGTGCGGAGCGCGGCGCTGCGACGGGCGACGATCATCGCCGCGTCCGCCATGCCGAGCAGACCCGCGACGGACGCCGCCGCGATCTCGCCCTGGCTGTGGCCGATCACGACGTCGGGTTCGATGCCAGCTCGTCGCCACATCGCGGCGATACCGCAGGCCAGCGCCCACAGCACGGGCTGAACCTGGTCGACCCGATCGAGCCAGCCCGCACCGCCCGCGCCGGTGACGATCGCCTTGGTGTCCCAGTCGACATGGGGTTCGAGTGCGGCGCAGCACGCGTCGAGCGCGTCGGTGAAGGCCGGGTCCACGCCGTACAACGCGCCCGCCAGCCCGTGCCACTGGCCACCCTGACCGGGAAAGACGAAGGCCACCCTGCCACGATCGGCGGCGCGGCCGGACAGCAGCGAAAACTTTTGCGCCGATGGGTCGTCGGCGTGCGCGCGCAGTGCGGCGGCCAGTTCGACGGGATCGTCGCCGAGCACCGCGCTGCGCAACGGGTGCGCGGTGCTGCGTCGGGCCAGCGCGGCGATCACGGCCTTGGAACGCGCCGGGTCGGTGTCGAGCAGATCCGCGATGTCGTGGCACCGGCGGCGCAGCGCGTCGGGAGTATGCGCCGAGACCGGAAGGAAACCGAGGGCGGGCGCGGCGCAGGCATCCGCGTCCTCGGCCACCGCGTCGGCGGACCGCAGTACGACGTGGGCATTGGTGCCGCCCCAGCCGAAAGAGTTGACGCCGATGTAGCTCGACCTATCCGCCGGGAGCTCGATCGGCTCGCGGACGACACGCAGATTCAGCGCGTCGAAGGGAATCTCGGGATTCAGCGTCTCCGAATGCAGGCTGGGCGGCACGCGCCGGTGCTCGAGACACAGCACGGCCTTCACCAATCCGGCGATGCCGGCGGCCGCCTCCAGGTGGCCGATGTTGGTTTTGATCGACCCGATCGGCAGTGGCCCGCGTTCGACGGGTCGGTCGGCGCCGAGGATCTCACCGAGCGCCCCCGCCTCGATCGGATCGCCTCGGCCCGTTCCCGTCCCGTGCGCCTCGACGTAGGCCAGGTCGCCGAGGTCGAATCCGCTGCTGCGGTAGGCGCGGCGCAGCAGATCGCGCTGGCCCGCCGGATTCGGTGTGACCAGGCTGTCGCCGCCACCGTCGTTGTTCACCACGCTCTCGAAGACGACGGCCCGCACCGGATCGCCGTCGGCGCGGGCGGCGCGCAACGGCTTCAGGTACACGGCCGCCACGCCTTCCCCGCGAACGAACCCGTCGGCGCCGTCCCCGAACGCCGCGCAGCGGCCGGTCCGCGACAGTCCGCCGAAGTGCGTGAGACCGATCGAGACATCCGGCGCCAGAAGCAGATTGACGCCGCCGACGATCGCGGACTCGACATCGCACGATCGGATCGCCCGGACCGCGAGGTCCAGCGCCACCAGCGCCGAGGAGCATCCGGTCTCGACGGTCATGCTCGGTCCCGTGAGCCCGAGGGCATAGGACACCCGCGAGGCGATGACATCGAGTGCCGTACCGACCAAGCTGTGCTGGCTGGCCCCGAGTTCTCGTCGCGTGCGCAGGATCTCGTAATCGTGCCAGGACGCGCCCATGTAGACGCCGACGCGGCGACCACGCACGTCGGCCAGCGGAATGCCGCCGTCTTCCATCGCGCGCCAGACCGTCTCGAGCATGATCCGCTGCTGCGGATCGATGTCGGCGGCTTCGCGGGGCGAGATTCCGAAAAGGGCGGCGTCGAACCGATCGACGCCGTCGAGGAATCCGCCGACGCCCTGGACGCGTTTCGAACCGTCCAACGGTGCGTCGGCGTCCCATCGCTCGGACGGCACCGGACGGATGGCGTCGCCGCGGGCGAGCAGCGACTCCCACAGCTCGTCGATGTCCGCGGCGCCGGGAAACCGGCCCGCCATGCCGACGATCGCGATCGGTTCCGCGGTACGCGCGGCGCTCATCCGACCTGCCTCCCCGCGAGCAGCCCGCGCTCCCCCGGCGCCAGCGGCGGTTCGGTGGGCGGCGCGCACCGCGGGCGGCGCACGACCCCCGACAGCACCGCGGGGTGGGCCAGCAGCAGCGGTGACTGAGCCAGGAACATGACCTCGATCAGCCGGGTCCCGAGCTGCGGGCGTTCCGGTGCGGCACGCAGCAGCCGATCGCCGTACCGCTTGCCCACCCGGTCCACCCAGCGCGGTCGCGCGCCGGTGGTGTTCGGATAATGCAGATCCTGGCCGATCGCGGTCAGCCACGGATAGTTCGCGGCGCCGGTGACGGCCCGCTGCAGCTTGCGCGAATCCGCCGGTCTCGCGGCGCCGCGCGCGACCGCTCGACGGAGCGTGCCCGCGCATCGTGCTGCCGCGGAAAGACCGTGACCGTAGGTCGGATTCAGCGCCGTCGCCGCGTCGCCGATCACCACGAACCCCGAGGGCCATTCCCGCATCCGGTCGAAGCGATGCCGTCGGTTGACGGTGCTGCGGGAGCGCTGGATCGAGGACAGCGGCGCCGCGTCCGCGATCAGCTCGCCGATCAGCGGCGCGCGCACCCACCGGCGGGCCGCTTCGCGGAACTCGTCCTCGTCCGCGGGCAGGCGGCACCCCCGGGTGCCGCCCACGGTGACGAGCCATCGACCGTCCTCGATCGGCAGCAGCAGTGCGTTGTATTCCGGTCTGCCAGAGGCCGGATGGGCCTGCACGATGACCATCGGAAAGTTCGTCTCCGCGCCGGGCAGCGCGCGGAACTCGCGGGTGGTGTAGGTGTGACCGGAGTCCACGATCTCCGGCGGCGCGAGGGTCGTCCCGAGACTCGCCAGCCATTCGACCGTCCGGGACCCCCGACCGGTGGCGTCGATCACCAGGCTCGCGTCGAGCCGTTCGGTCTCGTCGTCCGGCGTGTGCAGCTCCACGCCCGTGACAGCCCGCGCGTCCCCGAGCAGACGCACCGCCGCTGTGGCGGACCGGAACTCGACATTGCGCCACTGCCGCACCATGTCGTAGACGACGTGGTCCAGCAGCTGCCTGCTGCAGGTCAGGCCGAACCGGCTCGTCGGATACCGCGGCATCCACCCGCCCGCACCGGAATAGAGCAGCAGGTCGGCGTTCATGCCCACGCGATGTGCCCCGGCCCGAATCAGGCGCTGGGTCAGACCGGGCAGCAATTCTTCGGCGACAGTAACGCCGCCAGGGACGAACAGGTGCGGGTGGCGGGCCTGGGGCACACCGCGGCGCAGCGCTGGCTGTTCCGGGAACCGGTCGCGCTCGACCACGCTGACGTGCTCGACGTACGGCGCGACGGCCGCCGCCGCCAGCAGTCCGGCGAAACCACCGCCGACGACCACCACGTGCTCTCGAGCCGCGCTCATGCCCGCGCCTCGCTGCCCCTCGGTTCCGACGTGCGTGCGGCACGCTGGAACATGAGTCGCTCACTCATGCGGCGTCCTGCCACCGCGAGTTCGCCAACCGCACCGCACCGCACCAGGAACGGGAGCGTTCGGGCTGTCGACGCAATCCGGTCTCCGGTACCCACCGCCAAGGACGGAACTGCAGCGGCGCCCGCTTCCACCGCGCGGCCGCGCGGAAGGTCGAGCGAGCCACGTCGACCGACCAGCCGTCGTAGAAGTCCAGACTGGACGCGAAACGCCAACGCGCGGAGCCGAGTTGGCGGCCCATCGTCAGATTCACCGCGCGCAGCATCACGGGTGACCAGTGGTCCAGCACCCACCAGCGAATTCCCGTTTCCCGCAACGCGTCCGACAACACGCGGACCTGCCGCGGTTCGAGGTAGGGCAGCAGTCCTTCGGTCAGCACGAGCACCGAGCGAGCGCCCGCGGCGGCCTCGGCGAGGAACTCCGCGCACGCCGTCCGGTCGGTGACGTCGACGGCGCGGGTCAGCAAGCGGCAGTGCGGATCACGGTCCGCCAGCTGGGCCGACTTGTACGCGATCAACTCGGGCAGATCCGCCTCGTGCCAGGTGAGCTCGTCGGGCAGGCGCAGCCGGTAGGGGCGCGTGTCCAGGCCCGCGCCGAGGTTGATCACCCGATCGCACCCGCGAGCGAGCGACTCGACCACGATGTCGTCGACGAGCTTGGTCCGCACGACCGTCGGCCAGTGGTTGCGCGCGCCGGGAGGCAGGATGTTCGACGAGGCCAGGCTCTCCCCTGCCGACCCGGCGAGAGTGGCCGCGAGCGGATCGTCGAACAGGGCGTCCGGCCGCGCCGACTCCATGGCCCGGTATACCGCGACCCACCGTGCTGTCTCGGAAACATCGCGGATCGATGGCGTGGTCATGAAGCCTCCCGCTCGCGGTCGTCGCGGTCACGTTCGGCGACCGAGGTGAAGTCGTAATGGTCGAGCGAGACGCTCCGCACGCGGCGCCGCGCCTCGGCACTGCTCGTCGGACGGAACAGTGGGGTATCGCCGCGCGCGTCGAAGTACCAGGTGTGCACGCCTTCGCAATTGGAGTGGTAGAAGACCGAGGACTGTTGCCGCTCGATCATCTCCCGCACGTAGCGGTCGTAGGGTTCGGGTTTCACCGCCACGCGGGTCGCGCCGCGCCCACGAGCCTCCGTGACGCAGCGGATCGCGTGGTCGACCGAGTCCTCGACGCTGCCGAAGAACGTGCCGGTCTGGGCGTAGAGACCGAGCACGGTGAAACAGTTCGGCCAGCCGGGCAATGTCACGCCCTCGTAGTGGCCTTTGGGATTGGTGTCCAGGAACGTACCGAGATCGGCGCCGCCGGCTCCGGTGATCGGGAATTTCGGTTGGTTGGAGCGCTCCAGCACCTCGAATCCGGTGGCCAGGATCAACGAGTCGATCGCGTGGTGCCGTCCGTCGGCGGTGGTGATTCCGTTCTCGGTCACCGCGACGATGTCGTCCGACACGAGTTCGACGTGATCGCGGGCGAAGGTGCGGTAGTACCTGTTCGACAGCGTCAGGAACTTGCAGCCGAAACCGTAATGGGGCCTGAGCTTTTCCCGCAGCGCGCGGTCGCGAATCTGCACGCGCATCGTGAGCAGCGACATACCCTGCAGCAAGGTCATGAAGGCGGGGAGTTTGAAACGGAAGATACAGGTGTAGATGAGTTCGAGCCAGACGAGCACCGCCCAGCGCACCGGGCGCAGCAGCCAGGGCGCGGCACGGAAGGCGCGCCGGACGATCGTGGGTATGCGGAAATCGGGCTTGGGTATCACCCAGATCGGCGTGCGCTGGAAGATGACGAGCCGCTCGGCGCGATCGGCGAGTTCGGGAATGATCTGAACCGCCGACGACCCGGTGCCGATCAGGCCGATCCTCCTGCCCGCGGGCGAATAGCCGTGATCCCAGCGGGCGCTGTGGATCACCGGGCCCGCGAACGTGTCGAGACCGTCGATCGCCGGGACTTTCGGTCGGCCGAGACCGCCGTAGGCGACGATGAGATACCTGCCGCGCACTACGCCGCGGCTGGTCTCCAGCCGCCACGAGTGCTCGTCCTCGTCGAACGCCGCGGCGAGGACCTCCGTGCCGAGCCGCAAATGCGCTCGGACGCCGTACTTCTCGGCGCAGTGATCGGCGTATGCCTTCATCTCGTGACCTTTGGCGTACACGTACGCCCAGTCCGGATTGGGCTCGAACGAGAAGCTGTAGCCCCAGGTCGGAACGTCCACGCCGACATCGGGATAGGTGTTGTCCCGCCAGACGCCGCCGATGTCGTCGGCCTTGTCGACCACGAGGAAATCGTGGATTCCGGCTTGCCGCAGCTTGATCGCCGCGCACAGGCCCGCGAATCCGGCCCCGATGACGACGACTTCGTAGCTGTCGTGCTGAGCTGTGGTCACGCTGGTCCCCTCCCGCGCAGTATTCGCCACCGTCCGTGCGGCGCCGCGTGGTCGCGCGGCCGCTCGGGAGCGGTGGAGTGCTGGGCGCCCATGAGCAACCCGGTGATCTGATCCGCGAAGAGGTCGGCGGTGTCGAAGTCCTCGCGTGTCATGAGTTCGTTGACGACGCCGCCGACCACCTCTGGCGGCGTGATCTCGAGCAGTGTCGCGATCACCGCGGGATCCAGGTACGGCGCCGCGTCCGCGACCACCTCCGGTCGCACGCCGGTCAGCATCGCGGTCGATTTCGCGCCTCGGCCCGCCAGCACTCCGCCGCTGAGCGACCGGCCGAGCATGCGCGGGGGCAGGACACGGGTCGCGAACGGGACGCCCAACCGCAGCGGCGCGAGTCGGCCGAGCCGGATGATCCGCCGGTAGGACTCCGGGTAGCGGCCGTGCAGGTAGCGGGCGATGTGTTCGCGCAGCGCCGCGACCTCGCGGGCCCCGAGGGGTTCCAGATAGTCGATGCGCTCCACCGGCACGTGCAGCAGGTCGGCCAGCTTTCGCAGCTGGATCGCGGTCGCGCGGGCGCTCATCGCCGCCTCCCCAGCAGCGCCGCGCGCACGACGACGCGGGCGCCCCACGGCATGCGCTGAAGCCGTTCGCGCAGCTCGGTGTCGGCCGCGGCGCGATCCCGCTGCGGCGCGCCCTGGACCAGCATGAGCAGATCGGCGAGCCGAGCGGGGCTCAACTGCCGAAGGGCGGGTTGGTCCACGCCGAGCGCCTGCTCGAATGTGGTTCTGGTATCACTGATCTCGGTCATCGTCGCCTCCTCACTTGCCGACCGAAGTACGGCGGGCCATCGAGCGCGCCAGCCGCAAGGCTCGATCGGCGGAGCGCCGACCGAGACGACCGGCCGGACGCGCGAGATCCGCGGGCTCCGGAACGATCTGGCGCAACAGCGGATCGGGCAGACCACGCGTTCGCCATTCGCGCGGATAGCCGACGGAGACCTCCTCGAACCGCACCCCGTCGAAGTAGTCGGTCCTGCGGATGTGCAGGTGCCCGTACACCACGCACCGCACGTTGTAGCGGCGATGCCATTCAGCGGTGAGCTCGGTGCCGCACCACATCGCGAACTCCGCACGCAGCAGCCGCTCGACCGGCCCGCGGATCAGCGGGAAGTGGTTGATCAGCACCAGCGGCACCGCGGGATCGAGGGCGTCGAGCCGGCGACGTGTGTACTCCACGCGCCGTCGGCACCACTGCTCCCGCGACTCGTGCGGCGCGTGGTCGAGCAGCTGCTCGTCCGTCGCCACCGTGCCTCGTGCCTCGGCCAGCGCCAGGCCTTCGTCCTTGGTCCGCGTCCCTCGGGGCAGGAAGGTGTAGTCGTACAGCAGGAACATCGGCGCGAGCACAGCTGGTCCGCCGGGACCGGCCCATACCGGATACCGATCCTCCGGCGTCACCACGTCGATCTCCCGGCAGATCTCGACGAGGCGCCGATATCGTCCCTCGCCGCGCTGCGATACCGGATCGCGCGCGGTGGTCCACAGGTCGTGATTGCCGGGGACCCATACGACTTTCTCGAATCGTTCGCGCAGCGTGGACAGTGCCCGCCGCTGCGCTTCGGGCTTCTCCGCGACGTCGCCCGCCACGATCAACCAGTCACCGCGCGAGGTGGGCCGGATGCGGTCGAGCAGGTCCCGGTTGCCGGGATGACCGAGGTGCAGGTCGCTGACGGCGAGTACTGCGTTCACAGCACCGCGCCACTGACGGCGCCGATCCGGCCGACCGCGGTGGTGAGGCGGCGCAGCAGATCCTCGGGGACCTCGCGGTCCTCGTGCAGCGCCGCCAGCCGATCGAGCAGCATCTCCACCTCGGCGACGATCGGGTCGCTGAGTTCCGCGTCCTGCGGGGTGACCTGTTCGAGCACATGCCTGGCCAGCAGGTTCACCGTCGGATACTGGAAGATCACCGAATTCGCCAGCTTCACACCGGTCATCGCCCTCAGGTGCGCGCCGAGTTCGATGGAGCTGAGCGAGTCGATGCCCAGCTCGGTGAATTCGCGATCCGGCTGTACGGCGTCGGGTGAGGAGTAGCCGAGCACCATCGAGATCGGGGTCTTGAGCAACTCGACCACCACCTCGTGCTGCTCGGCCGGACTCAGGCCCGACAGCCGCTTGGCCAGCTGCGACGCGTCGCCCATCTGCTGGGTGGCACGCGGCCTCGTGTGCAGCAGCGCCCGGAAGAACGGTGGCAGTTCGGCCACCGAGGCGGCCACCCGCAGCAGCGACAGGTCCATCCCGATCGGCAGCACGTTCGGCCTGCCAGTCTGCAGTGCGGCGTCGAACAGTGCGAGTGCCTGACCGGTCGGGATCGGGGTCACGCCCATCCTGCGCAGCCGGGCTCGATCCTTCTCGTCGAGCTTGCCGGTGTTGGAGGTGTCCTCGGACCACCAGCCCCACGCCATCGACGTGGCGGGCAGCCCGCGGTGGTAGCGGTGCCGGGCCAGGGTGTCCAGGAAGACGTTGGCCGCACCGTAGTTGGCTTGACCGGCGTTGCCGAAAGTGCCCGCGGCCGAGGAGAAGAGCACGAACATCGACAGGTCCGCGCCTTCGGTCAGCTCGTGCAGGTACCACGCGCCGCCGGCCTTGGCGCGCAGGACCTTGTCCAGGTGCTCGTCGGTGAGCGCGTCGAAGGTCGCGTCGGCGAGTGCGGCCGCCAGATGGATCACCGCGCCGAGGGGATGGTTGGCGGGCACAGCGTCGAGCACCGCCCGCAAGGCGTCGCGATCACCGGCGTCGCATTGTGCGACGGTGACCCGGGCCCCCGCTTCGGCGAGCTCGGCGACCAGTTCGGCGACCCCTTCGGCCTGCTCCCCGCTGCGGCTGGTCAGGATCAGATGCCTTGCGCCATACGCCGAGACCAGGTGGCGGGCGATGATGGCGCCGATGGTCCCCGTCCCACCGGTGATCAGCACCGTGTCGTCCGGATCGAAGGGCTTCGGCCAGGTGAGCACCACCTTGCCGATGTGCTCGGCCTCGCTGAGATACCGGACGGCGGTCGCGGCATGGCGAACGTCGAAGCGGGTCAGCGGCAAAGGCGCGAGGTCGCCGCGCTCGAACAGGTCGGCGAGCTCGGCGAGCAGACCGGCCAGCGTGTCCACGGCCAGATCGCCCAGCTCGAAGGAGGCGTAGTCGGTTCCGTGCGCGGCGCGCACCTCGTCGGGATCGCGGACGACGTCCCTGGCGATCTCGACGAATCGGCCGGCACCGCCGAGCAATCCGAGGGAATGCTCGGTGAATGTGTCCGGCAGCAGATCGAGTACGACGTCGAAGCCGCCCGCGGCGGCGAACCGCGCGGCGAACCCGTCGGATCGCGAGTCCGCGATCCGGTCGTCGCCGAAGCCCATCCCCCGCAACGCGTCCCACTTCGGCTCGGCCGCGGTGGCGTAGCTGTCCAAGCCCAGATGCGCGGCGATGTTCAGCGCGGCCATGCCGACGCCGCCGGTGGCCGCGTGGACGAGCACCTTCTCCCCGCGGCGGGCGCCCGCGACATCGCGCAACGCGTGCAGCGCCGTCACATAGCCGACCGGCGCGGCGGCCGCCTGCGCGAACGACCACGCGGCGGGTACCGGCGCGAGCAGTCGCTGATCGACGACCGCTGTCGCGGCGATCTCGCCGAACAAGCCGAAAACCCGTGCGCCGGGCGCGAATCGGGTGACGTCCGGCGCCGTCGCGACAACCACGCCCGCCGCTTCGTGCACCAGGCGAGCGGGCCGTCCGGCGGGTGCGTCGAGGCCGGTCAGCGCGACCGGGAAGGACAACCCGGCCGCCCGGACCGAGACGACGACGGTTCCCGGCGCGAGCGCGGAGCCGTCGGGTTCGGCCGACTCGGACAGCGCAATGTCGTCGAGATTGCCGGAAGCCGGGATCTCGAGCCGCCACGGACCGGCCAGCCGAGTCCCCTGCGCCACCGCGGATTCGAGTCCCGAGCGGATCCGGCGGGCGTAGAAGTCGCCGCGGCGCACGGCCAGCTCGGGTTCGTCGGTGTGCAGCGCCGCGGCGATCTGCCCGAGCGAGATCCCGGCTTCGTCCACGTCGATCTGCACGATGCGGTCCTGATACTCGGACTGGGCGCTGCGCACCAGCGCCCAGACGGTCGCGCCGACCATGTCGGAGATGTCCTCGGCGGCGCCGACCGACTGCACGCCGCGCGCGAGGACGACCAGTTTCGTGTCGGTGAAGCGTTCGTCGGCGAGCCACTCCTGCACCAGTTTCAGCACCGCCGCCAGTTCGGTGCGCACCATCTGGTTCAGGTGCGCGCCCGGCTCACCGCCCACGGACGCCGCCATGCGCGGCAGCAGCACGACCTTCGGCGCCGCGGCGCCCGCCGCCATGTCCGCGCGCAACGCGTCGAGATCGGGATACGACGGAAGTTCCGCCTCGCCCGAGATGCCGAGCGGAGGCTCTCCGACGATCACCCATTCACCCTGGGCCGCGGCGAAGTTCACCCGCTGCACGGGAGTGGCCAGCCACTCGACGCCGAACAACGAGTCCTGCCGTTCCGCCAGCCCGCGGGTGGCCAGCTTGCCGACGGACACCGAGCGAACCTGCAGCGTGCCCGCGGCGACCACCTTGCCGGTCGTGTCGGCGAGCACCCACCGCACCCGATCCGCGCCCGCCGGTGTCAGTTTGCAGCGCAGTGCGCGGGCGCCGACGGCACGCAGCTCCACCCGTTCCCACGCGAACGGCAGGGCCAGGCTGCCCGGTTCGGACGGCAGCAGCGCCGCGGAGGCGGCGACGGACTGCATCGCGGCGTCCAACAGCGCCGGATGCAGGCCGTACTTGTCCGCGTCCGGAACCTGCTCGGGCAGCGCGACTTCGGCGAAAACGTCTTCACCGCGCTTCCAGACCGCCTTCATGCCCTGGAAGACCGGACCGTACTGGTAGCCGAGGGCGGCCAGGGTCTGGTACGCGTTCGCGGGCTCGACCACCGACTGCGCGCCGACCGGCGGCCAGAGTTCCAGGCCGGGCGCCTCGGTGTCGTCGGGCTTGCCCGCCGCGCTGAGCTGGCCGTCGGCGTGCAGGCTCCACTCGACCTGCCCCGGCGCCTCGTCGGTGTTCTCCGGCCGCGAGTAGATCGCGACCTTCCTGCGGCCGGATCGCTCGAGCTCGCCGACGGTCAGCTGGAGCTGCACCGCGCCTTCGGCGGGCAGCGTCACCGGCGTGTACATGGTCAGCTTCGCCACCCGCGGGGTGCCGAGCTTGTCGCCCGCGTGCAGGGCCAGTTCGAGCAGCATCGCGCCGGGAACGAGGACGTTGCCGTGCAGCGCGTGATCGGCCAGCCAGCCGTGCGTCGCCAGCGAAAGGCGGGTGCTGAACAGGAATCGGTCGGCGCCGGGGTTCTCGGCGACCGCGCCCAGCAGGGGATGCCCGGCATCGGCCAGACCCAGCCCGCTCGGCTTGCCGCCGCCGGAACCCGCGACGCTCGACAGCCAGTACTTCTGACGCTGAAAGGCGTAGGTGGGCAGGGGAACCGACCGCGCGGCGCCCGCCGGGTAGAGCCGCGACCAGTCGGGCGAGACACCCTTGACGTGGGCTTCGGCGACCGAGGTGAGGAAGCGCTCCATGCCGGCGTCCTCGCGCTTCAGCGAGCCGACGATCAAGCAGGACTCGGCGAACGGCCCGACATGATCGAGCGACTCGTGCACGGCCGAGGTGAGGACCGGATTGACGCTCATCTCGATGAAGGCGTTGTATCCGGACTGGAAGGCAGCCTGCAGTCCCTCGTCGAATTGGACGGGCTCGCGCAGATTGCGGAACCAGTAATCCGGACCCAGGTTCGCGGTGTCCAGCTCGTCGGCGGTCACGGTCGAGAAGAAGCGGATCGGGGCCGAGCGCGGCGAGACCGAGCGCACGGCGGCCTCGAGCTGCTCGCGCAGCGGGTCCACGTGATCGGTGTGCGCGGCGTAGTCGACCGGAATGATCTTGGCGCGCAGACCGTCCCGCTCCGCCGCCGCGACGACTCGCGCGACCGCCTCGGCCCCACCGGCGATCACCGTGGTGGCGGGCGAGTTGATCGCCGCGATATGGATGTCCTCGACGCCGCTCATGAGCTCGCGCACCCGCGCCGCCGGTGCGTTGATCGATGCCATGCCGCCGGACCCGGGAAGCGCGCGCAACGGCTTGCTGCGCATGGTCACGATCCGCGCGGCATCGGCGAGCGAGAGCGCGCCCGCCACATACGCCGCGGCCACCTCGCCCTGCGAATGGCCCAGTACCGCTTCGGGTTCGATGCCGACCGACCGCCACAGCGCCGCCAGCGCCACCATGGTCGCGAACAGCGCGGGCTGCACCACGTCGACACGGTCGAGCGTCGGCGCGCCGTCGACCTCGTTCAGCACATCGGACAACGACCAGTCGACGAACTCGGCGAACGCTTCTTCGCAGGCGCGAATCTCGGCGGCGAACACCGGGGACTCGCGCATCAGCCGCGCGCCCATTCCCGCGTACTGCGCGCCCTGACCGGGAAACACGAAGCACACCCGGCGATCGGGCAGCGACTGCCCACGAATCGGGCCCACCGGTCGGCTTTCCGCCACCGCGGCGAGTCCGGCGAGCGCGTCGACGCGATTGGCGCCGAGCACGACCGCGCGATGCTCGAACGCGGTCCGGGTCGTGCCGAGTGCGTGACCGAGGTCGTGCAGCCCGAACTCGGGATGGTCCTGGATATGGCGGGCGAGCGCGCCCGCCTGGGCGGCCAGGGCTTCCGGCGTCCGGCCCGAGACCGGCAAGACGGCGGTAGGCAACGCCGCGTCGGCGGGTCGCGCCGGTTCGGCGGGCGCGGGCGGGGCCTGTTCGAGAATGACGTGGGCGTTGGTGCCCGCGATGCCGAACGACGACACGCCCGCCCGGCGCGGCCGGTCACGCTCCGGCCAGGCCACGGTCTCGACCGGGACCTCGATGGCGCCGCTCGACCAGTCGACGGCCGAGGTCGGCTCGGCGAAATTGACGGTGCCCGGCACAGCCGCGCGGCGCATGGACTCGACGACCTTGATGACACCCGCCGCACCCGCGGCGGCCTGGGTATGTCCGAAGTTGCCTTTGATCGAGCCGAGCAGCAGCGGCTTGCCGTCCGGGCGCCGCGGGCCGAAAGTGTCGAACAGCGCGGCCAATTCGATCGGATCGCCCACCGGCGTACCGGTGCCGTGCCCCTCGACCATGTCGATGTCGTCCGGCCCGAGACCAGCGTCGGCCAGTGCCGCGCCGATCAGTTTGCGCTGCGCCTCGGTACTCGGGACGGTGAGCCCCTTCGTCGCTCCGTCCTGGTTGATCGCGCCGCCGCGCAGCACGGCGAGCACTTCGTGACCGTTGCGTCGCGCGTCGGAAAGCCGTTCCAGCACAAGGACCGCCACGCCTTCGGACATGCAGAATCCGTCCGCGTCGGCGGAATAGGGCCTGCTTCGGCCTTCCTTGGAGATGGCGCCGTGCTGGCCGAGCGCGTAGAAGCCGGTGAGCGTGGACATGATCGAGACGCCGCCGGCCAGCGCGAGAGAGCATTCGCCGGACTTCAGCGCCCGCGCGGCCAGGTGCATCGCGACCAGCGAGGACGAGCAGGCCGTGTCCACGCTCATCGTCGGGCCTTGCAGGCCGAGGATGTAGGAAACGCGTCCCGACAGCACGCTCTGGCTGACGCCGAGCGACACATAGCCCGGGTCGAGATCCTTTTGTCCTGGAATGAGGTAGGCGTAGTCGCCGCCCATCGCGCCGATGTAGACGCCGGTGTCGCTGCCGCGCAACCGATCGGCGTCGATCCGCGCGTCTTCGATTGCCTGCCAGGCGGTTTCGAGGACCATCCGCTGCTGCGGATCCATCGCCTTCGCCTCGCGTGGGCTGATTCCGAAGAACTCCGGATCGAATTGCCCCGGCTCGTCGATGAATCCGCCCATCGGCGCCATCGCGGCGGCGACCTCGGGCGACGCCATGTCCGCCAGCTCGGTCATCGCCCGGTCACCGGGGAATTTGCTGGAGGTGTGCTTTCCCGCGACCAGGAACTGCCACAAGGATTCTGGCGAATCGATTCCACCAGGCAACCTGCATGCCATTCCCACGATGCCGACAGAATCGTCCGAAAAAGAATCGCGCGTCATAAACGCCCCCGTATCGATAATCCATGCCCTATCGGCACAAGTGAATGAACATGACCCCATGCGAGAGAAGAATCCCGGAAATCTTTCCCCACCACGTCCGGCGCCGGAAAGGGTACCCCCACAGCGTCGGCAAGATCGACGGTCCACGCGTCGGACCCCGATGTCGCGACGAATCTAACACCAGTTTTCGCCGCCCGCAACGGATCCCGGCGACGCTTTCGGCGATAGCTTCGCGCTATTCCATAACGCCTTCATGCCATTAGTTTCTCGTTACTGTTACCGCCAGTCACTAGCACGCTGCGATCCCATATGTAATCCTCGATTCATTCGCGCCGTGAAGCGCCGAGTCCGGGCATGCCCGACGCGTCACGGAGACCGGCGCGTACTGTCACATTGGGGGGCTTCGTATCCCCGCACGCTCGGCGAAATACCTTTGGGAGGGGTTAATGGCCGGCTTCGAGATAACGCAAGAGCTGGACGTCAGCGCCACGCAGATCTACTCGATCATCGCCGACACCGGCACCTGGGGCGATTGGTTCATGATGCACGACGGCTTTTTGGAAGACCCGCCCGAACACATGACCGTGAACTCCACACTCGTGCAGAGCATCCGCATGCTCGGCATGACGCACCGGCTGGAGCTGACCATCACCGCGTTCAAACCGCCTATGCAGCTGGTGTTCTCGGGAAGCAGCCCCGCCGGGGTGTCGTGCGAGTTCAGCTTCGGGATCCAGCGCATCCCCGGCGGCTGCAGCCTGACCATCGCGGGCGATTTCGCGGGCCCGATGGTGAACGGCCAGCTCGGGCAGGTGATCGAGCGGGACGCCAGGCAACTGCTCACCGACTCGATGCACAAGCTCGAGGCGATGACCGGATCGGCGGGCCGATGACACCGGAAGCTGTCGCGGCGGCCGGGAGGTGCGAGTGCTCGCGTTGAGCGACGTCGTCCGTACCTATCACCTCGGCAGCCAGAGCGTGCGCGCACTCGATGGTGTGAGCATGAAAATGGAAGCGGGACAGTTCGTCTCGATCGTCGGCCCGTCCGGCGCTGGCAAGAGCACCCTGCTGCACCTGCTCGGCGCGCTGGATCGCCCGGACGAGGGCTCCATTCGGTTCCGCGACGAGGAGCTCGCGCACCTCGACGACGACCGGCAGTCCCGATTCCGGCGTCACCACGTGGGATTCGTGTTCCAGTTCTTCAATCTGCTTCCGACGCTGTCCGCGTGGGAGAACGTCGCCGTACCGAGACTGCTGGACGGCACCCGGCTGCGCGCCGCCCGCACCCGAGCACTGGAGCTGTTGGATCTCGTCGGCCTCGGCGACCGCGCCGAGCACCGCCCCGCGGAACTGTCCGGCGGCCAGATGCAGCGGGTGGCCCTGGCGCGGGCGCTGATGATGGATCCGCCGCTGATCCTGGCCGACGAACCGACGGGCAATCTGGACTCCAAGACCGGCGCCGACATCCTGGCCTTGCTCGCCGACATCGCGCACGCCGAGGATCGCGCGGTGGCCATGGTCACCCACAATCCGGACGCGGCGGCCGCCACCGACCGGATCATCGGCTTGGCCGACGGCCGCATCGTCACCGACGAACTCGCGGCGGGTTCGCGATGAGGACGGTCGTCGATCGGTGGCGGCTGTTCGGCTTTCGCGAGTTCGCCGTCCACCGCGGCCGCGCCCTCGCGTCGGCGACGGTGACGGCGGTGTCGGCGGCGTTCCTCGTCGCGGTCTTCGGCATCTTCGGTTCGCTGACCGGATCGGTCGATCGGCTCGTCGGCGGCCTGGCCGGCTCCGCGACCCTGGAGGTGTCCGGCATCACCGACACCGGGTTCCCCGCCGCGGTGCACGCCGCTGTCGCCGGAGTCCCGGGTGTCGGCACCGCCGTGCCGATGGTGCGCGACGTCGTTCCCACCCCCGCGGGGGACGTGCTGCTGATCGGCACCGATATGAGCGCCACCGCGCTGGAAAGCGATCTGCAACGGGCGCTGGAAACGCACCTGAACGCCCTCGCCGCCACTCCCAACGGTGTCATCGTCGGCACAGGAGTCGGTGCGGCAGTGGGTGATTCACTCCTGCTGGCCAGTACCGAGGTCACCGTCGCCGGTGTGGTGCGCGACGGAAGGGCGGCGCGTCTCAACGAGGGCCGCTTCGTGCTGGCGGCCTTGCCCGTCGCCCAGCGGGTGACCGGCCGCGCCGACCGCATCGATTCGGTCCTGATCGTTCCCGCCGCCGGAGCGGACGGCGCCGCCGTGCGCGCGGCGGTCGAAGACGCGGTGGACGGCCGCGCCGTGGTGGCCGCGCCGAGCCTGCGAGCGGTGCAGGCGGGCAACGGAATCCGGATACTGCAGTACATGATGCTGATGGGGGCGGCGCTGGCGTTCATCGTGGCCGCGTTCCTCATCTACACCACGGTGACGATGGCGATCGCCCAACGCCGGGCGACCATCTCGATGCTGCGCGCCGTAGGCGGACGCGGGCGGACGCTGGTGGCCGATCTGCTCGTCGAGGCGTTTTTGGTCGGCGCGATCGGCGGCCTGATCGGGTCGGCGCTCGGAGCCGTACTCGGCCGTCTGGCGGTCGGCACCCTGCCCGCGGCGCTCATGCAGTCGGTGGAGGCGCGGACGGTGTACATCCTTCCGCTGTACGCGATTCCGGTCGCGGTCCTCGCCGCGGCCGGTACCAGCGTGGCCGCCTCGGCGGTCGCCGCGCGGCAGGTGTACAAGGTGTCGCCCGTCGAGGCGCTCGCTCCGGTCGGCGCGTCCACCGCGGACCGTATTCCGGCCTGGCTGCGGTGGGGCGCGGCGGTCTCCGCGATCGGGTCGGTGACGATCGCGGTCGGGCTCGCGGTGCTGCGGCTCGGCGAGTTCTTGTGGTCGGGGATCGCGCTGTCGATGTTCTTCGGCGCGAGCGTCACGCTGTGCTTCGCGCTGTCCGAGCAGCTGGTCCGAGCCGCTACCGCGGTGGCACGGCGTCTCGGCCACGCGGGCGAGCTGGCTGCGGCGACGCTCGAGCGCGCGCCGCGGCGGGTCTGGGCGACCCTCATGACGGTCTTCATGGCGGTCGCGGTCACCGTGACCATCACCGGCTCGAACGGGGATCTGCTCGGGTCGGTGCGCGATTCGGTGACACCCGAGGGCGGTGTCGACGTCTGGGTGGCTTCGCACTCGCCCGACCAGCTGCCCACCGGCCCCACGCTGCCGGACGACCTCGCCCCCACGATCGCCGGACTTCCGGGCGTGGCGCGGGTCAGCGAAGGGCAAGTCGCGTACGCGACGCTGGGCGAACACAAGATCGCGCTACACGGACTCGGCGAGAACGCGGCCAGCCCGCTGTTCGACGACCTCGATCCGCGGACCCGCGCCGACATCGTCGCCGGACGCGGCGTCGTGCTCTCCAGGGATCTGAGTCGCACCCTCGAACTCGAGGTCGGTGACGAGCTCACGCTGCGCACGCCGGGCGGAACACAGCGCACCGCAGTGCTGGCCGTCGTGCCGTACTTCACGACCCTGTCCGGCACGGCCGGCATGGGTTCGGCCCAGATGCGGGACTGGTTCGACCGGCCGGGGGCGACCGTTTTGCAGGTCGAGGGCGCCCCGGGGACCGATGCCGACCGGCTTCGCGAGTCGATCCGCGCGGTCACGCCGGATCGGGTGCACGTGTACTCCAGCGAGGAGTCCACCGCGGGCGTCGAAAGCGCCCTCCGGCAGGGCATGGCGGTGAGCAACGCCCTGTGGGTGATCGTCGCGCTCATCGCCGCGATCGCCCTGCTCACCACGCTGACCCTGTCGGTCCTGGAACGCCGCCGCGAGCTCGGTGTGCTGCGAGCGATGGGCTCGAGCCGCAGGCTCACTCTCGGCATGGTGCTGGCCGAGGCGGCGAGCGTCGGGATCGTCGGCGGCGGCCTCGGGCTGTTGTTCGGCATGGCGAGCCAGTACTTCTTCGACCGGCTCAGCGTGGACATCATGAACATCGACGTGGCCTACCGGCCGAGTGCGGCGGCATTGGTCTTCGCGGTCGGCGCGGTCGCGCTGAGCTTGCTCGGCGCCGTCCCACCGGCGATCCGGGCGGCGCGTCTGGACATCATCAAGGCCGTCAACGTCGACTGACGGCCGGAAGGAACGACCATGCGCAGGCAACCATTCCCACGCGCCCGCGTTCTCCTCGTCGCGGCGGCGATCGTCGTTGCGGGATGTGGAGATTCGGGCGGCGACTCCCCCGCCCAGCCCGCCTCCGTCAGCAGGACGCAGCAGGCGAGCGACAAGCCACCGGTGCCGCTGCCGAGCCCGGCCGAACTCAACGCTGGACTCGGCATCGCCTTGAATCCCGCCACACCGGCGGACCAGAAGCTCACCTTCGTGCAGGGGGCGGAGGACGACCCGGATCTGATCGCCCGAGTGACCGAGGCGGCCACGAAGAACGGCGTCACCATGACGGTGACGCAGGTGGAGTACACCGGCGGCGAGACCATGCAGGCCCGAGCGACGTTGTCCGTCAACGGCACACCCGTCGAGGGCCAGTCCGTGATCCCCTTCGTCGCCGAGAACGGCCGCTGGAAACTGCAGAAGGCATGGGCTTGCCAGATGCTCGCCAACGCTCAGACCACCTCCCCCAGCTGCTCCTAGGAGGGCTCGCCGCTGCACCGGGCGCTTGACTGACCTTTCGTTCGTAAGTGAAGATATCGTCAATTGCGTGTGCAGTCGGCGAAAGGTTGTGTCCCACATGCCCGAACGAACGATGGTCGGCCGCCGCGAGGTGCTCGCCATGATGGCCGCGGCGCCCGTGCTGGCGGCCGCGCCCAACCCCCGCGCGGTGGCCGCGCCCTCGTCGCATCGCCCGAACATCCTGGTCGTCATGACCGACCAGGAACGCGCGGACGTCACGTTGCCGCCGGGATTCACCCTGCCCGCACGTGCCCGAATAGCTTCTACGGGAGTGCGTTTCGCCATGCACCACACCCCGACCGCGCCGTGCTCACCCGCCCGGTCGACGTTCTTCACCGGTCGGCAGGCGCCCGTCACCGGCATGCTCGACAATGTTCGCGGCAGCGAGCCGATGGGGGCGCTGCTCGGCGCGATGGAGGTGTTCAGCCCGAACCTCGACACGACCATCCCCACGCTCGGCACGGTTCTGCGCGACGCCGGGTACCGCACCGCCTACATCGGCAAATGGCATCTGTCCGATCCGGTCGGCACGGAGCTCACGGCACTGTCGCGGTACGGGTTCGACGAGGCGCTCGACATCCTGTCCGGCGGCGGGCCGAACGAGGGAATGCACGAGGATCCCGGGGTCGTCGACCATGCGGTGGACTGGCTGCGGCGACGCGCGGGCACTCCCGAGCCGTGGCTGTGCGTGGTGAGCATGGTCAACCCGCACGACATGATGTTCTGCCCGCGCTTCTACCGGCTCGAAGACGTTCCCGACTACGGCGCGGACGTACCGGCGAACTTCGAATCCGACCTGTCGACCAAACCTCGTGTGCAAACCGCTTGGCGCACAGCGAATTCCATTGTCGGCGGCGTGATGCCGGAGGAAACAGCCTCCCCGCTCGCCCAACGGCAGTGGCGGCAGTGGGGCAACTGGTACCTCGAATTGTTGCGCCGCACCGACGAATTGATCGACCGGGTGCTCGGCGCTCTCGACGACAGCGGCGCGGCCGCCGACACGGTCGTGGTCCGGGTCGCCGACCACGGGGAACTCGGTGGCGCGCACGGACTTCGGCAGAAGGGGGCGATGATCTACCGCGAGAACAACCGGGTGCCGCTGGTCATCGCCGACCCGCGCAGTCCCGGCACCCACGGGACGACCGCCACCGGCCTGACCTCGCACGTGGACCTGGTGCCCACCCTCGCCGCGCTGGCCGGAGCCTCCGCACAGGCGCTCGGCCCGGTCGCGGGCCGCGACCTGACGCCGCTGCTGGCCGATCCCGGTCGAACGGTGCGCGAGGCCCTCCTGCTGACCTCCGACGCCAAGTCCAGCGGCGGTCTGCTGCCCGGCGTCGGCTACTGCCTGCGCGGGGCGATCACCTCGCGCTACAGCTTCGCCCGATACTCCACACCGGAGAACCTGTCCGGACCGCGCGCGGAGTTCGAGTACGAGCTCTACGACCGTCAGGAGGACCCGCTCGAGCTGCGCAACCTCGCCCACGCCAGCGGCGCCGCGAACCTGGTCGCGGAGCTGAACGACCTAGTGGATTCCCTCATCGCCCAGGAGTTGTGAGGGCGGCTCACCTATCGATTCGCCGATCCGCCACCCCACCGCAGGTCGAGCGAACGGATTCTCCGATACGACTCCGCCCCATGTGCCACGGAGTAGCCTCGATAAGGGTCATATCCCAAAAGCCGAGGCCACGATGCACGAAATGGCGATAACTCGAAGTGTCGTCGACGCCGTGTGTGAGCATGCGGCGGGACGACGGGTGCACAGCGTCACCGTAGAGGTCGGCGCGCTGTGCGCGATTGTGCCCGAGGCGATGCGGTTCTGCTTCGAGCTGGCGACCGAGGAGACCGTGGCGGACGGCGCCGAGCTGGTCGTGCAGACCGTGCCCGGCGCTGCGATCTGCCGCTCCTGCGGCGCCGAGTTCGCCCTCGTCGACCTGATTCTGCTGTGTCCGTGCGGTAGCGCCGACGTCGAGATCAGGTCCGGGCGGGAGCTTCGAATCCGAACGATGGAAGTGAGCGAACCATGTGCGCGACCTGCGGATGCGGCGACTCGACAGCCATGATCACGGTCCTGCGTGACCACCCGCACGAGCACGACCCCGACCACCGGCACGACCCCGACCACCAGCACGCGCACGGCCACCACCACGGCCACGAGCACGACGACGCGCACGGCCACGAGCACGCGGATCACGTGCACGTGCCGATCACCGAAACGGTGACGTTGGAGCAGAAGGTGCTGGCCAAGAACGACCGGCTGGCCCAGCACAACAGAGAACGGCTGCGGCGCGGCGGCATCGTGGCGCTCAATGTCACCAGCTCGCCGGGAGCCGGTAAGACGACACTGCTCGAGCGGACCATCCGCGATCTCAGCGATCGCCCGGTCGCGGTCGTCGAGGGCGATCAGGAGACGCTGCTCGACGCCCAGCGAATCAAGGCGACGGGGTGCCGGGTCGTGCAGGTCAATACCGGAGCCGGTTGCCATCTCGATGCCGAAATGATGCGGCATGCCCTGGACGAGCTCGATCCCGCGCCGGGCACGCTGCTGTTCATCGAGAATGTCGGCAATTTGGTCTGCCCCGCGCTGTTCGATTTGGGCGAGCTCGCCAAGGTCGTGGTGTTCTCGGTGACCGAGGGCACGGACAAACCGCTGAAATATCCGCACATGTTCGCCGCGGCCGGATTGGTGTTGGTCAACAAAATCGACCTGATTCCCTACGTCGATTTCGATCTGGACCGGTGCGCCGAATACGCGCACTCGATCAATCCCGGCGTGCCGATCATGCCGGTCTCCGCGATCACCGGCGAGGGCTTGCCGAGCTGGTACACATGGCTTTCCGGACAGATGTCGCCGCCGTCGGCGTCCCTTGAGGAAGCCTCCAGCCCCGCCTAGACTGACGTGACGAGTGTCACATTCCGGACGGTTTTCTGAGTCAGAAGCCTGTGCGGCGCTCCAGCTTCGAAAGGTGGCATCTCATGCCGACTAAGGAAGCAGTCAAAGCCGAAGAAACGCTGATCCACGTTCTCTGGATCAACGCCGGCCTCAGTTGTGACGGTGACTCGGTGGCGCTGACTGCCGCCTCCCAGCCCAGCATCGAGGAGATCGCCCTGGGTTCGCTCCCCGGTCTCCCCAAGGTTGCCGTCCATTGGCCGCTGATCGATTTCGAATGCGGTCCCAACGGTGGGGCCGACGATTTCCTGGAATGGTTCTTCCGCGCCGACCGCGGCGAACTCGAACCGTTCGTCCTCGTGGTCGAGGGATCGATCCCCAACGAGCAACTCAAAACCGAGGGTTACTGGTGCGGGTTCGGCAACAACCCCGAGACCGGCCAGCCGATGACGACCAGCGAGTGGCTGGATCGCCTCGCCCCGAAAGCCACCGCCATCGTGGCCGCCGGTACCTGCGCCACCTACGGCGGCATCCACGCCATGGCGGGCAACCCGACCGGGGCGATGGGCGTGCCGGACTACCTCGGCTGGGAGTGGCGGAGCAAGGCCGACATTCCCATCGTCTGTGTGCCGGGGTGCCCGATCCACCCGGACAACCTCTCCGAGACCCTGACCTACTTGCTCTACATGGCCACCGGCCAGGCGCCGATGATCCCGCTCGACGACGCGCTGCGGCCCAAGTGGCTGTTCGCCGCGACCGTCCACGAGGGATGCGATCGCGCCGGGTACTACGAGCAGGGCGACTTCGCCACCGAGTACGGATCGCCGAAGTGCATCGTGAAGCTCGGCTGCTGGGGTCCGGTCGTGAAATGCAATGTGCCCAAGCGCGGTTGGATCAACGGCGTCGGCGGCTGCCCCAACGTCGGCGGTATTTGCATCGGCTGCACCATGCCCGGTTTCCCGGACAAGTTCATGCCGTTCATGGACGAACCGCCCGGCGGCAAATTCTCCTCGGCGGCCTCTGGACTGTACGGGTCGGTGATCCGCAGCCTGCGCTCGGTCACCGGCCGCACCGTGGACAAGGAGCCGCGCTGGCGGCACCGAGGCGAGAAGCTGGAAACCGGCGCGACGCGCACCTGGTAGGAGGACTTCGATGACTCAGATCATTCCGGAGCCGTCACACCGCACGATCGACCCGAACGCCCTCGTGGAGATGGCGTGGGATCCGATCACCCGGATCGTCGGCAGCTTGGGTATCTACACCAAGATCGATTTCGAGAATCAGCAGGTCGTGGAGTGTCACAGCACCTCGTCGATCTTCCGCGGCTACTCGATCTTCATGAAGGGCAAGGATCCGCGCGACGCGCACTTCATCACCAGTCGCATCTGCGGCATCTGCGGCGACAACCACGCCACCTGTTCGTGTTACTGCCAGAACATGGCCTACGGCGTGCAGCCGCCGCACTTGGGCGAGTGGCTGGTCAACCTCGGCGAAGCGGCCGAGTACATGTTCGACCACAACATCTTCCAGGAGAACCTGGTCGGCGTGGACTTCTGCGAGAAGATGGTCTCCGAGACCAATCCCGGCGTACTCGCCCGCGCCGAGCGCACCGAGGCGCCGCACGCGGAAAGCCACGGATACCGGACGATCGCCGACATCATGCGGGCGCTGAACCCGTTCAGCGGCGAGTTCTACCGCGAGGCGCTGCAAGTCAGCCGGTACACCCGCGAGATGTTCTGCCTCATGGAGGGCAGGCACGTGCATCCGTCGACGCTGTATCCGGGCGGTGTCGGCACCGTCGCCACCATCCAGCTGATGACCGACTACATGACGCGTCTGATGCGGTACGTGGAGTTCATGAAGAAGGCCGTGCCGATGCACGACGATCTGTTCGACTTCTTCTACGAGGCACTGCCCGGCTACGACAAGGTCGGTCTGCGCCGCACGTTGCTCGGCTGCTGGGGTTCGTTCCAGGATCCCGAGTTCTGCAACTTCTCCTACAAGGACATGGAGGACTGGGGTCGCAAGATGTTCGTGACTCCCGGTGTGGTGGTGGACGGGAAACTGCTCACGACCAGCCTGGTCGACATCAACCTCGGCATCCGAATCCTGCTGGGCAGTTCGTATTACGACGACTGGACCGACCAGGAGACATTCGTGAAGACCGATCCGCTGGGCAATCCGGTGGATCGGCGCCACCCGTGGAACCAGCACACCAACCCCAAGCCGCAGAAGCGCGACTTGGAGGACAAGTACAGCTGGGTGATGTCGCCGCGCTGGTTCGACGGCACCGACCACTTGGCGCTGGACACCGGCGGCGGACCGCTGGCACGGCTGTGGTCCACGGCGCTGGCCGGCCTGGTCGACATCGGCTACGTGAAGTCGACCGGGCACAGTGTGCAGATCAACCTGCCCAAGACCGCACTGAAGGGGCCGGTCGAACTCGAATGGAAGATTCCGTCCGTCGGTAGCAACACCATCGAACGCGACCGCGCCCGCACCTACTTCCAGGCTTACGCGGCGGCCTGCGCCCTGCACTTCGCCGAGAAGGCCATCGAGGAGATCCGGGCCGGGCACACCAAGACCTGGGAGCCATTCGAGGTGCCCGAGGAGAGCATCGGGTGCGGTTTCACCGAAGCCGTACGCGGCGTCCTCTCCCATCACATGGTGATCAGGGACGGCAAGATCGCCAACTACCACCCGTATCCGCCGACGCCGTGGAACGCCAGCCCGCGCGACAGCTTCGGCACACCGGGCCCCTACGAGGACGCGGTGCAGGGCCAGGCGATCTTCGAGGAGAACAACCGCGAGAATTTCAAGGGCATCGACATCATGCGCACCGTGCGCAGTTTCGATCCGTGCCTGCCGTGCGGCGTGCACATGTATCTCGGCAAGGGAAAGACGCTGGAGAAAGTGCACTCCCCCGCCCAGACGCTGACCCCGGAGTAGCGGATGGCGCGCCCGCAGCGGGAGATGGGAAACGGACACGGCGAGGCAGCAGTCGACGACGATCGCTGGCGCGGTGCGGGCGAACGCATCGAAACGCTGCTCGAATCGAGTTCGGTGGGCGGCGTCGCGGCCAGGGAGCGGGCCGAGGAATTGGTCCGCGAGGTCGCCGATCTCTACGGCGCGGGCCTCGAGCGCATCGTCGGCATGCTCGACGACGCGGCGCTCGAACGTCTGGCCGGCGACGACCTGATCGCGAGTCTGCTGCTCGTGCACGGGCTGCACCCGCACGACGTGGCGACGCGGGTGCGCACCGCGCTCGACAGCGTGCGGCCCTACCTCGGTTCGCACGGCGGCGACGTCTCGCTGATCGAGATCGAGGACGGGATCGTGCGGCTCGAGCTGGCGGGCAGTTGCCGCACCTGCCCGTCGTCGTCGGTGACGCTGGAATTGGCCGTGGAGGACGCGGTGCGCGCCGCCGCGCCCGAGATCGAGGCGATCGAGGTGGTCGCGGCGGCCGCGGAGACGGGCTCGGGGGTGATCGCGGCAGAGTCGTTGTTCGCGCGCGTGCACGGCCCGCAGTCCGGCAGCTGGATCGCCGTCCCCGAACTGGCGGCGATCGGGCCGGGTGAAGTCGGCGGGTTCGCGGTGGCCGGTGTCCCGGTGCTGGCCTGCCGGGTCGGCGACGAACTGTTCGTCTACCGCGACCGGTGCGGCGCCTGCGGTCGTTCGATGGCGGGCGCGGTCCTGCACCGGCGCCTGGGCTTCCCCGTGGGCGACGCCGTGCTGCGTTGCCCGGCGTGCGGCGCGCATTTCGACGCGGTGCACGCCGGTGCGCGGGTCGACGGCGACGGGCACCTCGAACCGCTGCCGGTGCTGGTGCGCTCCGGTGAGCTGTCGGTGGCGGTGCCCGCGGAGGTGCCCGGATGACCTCGGCGTTCGGCGTGTTGCGCCGCCTGACCGCGCCGCGACCGCCCGCACCGGCGGGCGAGCGCTGCGAGATGTGCGCGGACCCGATCGGCGAAGCCCACCAGCACGTGGTGAATATCGAAGGCAGACAGCTGATGTGCGTCTGCCGCGGCTGCTATCTGCTGTTCACCGACCAGACCGCCGCATTGCGGTACCGCGCGGTGCCGGACCGCTACCTGTCGTTCCCGGACGTGGTCATCGACCAGGACGAGTGGGACTCGCTCGAGATCCCGGTCGGTCTGGCCTTCTTCTTCCGCAATTCGACGCTCGAGCGCACCGTCGCGTTCTATCCGAGCCCCGCGGGCGCGACCGAGTCCGAACTGCCCTTGCCGCGCTGGCGCGCGATTCTGGACCGGCACCCGGAGATCGATATCGCGGCCGACGATGTCGAGGCTTTGCTGATCCGCATGCCGCACCGCGGCCGCCCCAGGGCCTGCCTGTTGTTGCCCATCGACGCCTGCTACGAGTTCGTCGGCCGGATGCGGTTGCTGTGGCGCGGGTTCGACGGCGGCCAGGAGGCGCACCACTACATCGAGGAGTTCTTCACCACGATGTCGGCGCGGGCGCGAACCGAGAGGGGCGCGCGATGAGCCCGGCCTACTCGATCACCTTCGGCGTCCTGGACATCCGGCCCGAACCGTACTCGGCGACGCCGACGCTGTCGGCGCGCGTCGGCATCGCGGCGCTGCACGAGGAGCCCGTGCACGCCATCGCGCTGCGCGCGCAGGTCAGGATCGAACCGCGCCGCCGTTCCTACACCGACGAGGAGGCGGCGGGGCTCACCGACCTCTTCGGCGCACGGGAACGGTGGCACGACACGCAGCGATCGTTCCTCTGGATGCACTGCGCGACAACGATTCCCGGGTTCACCGGCGGCGCGGAGGTGGATCTGCCGTTGCCGTGCACCTACGACTTCGAGGTCGCGGGATCGAAGTACCTGCACGCGCTGCGCGAGGGCACGGTGCCGTTGCTGTTCCTGTTCAGCGGCACCGTGTTCATCAGGGGCGCGGGCGGTTTCGCGGTGCAGCAGGTGCCGTGGGATCGCGAGGACAAGTTCGACATGCCGGTCTCGGTGTGGCACGACCTGATGGCCGCGCACTTCCCCAACTCCGGCTGGATCCGGCTGTCCCGCGAGACGCTCGACGCCCTGTCGGCCTACAAGCACGAGCGCGGGCTCCTCGGCTACGACGACGCGGTGACCAAGCTGCTCGCCTCGGCCCAGGAGTCGACGTGAGCACCCCTCGCTCGGTCCGGTCCGCGCGCGCCAGGGCGCGGGCGGTCGCCGACGCGGTCCTGTACGAGGGCTATCTGCTGTACCCGTACCGGGCGAACGCGCGAAAGAACCAGTGCCGCTGGCAATTCGGCGTCCTCGGTCCCGAGGGCGCGGCGCACGCCGGTCTCGGTGAGGATTCGATGCTGCGCGCACAGTTCCCGGTCATCGCCGACGGTGACTCCACGCTCGTCCTGACCGTCCGGTTCCTGCAATTACAGCGGCGCACCGTCGAAGATCGCCACCGAACTCCGGTGGCCGAACTCGACGTCGGCGGGCGCATGCTGATCAGCTGGGACGAGGCGGTCGAGCACGAGATCGAGCGCGGGCCGATCCCGCTGGCGGACACCGTGTTCGATGTGTCCGTCCCGGGCGGCGTCGACGCCGAGGACGTGCACGACGCCGCGGGCGCTGTCGCGGGACGGCTGGTGCGCACCCGGCGGCCGCTCGACGGCCGGGTCGAGGTATCGGTCGACGAGCTGCCCGGTTGTCACCGCGTCACGATCACGGTGCGCAATGTCGCCGCTGCCCAGCCGAACTCCGACGATGCCCTCGCGCACTCGCTGCTGGGCACGCATGTGATCGCCGAACTCGACGGCGGCGAGTTCGTATCGCTGCTGGAGCCGCCGCCCGAAGCGGCCGCGGCGGTCGAACAGTGCGACAGGCACCGCTGCTTCCCGGTCCTCGCCGGGCCGCCCGGCGACCACGGTCTGCTGCTGATCTCACCGATCATCCTCTACGACCACCCGGAGATCGCCGAACAGAGCGAGGGCCCGTTGTTCGACGCGACCGAGATCGACGAGATCCTGACCCTGCGCGTGATGGGCATGACCGACGAGGAGAAAGAGCAGGCCCGCGCCACGGATCCGCTCGCGGCGCGGATCGTCGACCGCTGCGACGCCACCACGGCCGACCAGCTGAACCGGCTGCACGGCGTGCTGCGCGAACCGCCGAACCCGCCGCGCGTGCTGCCCGAGGTGCCGGACGGGGTCGACTGGTGGGACCCGTTGGCCGACAACGCCGTTCGACCCGATGCCGACGCGGTCGCCGTCGCGGGCGTGCTGGTCAGCCGAGGCAGCCGGGTACGTCTGCGCCCGGCGCGGCGCGCCGACGCCCACGATCTGTTCTACGACGGCGAGCTCGCGCGGGTGGTGTCGGTGCACGAGGACGTCGACGGCGACGTGCACGTCGGAGTCGTCGTCGAGAACGACCCGGCCGCCGACCTGCACGAGTGGTACGGCCGCTACCTCTACTTCGCGCCCGACGAGATCGAGCCGATCGACGGGCCTTCCGAGGAAGGACGAGACGAATGAAAGGAGAGTCGGCCATGGACACGGTGGGAGTAGTCGCGATCGCACTCGCCGCAGTGATCGGAGGTGTTCTCACGGTCGTCGGGGTGCGGTCGATACCGGACATCCGGCGCTATTTCCGGATCCGCAACATGTAGCGAAGGTGAGGACAAGCCATGGGTGAGAGGAAAGAAGAGCCGCAGTCGGCACGCGGAGCGCCTGGCTCGCGCGACACCGGTTCGGACACGGTCGCCGGCGGTCCGACGGACCGCGAACCCGGCGACATCGGGCACGAGGAGCTGACCTCGGCCGAAGGCGAGCGCCCCGAGCGCAAGACCGAATTCACCACGACGCCGGGCAGCGACGCCGAGCCAGCCGTCCCGCCCTACGACGACCGCAAGGACACCGCGAACCGGCCGGGTGAGACGGCCGCGGGCGAGGTGGAGGGCGCCGATGTCGGCGGCGCGACGACGCCGACGCCGACCGACGAACAGGGGTGAGACGACGACGAAGGTACTGGTCGCCGGGATCGGGAACATCTTCCTCGGCGACGACGGATTCGGCCCGGCGGTGGTGCGGCGGCTGCCCGCCCCCACCGCGGCGGACATGCGCGTCGCCGACTACGGCATCCGAGGCATGCACCTCGCCTACGACCTGCTGAACGACTGGGACGCGCTGGTGCTCGTCGACGCGCTGCCCGATCGGGGCGCGCCGGGCCGGGTCGAAGTGTTCCGCGCCGAGCACGCGGAGCACTCCGGCGCCCGGCTCGACGCCCACGCCATGGATCCCGAGGCCGTGTTCTCGATGGTGCGGACGCTGGGCGGCACGGTGCCGCCGACGGTGATCGTCGGCTGTCAGGTCGGCTCGGTCGCCGAGGGGATCGGCCTCACCGAGCCGGTCGAGGCGGCCGTCGCGCCCGCCGCGGCCGCGGTCGGTTCGGTATTGGCGGACCTGCTCAGCCGACAGGAGGTGTGAACGATGTGCCTCGGGATTCCGGGCCGGGTCGTGCAGATGGCCGAGGGCTACCACGATCAGGTCGCCCTGGTGGACGTCTCGGGTCAGACGCGCAAAGTGAACATCGGCATGCTCGACGACGGCCCGGTCCGCCCCGGCGAGTGGGTCATCATCCACATGGGTTTCGCGGTCGAGCGGACCGACGAAGCGGGCGCCGCCGAGGCGCTCGCGGGGCTGCGACTGCTGGGGCGCGGGGAGGAACCGTGACCGCGGCGCGAACCCGGCGGCGGATCCTGGTCCGCGGCGTGGTGCAGGGTGTCGGATTCCGGCCGTTCGTCTACACCACCGCCGCCGAACTGTCGCTGGCCGGTCGCGTGTCCAACGACAGCTCCGGCGTGATCGTCGAGATCGAGGGCGCCGCGCGGGATCTGGACGAGTTCGAGCGCCGCGTCCGCCACCGGCCGCCACCGCTGGCCGTCGTCGAATCCGTTGAGACGACCGAGATACCGGTGCGCGGCGGCACCGGGTTCCACATCGCCGACACCACGCGCGACGGCGCGGGCCGCACGCTGGCCTCGCCCGACGTGGCGATCTGCGCCGAGTGCGCCGCCGAACTGCGCGATCCGGCCGATCGCCGCTACCGGCATCCCTTCGTGAACTGCACCAACTGCGGCCCGCGATTCACCATCATCGCGAGTCTGCCCTACGACCGGGACCGGACGTCGATGGCCGAGTTCCCCATGTGCGCGGCGTGCGCGCGCGAGTACGCCGACCCCGCCGATCGCCGCTTCCACGCGCAGCCGATCGCCTGTCCCGCCTGCGGCCCCACGCTCGGCTACACCGGCCCCGGCGCGGGAGACCCGATCGCGGCCTCCCGAGAGTTGTTGCGGCACGGTGGAATTCTCGCGGTCAAGGGCATCGGCGGTTACCACCTGGCCTGCGACGCGGCGAACGAGGCCGCCGTCGCCGAGCTGCGTCGCCGGAAACGGCGCGGCGACAAGCCGTTCGCGCTGATGGTGCCGGACCTGACGACCGCACGGGCGATCGTCGAGGTCGACGCCGCCGCCGCCGAGCTGCTGACCGGCCCCGCCCGGCCGATCGTCTTGCTGCCGCGGCGTGCGGAGCCCGAATCCGCTGCCGCCGAGGCATTCCCGGCTCCGGCCCGATCGGTGGCCCCGCGCAATCCCGATCTCGGCGTGATGATCGCCTACTCGCCGTTGCATCTGCTGCTGTTCGGGCTGCCCGGGGACCCGCCCGGACCGCGGGCATTGGTGATGACCTCGGGCAACCTCGGCGGCGAGCCGATCTGCTACGACGACGCCGACGCGCGCGAGCGCCTCGCGGGCCTCGCCGACGCGTGGCTCACGCACAACCGGCGCATCGTGGTGCCCTGCGACGATTCGGTGGTGCGGCTGGTCGACGGCGTCGAACTGCCGGTACGCCGCTCGCGCGGGTACGCGCCGATGCCTTTGGCCCTGCCGACGCCGATGCCGCCGACACTGGCGGTCGGCGCGGATCTGAAGAACACCTGCGCGGTGGCCGACGGCCGCTACGCGTGGCTGAGCCAGCACATCGGCGACATGGACGACCTGGCGACGCTGCGCGCGTTCACCGAGGCCGAGCGCCATCTCGAAGAGCTCACCGCCGTGCGGCCGATCCAGTTGGCCGCGGACGCGCACCCGCGCTACCGGTCCACCGCGTGGGCCGAACAACACGCCGACGGGCGCCCACTACGGACGGTGCAGCACCACCACGCCCATATCGCGGCGGTGATGGGCGAGCACGGCCTGGACCCCGCCGCGACGGTGCTCGGAATCGCCTTCGACGGAACGGGTTTCGGGCCGGACGCGGCGATCTGGGGCGCCGAGGTGCTCGCCGCGGGATACAAGGGCTACCGGCGGCTCGCGCATCTGCGCTACGTGCCCCTCGCCGGCGGCGACCTGAGCGTGCGACGGCCGTACCGCATGGCGCTGGCGCATCTGCGCGCCGCCGGAATCGACTGGACCGAGGACATCCCCGCGGTGCGGGCGTGCCCGGCCGAGGAGCGCACAGTGCTGGCACACCAACTGGATACCGGCTTCGGCTGCGTCCCGACCTCGAGCATGGGCAGGCTCTTCGACGCGGTCTCGTCGCTGGCCGGAGTGCGCCACGAGGTCGACTACGAGGCCCAGGCGGCGATCGAACTGGAGGGACTCGCTCGCGGCGCGGATCCCGGTGCGCGCGGCTACGAGTTCGTCATCCCGGCGAACGACGACCCGCGCGGTCGCGGCGCCACCGCGATCGAACCTGGCGCGGTGATCGCCGCGGTCGTCGCCGATGTGCGGGCCGGGGTCTCGCCCGAGGTCGTCGGTGCGCGCTTCCACGCGGCGGTCGCGCGCCTGATCCTCGACCTCGCCGTCGGATACGGAGCCGCGTCCACACCCGTCGCCCTGTCCGGCGGGGTGTTCCAGAATGCCCTGCTGCTCTCGACGACTCGAAAACTGTTACAGAAGAAGGGCTTCGAAGTCCTCTGCCATCGCAGGCTGCCACCGAACGACGGCGGCCTCGCGTTCGGCCAGCTACTCGCCATCGGAGCGGGATGAGCGGAAGGAGAAGCGACGATGTGCCTGGCAGTCCCAGGAAAGGTGCTCAGCCTGCACGAGCGGGACGGCACGCTGATGTCGACCGTCGATTTCGGCGGCGTGCACAAAGATGTGTGTCTGCAATACATCCCCGACGCGGCGGTCGGCGACTACGTCGTCGTCCACGTCGGATTCGCGATTCAGCGCCTGGACGAGCAGTCCGCGCTACAGACCCTGGCCGAGTTCGAACGCCTCGGGGTGCTCAACGAAGAGTTCGGCGACGGTTTCGCCATCGCCGCGAAACAGGCGGGAGTCGAGAACCCCGAAACGACCGAGCAGCGAGACGATCCGGAGGTGACGTCGTGAAGTACCTCGATGAATTCAGCGATCCAGAACTGGCCAAGGTCCTGCTCGACCGGATCCGCGGCGCGACGAACAGACGGTGGTCGATCATGGAAGTCTGTGGCGGACAGACTCATTCGATCATCCGGCACGGTATCGATCAGCTGCTGCCCGACCAGATCGAGATGATCCACGGCCCGGGTTGCCCGGTCTGTGTCACCCCGCTCGAGGTGATCGACAAGGCGCTCGAGATCGCCGCCCGGCCCGGAGTGATCTTCTGTTCGTTCGGCGACATGCTGCGGGTACCCGGCAGTTCCAAAGATCTGTTCCGCGTCAAGAGCGAAGGCGGCGACGTGCGCGTGGTCTACTCACCGCTCGACGCGCTCGAGCTGGCGCGCGCGAATCCGGACCGGCAGGTGGTGTTCTTCGGCATCGGCTTCGAGACCACCGCGCCCGCCAACGCGATGACCGTGTACCAGGCCAAGCGGCTCGGCGTGCGGAACTTCTCCCTGCTCGTCTCGCACGTGCTGGTGCCGCCCGCCATCGCCGCGATCATGGAGTCGCCCGATTGCCGGGTCCAGGGGTTCCTCGCCGCCGGTCACGTGTGCACCGTCATGGGCACCGGCGAGTACCCACCGCTGGCCGAGAAGTACCGGGTTCCGGTGGTGGTCACCGGCTTCGAGCCGCTCGACATCCTGGAGGGCATCCGCCGCACGGTGATCCAGCTCGAGGCCGGACGGCACGAGGTGGAGAACGCCTACCCGCGCGCGGTGGCCGCGGCGGGCAATCCGGCCGCCAAGGCGATGCTCGAGGACGTCTTCGAGATCACCGACCGGGCCTGGCGCGGCATCGGCGTCATTCCGCGCAGCGGCTGGCGACTGTCGGAGCGGTACCGCGACTACGACGCCGAGCAGCGGTTCGCCGTCGACGCGCTGCACACCGAGGAGTCCTCGATCTGCCGGTCCGGCGAGGTGCTGCAGGGCCTGATCAAGCCGCACGAGTGCGCGGCCTTCGGCAAGGAGTGCACGCCACGAAATCCTCTGGGCGCCACCATGGTCTCGTCCGAGGGCGCGTGCGCCGCCTACTACCTCTACCGGCGGCTCGACCTACCCGCGGAGGTCGCTCATGCTTGACGAGACCGGGTCGCCCACGCCCGCGCGCGTCGACATGGGCAGCTGGGTCTGCCCGATGCCGCTGCGGGATTCGCCGAACATCGTGATGGGGCACGGCGGCGGCGGTGCGATGTCGGGCGAGCTGATCGAGCATCTGTTCCTGCCCGCCTTCGGATCGGCCGCCGAAGCGGGGTTCGGCGATTCGGCGGTGGTCACCCTCGGCGGCGCCCGGCTGGCGTTCACCACCGATTCGTTCGTGGTGAAGCCGATGGAGTTCCCCGGCGGTTCGATCGGCGACCTCGCCGTCAACGGCACCGTCAACGATCTCGCGATGTCCGGCGCCCGCCCCATGGTGCTGTCGACCGCCTTCATCCTGGAGGAGGGCACCGCGCTCGCCGATATCGCGCGCATCGCCGCCGCCATGGGCACCGCGGCCCTCGGGGCGGAGGTCAAGCTGGTCACCGGCGACACCAAAGTCGTCGACGCCGGTCACGGCGACGGCGTGTACGTCAACACCGCGGGCATCGGCCTGATCGACGACGGCGTCGACATCCGCCCGCAGCGCGCGCGACCCGGCGACGTGGTCTTGGTCAGTGGGGAGATCGGCCTGCACGGTGTGGCGGTGCTGAGCTGTCGCGAGGGCTTGGAATTCGGCACCACAGTGTGCAGCGACACCGCGCCGCTGCACGGACTGGTCGCGGCGATGCTGGCCACCGGCGCCGACGTGCACGTCCTGCGGGATCCGACGCGCGGCGGTGTGGCCGCGACGCTCAACGAGATCGCGGGAGTGGCGAAAGTCGGTGTGTCGCTAGATGAACGGAAGATCCCGGTGTCCTCGCAGGTTCGCGATGCCTGCGGATTGCTCGGTCTGGACCCGCTGTACGTCGCGAACGAGGGCAAGCTGATCGCCTTCGTCGCGCCGGAGGACGCCGACCGAGTCCTCGCCGCCATGGGCGAGCATCCGCTGGGCGGGCGCGCCGAGGCGATCGGCGTCTGCGTCGAAGAACACCCCGGCATGGTGGTCGCCCGCACGGCGCTGGGCGGAAACCGGGTGGTCGACCTGCCCGCGGGCGAACAACTGCCGCGAATCTGTTGACATGGGCGGTGATTCGGCTTCCGCCGGGGCGGCGAGAGGAGGTGGCGCGATCACCGGACTGGACGTGGCGGGCCTCGACGGAACCGAGATGTTCGCCCGATACGCCCACGCGCCCAATACACTCGGCTACTGCGGACCCGCCGCTAGCGGGTCGATGGTCGACTTGCCGACGGCGGAGGTCAGGGCGATGGCGCGCCGGTTCTCCGGCGCGTGGCCCTACCTGCGGGTCATGGCACGGCTGACCGGCATCGCCGACCCGCTGGACCGGCGGCTCGTCGAATCGTATTGGCTCGGAGGGGGAATCGGCGCGCGGCTGGACCCGGCGGAGTTCATGGCGGAACTCCTGGCGGTGATCGGTCCGGTCGCCGGTCAGTACTGGGCGCATCTGACCACGGAACTGGTTCCCGAGGCCGCCGCCAACCACTGCTTCCACGTCTTCGGCGTCTACCCGTGGACCAGGCTGCTGGGACGGGGCGAGCACCCGCTGTTCGTGCTCGACAGCTGCCGCATCACCTGGGGAACGGTTCTGGCTCGCACGGACGACCAGATCACGGTGTCGACCCGCCGCCTGTCGTGGGACGGGGGCCGACTCGCGTTGTCCCACCCCGAGGATCGACAGGTAGCGGTATGGATCGACGGCTACTCCCCCGCGCCGGACGTGCGCGAGCACGATCTCGTCGCGCTGCACTGGGATCGGCTGTGCGGACTGCTGGAGCCGGAGCAGGTTCGCGACCTCGCCGACAGCACGACCCGTCAGTTGCGCGTCACGAACGACAGGCTGAAGCGGACGTGACCGTCACCTCCGGCACCGGACGATCCCGCCTCGACGTCGTTCGACACTCGCTGACCCGCTCCGAATGGCTCGGCGTGGCAGGCATGTTCGCGGTGATCGCGGCCCTGCACCTCGTCGGCTGGATCACCCTGATCGCCTTCGTCGTGCCGCGGAACCTGGACATCGGCGCGCAGACGCTCGGGGTCGGCGTCGGCCTGACCGCCTACACGCTCGGTTTGCGGCACGCCTTCGACGCCGACCACATCGCCGCGATCGACAACACCACCCGCAAGCTGATGAGCGACGGGCAGCGCCCGCTCTCGGTCGGATTCTTCTTCTCCCTCGGGCATTCGACGATCGTCTTCGGACTGGCCTTCCTGCTGTCGATCGGAATCAGGTCAATCGCCGGACCCGTCGAAAACGACTCGTCCAGCCTGCAGCACTACACCGGACTGTTCGGCACCACGGTCTCGGGCGCGTTCCTCTACCTCATCGCCTTCGTCAACATCGTCGTGCTGATCGGCATCCTGCGCGTCTTCCGGCGCGTGCGCGCCGGGGACTACGACGAGACCGCGCTCGAAGATCAGCTCACCAAAAGGGGACTGCTGAATCGTCTCCTCGGACCGGTGATGAAGGCGGTCACCAAGCCGTGGCAGATGTACCCGGTGGGTCTGCTCTTCGGCGTCGGCTTCGACACGGCGACCGAGGTCGCGTTGCTCGTGCTCGCCGGGACCAGCGCCGCCGCCGGACTGCCGTGGTACGCGATCCTGTGCCTGCCGATCCTGTTCGCCGCGGGTATGAGCCTGCTGGACACCATCGACGGGACGTTCATGAACTTCGCCTACGGGTGGGCTTTCGCCGAGCCCGTCCGCAAGGTCTACTACAACATCACCGTCACGGCGCTGTCGGTCGCGGTGGCCCTGCTCATCGGCACCGTGGAGCTGCTCGGCCTGCTCGCCGAGCAGCTCGGCTGGTCCGGTGGTTTCTGGGACTGGCTCACCGGTATCGACCTGAACATCATGGGCTACGTCGTCGTCGGCCTGTTCGTCGTCACCTGGGCCCTCGCGCTGTTGGTGTGGCGCTACGGCCGCATCCAGCAGCGGTGGGCTCGGCAGCCTTCGGTCCCGCGTCGGCCGACATCGCCTCCGCCGATGCGATGACGCCCAGGAGACCGATTTCCACGCCGAAAGCCCACCGGGCGGCAGTGCGTGCGTTACTCCGCTCGGTGGGCTCGGCGCCGGGGGCCGGGTCGCGCCTGCACAGGAGGGTTCGAGGTTCCCGCCCGACATCCCGACCGCCCGATCGGTCAATAGATCACAGGGCGCCACCACCTCCGATCAGCCAGGGGTTGAAGGTGCAGTCGAGCTGCGGGTGACCCACCGGGTCCAGGGCACGCAGCGCGATCGACAGGGCCCGCGGCGAGTACATCATCGTGAGATGGTCGGAGACGTCCTGCTCGCAGCCGTCTTGCAGGGTGATGTTGTCCACCTGCACACCGGGACCGGCCTGCAGGAAGGTCAGGTCGTAGGGGTTGGTGATCTCGTCGTAGCGGGTGCCGACGATGGTGTAGTCCACGCCGGGCACGGTGTCGCCGTTGGCGTTGAGCCTCTGCACGAACTCCGAGCCGATCGTCTGCTGGATGCCCGCGTGGCCGACGAAGATCTCGACGAAGCCGAGGATGTCGATGCCGAAGTTGTTGATGGCCCGGCCCAGCGCGCCGATTCCGATCAAGCTGGTGCCGTGGTGGGTCGCGCCGTAGGTGACGAGGTTCTGCACCTTGGCCGCCCCGCCCTCGAACTTGGTGTACCAGTTGGCCATCGCACCGCCCTGCGAGTGGGCGATGATGTCGACCTCGTCGGCTCCGGTGGCCGCGAGCACCCGGTCGACGAAGGTGGCCAGCTGCTTGGCCGAGTCCCAGATGTAGCCGGTGCCCATGACGCCGGGCAGCACCGAACCGAGGCCGCCGCCCTCGAGCAGGTTGGCGCGGCCGTAGTTGAAGGTGAAGGTGCAGAAGCCGGCGTCCTTGATCGGCTGGCCCATGAAGGCGTAGCCGTTGTAGGCGTTCATCCAGGTACCGTGCAGCATCACCACCGGACGGGGGTGTTCGGCGGTGGGCTTGCAGTTCCAGTCGTTGGCGCCGGGTGGGGCGACATCGGGATTCAGCAGACCATGGCCGAACGCGGCCAGCCACGACGTCATCGGCGGGCCGTAACCGACTGTGTCACTGGCGAATCCGCCCGAGGACCCGGAACTGCTTCCGGATCCCCCGTAGCAGCCCCCCGAGCCGTTGCCCGAACCCGCGCCGCTGCCGGAGGTGCAGGCCGAGCCGGAGCTGCCCGCGCTGCCGGAGCCGGCGACCGGCGCCGCCTTGCGACCCGCGGCGATGAGGTCCGCCAGGGCCTGTTCGGTCGCCGCCGGCTCGGGTGCCGCCTGGGCCGCGACACCGGTGAAGCTCATGGCGAGCACCGATACGATCGACACCGCCGCGGCGCCGAGCGTTCGGCCGCAGGTACTTCGTTTCATCAGATGCCTTTCGGTCGGAACGACGTCGTTCCCTCGTTCTCGGTTCTTGCGGTTCACAGCCCCGCCGTGCTGGTCGGCGGGTCTGAAACTGCGCCAACGCTAGGACCGGCGAAACGGCGAAACCCACACCGCGAGCGGGTATCTGGACACTTCACGAAGCGTTTGCCGCGACAGTAGGGAACGTGCACAGTCACCGCCGAGCGGGCGTGCGCTGGTTCGGGTGACAGGCGCGTCGAAAAGATTTCGGGTAGCGTGCACAACCTCGAGTGCAACCCTCCAATTACGCGGTCACCGAACGATGACATCTCCAAATATTCCGGCCGGCACTATGTGCCGGGCCGATTACGGCGCAATCATGGAGCGAGGTTTCCCAGCCGTCGAAGGCCACTCGATGGCTAATCGATGGAGATGCTCATGTTGCACACGATGTTTCCGAGAGGGCGGTCCCGCCGCGGCACGATGCGCGGTCTGCTCGGCGCGGCGACGGTGGTTACCGCGCTGCTTCACGCGCCGTGCGCGATGGCCGACGGCGGCACCGGTTCGGCCGCGGCGTCCCCGCCGCTGCCCCGCTTCGCCTCGGCGCTGCCCGCACTGGGTTTCCGCGGCCCCGGCACCGCGATCGTGGTGCTCGGCTACGGCCTGCTCCCCGACGGCGAGATGCGCCCGGAACTGCTCGCACGCCTGCACGCCGGATTCGTGCAGGCGTTGCTCGCTCCCGCCTCGCCGGTCATCGTGACCGGCGGAAACCCGCGCAACGGCGTCACGGAGGCGCGGGCGATGGCGGATTGGCTGATCGCACGCGGCATTCCGGCCGAGCGGGTGATCGTCGAGTCGGACGCCGCGTCGACGGTACAGAACGCCGAGCACTCGGCCAGGATCATGCGCGACATCGGCGCCAGGGACGCGGTGGTCGTCACCTCGGCCGATCACATCGACCGCGCGCTCGGCGATTTCCTCGGCGCCGGGGTGGACGTCGTCGCCACCGTGACACCGGATCAGGTGCCCGCGCTCGCCGCCCCTTTCGGTCCGCGCGCCTGATCGGCGAGAGCATTCCCCCGCACGGCAATTCTGGAGCAAAATATGACCGATCTCGTCACACCTGTGTCTCGCACCGAATCACCGTCGTATCACGACGTCCCGGCGTCGTGGCGCGGGGTGGTGCGCGACGAGACAATTCGCGAATTCGCCCGCGTGGTTCGCAATTTCCATCCGGCGCACCTGCGCGAAGACGCCGCGCACCGGCTCGGGTATTCCGGCCTCGTCGCCCCGCCGACGTTCGCCACCGTGTTCCTCGGACACCTTTACCGAGATCTACTGCACTCCCCGCGCACCGGCGCCGCCGCGCCGCACACCGCACCGCGCGTCTTGCACGCCGACCACGTGCTCGATCTGGCCAGGCCACTGCTGGCGGGCGATCGGCTGGACTGCCGGGTGCACGTCGAATCCTCCTGCTATTTCTCGGACTACGAGGTGCTCACGATCAGGAGCGCGCTGGTCGACGGCGCCGGTCGCGCGGTGCACACCGGTACGACGACGGTGCTCGGGCGGGTGCGGGCCGTCACCGCGCCGGGAGTCGCGGAGGCCTACGCCGACCGGCGCAGCGCCGAAACCGCGCTCGCCCACTCCTACGACCGAACACCTTGCACCACAGTTGATTTCGATTCTCTCTCGGTCGGCGATCAACTGCCGGTCCAGCTGCTCGAGGTGTCCGGGGCGGATCTGGCCGAGTACTCGTACGTGACCGGCCTGCCGAGCGCCGAGCCGCCGGGCATCTACGAAACCGGCCTCGCCACGGGCTATCTCACCGACTGGCTCGGCGATCCCGCCGCCATCACCAGGCTCCGCACCCAGGTCGCCCCCGGCGTCCACGGCCTGCGCGTCCGAGCCGCGCAGCGGGTCCGTCTCGCCCTCCGCGGCCGGATCACCGCGCTGGATCGACGCCATCGCGCCGCCACCCTCGCGGTGGACCTGCGTTGCGAAGGCCGTCGGCTGTTCGGGTACGCCGCGGTCGAGGCGCGATTTCGCTGAGGCGGTTCCTACGCCGCCCGCCGCGCCGCGGCCGGGAGCAACCCGGTGAGCCGCGCCAGTCGTCGATGCGACTCGAGCCGCGCGGCGCGATCGAAAGTGCTGGTGTGCACCAGGATCTCGTCCGCTCCGGTCCGGGTGATCAGCCGCTCCAGCGCCTCGGCCACCTCGTCCTCGGTGCCGTGGATCTGATCCCGCATCGATTCCGCCACCAGGCGGCGTTCGCGTTCGGTCATCGGCGCCGACTCGATCTCCTCCGGCGGCAGCAACACCGGGAACTCGCCGTGGGTGCGCGAGTACGCGCTCGACCAGGCCTCCGGCAGGAGCATCCTGCGCGCTTCCTCGGCGCTGTCCGCGATCAGGACGGTGCCCGAGACGACGACATACGGCGCACTCCCCCAGGCGGTTTCGCGAAATTCCGCGCGGTAGCGTTCGATCGCCTGGACCATCCGATCGTTGCCCGCCACCGCCGCGACGACCAGTGGCAGCCCGAAGCGCGCGGCGCGTTCCGCGCCGGAGCCGGTGGCCAGCAGGAACGCGGGCACCCGCAAGCCCTCCGCAGGCCAGGCGTGCACACCGTGCCTGCCGTGCGCGAAGTAGTCGAGCACCGCGGCGAGTCCGTCGTCGAAATCGTCGGCGTCGGCCTTGTCGTGCCCGAGCGCGCGGCGCACCCCGTCGGTGAAGCCGACCGACCGGCCGAGACCCATGTCGATCCGTCCCGGGTAGAGCGATTCCAGCACACCGAACTGTTCGGCGACGACCAGCGGCTGATGGTTGGGCAGCATCACCCCGCCGGTGCCGATACGGATGCGCGAGGTCGCGGACGCCGCGGCGGCGGCGAGCACGGTGGGCGCCGACCCGGCGACGCCCGGCACGCTGTGGTGCTCGGACACCCAGAACCGGTGGTAACCCCACTCCTCGGCCAGCCGCGCGAATTCGACCGTCTCGCGCAGCGCCGCCGGATGCGACTGCCCGCGCCGCACCCGCGAGCGGTCGAGGATGGAGAAGCGAACGGAAGGCAGTGCCGCGGTCATACCTGTTGTCAACGCGCCCGCCGCTCGCCCATTCCACCGCGAGGTCAGGTCGCGGGCACCCCCAGCGCCCCGGCCAGCACCCGCCAAGCGCGCGGCAGCTGCGCCTCGAAGTCCGGCCAGGTGTGCATGCCCGCGTCCGAGTACTCGACCTCGGCCGGAATCCCCAGTTCGGCGAGCCTGCCCGCGAACCGTTCGGTGCACGCGCGGGCCCCGGCCTCGAGCGCTGCGCCTCCCCCGGCGAGGCGCAGCGCGTCGACGACCGACGGCGCCGCCGCCACCGCGGCCAGATCGGCGGCGGTGGGGGCGCCCGAGGCGGCGGACAGGTAGATGGCGGTGCCGCGCAGCTTGTCCGCGCCGAGCAGGCTGTCGTGGGCCGCCCACTCGGGGGAATTCGGTGGGCCCCAGAGGTTTTCCACGTTCCCGCCGCGCGAGGCCACCGTGATCGTGGTGACGGCGTGACCGAGCGGATCGGCAGTGGAATAGCAGCCGCTCATTCCCGCGACCGCCAGATAGCGGCCGGGATGGCGCTGCGCGAGCATCATCGCCGCCTGCGCGCCCATGGAGACGCCCGCGATGGCCCGACGGCCGTCGGACTTCAGCAGCGATTCCACGATCGGCGGCAGTTCGTCGGTGAGGAAGGTCTCCCAGCGGTTGAGCCCCAGCGCGGCGTCGTGGCGCTGCCAGTCGCTGTACATGCTGCCGGTGCCGCCGGTGGTGAGCACCACATCGACCGGTTTGTCCGCGAAGAACTGCTCCGCGCCGCCCTTGGTGAGCCAACCCGAGGTCGGTTCGCCGTCGACGCCGTCGAGCAGGTACAGCGTCGGGCGCGGGCCCGACCCCGAGCCGCGCAGGACGTCGACCTCGATGACCCGGCGCATCGCGGCGGAGGCGATGTGCAGGCGGTCGCGGCGCGGACCCAGGCTCTCGATGGTCAGCAGACCGGTCCTGGTCATCTTCGGATCGACCGCGGGCGCCTGGGTCGGCGCGGCCGCCGGGCTCGCGGGCGCGGCGAGCACTTCGGCAAGCACGGGCGCGGTGGTCGCGGCGGCGAGCACGGCCAACGCGGCCGCGGCGATCGAGACTCGGCTGCTCATGAACTCGCGGCGGCCCGCTCCGCCTGCCGGGCCGCGGCCCGTTCCCGCTGTTCCTCGAAGCGCCGCGCCCGCTGCTCCAAGTCGTCCAGGAAGGCGTGCAGCTCGTCGCGGGCGCGCTCCCCTTCGCCGGACAGGTCCGTGCGCTCGAAGACGTTCCACGCGCGGAGTACGGGCCGCACCACGACGTCCAGATGCTGGCGCAGATCGTAGATGCCGTGCTTGGCCAGCAGTACTGCGTTGCGGCGGAAGCCGGGCTGGGTCAAACCGGGCATCTGGAACTGGGTGACGATGTCGGTGATCGCGCGCAGCATCGCGTTGGGCGTGAGGTCGAGGGCCGCGGCGCTCAGATTCCGATAGAAGATCATATGCAAGTTCTCGTCGGCTGCGATTCGTTGCAGCATACGCTCCGCGAGGGGGTCGGCGCACGCGGCCCCGGTATTTCGATGACTGATTCTGGTCGCCAATTCCTGCAACGTCACATAGGCCACCGAACGCAGGAACTGTGGCCCCTTGACAGGTTTCGCGATTCCGGTCGTCATGTGCCGCATGCGCGCCGCCTCCAATGCGACGGGATCCACCGCGCGGGTCACCACCAGATAATCGCGCATCACTATGGCGTGCCGATTCTCCTCGGCGGTCCAGCGGCCGACCCAGGTGCCCCAAGCACCGTCCAGCGAAAAGGATTCCGAGATCTCCCGGTGATAGGACGGCAGATTGTCCTCGGTGAGCAGATTCGTGATCATCGCGACCTGAGCGACTTCGGACAGCCGGGATTGTCCCGGCTCCCAATCGATTCCGCCGAGGGCGGCGAAATTGCGGCCGTCGTCCCACGGCACGTAGTCGTGCGGCTGCCAGGCCTTCGCCTTGCGGAGATGGTCGTCGAGGAGACGCTCCGCGACCGGTTCCAGTTCGCGCAGCAGGTCCAGATCGGTCGACGCGGTGGTCACTGGTCGAACTCCTTGCCCGCCTCGAACATCGAGGCTTATCCGACGATAAGGCCGAAAACTCAGGCCGAACGCCCCATTCGCGGTTTGTTGGGCGAGGTGACTACCGCCCCTCTGGCCTGCTGGGGCCCGTCACAACCGATCGATTCCCCCAGGTCCGCCACCGGATACAAGCCGGGAGGACGGTTCGCCGCCCGGATCCTGCCGAGCAGATCGTGCGCGCGTCCGGCGAGTTCCGGTATGCGGCAACGAGCTCCGGCCGTGACCGTCGCCGTCAGCGGGACTTCCGCGGCCTCGCTCACCACGTCGAGCACCTCGGCGGTCATGGCCAACGGCGTGAGCGCGGAGGCCTCATCGATCGGCACCAGCACGGTGCCGCCCTCGGTGGACAGCAGCGACAGCGCACGCGAGCCGAGCGGATTGGCCAAGGCGGCCTGCACCCTGCGCAGCTTCCGGCGCCCCGCCGTCGCGCCGCCGCCGGGACGCAACTCGTCGCTGTGCTGCGGGATCGACACCGCGACCACCTGGTACGACGGCGCGATGCTGATGCCGGTCTGCGTGGCCAGCTGGGCCACGCCGTGCCCGCTGAGCAAGGCCGAGACGAGGGTCTGCGCCGCCGTCTGATGCTCCTTGGCGACCAGCCGGTGTTCCTCGACGTAGGCCGTCGACGCCCCCACCGTCACCATCTCCAGCGCGCGCACGATCAACCGGGCGCCCGCCACCAGCTGATCGGAGTCGCCGCCGCTCGCCGCGAGGAATTCCAATCCGGAACGAATCCCGTCGTGATACGCCCCGAGCACCGTTTCCAGCGCGACGCCTTCGCGCGCCCAGCGCATCGCGCTGCCCGCGATCTCCGCCGGTTCCGGAGCGGCCGGAAAAGAGCCGGTTTCCAGCACTTTCACCGCCTCGGCCAGACAGTTCCGCGTTATCGTCGCGAGATCACCGGGCGGCACTCCGCGCGGCCGATATCGCAGATGTTCCACGAGTTTCGAGTGCAGAGTCGTGATGCCCGAACCGGCCTGTGTGCCCGCCATGACTGTCGAACAGTAGCGGCGATCGGGGCGAAATCCCGAGCCGTTACCGAGTTCCGGGCATTTCATCAGGCCGTACCCAAGCCGTTGGGCGAAATCACAAGCAGATCACGGCTTTTCGCGCGGCGGACGGTGCCGATGGCGGCGCGGCCGACAGCTCGGGATCGTACCGGTTGGAATTGTCGAGCGTCCGACCGCCCGGCCCACCGAATATTTTCCGGGCCGCTCGGTGAATTCTGTCGAGCACCCGTAACTCGGAGCGGCCGGGAAGCGATAGGACATCCGACCGAGAGCGCGGTATCGCCCGCTCGGAGTTGTCGCATGAGTAGGGTGGCCCGTGGTGTGCCGCACGTCTCATCAGCGATAGCATCGAGCGCCGCGCCTCCGTACCGCGGACCGGGCGCCACGTCGAGTGCGAAGGACTACACGGACATATGACCGGTACGCGAGAGAAGCTGGAGCAGCTCCGGGGCATCCTGGAGCTCGCCGAGGAGCCCGCAGGCGAGGCGGGGATCGCCAAACGCAAGGCCAAGGAGATCCCCAGCGCCCGCGAGCGGGTCCGCATGCTGCTCGACCCCGGTACTTTCGTGGAGATGGGCGCGCTGATGCGCCAGCCGGGCGCGAACAACGCCATGTACGGCGACGGCGTGGTCACCGGCCGCGGGTACATCGACGGCCGGCCCGTCGTGGTGATCGCGCACGATCAGACCGTGCACGGCGGCTCGGTCGGCGAGATGTTCGGCCGCAAGGTGGCCGCGGCCATGGAGTTCGCCTACGAGAACGCCTGTCCCGTGATCGCGATCAACGACTCCGGCGGCGCGCGCATCCAGGACGCGGTCGCTTCGCTGGCCTGGTACGCGTTGATGTGCCGTCGCCAGGAGGATCTGTCCGGCTTCGTGCCGCAGGTGGCGATCATGCTCGGCAAGTGCGCGGCCGGTTCGGTGTACGGCCCGGTCAACATGGACGTGCTGGTCGCGACCGACAAGTCCTACATGTTCGTCACCGGCCCCGAGGTCATCAAGGCCGTCACCGGCGAGAGCGTGAGCGCGGACGAACTCGGCGGCGCGGCCGTGCAGGCGCGCACCGGCACCGTGCACCACGTCGCGGACAGCGAGCGCGCCGCGTTCGACTGGGTGCGCGAGTACCTCGGCTATCTGCCCTCCAGCTGTCTGGAACAGCCGCCGATCGTCAACCCGGGGCTCGAGCCGGAGATGACGAAGCACGACCTCGAGCTGGACTCGATCATCCCGGACGCGGACAAGGTCGGCTACGACATGCACGACATCCTCGTGCGCATCTTCGACGACGGCGCCTTCCACGAGGTCAGCGCGGGTACCGCGCAAAACCTGATCACCGGCTTCGCGCGCGTGGACGGGCGCAGCATCGGCGTGATCGCCAACCAGCCGATGGTGCTCGGCGGCGCGCTCGACGCGCAGTGCTCGGACAAGGCCACCCACTTCATCCGCCTGTGCAACGCCTTCGGCCTGCCGCTGGTGTTCGTGGTGGACACGCCCGGTGTGCTTCCCGGCATCGAGGAGGAGCGCAGCGGCGTCATCAAGCGCGGCGGGCGGTTCTTCCGCGCGGTGATCGAGGCGACCGTGCCGATCGTCACCGTGGTGACGCGCAAGGCCTACGGCGGCGGTTACGCGGTCATGGGCTGCAAGCAGCTCGGCGCCGACATCAGCCTGGCCTGGCCGACGGCCCGGATCGCGGTGATGGGCGCCGAGAGCATGGTCGGCATCATCGGGCGCAGGCAGCTGGAGGCGACGCCCGCCGACCAGCGCGCCGAGGTGCGCCAGCAGATGATCGACTTCTACAACGCCACCATGGCGACGCCGTGGATCGCCGCCGAGCGCGGCTACATCGACGCGGTCATCGAGCCGTCGCAGACCCGCTTGGAGATCCGCAAGGCGCTGCGGCTGTTGCGCGACAAGGATCCCAAGCCGAAGCACAACCCGCGCAAGCACAGCCTCTTCCCCGTATAACCGAAAAGCACCGGTTGTGCTGTCTCACAACACATCCGACGAGCGGTCGTAGGATCGCCGGATGTTCCGTGAGGTGGCGACACGGGGCTGTCCCATCGCCTAATCTCGGATCCGTGTCCGGCCCTCGTTCGCCGCGCAGTGGCCGGACACGGTGGCGTGCCTGCCGTGGTTTGTTCCCTACCCTTACCCGGCGGGCACGCCGCACTTCATCGTGCGACGCGCCAGTCAGACCGCGCCGCGGCCGCCCCAGGTGAGACCCGCTGTCGCCCATTCGGTTTCCCACAGTCGCGCACGCCTGCGGTCCAGGCTCGCGCGCAGCAGGTAGTAGCCGGTCGCGAAGCACACCAGCACCGCGCCGGCCACCGCGCTCGACATCAGCACCGCGCGGCTCAGCGCTCGCGTCTCCGACGGCGGCTCCACGACCCGGCCGTCCCGATCGAGCCAGATGCTCACGGCGGCACCGGGATTCACCATGGTGCTGGAACGGTAGTCCTCGACACGAGTGACGCCCGCGCCGTCGACCCAGGACACCCGCGCGGGCGTGATCGGCGCGTACAGCGGCGCCTTGCCGACTTCGACCACGGTGGCGTCGACGCGGTGCAGTTCGGCGAGACGACTCTCGACCACCCGGGATTCCGTCTCGTAGACCCGGCCGCCGATCCCGATCGCCACCAGCGGGACGATGGCGAGGAACAGCAGGGTCAGCAGCATGCCGACCCCGGATTGCAGCCGATCCTCTCTGCGCCGCATGGGATTTCGGTCCAGACCCATCCGTCGGCAGGTCCGGCGCACGATGCCCGCCGATCCGACCGCGCGTTCCTCGGTCATGACGCCGACTCCTCGTACTCGATGTCGCACTGGATGTCGTTCGCCACCCCGGCGAGGGTGTCGAAGAAGCTTTCGATGAGGTCGGGCAGGCCGTTCGGGTCCGCCCCGGCCGCCCAGGTCTGCAAGGCCGCGACGATGAGCCCGGAACACGCCGCGACGACGGTCGCCGGGCGCAGATCCCGCGCCGGGTCCACGCCGAGGCGGGCGGCCAGAATGCGCACCGATTCGCGTTGCCCCTCGTTGCGGATGCGCTGGTAACCGGCGAGCAGAGCCGGTTCGTCGTCGAAGCGCTGGAACAGCGCCCAGCGCCGGGCGAGCAGGCCTGCTCGTTCCCCGGTGTACTCGGCGGTCAGCCAGTCGTGCACCGCGTTGCGGTAGGCCCGCAGCGGCGGCTCGTGGGCCGGGCGGCAGGCCAGCGCCTCGTTCAGCAGGTGCATGTCCTGGTCGATGTCGCCGAGGATCGCCGCCTCGATGGACGGGAAGTGGCGGCTGAAGGTGCGCCGGGTGACGCCCGCGCGCTCGGCGATGTCCTCCACGCCCACCGCGGCCAGTCCCCGCTCGGTCAGCAGATCGAACGCGGCGCGCGACAGCGCCTCGCGGCTGCGACGGGTGCGCAGCCTGCGGCCATCCAGGTCGACGGCGTCGTCGGTGCCCATGCCCTCATCCTACCAATATTGTCCCGACGGGACATTAGTTTCCGCTCGCACTCTCCTCAGGGCAGTACCCGCTACGAGCACACGGAACCGCGCGACCGGCGACAGCGGGTGCCCGGCGTTCGCTTCGCCGGTGACGACGACCAGTCCCCGAACCGAGGCGATCGGCGGAACGACAGTTCGCGGCGCCACCCGATCATGACTTCTCACAAAGCTGTCCGAAATAGCCCGGAAATCGTCTCCGTGTGCATCTCCGAAATCTCTGTCCGAGAAACCCGGCGACCCGAGCCGCGTTGTGCTCGAACACAGCCGAATTCGCCTCCGGATAGGTCCGAAAACAGTTTCCTACCAGGTGAAATACCGGACTCTTGACCAGAATTGCGGCGGGAGCTACAAATGAAATCTCCGCCGACCCGAGCTGTTCGAACCGGCCGACGAGAATTGCAAGCCAGTGGTTACCGACGTCATCGATGTGACCGTGGAATTCGCGATCCCCCGCCAGTCGGTGTGGGACCTGCTCCGCGAGCCGCAGACCTACCCCCGCGTCTTTCCCGGTATCGGCGCGTGCGAACCGCTAAAAGCCGCGGGTGGACATCAGATGCTGCGCTTCCGCGTCGGCACCGCCGAACTCGGGGTCCGCACCCAGGTGATCCAGCTGCGGATCGGCCGCTGGTACGAAAGCCTCGAGCTGGTCAGCCCGACGCTGGGCAGCTTCGCCTCGATCCGGCTGCGCGGCACCGAGGAACGCACCCGCGTCTCGGTCACCTTCTTCGGACCGGGCCGCATCCATCCAGCCGTCGCGAAGCTCGGCAACGGCGCGATCATCGCCTGGACCGAGCGCGGCCTGCGCCGCATCGCCGACCTGGTGCGCGGCGCGACCACCTCGGTCGTGGTCAACGGCGAGAACTCACCGGTCCGCCGCCGCGCGGAGGTGGCCAGGCAGATGATGGCCACCGGCGTGGTGCGCGCCCACCGTCCCGACCTCGGCTTCAAACAGCTGCGCAGACTCTCCGAGTGGGGGTTCAACCTCGCGGGCGGTTACGCGGCGGCGGCCGCGTTCGCACCGGAGCGCACCGCGCTGATCGACGCGCGCGGCGCACGCACCTTCGCGGAGATACACGCTCGCACCAACGCCATCGCGGGCGCCATGTCGATGCTCGGGCTCGCGGCGGGCGATGCCATCGGCCTGCTCGCGCGCAACCACGGCGGAATGGTCGAGACCATGGTCGCCGCGGGCAAGCTCGGCATCGACGTGGCGCTGCTGAACACCGGCCTGCCCGCACGGCGCATCGAGGAGGTGGTGCAGCGCGACAAGCTCACCGCGCTATTCGTGGACGGCGAATTCGACCATCTCGTGCAGTATCTGCACGCCGATCTTCAGCGCTACGCCACCGACCGGGCCAAGCCGGTGCCGGGTCGAACCACCCTCGACGATCTCGCGGGTATGGGGCACAACGACTTTCGCAAGCCCGCGCACCCGGGCAAGCTGATCGTGCTGACCTCGGGCACCTCCGGCACCCCGAAGGGCGCGCGCCGTCCGCACGCCAAGGGATTCAGCACCATCGCGGCGCTGCTGTCCCGTATTCCGCTGCGGATGGACGAGACCATGCTCATCCCCGCGCCGCTGTTCCACACCTGGGGCTTGGCCGCGCTGCAATTGAGCACCGCGCTGCGTTCCACCGTGGTGCTTCCCGAGCAGTTCGACGCCGAGGACTGCCTGCGCCTGATCGCCGAACACCGGGTGAGCACGTTCATCGCGGTGCCGATCATGGTGCACCGCATTCTGGAGCTGCCCGCGCACGTGCGGGCCCGCTACGACACCTCCAGCCTGCGGGTGGTGGCCAGCTGCGGCGCGCCGCTCGCCGCGAGCACCGTGCTCGACTTCATGGACGCCTACGGCGACGTCCTCTACAACGTCTACGGCTCCACCGAGGTGTCCTGGGCGACCATCGCCGACCCCACCGACCTGCGCGCCGCGCCGACCACCGCGGGCCGCCCGCCGCTCGGCACCAAGGTCGCGGTGCTCGGCCCGGACCGCAAGCCGCTGCCCGTCGGCGCGACCGGGCACATCTACGTGAGCAATCACATGCTCTTCGACGGCTACGTCAACGCCGCGCCGCCGGACGAGGCCGACGGCATGCTCGACACCGGCGATCTCGGCTTCCTCGACGCCACGGGCAAGCTGTTCATCGCGGGCCGGGACGACGAGATGATCATCTCCGGCGGCGAGAACGTCTTCCCGCGACCGGTCGAGGAGGCGCTGGCCTATCTGCCGCAGGTCCGCGAGGTCGCGGTGGTCGGCGTCCCCGATCGCGAATACGGCCAGCGTCTCGCCGCCTTCGTGGTGAAACGCGAAGGGTCGGGCCTTGATTCGGATATGGTCCGCAACTACATCCGCAATCGGCTGAGCCGATTCTCGGTGCCGCGCGACGTCACCTTCCTCCACTCGCTGCCCCGCGGCGAGACGGGCAAGATCCTCAAGCGCCTGCTCACCGGCGGCGCCGAGGACGCCGCCCAGCATCCGATCATCGGGACGATCGCCCCCGGCTCGTACTGACCGCTCGGCTCGACCGCTCGGCGAAACCGCGCTTCGCCGGACACCCGGCGGGCCGACACGCGCCGCGTCGTTGTGAGAAACCAACGCCCGGCTCGCGTCCGGCTGGACATGCCCCAGTGTCCGCTCGCCGACCTGTCCGCGCACCGTGTCCGCGCCTATGCTCGCCGGGACGGCTCCGGCGGCAGGCCGACCCGCAGCGGCCCGCCGCGCGACGAGTTCCGGAGCCGCTGAGGCAGGCCGTCCCGGTCGGTGCGACACCGCTCCCAACACCGTCGCGTCCGCCGGGGCGGTCTGTCCGTCTGTCGTCTCGGCTGGCCTGTTCGACTCAGCCCTGCCCGGTCGGCTCGTCCACGGTGGGCGGCTGACGATCACGCAGCGCTTCCAGCAGCCCGCGCGTGTACTGGGGCGGTGCGGCGTGCACGGAGAGCATGTTGGCGACGGCCCGGTAGGCGGCGATGTCGGACTGCTTGTCCAGATACAGCGCGCTGGTCAGTTGCTGGAGATAGACGATGTCGGGCAGATCGGACTCGGTGAAGCGCAGCATCGTGAAGGCGCCGTCGGCCAGGGCCGGGCCACCGACGTGGTCGGCGAGCACCTGCAGCGTGATGCTGGGCTGATCGGCCGCCTCGAGCAGCCTGTCGAGTTGTTCGAGCCAGACCGCCGAACCACCGATGCGCCTGCGCAACGCGGCCTCTTCCACGATCACCCAGATCCGGGGCGGTTCCGGCCGGGTGAGGATGTGCTGGCGGCGCATCCGCAACGCCACCCGGCGCTCGATCGCCGCGAACGACTCGTTGGGATGCGCGAGGGACAGCAGGGCCCGCGCGTAGTCGGCGGTCTGCAGCAGCTCGGGCACCGCTCTCGGCTCGTAGCAGCGGATCAATCGGGCCGCCTGCTCCAGGCCGAGGTAGGTGTCGAACCACTTCGGCAGCCAGTCGTTGTCGCGGTGCCACCAGCCCGAGGCGTTGGCCTGGCGGGCGAGTTCGAGGAACTCCGCGCACTCGGTCGGATCCGTCACGCCGTAGAGCGCGAGCAGGTCCACCAGGTCGCGTTCGCGGAACCCGGTACGGCCGAGTTCCAAGCGGCTGATCTTGGAGTGCGATCCGCGGATCGACTCGCCCGCGTCCTCGCGCGAGATGCCCGCGGCCTCGCGTAATCGCCGCAATCGACCGCCGAGCAGCATCCGCAACACGGTCGGACCGCCGTCCGGGCCGGGAAGCTTTCTGGGAAAAGGGGTTTCGCCCGAGAGTCGCACTTCCGGAGCACGCATCCACCGATGATGCCATGAATCGAGGGCGACGCTCCAGGGCACACGGCGGTATCGTTCTGAATGCATGCACAGGCGCACGGGCACGTTGGGGCCGAGCACCAGCCATGAGCCGGAACCACTCCCCGATAGGACGCACAACTCGGTCACGCGCACGCCGCCCAGGACCGGCCCTGGCAATCGTCGCGCTAACGTTTCCGCGCATTCCGCCGCTATATCGAGTGTGTGGCAGACAGGTCTCGGGCCCATCGGCACACCGGCCCGCGACGAATCGAGTAGGAGAATCGTGTAGGCAGAGGTGATTCGTATGGCGACCGTGGGTGTCACGGCGGACCGAACGACGGTTCGCGCGGTACTGCTCTCCAATCCGGTGGCGGACGAACCGCCATCGGCCCCGCTCGAGGAGGTGGAGTGGGAGATCGGCGAGGCCACGGCGGCCGAGTCGATCGCGGCGGCCCTCGAGAATTTGGCCGACCGGACCCTCTCGCTCATCGAGAACACCGCGCTGACCTACCGCACGGTGGAGGAACGGCGCGACATCGTCACCCATCTGGCCACCGGCCGATGGCGGACGTCCTCGCTCGTTTCGGTGCGCGCGGCACTGCTCGCCTATGTGCGGGAAGTCGCCGACCTCGACCGATTCGAGACCATTCTGGCGCTGGAGATCGCCGATCGTGACCTGACCTTCATCCTCACCGACGCGGCGCGCTCGCGGATCCTCGCCTCGGCCGCGTGGCGGGCCGGACCCGATCCCGCGGCCGAAGCGCTCGATCGCGTGCGCCCCGCGCTGCTGGCCAAGGGCCTGACGCTGGACGGCGTCGTGCTCTGCGGCGCGCAACCCGTGGCTCCCGAGCTGCTCGGCGATTTCGAGCGCGTTTTCCAGATTCCCGCCGTCACCGTGGACGACCAGTACCCCGCCGCCGCGGTCGGCGCCGCCCGCATCGCGGCCGCTCAGCTGCCGCAAGATCCCAGCGGCGAACCCGCCGCCCCGATCGCCACCGGCGAGCGGCGGCGCGCGGGTGTGGCGCTTCCGCTCGGCGCGGCGGCGGTCGCGGTGCTCGCCGCGTCGGGCATCGCGCTCTCGCGCGGTACCGACGACGCGACGTGGACCCGCGAGGCGTACCGGACGACCCCGCCCGCCGTCGCGCCCGCCACCCCCGATACCGCACGGCCCGACGCGGCGCCGCCGATCCTGATCGAGGGCGCCCACCAGCCGATCGCACCCGCAGCCGACGCACCGGCGAATCCGGTCCGGCCGGCGCCGGGGTCGGCGCAGGCGAGGCCCCTCGACCCCGGCGACCCGGCCGATCCATTCGACCCCAACGAACCGACCAGGGAGCAGCGTCCGCAGATTCCGACGACCACGCGTTTTCCTGCGCAGGCGGCACCGATCGGAGAACCGGCTCCTGGCGCGGAGCCGCCCAGCAGGCCGGCGGCGACGGCGCTCGGCGCGCCGAACGACAACGGCCTGTACCCCGGCGAAGCACCGCCTCCGCCTGCTGGTTCCGATCCCGCCGTCATCTCGGCATGGTCGGCGAACCACCTGCGGCTCAGCCAACAGTGGCTGCTGCAGGGCGGGTGAGCCGATCAGGAGAGCCGCACTCGCGCGATGCCCTTGCCGAACAACTTGCGAGCACCGCACGTGGCGCCGACTTGCACGGTCGCGGCGCGGAGCGCCGGATCCAATTCCTTGACGCGGCCGCTGAATTCGATCGTGCTCTTCCGGTCCGCGGGCACCGGCGCGAAACCGCCGAAGCGCACGCCGTAGTCGACCACCGCGCCGGGATCGCCCAGCCACGAGGTCAGATATCCCGCGCCGAGGCCCATGGTCAGCAGCCCGTGCGAGACGACATCGGGCAATCCGACCGCCCTGGCGACCTCGTCGCTGAAGTGGATCGGATTGGTGTCGCCGGAGACGCCCGCGTAGTTGACCAGGTCGCCGCGTGAGAGCGCCACCTCGTGCGCGGGCAGTTCGTCGCCGACGCGTAGATCCTCGAAGCGGATCAGCCCGCGTCGATCGCTGTCGTCGAGCGCGTCCGGCGGGCCCGCCGCGCGCTCGGTGAGCCGAGCCGCCGAGGGATGCGGGCTGGCGCTGTCGGGCGCCGCGGGCCTCTGGCCGCTCATCATCACGCCCGCCACGGCGGCGGCGAGATCGCCCGCCATCTCGACGCCGGTCTGCGCGATGACGGTGCTGTGCGTCGTCTGCAGCGGCCGCCCCGCGCCGTCGCTGAGCAGATTCCGGATGACGAGCAGATCCCTCGCGCCGAACTGGCGGAACGATTCGAACGTGCACTCCGAGACCAACTCGTCGCCCGCGACGATCGGGCGGTGCACCCGCACCCGCTGCTCGGTGTGCAGCACCTGGCTGACGTCGTAGCCCGTCAGTTCGGTCTCGAACATCGTTCGCTGCATCTGCAGCCACACGATCGCCGGGAAGGTCAGCGGCGCGACGAGTCCGCCGTAGCCGAGCGACGCCGCGGCGTCCTTGCTCCAGTGCGCCGGGTGATAGTCCTGCACGGCCTTGGCGAACTCGCGAACCTTCTCCCGGCTGACCTCGTAGCGGTCGGCGAGCCGGAAGTGGCGCCCGACCAGCGCCGCGGCTTGCTGGGCGGCGGAGGGTACGTCGAAGTGCGGCGTCATACTGTTGAATCGCGCCGCGGCGGGTCAGCGCAACGTTCGCCGGGACATCAGCATTCGTTCGGGGCGGGCACACCGCGCAACCGCTCGTCCAGCCACAGCACCACCTCCGGGTAACCGGTGGCCGCCCCGATCACATGTTCGCCGAGCACCCCGCGATAGACCGCGGTGACACCGAGCCCGCACTGTTCGCGGTAGAGATTGCGCGCGCCTTCGGCCGGGATCCAGAACTCCTGGTCACCGTTGTAGATGTAGAGCGGCACCGCGGAGGGCATGTCCTCCATGCGTGTCACGCGGTAGATCTCGGCGGCGAACTCCGAGCCGAGCGGGTCGGGAAAGTTCGCGGCGATGTCGATGGGCAGCATCAGCACACCGACCGCACCGAAGGTGCTGCCGCACAGGTCCTTCGCCGGTGAGGTCGCGATCCATTTGGCCAGATTGTTCATTCGCGCCAGGATTTCCGGACGCTCCCTTCCGATGGCGAACACCGCGGCCATGAAGACCGCTGAGGCCAGATTGCCGTTCATGCTGCGCGCCAGGATCTCGTAGTCGGCGGGTACGCCGCCCAGCGCGGCGCCGACCACGACCTCGGACAGTTCCGGCGCGTAGCCGCCGATCAGTTTGACCGCGCCGTGCGTGGCGATGGCCCCGCCGGAGTAGCCGAACATGCCGAAAGCGCTGGCGCCGAACTCCTCGGGCAGCAGATTTCGCACGGCGCGGATGCTGTCGAGCACCGCGTGGCCCGCGACATACGGTTCGGCGTAAGCCATCCACGGGCCCTCGTGATCGGGGATCAGCACCGCGTACCCGCGCAAGATCGCCAATTGCGTTGTGGGCGGGATGAAGTCGGTAACGCTGGTGTTGTCGGTCCAGCCGTTGGCGAGGCTGTAGCCGGGGGTGCAGTCGCGACCGAGCGCGTCGATCGGCAGGTTGTTGACCACCACCGGGCGATCGCCGTCACCGGTCCACGCGCCGGCGGGGACGACCAGGGTCGCGGTGGCGAAGGACGGTCTGCCGTGCGCATCGGTGGTGCGGTACTTCATCAGCAGCGCCTGACGGAACGGCACGAGTACGAGCAAACCCGCCGTCGCGGTGACATCACGGACCTCGATGATCTCGCCCGGCGCGTAGTCGGCGAGGTCGGGCGGCCAGAAATCGAAGATCGGATCGCCCACTCCCGAGGGCAGCGCGGCCTCGTGCAGCGCGGCCAGTGTCGGCGAGACGCCCGCGGTCTCCAGTACCGCGCCGTCCTGGCGCGGTGTCGGAACGATCGGAGGCGGCGGAATCACCCGGTCGATCCATTCCTGCACGCCGGGCAGCAGCGATCCCGAAACGGTGGGCAGCGCGGGCAGTCCGGACAGATCGGGAAGGACGGGCGGCGGCCCGGGGGGCGGTGCGGGTACAGCGGGCGGATCGGCCGCGGCGTGGCCCATCCCCGCCGAAGCGACCAGCAGGGCTGTCAGGAGCAGGGCACGCAAAGATCTCATGGCACACGCCTCTGGGTGCGACGTCGGGTTCGCCTGGCGCCCAGAGAGATCGGGCCGTCGACCCCCGAAATGCCCCTTGGGGGCCAGGGACTCAGGCTAACCGGACGCGCCGAAGCGGCAGCCGGTCCGTGCTCGAGTTGTGTGTGTCATGACGCCGAATCGCAACAACCGAGCCGAATCCGCCTGCCTCGAGGCGGATTCGGCTCGGTCGGCGTCAGCAGTTGCTCGGCGCGGGCTCGCCGCGGAAGCGGGCGTCGAGCCAGCTCAGCGCGGTGGGGATGCCGAGAACGGCCGCGGTCAGGTGATCGGGCACCGGAATCTGCTCGGCCTGCACCGGCACGCCCGCCGCGCACCACCTGCGGTCGGTGTTGACGATCGCGTCGACCGGAACCAATCCGTCGATCGGAGAATGCCATTCGAACACCGGTGTGCGCGGCACGCCGTCGTAGAGCTCGAGGCTGTTCTCCTCCACCACCGCGCGCGCGTCGCGGTCGTCGATCATCGAGGTCGTCTTCGCGAAGTCCATCGCGCCGCGCCCCGCGCCCGTCGCGATGATGTCGTTGGTGCAGCTGTTGGCGATGGCGTCGCGCGCGGCCAGCCCGCGATCGTTGAGCTGCTCACTCAGCGGGAACCGCTCCGGATACTCGCGTTCCAAGCCGAGGCCCGCGGCCAGCGCGAGACCGAACACCGGATGCGAACCGAGGCCGAGACCCTCGAGCATCTTGACCAGGTTCATCGGCACCCCGCCCATCGCGGCGCCCGCGAGCTGGAGTTCCGGCGCGTACTCCGGCGCGAGCGCGGCGGCCCACGCGGTGGCCATTCCGCCGCCGGAATAGCCGACCATCGCGGTCGGGCTCTGCGCCAGTCGCAATTCCGACACCTGCTTGACCGCGCGGATGCCGTCCAGGGTGATCTGACCGCCCAGCTTCGCCGCGCCGTAGGCGAACTGCGGGCCGAGGTGATCGGGCAGCGCCACGGTCCAGCCGCGCTGCAACAGCACGTTCCAGCCGGGCGCCTCGCGCACGATCAGATTGGGATCGCCGGTGTAGAGCACCCGGGAGACCGAGCACTCGGCGCCGAGCCCGTTGATGATGTGTTGGAAGGACAGCAGCGGGCCGTCCGCGCGGTGAGCCTTCGGGGTGAGCACCGTCGTGGTGGCCGCGATCGGTTTGCCCGTGGAGTTGGTCGAGCGGAAACGCACCAGGGTGACGGTGGTGTCCGGGAAGACCAGCAGCGGCGGCATCTGGCGCACCGCGATCACGTCGCCGGGTTTCTTGTCGGCCAGGTCCGGGGGCGCGGCATAGAACGGATCCGGGTCCGGCGCCGGGTAGAGCGGTTCGCTGTGGCTCGCTCCGGCCACCGCCACCACCATCAGCACGCCGAGCGCCGCGGCTCCGAGCGCGCGCACCGAACGTAGGGCCTTTCTCATGGACTGTGCCTCCCCAGTGGGTCCAACGTTGGAGATCATCCTGATCAATGCCCGGTCGGCATGGCAAAAAAGACAGGCAACGTGTGGACTTCTCACAAGTTTGGTCATGACACGCTGTGACCGGCGCGCACACACACTCGTGAGAATCCCCACCGAGGCCCGCGAAGCCCTGTGACTTGTCCAGCCAGTGGGATGGAACATGTTCTTCGCTATGGTCCGGGATCTACCGTCGAGTAACCGGCGCGAGGCCGCGCCGGCCCGGAAGGAGACCGTGACATGGACGGCACGCAGCACATCGCAGAACATCGGCGGGGTGTCGCGGACGCGCCGACTCGGCGCGTGACCGTCTACTTCGACGGCCCGACGCCCGAGGACGAGATCGTCCTCGAGTACGCGGCGACGAGCACCGAGGCGTGGGAGTTCACCACCGCGGCGCTGCACGCGGGGCTGACCGTCACGGTGGACGGCAAGATCCGGCCCGAGCTGCGCAGGTTGCCCTGCCGTTCGCTGTGGCGCTGAGCTTTCACGGGTTGTCCAGCACGCGGTGCAGGAAGGCCAGCGTGTCCGGCAGCGAATCGCGCGCGGTCGCCAGGTGGTCGCCGGGGTAGACCACGACTTGCAGATCCGCACCGGCCAGCGTCAGTTCGGTGACCAGTCCAGCGCTCAACGGCGCGGGCACGTCGCGATCGGTCAGTCCTTGGCCGATGAACAGCGGCACCGTGTGCCCCTCGGTCGGTATCCGCAGCATCGCGCGCGCCGCGGCGAGCAGCGCCGGATCCCACAGCGGCTCGGCCAGCATCTCGCCGATCGAGATGTCGCGCACGAGGGCGTCTGCCTCGGTGACGCATTCCCGTTCGACCACGTCCAGCACTTCCCTGCCCGCCGGGGTCAGGTAGCCGTCCACATCCAGTTCGGGCGCGGTCGCGCGCAGCCCCGCCATGATCGAGGCGAAATACGCGGTCGTCATCCGCAGCGGTAGGCGCGGCACCCAGGGGCCCATCAGCGGGGCGAGATGCTCGAGATTCGACGGCGGACCGGTGGCGGCCGCGCCACGTAGCCGCAGCTCCGGGGCGTCTTCCGGGGCGATACGCGCGGTGAACAAGGCGGTCTGCCCGCCCTGGGACTGCCCGAGCACGGCCCACCGATCGCTCAATTCCGGCACCACCGCACGTGCGGCGCGCACGGCGTCGATCATGCTGCGCGCCTGCGAGGGGCCGTCGAGATACGGGTGGGTGCCGGGGGTGCCGAGGCCGACGTAGTCCGTCAGCACCACGGCATAGCCCGCGCGGAGCAACTCCGGGTAGACGGTGTCCAGGTACAAACGGCGCGGCTGCAGCGTGAACGCGCAGTGGTCGGCGATCCCGACCGTGCCGTGCGCGTAGGCGACGATCGGCCAGCCGCCCGGCGGCGGCGCGCCTTGCGGCAGATAGATCGCGCCGCCGCTGCGCATCGGCCCGCGCGGACCGCGCGACCAATAGACCAGCCGCAGCGCGGCGCCCGCGTTCGCGACGACGACCACGTCCGGTAGCGGAGACACCTCCGTGACGGTCCCCGGCCGCTCGGCAGGGTTCGCCGAGCCGGTGCCGTCGGGCGCCGACACCGAGATGACGACCCCGAGCACGCCCGCCATGATCAGTGCACGCTTCATCGGCCGATGATTGCCGGATCGATGCCCGCGCGGCAAGACACCACATTCGGTGTCCCGGCCGACGTAGTCGGACGCGGTCCCCAGCAGACCCGCGTGCGGCCGCGGCGAAGGCGGAGGTACGCCCTCCTTCCCGGCTGGCGCGAGTTGTCGGCGAAGGCCGTCCCGCCGCGCGCGATTACGCTCGACGGAGACGTCCGCGCCGCGCGGACGCGACAGCGCCTCGGGAGGGATCGATAGTGAGACAGCGGACGCGGAAAGCACACGACCGGCGACCACGCTCGGCGCGGGGTGCGGGGTTCGCGTTGCTGGTGTCCGTCGCGGTCGCCGGATGCGGGGCCGAGGAGGCGTCCACCGCGTCGCCGTCCAGCACCGGCTCGCGGGCGCTGTCCGCCACCTCCGCGACGCTGACGCGTCCGCCGAGCACGAGTTCCGATCGCGCGACGCCCCTCGCGGCGCAGCCGACGGTCGATCCGTACGAGGGCATTCCGCTGGTCGACCACGTCGAGTGGACCGAGAACGTAGACGGCCCACGCCTGCTCGTCTTCCCCTCGGAGGCGGGCCGCCGCACCACCTATCCCGGTTCGGACGAGCGGGCCTGGCAGGAGGTGCTCGTCCAGTCCCCCGCCGCCGACGCTCCCGGCATGCGCGACCAGTTCGTCTGTCACTGGGACTGGGCGCGGCTGGTGCAGCCGAACAAGCCGAGCTGGAATCTCGAACCGTGGCGGCCCGCCGTCGGCTATCCCGAAACCGTGCAGGCCTCGTGCAACCCGGGCGGACCCGAACGCTGACGGTTCGCCCGCTACCGGAAAGGACACCCATGCGCATCGTGATCGCCGGTGGACACGGCAAGATCGCCCTGCTGCTCGCCGAAACGCTCGCCGCCGCAGGTCACTCCGTGTGGAGCCTGATCCGCAACCCCGACCACGCCGACGACGTCGCCGCCGCCGGAGCGCGCCCGGTCGTGCTCGATCTGGAACGGACCGACCTGCCCGCGCTCGTCGACGCGCTCGCCGGAGCCGATGCCGTCGTCTTCGCGGCGGGCGCGGGGGCCGGTAGCGGCGCGGCCCGCAAGTACACCGTCGACAAGGGCGGCTCGGTGCTGCTCGCCGACGCCGCCGAGCAGGCGGGTGTGCGCCGTTTCGTGCAGATCTCCACCATGGGGGCTGGTCAGCCGCCCGCGCCGGGCACCGACGAGGTGTGGGCCGCCTATATAGCCGCCAAAACCCAAGCCGAGGACGATCTTCGGGCCCGCGATCTGGACTGGACCATCCTCCGCCCCGGTAGGTTGCTCGATTCCGAGCCCACCGGCCTGGTCACTCTCAGCCAGTATCCGATCGGTCGCGACACTATTGCCCGCGCCGATGTCGCCGCCGTTCTGGCCGCCCTGCTGTCCGCTCCGAACACCGTGCGCACCACACTCGCGCTCGTCGCGGGGGATACGCCACTGGCGGACGCGGTCTCCGCAATTGGTAGCTGATTGATTGCTGAATGTTCTGCGTCGCAGCGGATTCGATCGGCGTGATCCCAAAGTCGGTTCCGTCGGCCGAGTTATCCGCGCCACCCGAGCGCTTGTTTTCCGCCGCGATTCCGGAACGATTTTCGATGTCACCGATTCGAGACTCGTCGCGGCTACGCCCGTCGGCGGAATGACGACACTTCACTCCGCCCGAAGATCGCACGCCGTCCGGTCCGCCCCGCCGCGCCGCGCCGTCCGCACCGGAACGGCGACATCACCCCGGCGAGCAGCCTCCGACCTGGCCAAGTGCCCACCCGGCAGTGCGCAGCGGACCGTGCGGGCGAGCGGAAACCTGGACGCCGATACGCCGATCCGATGAACCGTCCGGTCGGAACGGTCGGCGACTCGAGCGGGAAGGGTGAAAAACCTTTTGTGCGAATACAATCGATCGTGCAGATGTACTTGCATCTGAAAGGCACGCGGACATAAACTCAGTTCCGCATAGCTATATAGGGGACAACCAGGGGAGGCCGCGTGGGCGAACCGATGGCAAAGTCGCCGGAAGTTTGCTGCCGCCTACATCAGGGACGTCTTATGGACCAACCACTAGTCGGCGGCCGGCTCGGGTTCGCCGAGGCCGCACTGGCCGACCAGCCAGCGAACGGTAGAACTATGAGCACATCGCCGGCCCGCAGCGGCCACCGAAATACCACGTACTCGCGAGAAACGGCGGTCGCGTTCGTCATCGATGCCGTCGAGTCCACCGGCGCGGCCACCCGGAACGATTTCGACATCGATCGGATCGTATCGACGGCGCACGCCATGGCCGACGACTGGGACCTGAAGGCGCTCCAACCGGCGACCTTCTGGCGCATCGCGTCCACCTTCATCAAGCAGTAGCCGGTTCACCTCGCGGCGCCGCAGCCGAACAACGCTGCGCGCCAATGGGTCTCGCCTGCGACAGCCTCGGCCGGACACCACCTCCGTCCGCGAGGTCTCGGCGCGCGACGCACATCGCGACCTACTTCCCTCGCGTCATCCGGACGCTCACCCAGGCGGCCATCTCCGCCTTCGCGCTGTTCTCTACGGTTCACGGCGGTTCGCACTCCTGCGAACTGTATGAATGGTCCGTGCGGTCCCCCGCTCGGCGAGTGCGCACGGCGACCCGGATGTCTACGCGATCAATCGCTTTCGGTCCGCACGCGCCGCCGCGCGGGAAGCGAAAAGAGACCGCTCGTAATCTTCAGTGCCGACGCGTGATCGTCACAGTCCGGCCGCGATCGACGACAACATCTCGATCGACTTCTGCGGCGGCAAGGCTTGGACGCTCAGGCGGTCCATCACCGAGAGGTACAGCGCCAGATCCTGCCTGCGGTCCAGGTACAGGGCGCTGGTCAGGTGCTCGAGGTACACGATGTCGGGTAGCTCGGGCTCGGCGAAGCGCAGGATGCTGAAGGAGCTGCCCGCGGCCGCGTGCTCGCCCGCCGAGTACGGCAGGACCTGAAGGGTGACGTTCGGCAGAGCGGCGAGCGCGATGAGGTGTTCCATCTGCTCGCGCAGCACCTGCGGCCCGCCCACCGGACGGTGCAGCGCGGCCTCGTCGATCACCGCCCAGACGATCGGCGGATCGGTGCGGTGCAGGATCTCCTGCCTGCGCTGACGCACGGCCACGCGCCGATCGGTGTCGGCGTCGTCGTAGCCGAGAGCCAGTACGGCCCTTGCGTATTCGGGTGTCTGTAGCAGGCCGGGCACGAGATGCGCTTCGTAGGTGCGGATCTTGTTGGCCGCCTGCTCCAGGCCTAGGTAAGTGCCGAACCAGGACGGCAGCAGATCGCTGTAACGATGCCACCAGCCAGGCTCGTTGGCCTGCCTGGCCAGCGTCAGGAACTGTTCGCGTTCCATGGGATCGCTGACGCCGTAGAGGGTCAGCAGATCGCGGATGTCGCGTTCTTTGAAACCGGTGCGGCCCAACTCGAGACGACTGATCTTGGCGTGCGAACCACGGATCGCGTCACCCGCGGCCTCGCGGGTGATGTTGCAACTCTCGCGTAGCTTGCGCAACTGCCCACCCAGGGCGATCCGGAGCACGGTCGGACCACGCTCCGCGACAACCGATTGCACGATGCCGTCGTCGTTGGGTTCTGCGATCATGGAGTTCGTCTCCGATACTCTTGGTTGCCCACCAGTGTGTCACATACTTGTCGTTTCGAGACACACCGCACCGATCGCAATGTTACCTTTCAGCTAGTCAAATCGTCGAATTCTCCGGCTTTCGCTCCACGGACGAACGCGTCGATCTCCGGACGGGTGTAGAACAGGACAGCGCCCTCGGGGTCGCGCGAGTTGCGTACTGCGACCAGGCCATTGGACACCTCCGCCACTTCGACGCAGTTGCCCCCGCTGGGTCCGCTGAACGAACTCTTGCGCCAGGCGCTGGTGATCTTGTGCGTGGTTGTACCCGACATTTCCCACTCCTCGGTTACTGCCAGTGTGAGGGACTTACGGCTTGAGTGCTTGCAGATGCACGCTCAAACGTTCTTGCATTTGCACCTACGTTCGGACGATAGCACGAAGTTCACCATGCGGCGCAGAATAATTCGGACCTACCGGCCGGTTTTGATGCCGGTGATTCGCGGAGTCGTGTAAAGCCCCCGTTCACCTCGCGCATCCGGACCGCTCGCGGCAACCGAATCTTGTACTGTCACAGAGCACATCGGATGACCGCCCATTCGCGACAACCACGGAGTCAGACGCGCGCGGCGCGCCCCGCACATCGGTCAAGGGCGGCGGACATCCGGCCACGCACATATGTTCCAGAGGAGTCCCACGCGATGCCCGAAGACCACAGCCCACTCATCCGGACCGACATTCCCCATTCCGCGCGAATCTGGAACTACTGGATGGGCGGCAAGGACTACTACGAAATCGACAGGATCGCCGGCGACGCGGGCATCGAGGTCGACCCCGACATCACCACCATGGCCGTGCAGTCGCGGCAGTTCCTGATCCGCGCGGTCCGCTACCTGGCCAGCGAGGTCGGTATTCGTCAGTTCCTCGACATCGGCACCGGCCTGCCGACCATGCAGAACACCCACGAGGTCGCGCAGAGCGTGGCGCCGGACTCGAAAATCGTTTACGTGGACAACGATCCGCTGGTGCTGACGCACGCGCGGGCGCTGCTGACCAGCACGACGCCGGAGGGCGTCACCACCTACGTGGACTGCGATTTCCACGACACCGATCAGATCGTCGCCGACGCGCGCAACGTGCTCAACTTCAACAAGCCGATCGCCGTCATGTTCATGGGCGTGCTCGGCCACGCCAAGAGTTACGAAAAGCTGCTGGAGATCGTGGGCACTGTGCTCGACGCCGTGCCGTCGGGCAGCTACCTGGTGATGTGGGACGGCACCGACGACAGCAAGGAGTACGTGACCCTCTGCGAGAACTACACCGGCACCGGTGGCGTTCCGTATGTGCCACGGACACAGGCCCAGATCAAGGCGGTCTTCGACGGATTGGAGATGGTGGAGCCCGGGTTCACCTCCATCACCCAGTGGCGCGCCCAGAATGCCGAGGTGGGCGAGATCCGGCCTATTTCCGCGTACGGCGCCGTTGCGCGCAAACCCTGACACGGAACCGAATACCCGACGCGTCGGCGAAAAGCCGTGCGGCACCGAAAATAGCGTGACGCGTCATCGAGAACGTGGTCCGCACCGATGAATTCCTGACACGTCAGGAAATGGCCGGGTGCCACGTTGGGAAAGACGCTGTGCCACAACGGCGGCCACCGAATCGTTCAGTGGCCGCCGTTTTACATACCTGTTGGTCGTTCGTGCAAATGTACTTGCATCTGTAAGGTACGCGGCTCTAAACTCGGGCGGTAGATAGCGGGGAGACGTGCTAGGGAGTTCGCGCCGGCGTCGCCAGACAATTCGCCTCCCCATCGCCAGACGCGAGGGGCGGTCGACATGAGCCAGCCATTTCGAACTCCCCACCGGGACTTCCTTCTCGGAGGCACCGGTGTCGAGACCTTGCGGCCACGCGCCGTGAGCGAAGTGTCCACCGCCGATTGCGGCGCCGAACCCGGCGGCCTCACCTACCGCAGAGCGCGTGAGATCTTGCACGTCCACGAGGTGCACGGACCGCAGTGCAGGCAATGGCTCGCGGCGGCGGCGTACCTGTCCGCCGGTCTCGATGACGAGTAGTCACGCCGATACCGTTCCGGCGCGGCCTTTTTCGTGCGCCGCTCACGGGCAGGGCGCGTCACCGTAGACGACCAGCCAGATGGCTCGCCCCAAGGACTCGGCCAGCGCGGCATCCGTGACGACCGAATTCGCAGCGAAGGCGGCGGTGATCGATCGCTCGACCATGGCGGTCAGCACCAACGCCGTGGCGGTCGAATCGACGGCCGAATCGATCCGCCCCGCGGCGCGATCCGCCTCGAGCCGAGTCCGCACCACGTCCACGAAGGCCGCGACCCGACCGCTCCAATAGCGCCCCACGTCCCGGTCGTAGCCGGCGACTTCGCTGAGTGCCAGCAGCAGATAGCGATGGTCGCGGAACCCCTCGATCATGCTGCCGATCGCGCGCACCACCCCGGCTCGGTGGTCGCCGTGGTCGGCGCGCCACCACGTCTCCGCCGCGTCGAACAGGTCCGCGGTGGCCAGTTCGGCCATTCTGATCAGTAGCTGGCTCTTGTCCGGAAAGTAGCGGTAGAAGGTCGATCTCGCCGCGCCCGAGGCGGCGGCGATCTTGTGCACCGCGATCTCGGTGTAGGGCGTCCCGTCGGCGAGCAGTTCTTCGACGGCGCGCAGGACGCGCCGCTCGAACTCCGTCCGCCGGTCGTCGACCGGCTTGCGCGCGTTCTTCGGGGCTCTCGTCAGCGAAGGCATCCGCCACCCGCACGCAGGCCGACGGCCAGGTGCCGCCGCGATCGTTCGCCGGAGGGATTCACGAGTTCCATTCTGCCGTGCGGGCGTTGACACCGGGGCGCGACGAGTCGCACCATCGATCGGACACTGTGTCCGAGACGTTGTGACCGAGGTGGTTCGAAAATGCCTGGCGCTCCTGCCATTCCGGTCGAGGACACCGAGGTCGTCGTGGTGGGCGCTCGCTGCGCGGGTTCGGCGACGGCCGCCGCGTTCGCACGGGCGGGCGTGCGGGTCGTGTTGTTGGAGGCGACCCGATTTCCCTCGGACACGCTCTCCACACACCTGTTGTGGCCCGGCGGTGTCGCGGAATTGGCGCGTCTCGGCGCGCTCGATCGCGTCACCGCGTTGGGAGCGCCGCCGCTGCGGACCGCCTTCGCGGCGGGCGCGGGCTACACCATCCGCTCGCCGTTCGCGCCGGTGGACGGCGTCGACTACGCGCTGTGCGTGCGCCGCACTGGCCTGGACGCCGCGCTCGCGGCCACCGCGGTCGACGCGGGCGCCGACTTGCGCGAGGGTGCCCGTGTCGGCGAATTGCTGTGGCGCGGAGAACGATGCGCGGGTGTCAGGTACTCCGACGCCTCCGGTACCCGTGAGCTGCGCGCTGCCCTCGTGGTCGGCGCCGACGGACGGCGCAGCACGGTGGCCCGGCTGGCCGGGACGTCCGGTCCCCGGCTGTCCGCACCGAGCGGACGGGACTGCTACTTCGCCTATTGGCGCGACACCGCGGCCGGATGGCGCGAGGTGGCCGCGCAGTGGCGCGACGGTCCCGATCTGGGCACCGCCTTTCCCTGCGACGACGGACTTCTGCTCGCCCTGGTGCAACCTCCGGCGAGCGCGGACCGTCCCGGTCACGGCGGCGCCGACCGACGCTATCGCGAAGCGATCGAACGGATTCCCGGGCTGGCGACCAGGCTCGCGGGGTGTGAGCGAGTCGGTCGCGTCCGCTCCGCGACGGGGCTGCTCTCCTACTTCCGCCGATCCAGCGGCCCGGGTTGGGCCCTGCCCGGCGACGCGGGGCATTTCAAGGATCCGGTGACCGCCCAGGGCATTCGGGACGCGCTGCACTACGGCCGACGTCTCGGCGAACTCGCCGCCCCGGTGCTGCACGAGCCGCAGCGGCTGGACGCGGCACTGCGCGCCTGGGAGTCCCAGCGCCTCGCCGACTGCCTCGGCATCTACCAGTGGACCAACCGGCTGGCCCGCGGGACCGCCATGAGCCCCTTGGATATTCAGCTCTATCGCCGCGCGACGAGCGACCCGGAGCTGGCGCAGGCGGTCACCGCGATCTTCTCGCGCACGAGGGATCCGAAGGACGTCTTCACTCCTGCGCTCGCGGCGGCGCTGGCCGTCGGCGCGCTGCGCGAGGCCTGGCCATCGGTCGGTCCGGTGCTGACCCATCTCCTGCACGAGGCCCGCGACACCGCCGCCGACTGGTGGCAGTCGCGCGCCCACCACGCTCTCGCACCCGCCACCTGCTCAGGAGAACGACATGCGTGACAAGCGACCGCCTTCCGGCCTTTCTCTCACCCGCCGCGAGGTTCTGCGCGGCGCCGTGGCCGCGGGTGTCGGCCTAGCCGCGACCGCTTCGACAGCCACCGCCACAGCGGGAGCGCGGCGGACGCCCGCGCCCGGACGATCGGTGGCGATCTTCGGCGGCGGCGTCGCGGGACTTTCCGCGACGCACGAGCTCGCCGAACGCGGATACCAGGTCACCGTGTACGAGCCCGCGTTTCTCGGCGGCAAGGCGCGCAGCATGGGTGTGCCGGGCACCGGCGTCGGCGGACGCTTGGATCTGCCCGGCGAGCACGGCTTTCGTTTCTTTCCCGGCTGCTACCAGAACATCCCGGATACGATGCGGCGCATTCCGTTTCCCGGGAACCGTGACGGTGTCGCGGGAAACCTGGTCCGGGTGGAGGGCACGGTCGCCGGGTTCCGTGGGCGCCCACCGATTTTCGTGCCCGTCGAGCTCGGGGCGATCGATCAGTTGACACCGCAACGCTTGCAGAACACCATCGTCGGCGCGTTCGGCTTCGTCCCCGAGCTACCGCCGTGGGAACTGGCGTTCTTCGCCAAACAGATGACGGTGTGGTTCACCTCCTCCGCGGAGCGGCGCTACGGGCAGTGGGAGTACGTCACCTGGGAACAGATCCTGCACGCCCAGGGCAAGTCGCCCGCCTATCGCGACTACCTGGTCAACGCGCTCACCCGGATCACCGTCGCCGCCAAACCGCACGTCAGCTCGGCGCGCACCATCGGAACGATCGGCGAGGCGCTGGTGCTGGCCGCGACCGGGGCGATTCCGCAATACACCGCGGGCATCGACCGCATCCTGAACCGGCCGACCAACGAGGCGTGGATCGATCCGTGGGTCGGCTACTTGCGTTCGCTCGGCGTCCGTTTCGTCATGAACAGGGGCGCGAGCGCACTGGAACTGCGTGGCGGGCGCATTGTGTCGGCGACTGTCCGCGGGGCGAACGGCACGGTCGAGAATGTCACCGCGGACTGGTACGTCTGCGCCATGCCGGTGGAGCGGACCCTCCCGCTGCTCAGCGACCGGATCCTCGACGCCGATCCGCGGCTGGCGGGCATGCACCGGCTCCACACCGACTGGATGGTCGGCATCCAGTACTACCTCACCCGCCCGACCGAGCTGCCGGAAGGCCATATCGCCGCGCTCGGTTCGCCGTGGGCGCTCACCGCGCTGCGCCAAGCGCCCATGTGGGTGGGCGATTTCGCCGCACGCTACGGCGACGGCGCGGTGCGCGAATGTCTTTCGGTGGACATCTCCGACTGGGACTCCCCCGGCGTGCTCTACGGCCGACCGGCCAAGGAATGCGGCCGCGAGGAGATCGCCGCGGAAGTGTGGGCGCAACTGAAGGAATGGCTCAACACCGCGACGGGCTGGCTGCGCGACGAGGACGTGCGCTCCTGGCACCTCGATCCCGGAATCACCTGGCGCGGTGGCGCGATCGACAACGCGACACCCTTGCTGGTCAACACCGTCGGCTCCTACGATCACCGGCCGGAGGCGCACTGCGCCGTCCCCAATCTGTTCTTCGGCGGCGACCACGTGCGCAGCAACATCGATCTCGCGACCATGGAGGGCGCCAACGAATCCGGCCGCGCGGTGGCCAACGCGATCATGGACGCCGCCGACGACCCCGGCCCGCGCGCGCCGATCTTCCCGCTGGTCTCGCTGCCGATCTTCGATCAGGCCAAACGCGTCGACGCCGAGCGCTATCGCGCGGGCCTGCCCCACCTGCTGGACGGCTGAGGCTCCTCACCGGCGGGCGACGCCGGGCAGCCCACCGAAGAAGATCTCGAACACCGTCGGCGGATCCGCGTGCAGCCGGGCGCTGGTCGACGGGACGAACAACGCGCCCTCGCTGGTGTCGGTCACGACGTAGTCCGCGTGCGCGCCCGGTGCGCGCTGTTCGATACCGGAACAGTCCGGACCGCCGGTCGCGTTGACCTTCGGCAGGTCCTCCGGATATTTGTACGGTTCCGAGGCCAGCATGAAGTTGGTGTTGAACACCGCTCCCGGCACCATGCCGCCGAATATCGTCTCCGCCAACGGCATCATCGCGGCGACGCCGTTGACCACGCAGCGCAGCGCAGGCCGGTACTCGTTCAGCAGCGCGCTCCCCGGGCGCAGCAGCCGCAGCGCCGTCGCCATCGGCTGCTCGGTCTCGGTGAGGACCGCGCGGGTGGTCTCGGCCAAACCCACCACGTTGAGCAGCATTTCGTCCAGATCCGCGGCCCGGTCCGCGACCGTCGCGCCGGTCACGGTCGCGTTGTCGACCGTGCGCAGCAACTCCCCCGCCGTGTCGGCGTAGAGTTCGGTGACCTCGGCGGTGGCCGTCATGTCGTGGGCCAGCTGGGGCAGGCTCGGATTCAGCTGGCGCAGTGTGACATCCGCGCGCTCCAGCAGATCGCCGAGCCGCTCACCGCGACCCTGCAACGCGGCGCTCACTGCGGCCAGTGTCGAATTCAATTGTCCCGGTTCTACTTTCGCGAGCACGGTGGAGAGCCGCTGGAACAAGGTGTTGAACTCGACGGTCACCGATTCCGCCCGGACCACCGCCCCCGGCGCCAGCGGGCGCGGTGACGGCGCGGCAGGCGGCACGAAGTGCACGAATTTGGCGCCGAAGACCGTCGTCGAGCGGATGTCGACGCGGGCGTTATCCGGGACCATCCGCAGCGACTCCGGATCCAGCTCCAGCCGCAGCCGCACCCGGTCGGCGTGCGGTTCCACGGCGGCGACGCGGCCGATCTCCACGCCGCGCATCCGCACCGCGGCGTCCGGATCGAGCACCAGACCCGAGCGCGGCGCGTCGACGAGCACCGTCGCCGTCGACTCGAACCGGCCCGCGTACATCGACATGGCGAGCAGCACCACCGCCGCGATCATCGAAACGAACGCCAGCCCGGCGAATTTGAGCCGCACCGTCGCCCAGGTGGCCCACAGGATCGGGAAGCGCCCCCGCGAGGACTGTTGCCGTGCGTCCACTCTTCACCCCTTCGAGAGGGCCCTGCGCGCGATCACGCGACCGCGAATCCCTTGCTCGCGTCCGGTCGACAGTAGTACTGTCCAGACACGTGTCCAGCATATGTCTGGACAGGTATCTGTGGAAGGATTTCCGATGACTCTGGTGAAACCACAGCGCGTCTCCGGCGGCGAGCACGAGCACGGACATCTCGAGGAGTTCCGCTCCGACCCGATCGCGCTGATGCGCCGGGTGCGCGCCGAGTGCGGCGATATCGGCGCCTTCGAACTCGCGGGCAAGCGGGTCGTCCTGCTCTCCGGGGCGGAAGCCAACGAATTCTTCTTCCGATCCGGCGACGAGGATCTCGACCAGGGCGCGGCCTATCCGTTCATGAAGCCGATCTTCGGCGAGGGGGTGGTCTTCGACGCCAGCCCGGAACGCCGCAAGGAGATGCTGCACAACCAGGCGCTGCGCGCCGAGCACATGCGCGGGCACGCGGGCACGATCGCCACCGAGGTCGAGCGGATGCTCGCGCGCTGGGGCGACGAGGGCGAGATCGACCTGCTCGACTTCTTCGCCGAGCTGACCATCTACACGTCCTCGGCCTGCCTGATCGGCGTGAAATTCCGCGACGAACTCGATGGCAGGTTCGCGCATCTCTATCACGAACTCGAGCGCGGCACCGACGCCTTGGCCTATGTGGACCCCTACGCGCCGATCGAAAGCTTCCGCCGCAGGGACGAGGCCCGCGCCGCGCTCGTCGAGCTCGTCCAGGGAATCATGGACAAGCGGTCTGCCCGTCCCGCCGACCGCGGCGACCGCGACATGCTCGACGTGCTGGTCTCGGTGCCCGGCGAGAACGGCGAACCGCGCTTCAGCGCCAGCGAGATCACCGGCATCTTCATCTCGATGATGTTCGCCGGTCACCACACCACCTCCGGCACGGCGGCGTGGACGGTCATCGAGCTGCTCCGCCACCCCGAGCTGCTTGGCAACGTCGTCGCTGAGCTGGACGAGCTGTACGCGGACGGTTCGCCGGTGAGTTTCGGTGCGCTGCGCCAGATTCCGCGCTTGGAGGCGGTGCTGAAGGAGACGCTGCGACTGCATCCGCCGCTGATCATCCTGATGCGGGTGGCCAGGGGCGATTTCGAGGTGTGCGGTCACCACATCGCCGAGGGCGACCACGTGGCCGCCACGCCCGCCATCTCCAACCGGCTGCCCGAGGACTTCCCCGATCCGGACGCCTTCGATCCGGGCCGCTATATCGACCCGAACCAGGAGGACATCGTCAACCGCTGGACGTGGATCCCGTTCGGCGCGGGCAAGCACCGCTGCGTCGGAGCCGCGTTCGCGCTCATGCAGCTCAAGGCGATCTTCTCGATCCTGTTGCGGGACTGGGAGTTCGAGATGGCCCAGCCCTCGGACAGTTACCGCAACGACCACTCGAAGATGGTGGTGCAGCTGCAGCAGCCCTGCCGGGTGCGCTACCGCAGGCGCGGTCTCCGGCAGAACGGGTGAATGCCGGGGCGGTTCGGATCGGAGCTCCGACGGACACGCTCGAACGGCCGCGGCGGCGAGTCGCGGCCGTTCGAGTGTCGCCGTCTCAGTCGTAGCGGACCTGCCAGCTCTTGACGCCGTTGATCCAGCCCGACCGCAGCCGCACCGGATCCGAGGCCTGGCGCAGGTTCGGCATGGCGTCGGCGAGAGCGTTGAACATCAGGTCGATCTCCAGCCGGGCCAGGTTCGCGCCGACGCAATAGTGCGTGCCCGTTCCGCCGAAGCCGACATGCGGATTGGGATCGCGCAGGATATCGAAGGCGAACGGGTCGGTGAACCCGTCTTCGTCGAAATTGGCCGAGCTGTAGAACAATCCGAGCCGCTGCCCGGCGCGGATGCGCTGCCCGCCGAGCACCACGTCCTCGGTGGCGGTGCGCTGGAAGGCCGTCACCGGAGTGGCCCACCGGACGATTTCGTCGGGCGCGGTGCGCGGACGGCTCGCGCGGTAGATCTCCCACTGCTCCGGGTTGTCCACGAAGGCCTTCATGCCGTGCGTGATCGCGTTGCGCGTGGTCTCGTTGCCCGCGACCGCGAGCAGGATCACGAAGAAGCCGAACTCGTCGGAGGCCAGCGCCTCGCCGTCGACGTCGGCGTGCACCAGCTCGGAGACGATGTCGTGCACCGGGCACGCGCGGCGCTGCTCGGCCATGTTCCACGCGTAGCCGAGGATTTCGGCGGAGGCGACGGTCGGATCGCCGTATTCGGGATCGTCGTAGTTGAGCATCTGGTTCGACCAGTCGAAGACCTTGCGCCGATCCTCCTGCGGCACACCGAGAAGTTCGGCGATCGCCTGCAGCGGCAGCTCGCAAGCCACCTGCTGGACGAAATCGCCTCCGCCCGTTCGCTTCGCGGCGTGCACGATGCGTTCGGCGCGCTCGGTCAGCGCGGCGCGCAGGCTCTCGACCGCGCGCGGGGTGAATCCTTTGGCGACGATCCGGCGAATCTTGGAATGTTTGGGCGGATCCATGTTGACCAGCAACGCGCCGGTGAGTTCCATCTGCTCCGGGGTTATGTCACCCGGCAGCCGGATGATGGCGCCTTTGCGCTGCGAGGAGTACAGCTCCGGATGGCGCGAGATCTCCTTGACGTCCGCGAGCTTGCTCACCACCCAGTATCCGCCGTCGCGAAATCCGCCCGAGGTGTCGTCGGGCTGGGCGTTCCACCACACCGGCGCGGTGCGGCGCAGCAGCGCGAACTCCTCGACGGGGCTGCGGTTCTGCCAGAGCGCGGGGTCGGTGAAGTCGAAACCCGCGGGCAACGACGCTGCGGTCATGTCTACCTCCTGGGATGGAATGCCCTGCGGCGCAGAGCGACCCGTTTCACGTGGATCGGTGATCGGGCGCGCGGCCCGCGACGTAGTCGGTAGCCCAGCGGTAGTCGGGCTTGCCACTCGGTGAGCGCACGATCACCTCGGTCACCCAGATCTGTTTGGGCACCTTGTAACCGGCCAGATGGTCGCGGACGTGGTGTTCCAGCGCACCGAAATCGATCCGGCCGGGTTCGGTGCCCGCGACGACCGCTGCTACCTGGTGGCCCCAGCGCTCGTGCGGCACCCCGACCACCACCGCGTCGTAGACCTGCGCGTGCGCCTTCAGCACGCCCTCGACCTCTTCGACGAATACCTTCTCGCCGCCGGTGTTGACCACCATGTTGCCGCGCCCGATCAGGGTCACCGTGCCGTCGTCCTCGACGCGGGCCCGGTCGTCGGTCACCACGATGCGCGCGCCGTCCACCGACTGGAGCAGCCGTTCGGACTTGCCGGGATCCTTGTAGTACCCGAGCGGCACCGCGCCGGTCTTCGCCAGCCAGCCTTCCGCGCCGAGCGGCACCGGATGTCCGTCGTCGTCGACCACCACCGCGCCACGACCGGTGCGCACCCTGGGGCCGCGCGCGGGATCGTCGTCCTTCTGCGCGAAACCTATTCCGCCGAAGCCCGTTTCGGACGATCCGATGGAGTCGGACACCACGGCGGAAGGGAACGTCTCCAGCAGGGTGTTCTTCATCGCCTGCGAGAGCAGGGCGGCGCCCGAGGCGATGGCCAGCAGCGAGGACGCGTCGACCGGTCGCCGCCGGTAGGCGTCGATCAGCGGACGGGCCATGGCGTCGCCGGTGATCACCAGCACCTGCGGCCGATGCCTGGCCACCCCCGCCCAGACGGCGTCGGGGTCGAAGCGGCGCTGGAAGATCACCGCGTTGCCCGACCACAGCGCCGTGAAGGTCGGCATCATCGCCGCGGCGTGGATCAGCGGCGGCAGCACGAACCAGGTGCTCGGGTCGCCCGCGGCGCCGGTGCGCGACTGCTGATACTCGTCGGCCACGGGTTCGCCGGTGTAGAAGTCGATGCCGCCGCCGAGCACCCGCCACATGTCCTCTTGCCGCCACATGACGCCCTTCGGCAGGCCGGTGGTGCCGCCGGTGTACATCATGAACAGGTCGTCGGGTCCGCGCGGGACGGAGGACCGCGCCGACGGACGATTCGCCAACGCGCTCTCGTACGGCACGGCGCTCTCGGACGGCACGGCGCTCTCGGACAGCACAGCGCCGTCGTCGGCCGGGTGGACCGTGTCGTCCTCGACGCGCAGCGCGTGCCGCACGCGCGGAACCCGAGATCTGGCCTCCCGCACCGCCTCCGAGTAGCACGCGTGGTACACCAGCGCGTCCAGGTCGGCGTTGTCGTAGACGTAGGCGAGTTCCGCGGGGCCGTAGCGGTAGTTGATGTTGATCGGCACGGCGGCGAGTTTGAAGCAGGCGATCAACGTCTCCATGGTCTCGACGCTGTTGTGCATCTGGAATCCGATGTGCGCGCCCGCCCCGAGGCCGGAGGCTGCCAGGTGGTGGGCCAACTGATTGGCCCTGGCGTCGAGTTCCGCGAAGCGCACGCGACGCTCGCCCTGTAGTACCGCGGTCCGGTCCGGCATGGCGTCGACGGCGTGCTCGAAGAGGTCGGCGAAGTTGTTGGCCATCTGGTGTCTCGCTCGTCGGCCGTCACACCACGGTGAGCGGCAAGGGTTTTCCGCGATCGGTGAACGCGAAGTCCGCGCCGGTGCTGAATCGGGTGATGGCGACTTCGGCGGCCTCGCGGAACGGTTGGTCGGCGAGTTCGAAATCGACGGTCAGCACACCGTCGTCGCCGTCGACGGCCGTGGCGAACCAGCGCGGGTTCACCGCCCGAGCCAGCGCGTCCAGCGGCGCGAGGTGCTCGGGATCGAGCAGCGCGGGCCACGCGCCGTCGGCGCCCGCGCCGCTGTCGCGCGGAATACGCAGGCGCACAGTGTCGTCCGTGCCGTAGATGGTGATGCCGGTATAGGGCAACGGGTTCAGCGCCGGATGCGCCGCCAGCACAGTGGCGAGGGCGTCCGCGTCGTCGCCGAGCCGCAGGCAGCGCCGGATGCGGTCGGCGGTGAGTCCGGCGATGCCGGTGAACTGTTTGCGCACGATCTCCGTCGCGGCCGGCGCGTCGGCCTTGGCCCGCACGGCCACCAGGAAACCGAGGGTCAGCAGATGATGCTGGAGACACACCTCCTCGGCCATGCGCACCAGCGCCGAATGCGAGAAGTCCGCGAAACGCAGGTCGCTCAGCAGCGGTCCGGCGTAGTCGCACCGGCCGTCGTCGGCGGGATCGATGGGCGCCAATACGGTTCGCGCGGCGGCGGACTCGGCCACCACGGCCGCGTCGCGCGGCACCGGCGGCGGTTCGTTGGCCGCGTCGATGGTGACCCGCCAGGCGCAGACCGGTCGGCGGTCGGCGGGCCGCCGTGGCGGGCGGTGAATGGGGCGGACCTGCGCGTGCGGGTTCGTCGCCAGCGCGGTCGCGTCGAAGGTCGGGTCCTCGATGTCGTGGCACATCGACACCACGAAGTCCTCACCCATCGGCTCGACGTCGGCCAGCGCGCCGCAGTGGTCGAGCCAGAATTCGCCGTGCTCGTGGTCGTCCACCCGGAAGCGGAAGTCCATGAACTGCGGCGGCGCGCCGATGTCGAGCTGCAACCCCTTGAAGATGGTCGCCACGCCGTCGCCCGCGAAGCCGAGCGCCCGCTGCATCCTGCGGGTGTACACGGGACTGGCCAGCCGCCACTCCTCGATGGCCACCTCCGCCATGCCGGTTCTGCCGAACGCGGCGATGGAGTGCGCCATGCCGGAACGGTCGATGAGGTGCCCGCACAACAGCAGTTCGGGTACCAACGCGGCCAACGTCTGCCGAGAGAACCGCGCGTAGCGGCTCGGTATCGCGCTCATCGCCGTCACCACAGCGAGGCGGGCGCTTCGCCGACGCGGTACCAGCCGGGCAGCGGCGTGCCGGAGGTCGAGCGGGCGATGCGCTGCTGCATGCCGGGGGTCAGCGCGTTGTTCGTGATCATCTCCAGGAACAACGCCGAGACGTTGCCGAAGTCGAAGAAGTCGCGCTGCCAGGACCATTGGAAATCGCCCCCGTACCGGAACCAGCTGCCGCCGATGCCCTCCGGACTGTACGGACGACCGTCGGGGCGCTGCGCGTCGGCGACCTGCTTCCAGAAACCGATCACGGTCCCGCTGCGGTCGTCGACGACGAACTCCTGGTACGGGTAGGTCCAGCCCTCGAGGCCCGACATCTCCTGTCCCAGCGCGATATCGCGGATCTCGTCGCGTCCGACCGCCATGAATTCCTGGGCCGGACCGTAGTTCCAGCCGTAGGTCGCGTCCACGGTGTACATCTCGGCGAGCGGCTTCCAGTCGCCCTTCTCCTCGCAGCGCTGGTTCTCGACGATCCAGCGGCGGATCATCTCGTCGAGCTCGGCGCGGTCGTAAGCGGCCATCAGTGTGCACCTTTCGCGGCGTCGTCGGTCTCGCCGTCGTCGGCGAGGGAGAGGGCCCTGGTCGGGCAGTAGCGGATCGCGCTCGCGACCGCTTCGCGCAGTTCCGGGTCCGGGCTCGGCTCGAGGATCTCCACCTGGCCGCGTTTGGGCACGGCGAAGACGTCGGGCGCCTCGGACTGGCAGACGGCGTGGCCCTGGCACAGGTCGAGGTCGACGGAGATCTTCACGGCGCCCTCCCCTCGCCGGGCGCGGACACCCTGGCTGTCATCACACACCTCGATTTCGAGAACGGGTTCGCCCAGACCGTTCCGACGGATACAACCGTTGAGACAGATACCTGGACACGTGTCTGGACGGTACCACCGCGATCCGCGGCCAACAACGGTTTCGAGACAAGAGGGCGCGGCGGTCGAGGCGGCGCATCCACGCCACTGTCGACGAGAAGGTTCACTCCCGGATCACACGCCATGCGCTACGAGGGCCGCTGGCCGAGACAGTTGGCCGTCCAAGATCACGGCGCGTTGTCAAAACCGTTATCGCACAGCGATGTTCGCGCATCTGTACTTGCATCTGTATCGAACACGCACCTACACTCGGCCCGAAAACAGAGGAGATTCACCGAGCCCGTGCCAGCGTTGCCACGAGGACTCCTCGCTACCGCCCGAAGGTCTTTCCCATGGATCAGTCGCTACATCGTTCCCGCCGACTCGGCGTCGCCGATATCGCCGCCGTCTACGGCACCGAGGCAGTGCACCGTCGCATCGCCCAGCTGCGTGCCTGCGGACAGCACTATGCGGCGGTGGCGATAGAACGCGAAATCCACAGCGCCGCAATGGAAGACGGAGGGGGATAGAGCCCGGCTCGGGAGCGAGCCATCCCCGGCGCCGACGACTCGGCCGCCGCACGGGAGCCTGTCGGCGCCGCGCACCAGCGAGGCGTCGACCGGACATCCCCGCGGGAGAGCCAGAGAACCGAAACGCGCCCGCTTCATAGGTCCGCCGCGCTCGGCGGCAGGGCGCGGCGACTCCGAGGGCTCACACATCGGCGCGATCGACTGCGGCCGTCTGATACGCCGACGCCGATGCAACCGATCCGAGCGCCGATTCGCCGGTCACCGCGATTTCGAAGCTTGCATTCGGAACTATGCACAACGGTGGTGCGATGCAACGTATCTCACCGAACCCTCCCCCTGCCCATAACCGTTTCGTATAGTGATGCAACGATTCGGGCGCAGTTCTATTTCGTCCGATGTGGCACTGGAGCACTACGTATGACCTTCACCGCGCTGGATCTGTCCGCCGACACGTCCGCAACGGCGCTCGAAATAGGCGGACAGCCGGCATCGGTGCCCCTGCAGAACACCGACGGGGTCGCCTCGCGCATGGTGGGGTACTTCGCGACCTGCGTCGCGCCGTGCCGCACGCTGCCCGGGGAGCAGATGCGCGGCGACGTCACCAAGGTGACGCGCTTCTGCCTCGCGCTGGCGGCCGAGATGTTCGATCGCCGGACGGTGCCCGACGACGCCCAGCTCGGCGAGGTCAGGGAGGTCGCGGCGCAGTGGGCGCGCGAGGCCGTCCCGCTCGGCACCATCCTGCGCGCCTACCACGAGGGCCTGCGCATCGCCTTCGGTTTGGTCACCGAGGGCGCCAAGGCCGACGACGTGGACGAGCTGATCGTCGCGACCGATCTGATGCTGGAACTGCTCGAGGTCATCACGGCCGCGGTCTCCGACGCCTACGTCGACGAGCAGCACCTGGTCGCCCGCGAGCACCAGACCGCGGCGCAGACGCTGGCCTCCGCCCTGCTCAGCGGTCGCGGCAGTTCCGCGCTCGCGAGGCAGGCGGGCATCCCGATCGCGGAGGCGTACCAAGTGGTGGCGCTCTCGGTGCCGGAGCATCCGGACGAGCGCGACCCGCGAGTCGACGCGCAGGTCGCCGCCCGCCGCAAGCTACGCCGACTACAGTCCGCGCTGGCAACGGTCTTCCGCTCGCGCGCGCTCGCCCTGCTCTCCACCAAGGGCGGCACGCTGCTCATTCCGCTCGGCGAGGACACCCCCGCGCTCACCGCGGAATTGCTCGACACCCTCTCCGCGGGCGCCGAGGTGCCGCTCACCGCCACCGTCGTCGTCGGCGACACCGATCGGATCCCGGATTCCGCCGAGCAGGCCCACGAACTGCTGAACCTGGTCCGCGTCGGCGGCCGCGCCGCCGGGCTGTATCAGATGTCCGACCTGGCCGTGGAATACCAGCTCACCCGCGGCGGGCCCGCCGCCCGGCGGATCGCGACCATCCTCGACCCGCTCGACGCGCACCCCGAACTGTTCGACACCATGCGTGCGTACCTGGGCAACGACATGAACCGCCAGCTCACTGCGCGCCAGCTGTACGTCCATCCCAACACCGTCGACTACCGGCTGCGCCGCATCGCACAGCTGACCACCATCGACCTCGCCACCTCGGCGGGCATCTCACAGGCGGCCATCGCCCTGCTGGCCAGGGACCTCGACCGCAGCGTGGCGCGGCGTTTGTAGATATCGCCCGCGCAACGATGCGGATTCGTGCTGGTCACCCGCTGCCGAACTTGCGAGACTGGAACCCCGTGAGTCTGGATGGTGAAAAGTATGCGAATCGCGGAGATCTTGCGCAGGAAAGGTAGCGACGTCGCCACGGTTCCGCCCGACACGACGGTGCGGAGCCTGCTGGCCGCTTTGGCCGAGCACAACATCGGCGCGGTGGTCGTGTCCCCCGACGGCATGCGGATCGCGGGCATCGTCTCCGAGCGCGATGTGGTGCGCCGCCTGCACGAACTCGGCGCGGACCTGCTGGACACGCCCGTCGCGGACATCATGACCGTCGAGGTCCGCACCTGCGCGCCCGACGACCACGTCGACAGTTTGCGCCGAATCATGACGGACCACCGGATCCGGCATCTGCCTGTGGTCGTGGACGACCGACTGATCGGCATCGTCAGCATCGGCGACGTGGTCAAGAGCGCGATCTCCGAACTCGCGACCGAACGCCAGCACCTGGTCGACTATCTCCAGGGCCGGTACTGAACTCGCGCGCCCAGGCCCTGTCTAGAGCGCGGACAGGTCGCCCAGGTCGGCGGACAGCCACCGCTCGGGTCGCATGTACACCGCGACCTGCTCGCCGTACGCCTCGGCGGCCTTCAGGTAGGCGTCGACCTTGTCCGGCGGCAGGTAACGGGCGACCATCTCGCGGTGCAGTTCGTCGGTCATCGGCGTGATCCGGGTGACCGGCCCCTCCACGCTGACGTAACGCACCGTGGGCTCGAGCCGCTGCACCATCAGGCTGAAGCGGCCCGCCTGCCTGATATGCCGCATCTTCGCCGACTCCGGGCCGGTCAGCACCCACACCTCGGCGCCGGGTGCGTACTGATACCAGATCGGCACGTTCAGCGGGCCGCGATCCTGGCCCGCCGCGACGGCCAACGCCGCGATGTGCGGCTCTGCGAGAAATCGCTGACGCTCGTCCTGGCTCAATGGCATGCGGTCCAGGCTAGCGCGTGAAAGACGTTGTCCACCTGAATTCTTCGATCACCTCGGGAAAAGTGCGTATCGTTGGTGGGTGTCCAGGGCATCGGCGTGAAGGGAGCGTCACGTTGCGGTCACCCGCGCCAGGCTCGCACTTCACCCGCTCCCCGACCGTGCGCCACTCCCCCGGTCACCGGTTCCCCGCTTCGCCACCACCCCGCACCGATACTGTCCGTGCCGACGCCGTGCGCGCGCTGTTTCCGGCGCTGGCGGAATCGCCCGAGGTCTATCTGGACAGCGCGGCGACCACGCAGAAGCCGCTGCCGGTCATCGAGACGATCCACCGCTACCACTCCTCCCGCACCGCCAACGCCGGGCGCGGTACCTACGCTTGGTCGACCGAGCTGACCGCGCGGGTGGCGGACGTGCGCGCCCGCGCCGCGGTGTTCCTCGGCGCCGAACATCCCGACGAGGTGGTCTTCACCGCGGGCGCCACCGCGGCGCTCAACGCGGTCGCGCTGTCGTGGGGACTGGCCGAGCTCGCCGACGGCGACGAAATCCTCTACAACCCGCGCGATCACGCCTCCGCCGTGCATCCCTGGCACCACCTACGCCAGTTGCTCACCCGGTTCGGCCGCCACATCGAGCTGGTCCCCTACCGGACCACCGAACTCGGCGAGGCCGACACCGCCGACATCCTCGGAAAGCTGACCCCGCGCACCAGGCTGATCGTCACCAGCCACCTGCACCACGTCTACGGCGCGGTGACCACGCTGGAAGAACTGCGCGGACGGATTGATCCGTCGGTACTGCTGTGCTTCGACTGCAGCCAGAGCGGCGGGCACCTGCCGGTCGACGTCACCGAGCTCGGCGCCGATTTCGCGGTATTCGCCGCGCACAAGATGTTCGGTGCGCCCGGAGTCGGGCTCCTCTACTGCCACCGGCGGATTCACGATCGGCTGCTGCCCTTCCTGCCCGGCGGGAATTCGGGGGTGCGGCTCACCGAGTCGGGGCTGGTCGGCACGGCGATGCCCGACCTGCTCGAGGGCGGCACCCACAACATCCCCGGCATCCTGGCACTGGGCAGCGCGCTGGACGTGCTCGAGTCCTTCGGCATCGAGGCCATCGCCGCGCACAACCGCGCGCTCTCCCTGCGGCTGATCGAGCGACTGCGCGCGGCGCCCGGGCTGGAGTTCCTGCCCGGGCCCGCCTACGCGCCGTGCGCGACGGGCTACGGCATCGTCTCGTTCCGCATCGCCGGAATCAGTGCCGCCGACCTGGGTTTCGTGCTCGGCGAGATGGGTTTCCTGGTGCGCACCGGACTGCACTGCACGCCCGCGGCGGGCCCCGGCGCCGACGACCTGGACTCGGTGCGGGTCAGCACGCACATCTACAACACCCTCGACGAGATCGACCGGTTCACCGCCTGCGTCACGACGATTGCCGAGGAGGTCACGTGAACACCGACACCCCGCGCTACGACCGCAGGGCGGCGTCCCGGGTTCTCGCCGGGCTCGCCCAGCCAGGGCTGTTCGGCGACGTCCCGGTGCCGCCCGATCCGCGACGCGTCGAATTCGCCTGTGCCGCATTGCGTCCGGAAGCGAACAGCCATCTCACGTATTCGCAGCGGCTGTACATGGAGCGGTTCATGCGGCCCTGCCGCCCGAATCAGGTGACCACCGCCACCCACCGCATCGCGTGGACCGACAGCGACGGCATCCCCAACACCGGGCACTACCGCGCCGACGGCCTCGGCCCGCTCGTGCCGATCGCAATGCGCGAGACAGTCCTCGCGCTGTGGCACGCGCTGCGGGCCGATACCGCGCTGGTGCGCCGCGCCGAGGAACTCGGCAGCCGGGAGCGCGCCGTGCTGGTGGGCACCACCACCGATCACGAACCGCTCGAGATCTTCCGCGTCGGTATCGAGGCAACCGGCCGCGCGCTCGCCCAGCACGCGCTGCTCGCGCGGCAGACGCCCTACCGCGACGCGATCGAATTCGCCACGGGCATGCGGGATTCGGGCCTGTTCGCGGCAGTCGCGACGCGCTGGTTCTGGGAGTTGCAGGCCTCCACCTACCGGCGCGGGATGATCCCGGTGACCCTGGCCGCCCAGCCCGACGGCACCGTGCGCTACACCGCCGAATCGGTGGCCACGCTGCGCGCCATGAAGGACGCCACCATCGCCGACGCGCACACTGTCATGCGGCGCGCGACCACGGTCGAGGGCCTGAGCGTCGAAGACGCGATCGCCAAGTACCACGAGGATCTCGACGTCATTTCCCGTCAGTACGCGCTGCTGCCGCCCGGTACCCGGCCGGCCTGCCTCGCCGCGATGCCGCATCAGCTCGACGGCGCGCACTACAGCCTGCTGCCCATCGTGGTCGACCGGTTCGTCGCGGTGTTCACCGAGATCGTGGCGAGCTGCCGCCCGGTGGAGGTCGCCGCGGCGCTGGACGAACGCACCGCCGACGATCCGGTGACGGCCGAGGATCGCGCCTTCTACGTACCGGATATGACCTGCAAGCACTGTGTCCGCACGATCACCGGTGTGCTGGAGTCGATGGGGCTCGTGGTGGCAGAGGTGGACCTGATCAGCAAGCGGGTGGTCGCCGAGTTCCGCAGCCCGCGCAACCGGGCGCGCGCCTTCGAGGCGCTGCGCGACGGCGGGTACAACCCGGTCGCCGACAAGCCCGATCCGGCCGACGCCGAAATCAGTGCGCAGCCTTCGGAATCCGCGGTATGACGGCGCCGCTACCGGCGCTACCAGCGAAGGTCCATCCGCTGGTTCGTGCCTTTCTCGACGCCCGCGACGCGTTGGACGAGACGCTGATCCGATTCGGGTCTCCGGTGCACCTCGTCTTCCCCCAGGTCTTCGCGGACAACCTGGAACACTTGCGCGCCGTGCTGGACCGAGAGCTGCCCCGCTATCGAATCTGCTACGCGCACAAGGCCAATCAGTCCCGCGCCTTCGTCCGCACCGCCGAGGACGCCGGCATCGCCATCGACGTGGCCTCGCCGCAGGAGCTGGCCAGCGCGATCGGCGCCGGATTCGGGCCGATGCGCATCGAGGTGACCGGCCCGAAAGGTGAGGCGTTCCTGCGCGATCTGATCGACCGCGGCGCGACGATCAACGTGGACAATCTGTGGGAGCTGCGCCGGATCGCCGAACTGGCCGGTGATCGCGCCGAAGTGCCGGTGCTGCTTCGTGTCTCCGGCTTCCCCGGGTCGCCGCTGAGTCGCTTCGGGGTGCCCCTGAGCCATGTCGACAACGCCCTGGATCTGCTCAGCGCCCATCGCGGGCGAATCTCGTTCCTCGGCTTCGCCTTTCACCTCGACACCGGCGAGAACGCCGAACGGGTGCGTGCCGTCGACGCCTGCTTGGCGCTGGTAGAGCAAGCCTACGCGCACGGCTTGTCCCCCAGCGTGCTCGACCTCGGCGGCGGTCTGCGCCAAGTCTTCACCGCCGACGCCGACCGGTTCGACGGCTACGTCCGCGCGCTGCGCGAGTCGCTTCTCGGTCGCGGCGAGCCGATGAGCTGGGGGGACAACACCTTCGGCTACCACGTCGACGGCGGGGCGGTGCACGGCACGCCGGTGTTCCACAAGTACGCCAACACGATTCCGGCCACCAGGATGCTCGCCGACTTGCTGACCTCGCCCCTCGAACGGCACGGCGGACGCACGGTCGCCCAGGTCGCCGCGGACAATCTGCTCGATCTCTGGCTCGAGCCCGGCAAGGCCCTCGTCGACCACGCCGGGCTGACGCTGGCGCGGGTCGTGTTCGTCAAGGAACTCGGGGACGGCACGCTGCTGGTGAACGTCGACCTCAGCCGCGACGCGGTGACACCCGCCGATCAGGAGGTGATGGTCGATCCGATCGTGCTGCCCGGCTCCGCGCACGGCAGTGTCCCGCGCGAGTGGTCCGGCGACGGCGCGATCACCGCGCCGTGCTCGGCGGCCGACACCGCCCCCGCTCCGCGACCGGTGCGCGAAACCGAGCCGGTGGGAGTGTTCTTCGCCGGACGACTGTGCCTCGAGCGCGACCTGATCACCAACCACAAGGTCTGGCTGGCGAATCGTCCGAGGTCGGGGGATCTGGTCGTCTTCCCCAACACCGCCGCCTACCATATGGACCTCTCGGCGGCCTCGGCCTCGATGCAGCCACCGCCGCCGAAATTGGCCGTGGCCCACCGGGCGGGCGGTTTCCGAGTCTGCCGGGACGCCGACTACGAACCGCACGTCGCGGCGGACCCGCTGTCGGCGCGACGGCCCGCCCCGGTGTCGCGGGAAGCCGAGGCGCCCTGATGCGCTACGACCACATCACCGAGCTGATCGGGAACACGCCGCTGCTGCGCCTCGACCCCGCGGTCCACGGGCTCGAGCACGTCGAGCTGTACGCGAAACTGGAGTCCTACAACCCGTTCGGCTCGGTCAAGGACCGGGTCGCCTGGGGCATGATCCGGGACGACCTGGACGCGATCACCGCCGCGGGCCAGACCCTGATCGAGGCGTCCAGCGGCAACACCGCCAAGGCGCTGCGGGTGCTCGGGGGGCTCTCCGGCGTCGGGTTGCGCGCGGTGACCAATCGGATCAAGGTCACCGAGGTGCGCGATCTGCTGCGACTGCTCGGCACCGATATCGTCGAGCTGCCCGGGCTTTCCGAGTGTCCGGACCCGACCACGCCGAACGACGTGTATTCGGTGATCGAGTCGACCATGGCGAAAGAGCCCGGCGCGTACCATCATCCGTCGCAGTACACCAACGAGAAGAACGTCGAGGCGCACTGTCTGGGGACCGGGCGGGAGATCCACGAAGACCTCGCGGCCGACGGCATCGCCAGGGTGGACTATCTCGTCGGCGGGCTCGGCACCACCGGGTCCACTCGGGGCGCGGCGACCTATCTGCGCAAGCACAATCCCGAATTGCGCACGATCGCCGTGGTTTCCGAGCGCTCGGATTTCATCCCTGGCATTCGCTCGGAGACGGAGATGTGGGACGTCGGGCTGTTCCAGCCGGACTTCTACGACCGCATCGTCACCGTGACGTCCGGCGACGCCGTCGACGCGACGCTGCGGCTGGCCACCGGATACGGCGTGCTGGCCGGGCCGACGAGCGGCGCGGCCTACGCGGCGGCCCTGGAAGCCCTTGCCGGGCTGGACCTCTCGGCACGCGACGCGAGCGATCCGGTGGTCGCGGTGATCATCGTCTGCGATCGGCTCGAGCCCTACCTCTCCTACCTCAAGAAGCGCAGGCCGGACCTGTTCGACCGGCCGGACCGGCGCAGGGAACCGACGGCCGCCGAACTCGCGGCCACGCCACGGCTCTCGCCCGCCGAACTCGCGGAACTGGACCGCACCGGACGTCCCACCATCGTCGACACCCGGGGCGCGATGGCCTATCGCATCGGGCACGTCCCCGGCGCGGTGAACATCCGCGACGATCAGCTCGACGACATGCTGGGCCAAGGCGTCCCGTTCCCGCGCTCGCGGCCGGTGGTGTTCGTCTGTCCGGTCGGCGAGGTCTCGCTGCGCTTCGCCGCGCTCGCCCGGCACGCCGGATATGACGCGGCGAGCCTGGAGGGCGGCATCGTGAGCTGGCGCGACGCCGGAATGGCGCTGGAAAGCGGGGCCTGAACGGCCGATGTCCGGTAGGCATTACTGTGAATCGGTGCAGACAGGCCAGGAATCAGAGGACGCCGGTCCCCGCATCTGGGGTGGGACGACGCTCACCGAGCGCAGGGAGGCGCGGCGCGCCGCGCTGCTCGAGGCCGCGCTGGATCTGATCGGCGAGGCGGGAGCCGCGGGCGTCACGATGCGCGCGGTGTGCCGCCGCGCCAACCTCACCGACCGCTATTTCTACGAGAGTTTCAGCAGCCGCGACGAACTGCTCGATGTGCTGTACCGGCAGATCGCCGAGGAGTTCCTGGAGCCGATGACCGCGTTCGCCTCGGCCGACGACCCGTCCAGGGATCGGGCGCTGTCGGAAGTCCTCGTGGACAAGGTGCTGGAGGATCCGCGCAAGTCGCGACTGTTCCTCGTCGAGCCGTATTCGAGCACCGGCCTCGGCCAGACCACCATCGCCGTGATGCCCGCCTTCACCCGTCTGATCCAGGACCACCTGTTCGTCCACATCGCGGACCCGGTCCGGCGCAGGCTGGCCGCGGTGAGCATGGCCAGCGGCAATGCCGGAATGTTCTCCGCGTGGCTGAACGGTTCGCTGCGCGCGACCCGCGAACAGATCGTGGACCACTGCGTCGCCACCCTCACGGCCTATCGCTCGATCTACCGCTCCTGACCCGAGAGATCCCACGGCCCGCCGCCTCGCCCGAGGCGGCGGGCCGTTGTCGTTGCCGGGAAAACCGCGACAGACAATTGACGGCAGGTGCCATCACTTCTAAATTGATGGCACACGCCCTCAGATGAAAGGCAACGCGGCCATGCCCCTGTTCAATCCGAAGACCGACACCTTCGCGGAATTCGACCCGACGACCCGGCGGCTGCTGGCTTCGCTCGTCGACTTCTTCGAGAGCAAGGGCAAGCAGGCGCTCACCGCCGATGCGCACCGCGGCGAGTGGTACGACGACTGGATGGCGTACCTGGCCGACTCCCGGATCCTCGCCTACATGGCCACCCCCAAGGCGCACGCGGGCGGCGATCCGGACAAGCGCTGGGACACCGCGTTCATCTCGAAGTTCAACGAGATCACCGGGTTCTACGGCGCGCAGTACTGGTACGCGTGGGGCGTGTCGACCCTCGGCCTCGCCACCATCTGGCAGAGCGCCAACGGCAAGGCGCACGCGCGCGCCGCCGAGGAGCTGGACCGTGGCGGCATCGTCGCGTTCGGCCTGTCCGAGAAGGACCACGGCGCCGACATCTACTCCACCGACATGCTGCTCACCCCCGACGGCGCGGGCGGATTCATCGCGAACGGCAGCAAGTACTACATCGGCAACGGCAATGTCGCGCGACTGGTGCCGACCATCGGCCGCCGCACCGACGTCGAGGGCCCGGACGCCTACGTCTGGTTCCTCGCCGACAGCGGTCACCCCAGTTACACCCTGGTGAAAAACGTCATTCACGGCCAGAACTACGTCAGCGCCTACGATCTGGCGGACTACCCGGTCACCGCCGACGACGTGCTGCACACCGGCCGCAAGGCCTTCGACGTCGCACTGGCCGCGGTGAACTGCGGCAAGTTCAACATCGGCATGGTCACCCTCGGCATCGTGCAGCACTGCTTCTACGAGACCGTCGATCAGGCGGCGAACAAGATCCTGTTCGGGCATCCGGTCACCGACTTCGGCCAGGTGCGACAGATCCTGTCCGACAACTACATTCGTATCACCGCCATGAAGCTCTACCACGAGCGAGCCATCGACTACATGCGCGAATCGTCCCCGGCGGACCGGCGTTTCGTCATGTTCAACTCGATCGGCAAGATGAAGGTGACGCGCGAGGGCGAGCGCGCCTTCCGCGAGCTCTCGGATGTCATCTCCGCCAAGGGTTTCGAGAAGGACACCTACTTCGCGATGGCGCGCGGCCTGATCGACTCCATGCCGCGGCTGGAGGGCACCGCGCACGTGAACATGGCGCTCACCCTGAAATTCATGCCGAGCTTCCTCTACAACGCCGCCGACCTGCCGCCGGTGCCGGTGCGCCGGGACGCGGGCGACGACGAGGCGCTGTTCCGCCAGCCCGGCGCCGCGGGTCTGGGCAAGGTGCGCTTCGCCGACTGGCGGCCCGCGTTCGCCGACTACCGTCACCTGCCGAACGTCGCGCTGTTCCTGGAGCAGGCGGAGCGGTTCGTCCAATTCCCGGTGCAGGCGCCCGCCACCGACGAACAGCTGACCGATCTGGACTACCAGCTGGCCGTCGGCGAGTTGTTCACGCTGCTGCCCTACGGCCAGCTGATCCTGGAGCAGGCGAAGATCGCGGGCACGCCCGACGATCATGTGGACGCCATCTTCGAATTGTTCGTCCGCGACTTCTCGGCCTACGCGCTCGGGGTGTTCGGCAAGGCGTCTTCCACTGCCGCGCAACAGGAATGGGCGCTCAGCGTGCTGCGCAAGCCGATCTCAGACGCCGCGCGGGCCGATCGCGTCTACGCGGAGGTGCTCGGTCATGCGGGCGCGTACCGGATGAACCCGTAGTGTTTCAGGACGATTCGCGCTCGACCAGCTGGGCGAGCCGATCGAGATCGCCGTGCAGCGCGCGGGAACGATCGCGGTGCGCGGGAAGGAATCGGTAGATCACCCAGTCGAGCCAGACCGGAAGGGCCAGCACCCGGAAGGTCTGCTCGATGCGGGTCCCGTCGGGTGTGGGCCGCAGCCGGAAGCGCCATTCGGAGTTGTCGCCGAAGACGCCGCCGTCGGTCACCCAGACCAGTTCTCGTGGTTTGTCGACGACCGTACAAGTGCAGACGCGCCGCCAGCGCCAGATGCCCGATTTGTTGCTGCCGCGGAAGCGGGCGCCGACCTCCGCGCGGGTGCTGTCGCCGAGCCAGTGGGCCTCGCGGCATTCGTGGCTCCACTCGCCGACGCGGGTGACATCGGCGAGCACCGCCCACACCGCCTCCGGCGGCTCAGAGCAGAACACCTCGTCGCTGCCGCCCAGCGGGACGTGCAGCGGGGAGAATTCCGCGGTGTGCCAGCGCCGGAACGCGGCCTTGCGGTATCGCTTGATCAAGACGTGCAGCATCAGCCAACGCGGGACGGCGGGGACCATCTCGCCGATCGCGGCGGCATCTGCGGGCGAGGCGTCGTCCACGAGGAACAACCCCTCGTCGAAAAGCTCGATCGGGCCGAGGGGTTTGATGTTGTACACGTCGGCCCAACGCCGCCACTCCCGTTCGGTGACGACGGCGGAGACCACCGGCATCATTTCGTGCTCTTCGCGTTCCAAGTGCGGATACAGCACGGTCTCCAGATGATCGAGCGCCGCGAGCACATCGGCGCGGGTCTCGGCGCTCACCCGATAGACCGCCGCCGCGCGGATCAGCCGGTCGATGGCGATTTCGATGGCGCGGTGGTCGGCGTGCATCCGGTCGAGCAGGTGCGCCGCGGCCGGGTCGCGCTCGCGGACCAGCGGATAGAGGTACTCGTCTTCGGACTCGTGGTGATGGTGCAAGAAGCGCATGATCCAGAGCAGATGTTCCGCGATCGCGACGCGCTGCTCGTCGAACGGATAGGGCCAAGCGCTCAACGCGTTCCTGGCTCTGCGCAGATCACGGCGCATCGCCGAATGCACGATTCCTATCACGCGGGTGTCGGCGGGCCGTTCCAGGTCTGCGGAGGAAGTCATGTCGATTACTCCTCGGCGAGGTCGAGCAGCCGAATCACGGTGTCGGCCGCCCAGTTTCGATACTTGTCCGGCGTCCACGCCGATTCCTCGGTGAGCGCGAGGTAGACCTCGCCACCGAGAACAGCGCGCAGCGAGTCGGCTTCGGCGTCGGTGACGGGTCGACCCGTCACCGCCTCGAGCCCCGCCCGCATCGACGTCCAGCGATTCGCGCGGTCGCGGGCCGCGAGGACGGCCAGTTCCGCATCGGCGGCCGCGGCTTGCGCCAGCACCCGGTGCAACGCCGCCGATCTCCGGTTCACGGTCTCGAGCAGGCCCGCCAGCTTGGCGGCGCGCTCGCGGACGACGCCCGCCGCGATGGCGTGGAATTCCGGCCGCTCGAGCAGGGGCACCGGCTCGTCGTCCCCGACCACGGCCACGTCGAGCACCATTTTGAGGATCTCGCGTTTGTTGCCGACGCTGCTGTACACCGTCTCCACCGCGCAGCCCGCGCGGCCCGCGATGTCGCGCATCGAGGTGCCCGCCCACCCGCGGGCGACGAACAGCTCGGCGGCAGCGGCCAGCACCGCCGCCCTCGTCTCGTCGGCCTTCGCCTGGCGCAGGGTGGAACGGTATCGCCGAGTGCTCGTGGCCATACTCCATTGTCGAACAGGCCTGTATTCAACACAAGACTGTTCCAGCGAATTCTCGATCGAGAATGCCCGCGGCGCTTCCTTTCCCGGCGGAAAAGAGATCGCGATACGCACGGGGTGAACTCTCCACAAAAGGCGCTTTCGAACGACGAAGCGGATAATGCGAGCTAAAGTGGCCGGGTAGCGACGGCGGCGAGGAGCGGGTGTTGGTGTCCATCGGGAAATTGGTGTCGTTCGACAGCTCTCGGGGGTTCGGGTTCATTCGACCGGAAGACGGTGGACCGGATGTGTTCGTGCACGTGAACGACATCGGACTGGACGAGGACGAACTGCGCCAGGGGCGGGTCTTCGAATTCGACGTCACCGAGGGCGACCGGGGCCCCAAGGCGATCAATCTCAGCGCGGTCGGCGGTGCGGCCGCCGCGCCGTCCCGCCACAAGAAGGACCGGTCGTCGACCGGCCAGCTCACCGCCGCCGAGCACAAGCGCCTGATCACCGAACTGCTGCTCGACGCGAGCCCCGCGCTCACCGCGGGCGAGATACTCACCATCCGCGACCGCCTCACCGCCTTCGCCGATCAACACGGCTGGTTGGATTAGGCGGGTTTACCGTTGGGATCGGGACGGTCTCTCATTGCCGGGCTGATTCAACGTCGCTGCGCAACCTGTCCCACGACCGGGACGACTCGGTCAGCACCGATGAATTCGCGTCGGCCACGACGTCGGCATGGGTGAGGACCAGACCCGAGGAGGAACGTGTGGACCTACCGGTGATGCCACCCGTCCGGCCGATGCTCGCCAAGACCGCGCCGTCGGTGCCGCGCGAGCCGGGCCTGAGCTTCGAACCCAAATGGGACGGATTCCGGTGCGTGGTGTTCCGCGACGGCGACGACGTCGAACTCGGTTCCCGCAACGACCGCCCGCTCACCCGGTATTTTCCCGAGGTCGCGGAACTGCTGAAACAGGCGCTGCCCGACAAATGCGTCGTGGACGGCGAGATCGTGGTGGTCACCGAGCACGGCCTGGATTTCGACACCCTGCAGAATCGGCTGCATCCGGCCGCGTCGCGAGTGAACAAGCTCGCGGTGGAGACACCCGCGAGTTTCGTCGCCTTCGATCTGCTCGCGCTCGGCGACAAGGACCTCACCGACGAACCGTTCGCCGAGCGCAGGCGAATGCTGGAGACGATTCTGGACACCGCGCTGGCTCGCGTCCACCTGACGCCGCTGACCCGCGACCCGGACGTGGCCGAGGACTGGTTCACCCGGTTCGAGGGCGCGGGTTTCGACGGGGTCATGGTCAAGGCCGATGCTCAGCCGTACCAGCAGGACAAGCGGGTGATGCTGAAGGTCAAGCACGAGCGGACGGCCGACTGCGTGGTGGCGGGGTTCCGCTGGCACAAGGACGGTCGGGGCGTCGGCTCGCTGCTGCTCGGATTGTTCGACGACGAGGGTCGGCTGCATCACGTCGGGGTGGCGAGCAGTTTCACCGCGGCCAAGCGCGAGTCGCTCGTCGAGGAGCTGAAACCGTTGCGGGAGAACGCTTTGGCGAACCATCCGTGGCGGGACTGGGCCGACGCCGCCGCGCAGGCGAAGGCGGAGGGCAAGATGCCGGGGGGCGTGAGCCGCTGGACCGGCGGCAAGGACCTGTCCTGGGAGGCGCTGCGGCCCGAGCTGGTGGCCGAGGTTCGCTACGAGCACGTGCAGTCCGGTCGGCTGCGCCACGGCGGCAGGCTGGTGCGCTTCCGGTCCGATCGCACGCCGGAATCGTGTACCTACGCCCAGCTGGACGAGGTAGCGCCCGCCGAGCTGAGCGCCATCTTCACCGAGGCGTCGCGATGACGGCGTCGGTGGACATCGAGGTCGACGGTAGAACCGTCACCATCAGCAATCCCGACAAGGTGTACTTCACCAAGCGCGGCGAGACCAAGCTCGATCTGGTGCATTACTACCAGGCGGTGGCCGAGCCGTTCCTCGGTGTGGTGCGCGACCGGCCGCTGCTGCTGGAGCGGTATCCCGATGGGGCGTCGGGCAAGTCGTGGTTCCAGAAGCGGGTGCCCAAGTCGGCGCCCGACTGGCTGCACACCGTGGAGGTGTCGACGCCGAACGGCACCACCAGCGACGCGCTCGTCGCACACGACCTCGCGCACATTCTGTGGGCGGTGAACCAGGGGTGCCTCGGTTTCCACGTCTGGCCCAACCATGTCGCCGATCTGCGCATCACCGACGAATTGCGGATCGATCTCGACCCCTCCCCCGGCATCGGTTTCGACGATCTCAGGCACGCCGCCGTGCTCACCAGGGACCTGTTCGCCGAACTCGGCATCGAATGCCGGGTCAAGACCTCCGGCTCGCGCGGACTGCACATCTACGTCGCGCTGCAGGAGAAATGGGACGGCTACCAGGTGCGCGCGGCCGCAGTCGCGCTGGCCAGGGAGCTCGAGCGCAGACACCCGGACCTGATCACCGCGCAATGGTGGAAAGAGGAACGCGGCCAACGGGTATTCATCGACTTCAACCAGAACGCCCCCCACAAAACGGTATTCGGCGCGTGGTGCGTGCGCCCGAAGGTCGGCGCCCAGGTCTCGACCCCGATCTCCTGGGACGACCTGGGCACCGTCGCCCCCGACGAACTCACCATCGCGACCGTCCCCGCCCGCCTCGCCGAACACGGCGACCCCTGGTCCGACCGCCAACCGCAATCCATCGCCCCCCTCCTCGAAATGTCCGACCGCGACATGGCCGCCGGCCTCATGGACGCCCCCTGGCCCCCGCAATACCCGAAAATGCCCAACGAGCCACCCCGGGTCCAACCCAGCCGCGCGAAGAAAGCGGAGTAGGAGACCTATTCCGTCCAGAGGACCCAAGCGGAAGTGCGGGATTGGGTTTCGCAGACGAGGGCGTGGTTGTCGGAGGTGCGGCCGGTTTTGGCGACGGAGGAGTCGCATTTGGTGCCCGCCTCGTAGATGCCGGTGCCGACGTTGTACGGGCCGGACCACTGGTAGCCGTCGTCGGAAGCGGCGTTGGCGAGGCACAGCAGCGTTCCGCCGTCGGATGCGGCGCCGATCAGCCCGGCTTGGGTTTCGGTGCAGGCCTCACCCTTGCGCACCGTCGGCGGGGTGGCGGTCGGGGACGCGGTGGTCGGCGGCGGGGCCACCGGAGTCGGCGCCGAGGTGGTGGCGACCGTCGTGACCTGGGCGGTCGTGGACGCGGTCGCCTGGTTGGCGCGGGAAACGGTGTCGGGCAACATGTTCCCGGACAGTACGAAGAACCCCGCCACCGCCGCGACCTCGGCCGCGCCGAGCAGCAGCGCGAAGCAAGCCATCACCCGTCCGCGCGGATGACTGAAAGCGATGAACCCGAAGACGATCGCGACGGGAAACAACGCGAGCAACGCGGCCACCAGCGCGACGATCGCATAGGGATTGACGATCGGCCGCGGCTCGAAGGGGAACGGATCCTCCGGTTCCCGCTCGTCCGGCCAAGCCTCGGGCCAGCGCTCGCGCTCCTGCCACTGTTGCGTGCGTGCCATCCAGGTCCCTCTCGCATTCACTCATCGCGCGGAAACCCGGGCTGTCCGGTCCCGCCCGATACGCAGACAGAATACGGACGAATTGCCGCAATAAGACCGAATTGTCCGATCGATAACGAAATAGGGAACTCGGCACAACGCTCGGCCCCCGGAACATGAGGTTCGTGCCGAGCTTGCGGTGACATCGCTGGCTATGCGCTGGCGCACGCGGGAGGGACCAATGCACGGAGCACCGGTTCACCGGGCCAGGACAATCGGTCCTGACGTGCGCAAGCGCGCGCGATCCGCTCGGCGATAACTACGAATTGACCGGAATAGTGCCAGGTGTCGCAACCGTGGCGAAAAGCGCTACGGCGCAACGCCGCCCCGCGCGCCGAAGCCGACCGCGTGAACGGCCGGCTCGGACGCCACGCCGCGCGGTACGCGCGGCGAGTGCGGCGTACTCAGATACAGAAGACGACACTGCCGAGAGGCAGGCAGAGGATCACGGAACCTCCGGCGGGCGTGACGGACGCGGAGACCGGAGCCGCTTCCGCGGGAGCCGGGGTCGCCGAGGCGGGCGCTGCGAGGAAGCACAGTGGCAGGGCCAGGGCGGTCGCGGCGGCGGTCTTGATCATTTTGCTGGACATTGTGTAATCCCTTGATTCGATCGAGTAATTCACAAAGGCCCGCGTCGGCCGCTCATGGGTTTTCAGCCAGTTGGGCGCTGGATTGGACAGCCCGGCTGCGCCGATGATGCGGTCGCAGGCTGCCGTGCCGCGGCCAGGTGGGCGGGCGCCTGGACGCCGACCATCCGTCCGCCACCGGGAGTGTCGACTCGACGGCCACGCGACCAGATCAGCGCCCCGACAGGCAACGGGCCGGCGCCGGATCATCAGGCATCCGCCCTCCGCGGCACCCAGCGGACGAGTCGAACGTCGCGGATGTCGGCCGCGACGCGAGCGCTCCTTCGATAGTGCGGGAAGGCGTCCAGATCAGCTTACTCCCGGCTACCAAGCCCTTCCGCAGGAATCTCGGAAAGTTTCGAGCGATTTTCTCCTGCCAAATGCCGGATCCAGGACCGAGATTCATGCGGATGGACCCGTATCCGCTGGTTACCGCGCGGAGCCGTGCCGAACCGGCGGGCGGATCAGCGCCGCCGGTCGAACTTGGGCATCGTCTCGGTGACCAGCGTCAGCAGCAGATCGGCGAGCAGTTCGTGCACCTGTTCCCGAGTGAGGTTGCCGCGGGTGATCCACTCCCGGCCCGCGACTTTGACCAGCCCGCCGTACGCCCGCACCATGGCCCGCAGTTCGGCACTGTGCGCCGAACCGGCCAAACCGATCATCACCAGCGTGCGCTCGGCGGCGGCGTCGTCGGCCTCGTCGAGGATCTGCTGCACCTCGGGGTCGTCGCCGACGCCCTCGTGGCTGGTGACCTTCACCCAGGTGCTGCCGTGCTCGCCGATGGTGTCCAGCAGCCAGTGCACGCTGGCGTCGACACGCTCGCGATCGGTCCCCGCGGGCACCGTCATGGCGTCGAGCTTGGGCAGGGTCACCATCCGGCGCACCACCGCCAGATACAGATCCCGCTTGTTGCCGAAGTAGTGGTTGATCAGCCCGCGGGCCACTCCGGCGCGCTGCGCGAGTTCCGCGGTGGACACCGCCGCGTACGGACGTTCGCCGAACATGTCGATCGCGCACGCGAGGATCTGCGCGCGCCGCTCGTCGGGTTCGAGCCTGCGGCGGCGCGGCGACTCGTCGGCGGCGCTCTTCGGCCCCGTCGACGCCGCTCCGCCGCTTCGGGTTTCAGAGAGACCGCGCAATGAGATCCTTCATCACTTCGTTGCTACCCGCCAGGATGCGCAGGACGCGGGCGCCGGTGTAGAGCTGGGAAATCGGATACTCCGTCATATAGCCGTAGCCGCCGAACAGTTGCAGGCAGCGATCGACCACGATACCGAGTTGATCGGTGATCCAGTATTTCGACATGGCAGCGGTCGGGATGTCGAGGTCGCCGCGCAGATGCTTGACGATCGCGTCGTCGAGGAAGGTGCGGCACACCCTGGCCAGCGTCGCGCATTCGGCCAGTTCGAACTTGGTGTTCTGCATCGCGAACAGCGGCTTGCCGAATGCCTCGCGACCCTTGGTGTAGTCGACGGTCAACTCGACCGCCTTCTCCATCATGGCGGTGGCGAGAATGGCGGTGACGAGTCGCTCCTGGGCAAGCAGCCGCATCATCTGGTAAAAGCCCTGACCTTCGGCTTCGCCGAGCAGGTTCGCGGCGGGCACCCGGAGTCCGTCGAAGAACAGCTCGGCCGTGTCCTGGGCCTTGCCGCCGATCTTGTTCAGGATGCGGCCGCGGGTGAAGCCGGGGGTGTCGTCGCCGACCTCGGCGAAGATCAGCGAGACACCCGCCGCGCCCTTCGCGGGGTCCGTCTTCGCGGCGATGATGATGCCGTCGCAGAGCCAGCCGTTGGTGATGAAGATCTTCGAGCCGGTGATGACGTATTCGTCGCCTTCGCGCACCGCGCGCGTCTTGATGTTCTGCAGGTCCGAGCCGGTGCTGGGTTCGGTCATGCCGATGGAGAGCACCATCTCGCCGCTGGCCGCCTTGGGCAGCACCCGCCGCTTGAGTTCCTCGGAACCGAACTCGATGAGGTACGGCGCGATGATCGAGCTGTGCACCGCCATGCCGAGCGAGCCGTCGCCCGCGAAGGCCTGCTCCTCGATGATCGCCGCCTCGTGCGCGAAAGTGCCGCCCCCGCCGCCGTATTCGGTCGGGATGGCGGTGCACAGCAGGCCGAGTTCGCCCGCGCGGTTGTACAGGTTGCGGTCGGGGTGGCCCTGCGCGACGAACTTCTCCTCGTGCGGGACGACTTCCTTCTCGAAGAACGTCCGTGCGAGGTCGCGTACGGCTTCTACCTCGTCGTCACTCCACGCGGCGCGTGCCATGGTTCGATCCTTTGCTCGCCTCGGACCGGCCTCGGCGCCGGTCCGTCGTCATCAGGTTCCAGCACTATTGGCGGCTTGTCAACAAGTGCGGTCACAGGTGCGCTCCGACAGACCGATGGAGGGGTTCAGCGCGCGGACTCCAGCGCGGCGAGCGTGGTGAAGATCGGCGAATCGGGGTCGGCGACGATGCCCTGCCCACGCAGGAATCCGTCGATCAGTCCCCAGACCAATCCGCCGGCCCGGTCGACGAATTCGGCCGTGCTCTCCGGATCGGGGCGGCCGGAATCACCCAGCCACAGATCCGTCACGGCGACGACCGAACCGACGACGGCGCGGGCGAGATAGTCGATTCCGGCGGGATCGATCGGCAGGGACTCGGCGATCTCGCGCGCCTGTCGCGTGAACCGCTCGGCCGCGGCGCGACCGAGATCGAACTGCAGCACCGAGCCGTCGCCGCGCTGGCTCATCTGCGCTCGACCGAGGAATCGGAACACGTTGGGGTGCTCGAGAATACGGTCGGCGTATCCGGTGAGCACGCGGCGCAGTGCGATGCGCGGCGGTTGCAGCACCAGGGTCAGGTCGGTGCCCGCCGCGGCCGCGACGGACTTGCCCATCCGGTCACCGATCTCGGCATAGAGATCGGCCTTGTCGGCGAATCGCCGGTACAGGCGCGGCTTGGTGATGCCCGCCGCCCTGGCGATGGCGTCCATGCTCGGCCGTGGTCCGTCCCGATCGATGACCCGCACGGCGGCGTCGACGATCTCCTCGCGCGTGATCGTCGGCCTCGCGGATCTGTCGTGCGTGCGTCCCACGGCCGCAGCCTACCCGTACCGGCGGTACGCCCACCGGTCGACAGACACGGCGGACCACGAGTCCGTGATCCAGCTCATAGCGTCGACGGCATTGCTTCGACGGCCGCCGTACTGGCAATATCGTGGAACGTACCGCCAGTACGTTCGGGTGCCGCGCGCCCGGCAGTGACGGACAGCGACCGAGGCGAGCCTATGACCGAATCGTTCGACAGGACCGGATCGGGCGGAACCCACCGCCCGCGACGCGAGCGCAGGGTCCGCGGCGCCGACGGCGAGCTCGCGGTCTTCGAGTGGGGTGATCCGCGCGGCGTTCCGCTGATACTGATGCACGGACTCACCGACACCCATCGGGTCTGGCGCGAGGTCGCCGCGCTGCTCGCCGACGACTTCCGGGTCGTCGCCTACGACGCCCGCGGGCACGGCCGGTCCGAAACGCCCTCCGGCCCTGGCGTTTTCCGGCTCGACAAGCTGGCCGACGATCTCTTCGCGGTGCTCGACGCGGTGAGCCCGAACCTGCCCGCGCACGTCTGCGGACACGGGTGGGGTGCGATCCAGGGCTGGGAGGCGATCTGTGATCCGCGCGCCACCACCAGGATCGCCTCGTTCACCGCCATCTCCGGACCCAATCTCGATCACCTCGGCGTCCAGTTGCGCGAGCTGGCTCTCCGGCCGCACCGGATCCAGCGACTGCTGGCCGACCGCAAATTCTGGCGGCACGGCGCGGGCTCGGCGCGCACCGCGGCCGTCCGCGTCACCTATCCGCCACGGATGCGCACCTGGTTGATCGAGCTGCTCGGCGGCATTCCCGCCGCGTACGCGCCGATCGCGCCGACGTGGCGGGCGGATCTGGTCGCGGGCGCGCGCATCGTGCACGCCAACCTGGCGCCCCGCCTGCTGCGGCCGCGTCCCCGGCCGACCCCGGTGCCCGTGCAACTGGTGGTCGACACCACCGACGTGCTGGTGCCGCCGTTCCTCTACTACGGCAGCGCCCGCTGGGTGGACCGACTGTGGCGCTGCTCGATCCCCGCCGACCACTGGCTACCGACCACCGAACCGCTGCTGGTCGCCGAGGCGCTCGGCAATTTCGTCGAAGACCTGACCGCCGCGGACACGAGCCTGCCCCGCGGCTGAGCTCGGCTCAGGCCTCGTGTCCCGGGGAGAGATCGAGGACGGCGGCGAGGCGCAGCGCGGGACGTGCCGAATCGGCGGCGTGTCCCGCGGTCGGTTCCAGGACGACGCCGACGTGATCGCCGAAGTCGTACCTCGCCACGATCCGGCCCGTGAACCAGTGCGTCGCCGCGCTCAGGATCGGCAGCCCGTGCGGACCCTCGGTCCACGCGCAGCGCGCGAATTTGTCCGTGCTGTCTCCTGTTTCGGCGCCGAACAACCGCGCGAGCTCCCGGTCCTGCTCGGTCAGCAGGTGCACCGCGAGGTGTTCGGCGTCCGCGGCGACACGGAAGGTGTGGTTGTTCTCGGACAGCCCGACCACGAATCGCGGCGGGTCGATGCTCAGCTGCGTGCCGAAGCCGACCAGACATCCCGCGCGGGTTCCGCACGCGACCGTGGTGACCACCCAGATCGGATAGTCCGCCGCGGCGAGTACCGCGTCGAAAGCGTCGCGAACCTCCGAGTCGTTCGGCACAGCTGACCTCTCCTTCGATCACGAATCGGCCGCCGGCGCCGCCGAGGGATGTGCTCCGGTCCTCGACGACACCGTAGCGCGGCCGGTCACCACCTATCGGTATCGCGCGGCTCGTCGATGCCTTCGGTCTGGATGCGTTCCCTGCGCACCGTGTCGGACACGGTCCGTTCGTCGTCGACCTCGTGCCGCACCCGTTCCACTGGTACCGAGTCCCTGCGCACGGTGACCTCGTCGCCGAACAGGGTCATCTCGCGCTCGTCGTCGCCGATCTCGCCGCGCGCCGAGGACGGGTCGGCGATGGGCTCGCGCACCAGACGCGCTTCGTCGTGCTTGGTGGGCACAGCTACGGTCTGCTCGTCTTCGACCACGTACTTGCGCACGCGCGCGGTGCCCGCTGCCTCGCGCTCGGTGCCGATGTCCAGCCGCTCCTCGGAACGGATCAGCTCGCCGTCGGTCCGCTCCATGCCGGTGCGCCCGTCGCCGTCGATCGCCCGGTCCGCGGCGGTGGGCTGGTTGCCCATCTGGTTCTCGCCGTAGGGCCTGCCGTAGGTCTTCCACGCCGAGAGAGCCGGGTCGAGGTGGTAGTGGTCGAACAGTTCTCGCTCGCTGCGCTGGCTGATGTTGCCGTCCTCGTCCAGGTACGGCGCGGACTTGACCTCGTCCTTGCCGACCCGCACCTGCAGCGCCGAGCGGTCGCGCCGGTGTTCGGCGCCCGCCAGCGGCACGAGCGAGTCGTGGCCGAACAAGCCCGTGGAGACGGCGATCCAGGTCGGGAAGCCGCTCGCGTTGTCGACGTAGATTTTCTTGACCCTGCCGACCTTGTCGCCGTCACGGTCGTAGACGGTGCTGCCGAGTACTGAATCCAGCAAATGACTCATGGTCTCCTCCTCGATCTTTCCTCCGGACGATCGCGGCGACCAGCCGAGCGAGCGATTAGCAGGACACCGCGGACCTGCATGATCATCAGTTACACAGCGGCAACTACCCGCTCCCTTCCTGCACAAACAGCGGCCGGTCGCGCGTCGGAATCCCGCTCTGCCAGGAGAGACGTGCGCGCTCCGCACGGCCGGACCGCGACCCGACATCGGGGTTTGCGACAATGGTGACTTCGATTGCCCAGCTCACGAAGGACCTCCGCAGACCCGATGGCCGACAGCAGTATCGATCCCGACGAGCTCGCCACCTGTCTTCGGGTACTCGACCAGGCCGGACAGCTGGACAAGGAACACCCCGACTCGATCGCGGTGCAGCGTGCGGTCGGGCACATGTTCAAGAAGCTCAAGCAGCGCCGCCGCGTCGAGGCGCGCGACAAGGTCGCGACCGCGGATCGCGCGGTGGTCGCCGCCACCGCCACCGGCTCGCCGAATCGCATCGATGACGAGACCGCGGGCATCCCGCTGACCTCCACGGCCAAGGGCGCGAGTGCGGGCACCTTGATGCGCGCGCGACCCTGCTACATCTGCAAGCAGCGCTACACCCGCGTCGACGCCTTCTACCACCAGCTGTGCCCGGAGTGCGCCGAGAGCAGTCACGCCAAGCGCGACGCGCGCACCGATCTGTCCGGCCGGCGCGCGCTGCTCACCGGCGGCCGCGCCAAGATCGGCATGTACATCGCGCTGCGGCTGCTGCGCGACGGCGCGCACACCACCATCACCACCCGTTTCCCCAACGACGCCATCCGCCGCTTCGCCGCGATGGACGACAGCGCCGACTGGCTGCACCGGCTGCGCATCGTCGGCATCGACCTGCGCGATCCGGCGCAGGTGGTGGCACTCGCCGACGACGTCGCCGCGCAGGGCCCGCTCGACATCCTGATCAACAACGCGGCACAGACCGTGCGCCGCTCCCCCGGCGCCTACAGCGCGCTGGTGGAGGCCGAGTCCGGTCCGCTGCCCGCTGGCGCGCTGCCCGACGTGGTGAGCTTCGGCAAGACCATGCAGGCGCACCCGACCGCGCTCACCGCCTCGCTGGCGCCCACGCTCACCGCCGCGGACGTCGCCGAACTCGCCTTGGTCGCGGGATCCGCCACCCCGGAACGGATTTCGCGCGGCGTGGCGATCGACGCCGGCGGGCTGGTGCCCGATCTGGCGCACACCAACAGCTGGGTGCAGACCGTCGGCGAGGTCGATCCCACCGAGCTGCTCGAAGTGCAGCTGTGCAATTCGGTGGCGCCGTTCATCCTGGTGTCGCGCCTGCGCCCGGCCATGGCGGCCGCGCCGGCGCGCCGCAAGTACATCGTGAACGTCTCCGCCATGGAGGGTCAGTTCAGCCGCGGGTACAAGGGCCCGGGACATCCGCACACCAACATGGCCAAGGCGGCGCTGAACATGCTGACCCGCACCAGCGCCAAGGAGATGTTCGAATCGGACTCGATCCTGATGACCGCCGTGGACACCGGCTGGATCACCGACGAGCGCCCGCACTACACCAAGATCCGCCTGGCCGAGGAGGGCTTCCACGCCCCGCTCGACCTGGTCGACGGCGCCGCCCGCGTCTACGATCCGATCGTGCGGGGCGAGGACGGCGACGACCTCTACGGCTGCTTCCTCAAGGACTATCAGCCCTCACCGTGGTGAGCCTCCACCGCCGGGCCGGGTCGGGCGCGCAGAATCGCGGGTGACACCGGCTACCACGATCGGAGGGCGCGCATGGCGGATCACGGTGGGTCGCGGCGAGCCGGACTCGGCGCGCTGCTGCGCGACAAGGCGCCGTTCCTACGCTGGTCGACGATCCGTTTCGCGCTCGGCGGACGATCCGTCCTGCGCACCGGGCAGGTCGGCGACGGCCGCGAGGAGGCCGTTCGGCAGCATGTGCTGCACACCGCGACGGCGGGCGACCCGGACAGCGTGCTCGCCGCTTTCGACGACTTCGCGCGCAACCGCAGCATCCTGATGAACGTCGGCGACGAGAAGGGCCTGCTGCTGGACGCCGCGGTCCGGCGGGCGAAGCCGCTGCTCGCGCTCGAGCTCGGCGCCTACTGCGGATACAGCGCGGTGCGGACGGGACGACTGCTGCCACGGAAAGGGCGGCTGGTCTCGGTGGAGGCCAGTGCCGCCAACGCGACGATCGCGACCGAGGTGATCGCGCACGCCGGACTCGACGATCGAGTCGAGGTCGTGGTCGGCAAGATCGCCGACGGCGGCACGACCCTGCGCAGACTCGCCGTCGATCACGGATTCGCTTCGGGGGCGCTCGATTTCGTCTTCCTCGACCACCTGAAGACCGCGTACCTGCCCGACCTGCTCGCGCTGCTCGAGGTGCACTGGTTGCATCCGGGCAGCCTCGTCGTCGCCGACAATGTGAAGATCCCCGGCGCGCCGGACTATCTGCGCTACATGCGCGAGCACGAGGGGCTTTCCTGGCGCACCGTGGAGCATCGCACGCACGTCGAATACCAGTCGCTGCTGCACGATCTCGTCCTCGAGTCGGAATACCTCGGCTGATCGGTTTCCGCTCGGCCCACGCTGGATATCCGTGGCGAAAGCCGAGGTTCTTTCGTTCGCGTAATGCGTTTCAGGACAGACGGTTCAGCGACGGCGTGCGGGATCGTGCAGGTGCCGAGTGACGAATTCCGCCAGCGCGCCGACATGTTGGTCGAAGTAGAAGTGGCCGCCGGGGAAGTTCGCGCGCTCGAACCCGCCCGAGGTGAAGGCTCGCCACTCGTCGACTTGGTCCGGTGTGGTGGTCGGGTCCTCGGTGCTGACCAGTGCGGCGAGATCGCAGGCCAGCGGCGAGCTCTGCCGGTGCGCGTAGGTCTCCACGGCTTGGTAGTCGCTGCGCATCGCGGGCAGCACCAGGTCGGCGAGGCCGCGTTCGGTGCGCAGCAGCGCGATCGGCGCGGGATCGGCCGCGAGACGCTCCAATTCCGCGATGAGCGCCTCGTCGGATTCCAGGTGCAGGCGGCCGGATTCGGCGAAAGACGGTGCGGGGCGGCCCGAGACGAACAGCGCGGTGAGTTCCTGCCCGCCGTCCTCGAGCCTGCGGGCCGTCTCGTAGGCGAGGGTGGCGCCCATACTGTGCCCGAACAGCGCGAGTCCGGACCGCGGACCGTGCGCCAGCAACTCTCCGGCGATCAGATCGGCGAGCGCGTGCAGATCCGGGACCGCCGGCTCGGCGATCCGATCTTGCCGACCCGGATATTGCACGGCCAGTACCGCCACGCCGGAACCGAGTTCGCGGGCCAGGTCACGGTAGGCGGTCGCCGAACCGCCGCCCGGCGGGAAACACACCAGGTAATGGCGCGGCGCCGGGTCGGTGCGCAGGACGCGCAGCCAGTCGGTGGCGGTGATCGTCTCGTCCACGTCGGTCTCCTTCTCCTCCGGTACGGCTAGTCTCGATCTGGTGAACGCGCACGCACGGCTGGTCCACGACTACGAAGCCGGAATCGGAGTCCCCGCTTCCGAGATTACGCACTCCCCCGATCCTGGCAGCAATCTTGCTGCGACACTGCCGGTATGGTCACTGGCCGCGGGATCGGTGGCCGCCGTGGCTGCCGCGGCCAACCGGTTGCGCGACGCGCACGGGCTGGCTCCGATGCCGCACCGGATCGATCCGGAACGGATCACCGCGGCGTTCTCCAGCGACAGCCTGCTGCGCGCGAACGGCCGCCAGGTATCGATGTTCGCCGATCTGTCCGGATTCTTCCCCACCTTCGACGGATGGGTGCGCACCCACGCCAACTACCCGCACCACCGAACCCGCCTGCTCGCCGCCCTCGGCCTACCGGAGGACGCGCCCCTCGATCTCGCGGTCGCCCACATCGCCATGAGCCGCGCCTCCGACATCGAGGACAACGCCGCGGCGGCGGGCGCGATCGCGGTTCAGGTGCGCACCGAGGACGAGTGGGCCGCGAGTCCGCAGGCGCACGCCGCCGCGTCCGGCCCGGTGGTCGCCGTGGAACCGCGGCAGGACCGCGCGGGCGCGCAATTCCGTTCCGACGCCACGCCGTTCCAGCCCTTGCGCGGCGTGCGCGTGCTCGACATGACCCGGGTGATCGCGGGGCCGGTCGCCACCAGGACGCTGGCGCTGCTCGGGGCGGAGGTGCTGCGGGTGGATCCGCCGTGGCTGCCCGAGATCCCGTGGCAGTACGCCGACACCTGCCAGGGCAAGCACTCCGCGCTCGTCGACCTGCGCGCCCAGTCGGCGGTGTTCCACGATCTGCTCGCCTCGGCTGACGTGCTCGTCAGCGGGTATCGTCCGGGCGCGCTCGACTACGCGGGACTCACCACCGCCGTGCGCCCCGGCCTGGTGCACGGCCGGGTCAGCGCGTGGGGCGAGTCCGGTCCCTGGGGCGCGCGCCGCGGCTTCGACAGCATCGTGCAAGCCGCCACCGGCATCTCCATCCTGGAGGGCGCGCCCTCGGTGCCGGGCGCTCTACCCGCGCAGGCCCTCGACCACGCCTCCGGCTACCTGCTCGCCGCGGGCGTGATCGACGCGCTGGCCGCCCGCACCTACGACGGCATCGGCCGCGACGTGCGTGTCTCTTTGGCGCGCACGGCCTCTTGGTTGCTCACCCACCCGGCCCGCACCCTCCAGCACGGCCCGGCCACGGCCCCCAACCCCGACCTGACCGTGCGCCACGGCGGTCTCGTAACGGCCGCTCCCGCCCTGGCGGAGTACCCCGACTACGCCTGGCCCGCACCGCAATTCGGAGCCGGAGCCCCCGCTTGGCCGGTGCGCACCCGGTAGGGGCGCTGCGTCCTTCGCGCGGAGGGTGCCAGGAACGGATTTCGACCGAATGCGGAGAGCACGATGGCCACCGCCTGGGCTCCGATGGCAGACGGGTCACGGCGGCCTCGTCGGGCGCGGCGATCATCGCACCGCTGAGGCTTTCGTATGCGAAGGCCCCGCGGCGGGATAACAAGACGAACAGCGGGTAGTGGCGATACTGCGAGCGACGACCGTCGCGAGTTCGGGTCGTCGCGACCGCTGTTCGACGTCTCAGCCAAACGCCGCAGGCTCCTTTGCAGCCGTCAGATCCTCGACCGTGGTACCCGCCCGGTGGTGCACTCGAGGTGGGTCGCAACACCATTCAGGCCGACCTGATGTGTTCGCTCGGAACCGCCATTTCCTGTCGGGGATTGTCGCTAGTGTCATGCGCATGGACGCGGTGCAGGTGCAGAAGAAGCTCGAGCTCTCACCCGATGAGGATTTCATCCTCACGGCATGGCAGTACCGAATGATGCAGCGCGACATCGCCGCATCGAAGGGCAAGCACCTTGCCTCCAAGCGCGAAATCCGCAACTCCTTTCGCGACAACGCGGTTGCGGCTATCGTGCAGCGCAACCTGGACGACTGGTCCCCCGCTATTGCTGGGGCTGTTCACCAGATCGCTGCGGATGGCGAGTCTCCGAATCTCGAGGCACTCGAATCCGCTGGGCCAGAGATCTCCTCGGTCGTGGCGAGAAGGTCACGAGCTCTGCTTCTGCTCATCGACCTCTACGGCTTCGAGCCGTGGGTAGAGGGCAAGTGGGAGAAGGCCGTCCGCGCCGAGGTTCTCACCGCCGTTCATGGGTCGATGGATCAACTACATCCCGAAGACCTCCATGCTGTGGAAACCGCATACAAGGACGCGATCAAGAAGCTGTCGAAGGCGAGCAACTGGAGCAAGTACGCGCTCCTCGCCGGGGCTGGCCTCGGACTCGGCGTCCTGACCGGCGGCCTTGCCGCACCAGCAATTGCCGGAGCGTACGGAGCGCTTGTTCTCGGTTATTCGGGCGCGGTTGCTACTTCTGCAGGCCTGGCCGCGATCGGCGGCGGTTCCATCGCTGCCGGTGGACTCGGCATGGCCGGTGGTGCTGCCCTCATCACCGGCTTCAGCGGCGCAGTAGGAGCCGGGGCGGCCACGCTTGCGGGCAAGGCTGCCGGGCTCACGGCAGCTCGCATCGCAGCCGACGCCATCCGACTCCACGTCGTGACTCAGCTTGTGCTCCGCGATGTCGACGGCAACGAAGAGGCAGCAAAGGCCGTCATTGTGAGCCTCCGCGAGCGTGTCACCAACCTTGGCAAGACCGTCGCGACTCTCGCCGAGCGAATCGAAAACCTTCGTGCGCAGCTCGAGACCAAGCAGGCAGAGCTGAACGCGGAGCGGGATCAACGCCTGGCGGCCGAAGATCGCGTCGCACGCTTCCGGGTCGTGGCCGACCGGCTCAAGGAGCGTGTCACGGGACCCGAGAATGACGAACTTCAAGCCTTGCTTACTGAACTCGAGGTACTCGAGGGCGAGAAGAAGACCGTCGAGACCCTTGCCCAGGGGGTCTCCGTCCTCGCAGACGACCTCGAGGACGCAGCGTGAGCACCGCCGGGGGCAACTCCAGCGACTGGATCTCGCCGATCGATGACGACTACGTTGGCAACTTGGACGCACTCGCACGCGACCTCGACGACATCGAAATGATCGCCGCATCAGCGCTTTCGGATAAGCCGATCGACCGTGCGGTGACCAAGCGCATCGCGAGCACTCCGACAGACCTCACCTATTCCGTACTCACAGCCCATCATCAGGAGCGTCGGGAAGTCGAGGGATGGGGCGAGCCCGAAATAGCCGATATCCTCGACCCGATCGCGCTCGAGCAGCTCGATGGATGGCGGGCAGCCCAACGGCTTCCCTGGGAATGTAGCGACCTGGTGGTCGTCGGCCTCTCTGGGCTCATCGGCGCACTCGGAAACCTGTACGACGACCACGTCGACGCTGCAGTGCTCAGTGGCCTGTCCTTGTTGAAGAAGACCGATCTACTGCGCCGGTGGGAGAGACAAACCGCCCGACTCCCCATCGATTACACCGGCCCGAAATTCGGCGGCCCGGCACATCGCGTCCGGTCCGCCGGCCACGACATCGGCCGGTTCTTCGCCGCCCTCAATCAGATCCGTACCGGAACCTTCGAAGGCACATGGTGGGACGACGGACAGCGGATGGTCGAACAAGTTGCAACAACTCGCTCCGGTCTGCCCTTCGCGCAAGCGCCCGAGCGGCATCTCGCAGTCGCGCTTCTGTTGAAGCACTGGGCCGCCGACTTCGTCACCCCGATGAACCTTCCACTGCCGGGATGGACACTTCTCTGCGAGATGCCGAACCCCGTCCTGCGGAAATTCGCCAATGACGCTTACGCCGGCGCGAACTCCGGCGACGGGCTGAATCTCCGCTCCGGAATGCTGACACCTGGTCTAGGAATGCTCGCGACCGAAGTCGTCATCCGAACCCACACCTACCTCGGGGCCTACCGTTCCACGGGCACTTCAAGCCTGGCGACCTCGACAGCGGCCAAACACACAGAGATGCTGCTCGCCGCGCACGCCGCAGCCGGCGCGATCAGCTTGTCGAAGACCGCCGCCGCGGCAATTGCTGGTGAAACCGCAGTCGCTGCTCGACATCTCAACATTCCTGTTCTCATGCGGATCGGCATGCTCGCGCTGAAAGTCCGCTCCGATGCCGCGGCCCGTGCAGAAGCCGGAGCACCATCGTGGCAACAGCTCCTTGCTGACGAAGCGGCGACTTGGACCCTGCCCGACGCGGTCACCATCGCGGACCTGTTGACGAACTCGGTTGGCCCATCATCCGCCGACGAAGCGGTAGGTGGATGACACGGCCCGATTCCGGCAATATCTTGATCATCGCAGAGATACTGGGTACCTACCCTCTCGCTCCGTTGCGCTGCTCACCGGGTGATGGCCGACGTATCGGCATCTCTCGATGACGACCGCAACACCCTGGCCTCGCGCAAGAACCTCCGCAGCGCCAGGACCTGGGATAGCACACAGGCACGATCGAACTGGCTCGAACAAACCCTCGCCGATCGGTTGCAGTGAATCATCGACCTATCTGGCGAGCGGCGGTTTCGTAGCCGGCGGACCCACAATCGGGCCCAGTCAGCCGCACCGCACCCGATGGCAACGCCGACTCGGCCAATCGACCCCGATCGAGTTCGAGGCAAGTAATTAGCCCGCGCTCGCGGCCTGAAACACCCACACCCGCGAGTCGTTCGCGGACGTTGTGGTCGGCCCACCAGCGCCGGAATTGCGGGTTCTTGACCCAGTTCGCCGACGAGTTCGGCCAGCAGCGGGTCGTCCGGGTGGCGGCCGGCGTCCAAGCGCAGGACCGAGACGTTGTCCCCAGCGACCTCTTCCCAATCGAGGTGCAGCGCGGTCGGACTCGTCGAGGAAGGTGTAGCGCAGCAGGTTTCGGTCCCGAGGCGGGAGCGCCTCGAAGTCGGTGATCAGCGCCCGGGCGAGACGGTTTGCGGCAAGGATGTCCATGCGGCGGCCGAAGACGAAGGCAGGCATCACGTCGTCGAGCGTCTCGAGGATGCGGCGGATCCCGGGACGGACCCGCTGCACTCGCGTTGGAGTCCGGCGCCGGGCGCGCCGCGGATTCGCCCGGGCGATCTGGAACAGATAGGAGCGCTCGACCTCATCCAGGCGCAGGGCGCGGGCCACGGCGTCGAGGACCTCGTCGGAGACGTTGATATTGTGTCCTCGCTCGAGGCGGCTGTAATAGTCCACGCTGACCCCGGCCAGGTGTGCGCACTACATACTCCATGTCGCCTGAGCAGCGCGAACAACAGCTCAGAATTCCTCTCTCAGTTCCACCACCAACCGGGTCGGCCGATTCAGTCAGCGCCCAGGAGGCATTTCGAGTGCCAGACAGGCTGTCCGATTGGGGACTGTCGGAACAACGGCGGATCTTGATCTCGGTCCGATCGGCCGAACCTGATGGTTCGGCAGGAAGGACCGACGAATGTCGGAGACACTGGC